>CADEDH010000003.1:91776-193745 GCA_902826025.1 uncultured Actinomycetes bacterium
GTCATGGCGTTTCCCCCCATCCAGGACTACTCCGCCCGACATTAGCTGTTCGGGGCGGGCCCCAACCCCTCCAGGCGCCTCCGGCGCCTAGCCTGGAGGCCATGGATGCAGCCCGGTTGTCGCGCTACCCCTTCGTCCCCGGCCCCGTGCCCCTGACCGTGGTGGGGGGTGAGGGCGTCTGGCTCCACACCGACGACGGCCGGCGCATCCTCGACGGGGCCGGCGGAGCCGTGGTGGCCAACATCGGCTGGGGCCGGCCCGAGCCGGGGGCGGCCGCCGCCGAGGTGCTCCAGGGCTACGCCTACACGGTGCCCCCGTTCGCCACCGAGCCCCGGGTCCGGCTGATCGAGCGCCTGGTGGGCAAGTGGCTGCCCGAGGGCATGACCCGGTGTCTGTTCGTGGCCGGCGGCTCGGAGTCGGTCGACTCGGCGCTGCGGATCGCCCGCCAGCACCACGTGTGCCGGGGCGACGTCAACCGCACCAAGATCATCGGCCGCTCGATCAGCTACCACGGCGCCACCCTGGCCAGCCTGGCCGTGGCCAACCACGACCGCCGCCGGGCCGGTTTGGAGCCGATGCTGGCCGACTGGCCAAAGGCCGACGCCCTCGACGCCGAGGCCGTGCGCAAGCTGGTGGAGACCGAGGACCCGGGCACGATCGCCGCCATCATCGCCGAACCGGTGTCGGGCGCTTCGGGGGCCGCCCTGGTGCCACCCGACGACTACCTGCCCGGCCTGCGTAGCATCTGCGACGACCATGGCATCCTGCTCATCAGCGACGAGGTGATGGCCGGGTTCGGCCGCACCGGGGCCAACTTCGGGATCGACCACGCCGGGGTGGTGCCCGACCTGCTCGTGGGAGGCAAGGGCCTGGGTGGCGGCTATGTGCCGATGGGCGGGGTGTTCGCCACCGAGGCAGTGGTGGCCCCCATCGCCGAAGCCAACCAGAGCGTGATGTACTTCACGTTCAGCGGGTCCGACATCATGTGCGCCATCGCCGACCGCGTGCTCCGGGTCATGGAAGACGAAGACCTGGTGGCCCGGGCCGCCGTTCAGGGCGACCGGCTCCGGGCGCTGCTCACCGAGGCCCTGGGCGACCATCCCAACGTGGCCGACATCCGAGGCCGAGGCCTGCTCATGGGCCTCGAGCTGGTAGCCGACCGCTCCACCGGCGCCACCTTCGGCGGCCGCCTCAGCCCCAAGATCGTGAGCGAGGCGCTGGAGCGCAACTGCTGGATCTATCCCGCCGGCTCGGCCGCCGTGCCCGACGGCATCCTGTTCGGTCCGGCCTTCACCATCACCGACGGCGAGCTGGAGCAACTCGTGGCCATCACGGCCGAGGCCGTCGACGCCGCCGTGGCCTCACTGCGCGCCGCCGAGCCGGCCTCGGCGTGAGGCTGGGCGGCGGCCGGGGCCGCCGGGGACGGGACCGGGACGGGCCGCTCTACACCGACGCGCTCTACCAGGTGGAGCTGGGCCGGGGGGTGTTCGCCTGGATCGACCCCGAGCCCAGCTTCGGCCACTCCAACGTGGGCCTGGTGGTCGACGCCGACGGCCTCACCGTCATCGACACGGCGGCCACTCCCCAGCGGGGGGCCGAGGCCCGGGCGGCCATGGAGGCCCTGACGGTCGATCTGGGCCTGCCGATCAAGCGGGTGCTGCTCAGCTCCAGCCGGGTGGCGTTCACCGGTGGCGGCACGGCGTTCTGGCCCGCCGCCTACTACGGAACCGACCAGGTGAGCGACCAGCTCGACGAGCCGGCCAACCCTGAGGTCTTCCGCCGCCTGCTTCCTGAGCTCGCCGCTGCCTACCACGACGAGTTCGTCACCCGCCCCGTCACCCACACGGTGTCGGAGTCGGCCTGGCTCACCCCGGCGGTGGAGCTGGTGTGCCTCCCCGGCGAGGGACCGGCCAACCTGGTGGCGGTGGTGCCGGCCGCCGGTGTGGTGTTCGCCGGCGCCCTGGCCAGCTTCGGGGTGACGCCGCTGGCCTTCGACGGCGATCCCCTGGCCTGGGCCGAGTCGCTCGACGCGCTGGCCGGCCTGGGCGCTACCACGGTGGTGCCCGGCCACGGCCCGCCGGGCGGCACCGCCGACCTGGCCGACCAGGCCGCCTACCTACGGGCTTGTGCCGCCACGACCTCGGGCGCGGCGCTGCCGCCGGGCCCATGGGACCATTGGACCGACCGCCGGTTCGATCCCGTCAACACCGAACGGGCGGGGCGCCTGGCCGCCGGCGACCCGACGGTCCCCCAGACCATGCTGGAGCTGCTGGGGCTGCGCTAGTCTCGCCGCAGGCGACGCCTAGATCAGTTGCTCTTCCACCTGGTCCATCGCCGCTTCCTCGCTCACGTCGAGGGCGAACGACAGCTCCGACACCAGCACCTTGCGCGCCTTGGTGTACATGTTCTTCTCGCCGGCGGACAGGCCCTTGGCCTTCTCCCGCAACGCCAGGTTCCGGACCACCTCGGCCACCTGGTAGACGTCGCCCGACTTCAGCTTCTCCTGGTGATTCTTGAACCGGCGGCTCCAGTTGGCCGGCTCCCGTACGTCCTTCTTGGACAGGAGCACGAACAGGTCCTCCACGTCCTCCAGGCTGATCGGGGGCCGCATGCCCACCTCGTCGACCTTGTCCACCGGAACCCGGACGGTGAGATCGTCGTGCGCGGTCTTCAGCACGAAGTACTTCCTCTTCTCGCCGTTGAGCTCCACCATCTCGGTCTTCTCGATGATGGCAGCCCCGTGGTGGGGGTAGACAACGCGATCGCCAGCCTTGAAGGTGGTCATCAATCTCCTCGTGCCAGTCTCCGCCCGCCACCACTGGCGAGCTTGCCCCTCCAGACTGCACAGCTCGCGCCGCACTGCCCCGAAGGCCTCCGCTTCCATGATGGCTCAACCTTCACGCGAACGCACTCAGGAGCGACCCAAATGTGGCCAGGATCACGGCGAGAGCCCCGATCACGGCCATCCAGAAGGCCAGGGGCTGACGATGACGCAGGCTGACCAGCGAAGACTCGTCGTCCCGGGCCGTCGCCGCGCCCCGGGGTGTCGTACGCCCGGACGTCGAACGGCGGGTCACGGAAGGCCCACCACGACGGTCCGGGCCAGCTTGTCCCACAGGGCTTGACGGCGAGGATCGATGAACAGCAACACAACGCTACCTATCCCGATCAGCAGGGAAACAACCACGAACAGCCAGCCCAGCCCGCCGGCCAGCGCAGCCAGAAGCTGGGGAAGGGCGAACGGCACCACCCGGAGAAGGGCCTCGTTGCGGCCGGGAGCCGAACCGTCCTGCCGGGCCACCTTCAACCCGAGCGCCACCTTGCCCAGCGTGGCCTGCCGGGCGAGGACCATCAACACCTCGTACGCCACCACCAGGGCCGTGCCGATCACGGTGGCGATCAGATGGGCGGTGTAGGACACACCGTCGGCCCGCAGCCCGATCCCCGAGGTGCCGGTGACGAGATATGCCACGACCAGCAGCAGCACGATCCAGACGATGCCGTCGATCACCCGGGCCCCGATCCGATTCACCGGCTCGGCCAGGTTCAGACCCCCGATGGGCTCGACTGCGTCCGGCAGCGGCTCCGCTTCACCCTGCCATTGCGTCCCGTCCCAGTAGCGCTGGGTGCCGGGTGGATCGCCCTGGGCGTGGTACCAGCCCGCCGGCTGGGTCTGCGACTCCGACATCGACCCCGTCCTTTCGATCCCTACGCCCGGAGACGAGGGCGGTACCCGGCGGGCTGTCGGCGCCCGTCGGGTACCCGGTACCCAGAACTCAGGCCTGGACGACGCTGAAGTTCAGGATCTTGTCGCTGAGCCGCTTCTTGTCCTGGTCCCACAGAGGCCAGAGATAGTCGATGTAACAGGCCCAGTTGATAATGCTACCCAGCAGGGCACGAGCGAAGGCCATGCCAGCACCGACCGGCTGGTGGGTGGCGTCGGCAACGAGCTTGATGTTCTGCTGGGCCTTCCCGATCGACTGGCCGGTCTGGCCCTGGCGGATCACGAGGTTCCAGATGGAGTAAGCGAAGAGCGCCAGGTAGGCCACGAGCAGCATGATCCCACCGAGGGCGTCGCTGATGGCACCGAAGACGAAGGCCAGGATCAAGCCCACCACGAAAACCGCGAGGCCGATGCCCCCGTCGATGAGCAGAGCGATGACGCGGCTGCCGTAGTTGGCGGCGGCGCCGGCCCCCATCGACGCACCGCCGTAGCCCCCCTGGGCCACCGCGCCGGCCACGGCCTGGGGCCCGCCAACCCACTGCGTGCCATCCCAGTACCGCTGGGTACCCACCGGGTCACCCTGGGCGTAGTACCAACCCGGAGGCTGTGAAGATGAGCTGTCGGTCACCTGAGTTCTCCCTCGTCAGATATGCCCTGCCGGAGCCTAGCGAGTCCCGATCGACAAACGCCGTCATGCAGCGTACGACCGGGTCACGCCGGCTCACCGGGGTTGGCACCCGGCATGCGAAGCGCCGATCAGCCTAGAGCCAAACCCGGCGGGTCGCGGGGATCGTCCCGGCAAGGACACAGCAATCACCCAGCCAGATCCCGGCGGGCCGACCTACCGTGGATGGAGAGACGACGTCGATGCACGTGCTTCCCGTGCTCGATCAGGCCTTCCGGCGGCCGATAGGAGCGACATGCCTGGAACCATCCTCGTGACCGGCGGCGCCGGCTACATAGGCAGCCACACCTGCGTCCGGCTGCTGGAGCGGGGCTTCGAGGTGGTGGTGGCCGACGACCTGTCGAACTCCTCGGCCGCCGCGGTCGACGCCATCGCCCGCCTCACCGGCTGCCAGCCGAGCTTCGAGCAGGTCGACCTGACCGACATCGAGGCGTTGGGTGGCGTGTTCGAACGGCACGCCATCGAGGCCGTGATCCACTTCGCCGGGCTCAAGGCCGTGGGCGAATCGGTGGCCGAGCCGCTGCGCTACTACCGCACCAACCTGCTCTCCACGTTCAACCTCCTGGACCTGATGGCCCGCCATGAGGTGTTCGACCTCGTGTTCTCGTCGTCGGCCACGGTCTACGGCGACCCCGAGCAACTGCCGATCCCCGAGGGCGCGGCCACCGGACCGACCAACCCCTACGGCCGCACCAAGCTCATGATCGAGGACATCTGCCGGGACGTGGCGGCCGCCGACCCCCGGTGGCGGATCAGCCTGTTGCGGTACTTCAACCCGGTGGGCGCCCATCCCAGCGGCGACCTGGGGGAGGACCCCCGGGGCGTCCCCAACAACCTGGTGCCGTTCGTGATGCAGGTAGCGGTCGGCCGCCGCGACCAGCTCCGGGTGTTCGGGGCTGACTGGGACACGCCCGACGGCAGCGGTGTGCGCGACTACATCCACGTGCTCGACCTGGCCGAGGGGCACCTGGCGGCGCTGGAACACATCGACGCCGGCTGTGACGTGTTCAATCTGGGCACCGGTGTGGGCGCCTCGGTGTTCGACGTGATCAAGACGACCGAGAACGTGAGCGGCAAGGCCGTCTCCTACGAGGTGGTCGACCGCCGCCCGGGCGACATCGCCACCTCTCTGGCCGACCCGTCCAAGGCGATCCGCGACCTGGAGTGGCGGGCCGACCGCAGCCTCGAGGTGATGCTGGCCGACGCCTGGCGCTGGCAGTCCCGCCACCCCAACGGCTTCGACAGCTGAATCCGCGGTCTGGCCTCCCCCGCCGTCGGTGACGGCCAGGGACACGGGATCGCATCAACCGCAGGCGGCGACGGCCGTCAGCAGGGCGTCGAGGGCGGCGCCGTGGTCGAGCGTGTGGCCGTGCCACACGTTGCCGTCGGGGTCGTCCATCCCGGGGGGCAGGCGCTGGTCGACCACCGTCATCCCCCGGGTCAGCGTGCCGGTGAGCTCCACCCCCACCTGGCGGCGGGTGTGGGCCACGAGGCCAGGGTGGGTGACGGCCAGCACGGCGCACGGATCGTGCAGTCCACCGCCCCGGGCCCCACGCACCGCCTCCACCCGGTCGAGGTAGCCCACCACGAGGTCGGCCAGCATCGCACCGCCCGGGTTGGCGATGGCCCGAAGGGAGTCGGCCAGGCCGTCGTCCACCACGAACTGGCGGGTGAGATCGAGCCCGGCCATCAGGATCCGGGCCCCGGAGCCGAGCACCACGGCCGCCGCCTCGGGATCGACCATGATGTTGAATTCCACCACCGGCCCGTGGTTGCCGGCGCCGGCCGAGCCGCCCATGAAGCTGATCCCAGCCAACCGGCGGGCCAGGTCGGGGGCCTGGCGCAGGGCCAACGCCACGTTGGTGAGCGGGCCCATCGGCACCAGCCACAGGCCCTCGACGGCCCGGATCGTCTCGATCAACACCTCGACCGCCCCCACCTCGGAGGCGGTGCGCGTGAGCGGGGGCACGGTGGCGCCCTCGAAACCCGACGCCCCGTGGATCTCGGCGGCGTGGCGGGGCTCGGCCACCAGCGGCCGAGCCGCCCCGGGATGGACCTCGGCGTCGATGCCGAACACCTGGGCCGTCACCAGGGCGTTCGTCGTGACCTCGGAGAGAGGGGCGTTGCCGCCCACCGTGGTGATCGCCACCAGGTCGGCGAAGTGGTGGGCCAGTACCAGGGCGGCGGCGTCATCGAGCCCGGGGTCGCAATCGACGATGAGCCGGGAGCGGGGGCCGCCGGCCCCGGCACCCGGTACGGTCTCGACCGCCACCTCAGTCCCGGAGCTGCTCGTAGATCTCCTTGCAGGCCGGGCACACCGGATAGCGCTCGGGGTTCCGGGAGGGCACCCACTTCTTGCCGCACAGGGCGATCACCGGCGTGCCCTCCACGGCCGATGACACGATCTTGCTCTTGCGGACGTAATGGGAGAACCGGTCGTGGTCTCCGCCGTCGTCGAGGACCCGATCGCTGTCGGGCAGCGTGGGGGCTACCGTCACATCAGACATGGGTCCCATCCTGGCCGCCGAGGGCCCTGTCTCCAACATCGCCGGCGGCCATCGCAAGGAGATTGCGCATGCTGGCATCGGGCACCCCTGCCCCCGACTTCACGGTCGCCGACCACGACGGGCAGCCGTTCACGCTGTCGTCGGAGCGGGGCCACTGGGTACTGCTGTGGTGGTATCCCAAGGCCGACACACCCGGTTGAACGCTTCAGGGACAGGGCCTGCGTGACCAGGCCCAGCGCTTCGCCGATCTGAACTGCACCGTCGTCGGCATCTCGTTCGACTCACCGGCCGACAACAAGGCCTTCCGCGACAAGTTCGACTTCCCGTTCGCCCTGCTGTGCGACACCGACAAGGCCGTGGGCACGGCCTACGAAGCCACCCGGGACCCGGGAGACAAGTTCGCCAACTTCTCCCAGAGGGTGAGCTACCTGATCGATCCCGAGGGGACGATCGTGAAGGGCTACGAGGTGACCGACCCCGCCGGCCACGCCACCGAGGTCCTGGCCGACCTCGAAGCCGCCCAGCGGTAGTAGCGACGCTCCATCCCGCCGACCCTGCCGTCAGGGGGCCTGCGCCCCCGGCGGCGCGTTGCCTGGCTCCCAGGATGGGGAACTCGTAAGGTCGGCGGGATGGAAACCTTTGGAGAGATCACGGTCGAGGTAGACGCGGCGAGCCACGTGGCGGTGGTGGAGATCCACCGTCCGCCCAACAACTTCTTCAGCCTCGAGATGCTGGGCAGCATCGCCGACGCCTTCGACCACGTCGATCATCACCCGGAGGCCCGGGCCATGGTGCTGTGCGCCGAGGGCAAGAACTTCTGCGCCGGCGCCGAGTTCCAGCCAGCCAACCCCCGCACCACCTCGGCCGGCGCCCCCTCGGGCCGCCACATCTACGACGAGGCCTTCCGGCTCTACAGCGCCAAGACCCCGTCGGTGGCCGCCATCGTCGGCGCCGCCGTGGGCGGTGGCCTCGGCCTGGCCTGCATGCCCGACTTCCGTGTGGGCGGCCCCGGCTCCCGGTTCACCGCCAACTTCGCCAAGCTCGGCTTCCACCAGGGCTTCGGCCTGTCGGTGTCGCTGCCCAACATCGTGGGCAACCAGCACGCGCTCGACCTCCTCTACACCGGTCGCCGCATCGACGGGAAGCGGGCCTTCGAGATCGGCCTCATCGACCGTTACGTGGAGAGCGACGACCACATCCGCGACGCCGCCATCGAGCTCGCGTCGGAGATCGCCAGCTCCGCTCCCCTGGCCCTCGACTCCATCCGCCAGACCATGCGGGGCCACCTGGCCGCCGCCATCCGGGGCGCCACCGACCATGAGAAGGCCGAGCAGGACCGGCTCACCAAGACGGCCGACTGGCGCGAGGGCGTCAAGGCCATGGCCGAGCGCCGGCCGCCCCAGTTCACCGGCCAGTAGAATCCGGACCGACCGTCTCGTCCCGGCCCGGGCCCGCCTTCAACCGGCGGGTTCGGGCAGGGGCACGGGCACGACGCCGAACGTGCCGGCCAGGTGGGTCATGAGCACGTCGTGGGGCTCGGTGGGTAGCTCAGCCACCACGTAACCGCCGGTCACTCCGACGAACCGGGCCCGCCCGATGACAGCCAGGCGGTCGAGGAACCGGTCGTAGTACCCCTTGCCGTGGCCCAGGCGGGCCCCCCGGCGGTCGAAGGCGAGGCCGGGCACGAGCACCACTGCGATCTCGGCGTCGGCCACCACCGGGCTGCCGGCAGCCGGTTGGTCGAAGCCGTACCGGTGGTGCTCGGTGGCCGAGTGGGCCGGGTGCACCGTGAGGTCGAGGCCGGCGTCGGGCGTGCGCACCAGGGCGAACGGGCCCAGCTCGGGCCGGGCCAGCAGGCGGTCGAGCGCCACCTCGCCGGCCATGGACCGGTAGCCGACCACCCAGCCGGCACTCCGCCCCGGGCCCGACAGGAACTGGGCCAACCCCTCGACGTGGCGGGGATCGTCCAGGGGCAGGGCGCTCCGGGCCCGCTTGGCCCGGGTCCGCCACTCGGCCTTGGTGGTCACGGGGGCGAGGGTACCCCGCACCGGGGCGGGGACGGGGGCCGGGGCCGAAAGAACCTCGCCAGGCGCCAGCCTCACACCCGACACCCAGATGCCCTACTGTTCAGTCATGACGGGGACTGATCATGCGGCAATAGAACGGATCGACCTCCTGGCCGAGTTGATCGGCATCAACAGCGTCAATCCACAACAGGCCGGGCCCCGTTCGGGCCCCGGCGGGGAGGCGGCCATCGCCGCCTGGCTGGCTGAACGAGCCGAACAGGCCGGAGCCGCCGAGGTGATGGTGGACGAGGTGGAGCCGGGGCGGCCCAACGTGTACGCCCACTTCCCCGGCTCGGGCGGCGGCCCGACGGTGTGCGTCGACGTCCACCTCGACACCGTCGGCGTGGAGCACATGACGATCGATCCCTTCGCCGCCGAGGTGAGCGACGGCAAGGTGTTCGGCCGGGGCTCGGTCGACACCAAGGCCACGCTGGCCGTCGTGCTCCCGGTGCTGGCCGAGCTCAGCCGGAGCGGGGCCCTGACCGCCGACGTGCACCTCATCGGCACGGTCAGCGAGGAGGCCGGGGGGTTGGCCGGCGCCTACCGCATGCGGGACTGGGCCGAACGTTCCCGCCGCCACTTCGACCGGGTCATCGTGGCCGAGCCCACGCTGTGCGCCCCGGTGCACGGCCACCCCGGCGGCATGGGCATGGAGATCACGGTACGAGGCGAGGCCGCCCACTCGTCGAAGCCCCATCTCGGCCGCAACGCCATCGTCGCCGCCGCCCGGATCATCGTCGCCCTCCAGGCCGAGCAGGACATCCTGGCCGCCGGCCCGGCCACCACTGCGGTGGGGCCGGGCTCGCTCGCCGTCACCGAGATCGGCGGCGGGCTGGCCCGCAACATCATCCCCGATCACTGCACGCTCTACGCTGGCCGCCGGGTGGCCCCGGGCGAGGATCCCGAGGCCGAGTACGCCCGCCTCCGGGCCGTGATCGAGGGGGCGGCGGGAGACTGCGAGGTGGAGGTGGCGTTGGCCAACGGCCGGTGCAGCAGCGCCTTCTACGAGGACCCGGCCGCCCCCCTCGTCACCGATCTGTGCCACCTCACCGGAACCGGGCCGGCCACCGCCACCTATGGCAGTAACGCCCTGGTCTACCGCCCCATCGCCTCCGAGATCGTGGTGTTCGGTCCGGGCTCGATCGACCAGGCCCACAAGGCGGTGGAATGGGTCGAGATCAGTGAACTCGACCGGGCCGCCGATGCCTATCGCCGCCTCCTCGGCACCCCGTGATGACAATCCGACAGACACGGAGAATGCACCACGAGCATCGTGCTACGGAACCGTGGGTCAATCATCCCCCGGGCTGTCACGAACGGTCCCTCATCGGATAGAAAGGATCAAGCGCAACGGTAACGTAACAGTGTCTACCGGCGCGTGATGCTCTACGCAGACCACTCCGATGGCCCTCCACTACCGACGTGAAGCCCCGGTTCGCCCCCGCTTCCTACTCGCCCTCACGTTGTCAACGGTGACAGCACTGGCGGTCGGCGCGCCCCTGGCCATGCAGGCCCTGGGCAACGATCAGGTTGACTCCTACGCCGTAGGTGAAGCCGGCCAGAGTCAGGCGCTCGGGTACGACGACAACGTCGGCACCGATATGGACGGCCAGAACCTCGACGGTCGCCCCGCCGGCCTCGGCGGGATCAAGGTCGCCGAGGGCGACTCCAAGGCCAAGGCTCAGAGTCTGTCGCCCAAGTCGGCGGCGGTCACCGAGCCCCCCGAGTCTGTGCCCCCGAGCACCGACACCACGCTCGCCGCCCCGTCGTCCACCGTGGCCGAAACCACCACCTCGATCGCCACCACCACGGCCAGCTCCGTCTCGTCGAGCACGAGCACCACCTCGGGCGCCAGCAGCTCCTCCTCCAGCTCGAGTTCCACCGCCACCACCGCCGGCAGTACCACCACGTCCACGGCGAAGAGCACCACCAGCTCGTCGAGCACCACCAGCTCGTCATCCACGACGTCCGCCCCGGCGTCCACGTCATCTTCCGCCGCCCAGTCAACCACCAGCTGAGCCGGGCCGGCAGCAGTGCCGCCCTCTCCGCACCGGAACCGGCCGTGGCCGCTGCGATACCATGGTTGCGGCAGCTCCACAGCTCCGTCGAGGGGTACCTCGAAGGGGCGGCGGGGGTGCCGGACGCAGGTCGCCGGCTGCGGGAGCGGTTGCTGAACCCATGACTGATCAACAACCAGGTGGCGGGCCCCCACCGCCCATCCCCGATGGATGGGCCGACCGGATGCCCGGCGGCGGCGTGCCCCGCCCCCCAATCCAGTGGAACCCCGACTCCCACCCGTGGGGTGCCGCTCTCCCCCCTGGCGACTGGCGGTTGCAGGCCCCCACGCCCACCGCCACCGGGCCGGGCGAACCGGCAACGTGGGGGGCGGCGGCCCCCGACCCGTCGTGGTCCGAGCTCCCCCCTGGCATCGACCCGGCGCTACTGGCCCCCATCGAAGCGCCACCCGCCCCGTCGGCCATGCGGCCCAGCACCGCCGGGCTGGCCCTGTTCCTGTCCACCGTGGGGCTGTTGTGCTGCGGGGTGCCGTCGGTGGTGGGGATGCTCCTGGCCCGGGCCGATCTCGACGCCATGAACCGGGGAGACACCGACGCCGCCCACCGGTCGAGGGCGGAGAAGGCGTTCGGGCTCGGCCTGCTCGGCACCGCCATCATGCTCATCACTATCGTGGCCTGGGTGTTCCTGATCTCGAAGACCCGATCGGCCAACCTGTGAGCACGGTCCGCCTCACTCTCCTCCCACCCCGGGCCACCGCCTTGGCCGTCACCGGGGTCGCCGCGCTGGGCGCCGGGTTGTTGGCCTCGGGCGAGCACGGCCCGGTGCTGTGCCCGTTCCGGCTCGCCACCGGCGGGTACTGCCCTGCGTGCGGCATGACCCGGGCTGTGGGCCGGCTGGCCCGGGGCGACCTCGCCGGCAGCTGGCACCTACACCCGTTCCTGCTCCTGATCGTGGGACAGGTGGCGGTCGCCGGCCTGGCCTGGGCCCTGCTGGCGCTGCGACGGCGCCGATCGGGCGCCCCCAACCCGGTGCCGGCGCTGCTACGCCGCCGGGCCGGCGCCCTGCAGCTCGTCAACGGCGGGCTGCTGCTGGCGCTGTGGGCGATCAGGCTCGCCACCCACGCCATCCCGGCCCCGTTCACCTGAGCGGCAGGGGCGGCGCTGCGCCCTCACAGCTGGCCCAGGCGCTCCTTGAGCCGCAGGATCCGCAGGACGGACTGATCGAGCCGCTCCGGGCTGATCTCTCCCCGCTCCACCGCCGTCTTCAGGGCCCGGTAGGCGACCCCCAGATCGGGCGGCACCAGGAGGATGTCGACGCCGGACTGCACCGCCTGCACCACCAGAAGCCCGGGATCGATGCCCTCCACCGCCCCCATGTTGAGGGCGTCGGTCATCACCACCCCGTCGAACCCGAGCTCGGTGCGGAGTAGGCCGTCGATCATGGCCGACGACACCGTGGCCGGGCTGCCACTGGGATCGAGCGAGGGGATGGCCAGATGACCCACCAGCACGATCGATACCCGGTGCTCGATGGCGGCCTGAAACGGGATGCGCTCCCGCTGGTCCCACGCCTGGCGGCTGATGTCGAGCACGGGCAGCTCGAGATGGCTGTCGACGTCGGTGCCGCCGTGGCCCGGCCAGTGCTTCACCGCCGCCGCCACCCCCGAGTCCTGCAGCCCGTCCACCGAGGCCGTCACCATCTGCGACACGATCTGGGGGTCGGTGCCGTAGGAACGGTTGCTGATGAACGACTCGATGTCGGGCTGGGTGACGTCGGCCACCGGGGCCAGCACCACGTTGATGCCGAGGTCGGACACCTGGCGTCCGGTGAGGTAGCCGGCTTCCCGTACGGCGGCGGCATCGCCCGAGAGCACCTCGGCCGATGGGAACACGGTGACCCCGTCGGTGATCCGGTTGACCCGGCCGCCCTCCTGGTCCACCGCCACCAGCAGCCCCACGCCCGAATCGGCCCGGGCCGCCTGCTGGAGCCCGGCCGACAGCAGGTCGACCTGGTCAGCCGTGCCAATGTTCTTGGCCAGGTAGATCACGCCACCCAGGTGGTAGTTGGCCACGATTTCGGCCGGGACGTTGAGGCCGGTGGCGGTGCGGTTGGTCTTCTGGTCCTCGGACGACACCTGGGCCGGATCCCGCCCCGCCAGCACCGGCATGAGCAACTGGCCCACCTTCTCCTCGAGCGACAGCTCGGCCAGGATGCCCTCGGCCCGGCCCGGCACCGGTGCCGGGGCGACGGTGGTGGCTGTGGGGGCCCCGGGAGCGGGCCCGTCGATCACCGTGGTCTCCGACTGGAGCTGCGGCCGGTCGGTGGCCTCGGTGGCCTGCTGGGTCGCCTGTTGGGCCGCGGCCGACTGGGAGCATGCCGCCAGCAGCAGCGCCGCCAGCATCGGAGCGAGACGCGCGCCGCCGCGCCGGGAACGGCTCGCCGTCATCCTCCGTGTCCCTCCACCCTGTGAGCGTAGGATCTCCGGATGGCAAAAACCGACTGGAACCCGGTGTTGCGGGCCGAGCTGGCCAAGCCGTACTGGGCTGAGCTCCAGGCCTTCGTGGACGCCGAGCGGGCCCGCCACCAGGTCTACCCCCCGCCCGACGAGGTGTTCGCCGCCCTCCACCTCACCCCCTTCTCCGAGGTGAAGGTGCTCATCCTGGGTCAGGATCCCTATCACGGGCCCGGGCAGGCCCACGGGCTCTGCTTCTCGGTGCGCCCGCCGGTGGCGCCGCCACCGTCGCTGGAGAACATCTTCGCCGAGTTGCACGCCGATCTCGATCTTCCCGTACCTCGCCATGGTTCCCTGCGGCACTGGGCCGAGCAGGGGGTCCTGCTGTTGAACGCCACACTCACGGTGCGGGCCCACCAGGCCGGGTCGCACCAGAAGAAGGGCTGGGAGACCTTCACCGACCAGGTGATCCGGGCCGTGAACGACAAGCCCGAGCGGGTGGTGTTCATCCTGTGGGGCTCGTTCGCCCGCCAGAAGCGGGCGCTGATCACGGGCCCGCAGCACACGGTGCTCGAGTCTCCCCATCCATCGCCCCTGTCGGCCCACCGGGGGTTCTTCGGTTCCCAACCGTTCTCCCGGGCCAATGCGGCCCTGGTGGAGGCAGGTCGGGAACCGGTCGACTGGGCCCTACCGGAGATCGTCGACGAGCGCGATCAGTAGACGCGCTTCTCGCCCGCCGAGCCGCCACCCCGTACGCCCTTCAGGGCGGAGATGGCGCCCGAGGCCAGGGCGGTGAGGTCGGAGGTGACGGTGACCATCTTGAAGCCCTGCTCCACCCGCTTGCCGGCCACGTCGGGCGAGGAGTGGATGCCAGCGGCGATACCCCGCTTTGCCGTGCCGGCCAGGATGGCGTCGATGGCGTCGACGAACGACTGGTGGTCGTTGTCCACCCCGGGGGCCAGGCCCAGGCTGATGCTGAGGTCGGCCGGGCCGACGTAGACGGCGTCGATCCCGGGCACGTCGAGGATGGCGTCGAGGTTCTGGAGGGCCTCCACCGTTTCGATCATCGGGATGCAGGCGATCTGGGTGTTGGCGTCGGGGTAGTAGCCGGGGCCGAGGGCGCCGCCGGCCCGGGCCGGGCCGAAGCTGCGGGCCCCGGCCGGGGCGTACCGGCAGGCCCGGACGGCCTGCTCGGCCTCGGCCACGTTGTTGACCATGGGGATGATCACGCCCATGGCGCCGGCGTCGAGGACCTTGCCGATGATGCCCGGCTCGTTCCACGGCACCCGGCACAGCGGGATCGATTCCGAACGGGCCATGGCTTGGAGGAGCGAGACCGCGCCGGTGTAGTCGATCAGACCGTGCTGGAGGTCGACGTTCAGGTAGTCGTACCCCACCCCGCCCAGCTGCTCGGCACCCACCGGATCGGTGGTCGACAACCACAGGCCCAGGGTGGCCTGGCCCGCCTTCCATGCGGTCTTCAGCGTGTTCTCTCTCATGGCCGCCCAAGCTAGCGGGAACCCTCCGGGTTCCTTGAATGCGCCTGCGGCGCATACGCTCGCCTCCGGCGAGCTTCTGGCGGGAACCCTCCGGGTTCCTTGAATGCGCCTGCAGCGCATACGCTCGCCTCCGGCGAGCTTCTGGCGGGAACCCTCCGGGTTCCTTGAATGCGCCTGCAGCGCATACGCTCGCCTCCGGCGCGGCAGGGCTCAGAACACGTTTTGCCGGCTGCAGGTCACACGACTCGATATGTTGCCCTTGCCGTCCTCGCCGGCCACGGAGGCCACATCGCGCTCGTCGAAGCTGCGGGCCGACCACGTCCGGGTCGTGCGGCCGCTGGAGCTGGGTGAACCCAGCGTGGAGGTGGACAGCACGAGCTTGCCGGCCGAGTCGTACAGGCCGTAGGACGAGGCGAACGTGCCCGACGAGTCCTTCACCTCCACCGCTCCGTTGAACTGGCCAACGTAGACCACGCAGGAGGTGGGGGCCCGGACAGTGACGGGCCGGCTGAGCACGAGGTCCACCCGGGCGTCGCTCTGCCCCGAGCCCAGGCACAGCGCCCGGCGCTGGTCGCCTTTGAGCACCGACTGGCCCGACGGCACGCCGAAGGTGACGACGTAGCAGCCGGGATCGACGCTGAACCCGTAGGCCCCGCTGTCGGACGACGTGGCAGTGGCCCGCACCGAGTCTTCCCGGCCGTCCCGGTTGGCGTCGCTCCACAAGGTGACAGCGATGCCCTTGGCCGCTGCGCCGTCCCAGTCGTCGAAGCTGACCCGGTCGCCGATGAACACCGCCTTGGCTGCGGTGGAGGCAGTAGTGGGTGCCGTAGTGGACACGGTGCTGGACGCCGAGGTGGACGGGGTGGCGCTGGGCGCGGTGCTCGACGGCGCCGTGGTGGACGACGAGCCGCCAGAGGTGGGAGAGCCGGAGCCGATCGAAGCCGACGAGCCGTTGGTTCCGGTGTCGGCGGTGGCCGCCGTGGCGGCGGACGACGTGGGCCGACGAGCGGTGGTGGCGCTCTTGCGGGCGGTGGTGGTAGGCCGGGCCGCGGTGGTGACGGTGGTGGGCCCCGACGGCGGCGACGTTGACGACGGCCGGGTGGTCTCGCCCCGCGGCGCCACGGTGACCGTGGTGGATGGATCGATCCGCCCGGGCTGGATGCCGTCGACCATCGCCGCCACCCCGTCGCCCCCGCTCGGAGCCCGGGCCGTCGTCTCGTCGCCGCTGGACCGCTGGCTCTGGTAGGCGAAGAAGGCGGCGGTGGCGATCAGGGCGCCGAACAGCACCGTGAGGGGGCGGCGCCAGCGATTGCCTGCCTCCAGGGCGCGTTCCAGCCAGGGGATCTCCGTCGCCGCCGGTGGTGCAACCGGGGCGAAGGGCAGATCATCCCGGAGGAGCTGCCGATCCTGTTCCTGGAGCACGGGCTCACGCTAGCCGCTGGAACGACAAGCGTGTTGCCAGAAGGGCCGGGACCGCCGTGGGATCAGCTGACGGCCTTGCGCACCCTGCGGAGGAGGCCGTCGAAGGTGTCGGTGAGACCCTTGGCCTGAGAGCCGAACGAGTGGATCGGGGCCCGCTCGTGATGGGCCTGGTTGATCACCACCCGCTGGGGGATGTGGGGCGACCAGACGCTCTTCGATCCCACCATCTTCTTCAGCTCGTCGATCCGCTCCCGGGCCGCCGACGACACGGCCGGCACCCGGTTGAGCACGACACCGGCGAGGTCGAGCGAGGGATTGTCGGCCGACCACACCTCTTCGATCAGATCGAGGACCGGGGCCACGCCCCGGAGGCCGAAGATCGACGGCTCGACCACCAGCAACGCCCCCTTGGCCGCCGCCAGGCCGTTGACGGTGTTCAGGCCCAGTGAGGGGGCGCAGTCGATGACCACCAGGTCGAAGCCATCGGTCACGCCCTTGAGGGCCCGGGCCAGCCGGCGCCGGCTGGCCGCCGCCCGGGGATCGGCATCCCGCTCGGTGAGGTCACCCGAGGCGGGCAGCAGCCACACGTCGTCCCCCCACCCCGACGGCACGATGATGTCGGCGGCGGAACCGGACTTGTCGGCCCGCAACGCATCACCGGTGCCGAGATTGCTGACCGAGGGGTCCACCCCCAGGGCCCAGGTGGCGTTGGCCTGGGGATCGAGATCCACCACCAGCACCCTGGTGCCGGAGGCCCAGGCGGCCGAGGCCAGCCCGAGCGTCATCGTCGTCTTCCCGACGCCGCCCTTTTGATTGAGGATCGCAACCGATCTCGACATAGGCCGCCTATCTTCGCATCGCGAGACGCAGTACGCCACCACCCCTACCGGGTGGCGGCGCGGCAGCAGGCGGCCAGCCCGGGACCGAGTCCACGTGGTGGAATCAGTGGGCGAACTGCCCAGCGGCCTCCGAGCCTGTCATGCGGCGGCGATCGTCGGCCGGCCGGAGGTTGATGACGGGGGCGCTGTAGCTCGACTCGAGCAGGCCCTGGAGGCGGGCGATCTCAGCCTCGTGCTCGTCCCGCTTGCGGCGGGCGGCCGTCAAGGCACCATCGGCCCGGGCGATCAGGGTGCGCAGGCTGGCGATCTCAGCCTGCAGCTCGGCGTTCTGCTGCATCAGCTCGTTCTCGGACGGGATTGCACTGGGAGGGCGACGGTCGGTGGCGCCGGTGCGGGCCTCCTGCTTCTCCCCGGATCGGTAGGCGAACAGGTCGTTCACCGCCTGGGTTCGCTGCCTCTCGATCTTCTTACGGCTCTCGATGAGCTTCTTGATCGTCTTCTGATGGCGCCGGTCCAGCAGCCAGACGAAGAAGCATCCGACGAGGATTCCGATAGCCGCCCCAATAGCAAGTTGTCCCAAATCCATGTGTTTCCAACTCCGCCGTTGGTCTGTGGTGCAGGTGAAACTGCCCAAACCCGCACCCGTGGGTACCACCGGAATCGTAACGATGTCGAACTATCTTGTCTATCGACACAGCAACGCGGTGGTTGTTCACCCTGGAGCTTACGTACGTCGTAATGTAAATGCAATGATGACCCCCTGATCAGGCGGCTGGTCGCCCACCCCGGACGGGTGGGAAACGACACCCAGGCCGGGTCCGCGTCGGAGTTCGCCGAAGGCGAACTCCAGGAACCCGAAGGGTTCCCTCCCGGACGTTCGCCGAAGGCGAACTCCAGGAACCCGAAGGGTTCCCTCCCGGACGTTCGCCGAAGGCGAACTCCAGGAACCCGAAGGGTTCCCCTAGCCTGGGAGGCGTGCAACCGACTTACCCGGTGCAGAACCGGGCCCCGGCAGTGGGCGTTCGCCCGAGCCCGATCTTCCTCGTCGTCGTGGCCGCCACCGTGGTCGGAGCCTGGCTGTGCGCCACCGAGGCGGTACGGGCCGGGGTGGCCGTGTTCGTGTTCGTGGTGGCGGGCTGGGTCCTGTCGCTGATCCTCCACGAGTTCGCCCACGCCTTCGTGGCCTGGCGGGGCGGCGACCACAGCATCCCGGCCCGGGGCTACCTCACCCTCGATCCCCGGAAGTACACCGATCCGATCACCTCGATCGCCCTTCCCCTGCTGTTCGTGGTGATGGGAGGGTTCGGGTTGCCCGGCGGAGCGGTGTGGATCAACCGGGGGGCGCTACGGAGCCGGACGCGGGCCAGCCTGGTGTCGCTGGCGGGGCCGGCCGTGAACCTGGCCGTGGCCGCGGCCTGCCTGGTCCCGCTGTCGGCCGGCGTGGTCGGCCCCGACCGTCCCGTGCTCGAGGTGGGGCTGGCCTTCCTCGGCTTCCTCCAGGTGGCGGCGTTCGTGCTCAACATGTTGCCCTTCCCCGGTCTCGACGGCTTCGGGGCACTCGAGCCCTACCTCCCCGCTCCCCTGCTCAAGGCTCTGGCCCCCGTCCGGCGTTGGGGCCTGCTGATCCTGATCGGCGTGCTGTTCTACTTCCAGCCGGCCAACGACCTCTTCTGGAGCACGATCCTGGGCGTCATCGACGCCTTCGACATCAACCACGACCTCGTCCGCCAGGGGTTCCGCCTGTTCCGCTTCTGGGAATAAGGGGTCACCCGGCCAGGAAGCGTTCGATGACGTCGGCCACGGCGTCGGCGTCGTTGGAGCCGATGACCTCGGTGGCGACGGCCCTCGTGTCGTCGGGGGCGTGGGCCATGGCGTAGGACCGGCCGGCCCAGGCCAGCATGGCGACGTCGTTGTGGTTGTCGCCGAAGGCGGCCACCTCGGCCGGGGAGATCCCGAGGTCGTCGGCCAGGTGCCCGAGAGCGGTGGCCTTGGTGACGAGGCCGGCCGACAGCTCGATGAACGACAGGCCCGAGTACGTGGGTACGGCCTCGCCGTCGACCACGGAGGCCACGGCCTGGTACAGCTCGTCCACCGTCCGCTCGGGGCTGAACACCAACAGCTTCTGGACCCGGCGGTCCACAGTGTCGGCCAGCGAGGTGGTGGGGGCACCCGCCGGCATCTGGGGCACCACCCGCTCGAAGCCGGGTTCGTAGGCCACGTCGTCCTCGAACTCCACAGCGAAGCCGGCGTCGGGCAAGACGTCGCGCACGGCGCCGATGAGGTGGCGGACCTCGGCCGGGTCGAGCCAGAAGCCCCGGATCAGCTCGGCCCGCCCGGCGTGCCAGGTGACCGAGCCGTTGGCGAAGACCCAGTGATGGACGAACGGCAGCTCGGCGATCACGTCACCGGTCACCATCCGGGGGCGCCCGGTGGCCGGGACCACCTCGATGCCGGCTTCCTGGGCGGCCAGCAGGACGGCCCGCACCCGGGGGGCGAGCGAGCCGTCGGAGCGCAGCAGGGTCCCGTCGAGATCGGTGGCGATCATCCGCACTGGCTCCGGCGGGGCGGGGGCGGGCAGGATCGACGGCGGTCGGTAGGCGTCGCTCACGGGGCCGCCGTTTTCGCAGCCGCCTGCTGCATCAGCTCCCACAGCGCTTCGACATGATGGCGCTCTGTCTGCTCCACGCCGATCGACACCCGCACCATCCAGCTCCCGTCGAGCTGCGACCGGGTGACGTAGGCCCGGCCCGAGTCGTTCACGGCGTCGCACCAGGCGGCGGTGTGCGCCTCCAGGGCATCGCCGGTCACGCCCGCCGGACGGTGGCGCACACACACGGTCTGCAGGGTCACCGGGGCCACCAGCTCCCAGTCGGGGGCCGCCGTCACCTGCTCCTCCAGCCAGTTGGCGTTGGCCAGGTCGCGCCGGATGCGGTCCCGGATGGCGTCCACCCCGTCGAGACGGAGATGGAACCACAGCTTGAGGGCCCGGAACCGGCGACCCAGGGGGATGCCCCAGTCCCGGTACTGCACCACCTCGCCGTCGGCGTTGGACTGCAGGTAGCTGGGGTTGGTCGACATCACCCGCACGAGATGCTGGACGTCGCGCACGAAGAACAGGGAGGTGTCGAGGATGGTGCCCATCCACTTGTGGGGGTTCCAGCTCAGCGAATCGGCGCCTTCCACCCCCTCCCACAGGGGGCGGTACTCCTCCAGCAACATGGCCGAGCCGGCCATGGCGGCGTCCACGTGAACCCAGGCTCCGTGCTCGGCGGCGGCCGCCACCACCTCGGTGATGGGATCGACGGCCGTCGTGCCGGTGGTGCCGACGGTGGCCACCACGGCGGCCGGGGTGCGGCCGGCGGCCACGTCAGCCGCCATGGCCCGACGCAGGTCGGCCACGTCAAGGGCCCGGGTGACGGGCACGTCGGCCACGATCCGGAGGTGGTCGCTGCCGTAGCCGGCGAGCAGGGCCGCCTTGCGCACCGACGAATGCGACTGGGCGGTGGCGTAGACCACCGGGGCCGAGCCGTGGGTGGACAGCCCGCCCCGGGCCTGGGAGTGGTCGGTGGCCCGTTCCCGGGCCGCCAGCAGGGCCACCAGACAGGCGGTGGAGGCGGTGTCGTGGATCGTGCCGTGCCAGGCGTCGGACAGCCCGGTGAGCTGACGAAGCCAGTCGACCACCACCTCCTCCACCTCGGTGAGAGCGGGGCAGCTTTCCCACGAGATGCCGAACGTGCCCAGGCCCGACGACGCGATGTCGCCCAGCACCGAGGCCAACGAGGCGTTCGACGGGAACCAGCCGTAGTGCATGGGGTGCTGGGCCAGGAAGGCGCCGGGCACCACCACCCGGTCGAGGTCGGCCAGGAGATCGTCGATGGTGGCCAGGCCGGCGGGAGGTTCGGCGGGGAGGGCGGCGGCCACTTCACCCGGCTTGACCTGGGCCTTCACCGGGCGGGATTCGATCTGGCGGCGATAGTCGGCGATCCAGTCGATCAGCTGGTGGCCGGCCTGTCGGAACTCGTCAGGGGTCATCGAGCGAAGGCTACGCCGAAGTTGTATCTGCCCGGCCCGCGGGGCAGGGTGTGGACCATGAGTAGCAACACCGAAGGGTTCGAACGGGTCGGCGTGGTGGGCGCCGGTCTCATGGGATCGGGCATCGCCGAGGTCTCGGCCCGGGCCGGGGCCGACGTCATCGTCGTGGAGGAGAACCCGGTGGCGGCCGAGGCGGGCCGGGCCCGCATCGAGAAGTCGCTGATGCGGGCGGCCGACGCCGGCAAGCTCCCGTTGGGCGAGGCCGAGTCGGCCCTCCAGCGGCTGACCTTCAGCACCGACCTGGCCGACCTGGCCAACCGCCAGCTCGTGATCGAGGCCATAATCGAAGACGAGGGGGCGAAGACGTCCCTGTTCCAGTCGGTCGACAAGGTGCTGGAAGACCCCGACGCCGTGCTGGCCTCGAACACCTCGTCGATCCCGATCATGAAGCTGGCCATGGTGACGGGCCGGCCGGGCAACGTGATCGGCATCCACTTCTTCAACCCGGTGCCGGTGCTGCAGCTGGTGGAGCTGGTGATCTCGCTCCACACCCAGCCGAGCACGATCGAGCGGGCCGAGGCGTTCGCCACCCGGCAGCTGGGCAAGCGGGCCATCCACTCCAAGGACCGGGCCGGCTTCATCGTCAACGCCCTGCTGATCCCCTACATCTTGTCGGCCATCCGCATGTTCGAGTCCGGCTTCGCCTCCAAGGAGGACATCGACCAGGGCATGGTCACCGGGTGCGCCCACCCCATGGGCCCTCTGGCCCTGGCCGACCTGATCGGGCTCGACACCACCATGGCCGTGGCTGAGAGCCTGTACGACGAGTTCCGCGAGCAGCTCTACGCCCCGCCTCCCCTGCTCGCCCGCATGGTCGAAGCCGGCCTCCTCGGCCGCAAGACCGGCCGCGGCTTCTACGACTACAGCAGCTGACCCACCGCCCTCCCTCCCCCACCGCTTCACGACCTGCGTCGCGATTGTCGCGCTGAGCGCGCTCGTCGCGTCACGGTTCGAACTGAGCCGCGATTGTCGCGACCACTGCCGGGGGTCGCAGCTACGGTGACCCCCAGCAGCGGCCCCCGATACCGCAGCACTCGCACCTCGATGTGCCGGCAGACGCCTACCCGCAGTGGAGGCACCCGTGAACCCGACCGAGGTCGACGCCACGATTCTCACCATGGCCGCCCAACACGGCATGGTCCTGACCAAACGGCAGCTCGAGGCCGCAGGTGTAAGCCGCTCCCAGATTCATCGCAGGGTCGGACGGTTGCTCGCCTCACTGTCTGACGGCGTCTACGCCATTGGCCCGATCACTGATGACGTGCGTCTCCGGGGTGCGTTGGTGGCGCTCCCTCAGGCTGTCATCTCGCACGGGACCGCCGGGTTACGGCACGGACTGTCGGCGCTGCCGAGCTCCGACGAGATCTCGGTGCTCCTGTCGGGCCAGCGCACACGACGCCAGATCGACGGCGTGGACATCCACTTCACTCGCTGGCTTCCGGTGATGGATATGACCCTGGTGGCCGGCCTACGGGTGACGACCGTGGAACGAACGTTGTGCGACTTGTCGATCCGATACCCGGTGAGCCGCCTTCGCCATCTGATCGAGCGGGCCATCCTCGACCGCCTGACCACTACCACGGCAATGCAGGCCTGCCTTCTCGGCTGGTGCCGCCGAGGTCGACCGGGCTCGGCATCGTTGCGCCGCGCTGGCGAGCTCCTTCTCGACAGCCAGCCCGTGCCAAGGTCGGAACTCGAACGGCGGGCAGCGGCCCTGTTCCGGCGGGCACATCTGCCACCCTGGGTCGAGCAGTACCGCCCACCCTGGTACGACGGGATCCGGGGGGTGGTCGACATCGCCTGGCCCGAGGCCCGCTTGATCGTGGAGCTCGACGGGCGCCGGTGGCACGCCACGACACAGGCTCATGTCGAGGACCGGCGCCGCGACCGCCTGGCGGCGGAGCACAACTGGCTCACACTCCGCTTCGGCTGGCAGGAGATCGTGGAACGCCCTGATCTCGTGGTCGACGAATGTCGAGCAGCCCGGCGATCCCGACTGCAGACCGCCGATTGACGACCGCGATCACCGCGACCCAGTTCGTTCTGCGCTGCGATTGACTCGCCCAGCGCGCTATTCGCGACACGGTTGAGTGAGTCGAGTGAGGCTGAGGGTCAGAAGAGGGGGGAGTCGGAGGTGGGTTTGTCGGCGTCGATCAGGCGACGGGCGCTGCCCACCCAGTCGTCGCGCTCGATGCGGCCGGGGAAGGCGGCGATGGCCGACGTGAGTTGGTCGATCTCGGTTTTGGTGAGATTGGCCAGTTGCTCGAAGGAGTGGATGCCCTGCTCGTTCAGCGAACGCTCCATCACCGGCCCGATGCCCTTGATCCGCTTGAGATCGTCGCGGCGACCACTGCCGTTGCCGTTGGTGGCGCCGGGGGCCGCCACCGGCGCCGGCTCCGCCGCCGGCGGGTCGACCACGATCGACAGCACGGGCGAACCCTCGGCCAGGGCCGGGGAGGGGGCAGCCGACGGGGCGTCGGCGGGACGCGTGTCGGTCAGGTCGATCACCGGCTCGGGCTCCTGGATCGACGTGAGCCGCAGCCGCAACCGATCCGACGCGGCCTCACCTTCCAGCCGCTGCCGGCTGATCTCGGCCCGGTCCTTGCGCTGTCGCCACTGCCACAGAGCCAGCCCCAGCGAGAGGCCAGCGAGAAATGCCGGAAGCCATGACCGGACGGTCCTGTTCGTGGGGGGGTGCACTCGTAGGTTCCTTTCCGCCAGGCCGGGCAGGGCCAGCGGGCCGCTCTCCGCTACAACGTGGTCACACGAATGTAGTCAACCTCGAAGGTAGCGCCCTTCGAGCCCACTGCACCCGGTGCCAGCGGCCCCGGGTTGCCGCCCAGAGCCAGGTTGATCTTGATCTCCTTCACCGGCTGGTTGAACGGCGCCGGGTAGCCCTGCCCAGTAGGGGCCGAGGTGACGGTGAACACCTGCTGGCCGTCGAGGTACCAGGTCAGACGGCCGTCGCGCCCGTACTCGTAACGGACCGTGTGCCAGGCGGCACTGAAGTTGGCCGCCCCCACCACCGGCTTGTTGGCGACGCCGTGCGACCCGTCGGCTTTGGCGTAGTGGATGCTGTAGATCGACCGCTTGGGGTTGGTGGCGGTCATGACCTCCAGGTAGTCCATCTCTCCGCCGGCCGGCCATCCCCCCGACCCGAAGCCCGACGACCAGACCCCCGGCCACAACCCGCCCTGGTCGGCCTCGTCGGCCGGGGACAGCTTCACCCGGAACTCGAGGGCCTGGCCCGGCGAGAAGACCACGCCCTTGCTCCGCACCATCCCGGAGGTGACCTGGCGGGTGGAGCCGTTGGGGCAGGTGTAGGTCTCGGTCACGGCCCGCAGCACGAGCCGGCCCCCGCCCACCGAGACGTTCTCGGGCCGGTAGCACTGGAGCTCTCGGTTCCCGTCGCCGTAGGTCGAGTGCTCGAGCGACCACCGGGCGGTGTCGAGTCGGTCGAAGTTGTCCTCCCACACCACCTGGCCGCTACCGCTACCACCACCGCTACCACTGCCACTGCCAGCACCCCCACCCACGGGCGGGGGTGAGGATGGGGACTGGGATGGGGAGGTGCTCGATGCCGTGGCGCCGCTGGTGGTGGCGGGCGGGACGCTGGTGGTGGTCGTCTGCTTCGTGGGGGCCGGGGTGGAGGCGGACGGGGCCGACGCCGACGCCGACGAGGGGGAGGTGGTGACAGGCCGGGTGGTGGGCGCCGACATACCCGACGGCCGGGTGGTGGGGCCGCCGTCGGTGATGGGCGGGGCCGGGACCTGGACCACACTGCTCGACGGCCCCGCGGGCGGAGGCAGGTCGGAGCCGGGCACGCCCGACGGATCAGGCGCCGCCGGCACCGTCACCGCCGTGGTCGTCGTGCGGCCCGGCCTGGGCCGGGGGCGGAACCGGGCCGGTCGGTGAAAGCGCTTGCCGTTCGACTCGGCCCAGCGGGCCAGTGCGGCATCGGCCGGAGCCGCCGCCTCCACCGACCCGGTGCCGGCATCGAGATCAGCGCGGCTCTCCCGCTCGAGGGCGCCGGTGCCGACCAATGCCACCCCACCGGCCAGCAACAGCGCCACCACCGCCACGGCCCCCGCCACGCGCCGGGCCGAGGCCCGGCCCCGGCGGCCGGGCCGCGATGGCTCGCCGCCGGCCCGGGCCGCCAGCCACGGATCGGCCGGATCGGGCGGCTCGGCGGCGAGCAGGGACCGCGAGGGCCTGTCACTTGTCGGCCCCAGCACGTTCACCACAGCGTTTCGCCTTGGTCTTGTGACGGCTCCGCCGCCACCAATCTGCACAACGAGGGCAGATCGTAGCCGGGGGTCGAGACCCTTCTGCAACATCACCGCCGTCGGATCGACACAGACGGCGGGGGATGTATCCCCTGGTAGCGGGGCTTGACGGGAGGAATGCGGGTTAGCGCTGCCGCTGGCTCAGCGGCGGCTGAACAGCCGCAGCACGTACCAGAACAGCATCATCAGGGAGGCGAACAGGCTGACCGCCGCCCCCACGTAGGCCCACTCGGGGTAGGTCCGCATGATCGCCTGGGTCTGGTACAGGATCGAGGCGCCGGCCAGGCCGATCATGGCGATGGTGAACACCACACCGAGCTGGAAGCCGAACAGCACGGCGGCCAGGATCAAGCCGATGGCCACGAAGCTGCCCCACATGATCAGGGGACGGAGGAACGACAGGTCCTTCCGGGTGATCAGGCCGATGACGGTGAGCCCGCCGAACCCGACGGCAGTGACGGCGGCGGCCGACCCGACGGCAAGCGAGCCACCGGCACCGGGAGCGTTGAACACCCGGTAGAGGAAGGGGGCGAAGATCAGCGACTCGATGGCGGCCATGCCGAACAGGCCGGCGTACTGGGTGCCCACGCTCTCGAGGTTGTGGGCCGACCGGGTGGCGATGTTGCCCACGATCATGAACGCACCGAGGATCAGCAGCCAGGCGAAGCCCCGCCCGCTGAACAGGAAGTTGTAGAGACCCTCGGCGAGGCCGCTGACGAACAGCAGCGTCTCGAAGGCGATGAAGGCGGCGACGGCGAGCCCCAGGTGCTGGTACACCCGGACCAGGAACGAAGCCCGGGTCTGATCGTCGGCGTGGATGACCGGGGTGGTTGAGGCGTAGGCCATGGTTGGGGTTCTACCTCCTGGTGGAACCATGATCGGTTGTGTGCGCCGATTGTCGCACAGATGGACGGTCTTCCGTCTGCATCAGGGAAACCAACGGCGACGATCAAGGATTCCCGGCTGCCTCAAGTGGGGCCGGCCAGCCCGGCGGCCAGCCGTTCGGCCACCGCCAGCACCACCAGCATGGGGTTGGCGTTGGGGACCCGGGGCAGCACCGACGCATCGGCCACCGTGAGGCCGTCGACCCCGGCCACGGCGCCGGCCAGGTCGACGGCGACGCCCAGCGGCAGGCTGGACGCCGGGTGACGAACCGGCCCGGGATGGTCGGCCAACCACCGGTCGATGGCGTCGTCGTCGAGCTGGGTCAGATGGGCGGCCGGGGTGCCGGCGTCGTCGGCGAAGACCCCGGTGGCCACCGGGTCGAAGGCACCGTCGGCGGCCAGCGAGACCAGGTGGCGGACACCGGCCCGGAACCGGGCCCGATCGAGGGGATGGCCGAGCCAGCCGGGAGCGACGGTGACGCCGCCGCCCTGCCCGGGCGCCACGTCGAGGCGGCCCACGGCGGCCACGTCGGTCAGCACCAGAACCAAGGCGCCGTAGTGGGCACCCTCGGGACCCGGGCCGACGTGGTCCATGCCCAGCGCCATGAGGTCGGCCGGTAGCTCCCCGCCCCCACCGGCTCCACCGTCGGGCTCGATGCCGCTCGACCAGCGGACCAGGCCGGAGATGGCGGGCCGGGGTCGATCGTCGACCCGGTCGGCGGCCGGCCGGCGGGCGACGGTGAGCACGTACGACGGATGGTCGGTGACGGGCCAGGGGCCGGGCGACCCGATCCCGGAAGCGGCCAGCAGGGCCGGGGTCCGGAGCGCACCTCCGCACACGACCACCCGGTCGGCACCGATCAGCGAGCCATCGGCCAGGACCACCCCGGTCACCCGACCCCGGTCGTGGGCCAGGCGGGCCACGGTGGTGTCGCTCACCACCTCTATCTCTGACACGCCCATCTCTGACGCGCCGTCCCGCTCCGGCCCTCCGGGCGTCAGAGATCCCAGGGCCGACGGATCGAGGTAGGCGTCGGCGGCCGAGCGTCGCCGACCGTGGCGAGCGGTGAGCGAGGCGGTGAGCACGCCGGTGGCGTCGAGGGCCACGCTGGGGCCACCCGGCCGGTGCCCGGCAGCGACCGCCGCCGCGGCCAGAGCTGACGCCACGGGTCCCGGCTCCACCTCGGTGATCCCCACGGTGGCCGCCGCCCTGGTGAGCCACGGCTCCATCGCCGCTCCGTCCCAGCCCGGGCAGCCCCGGTGGGCGGCCCAGCGGTCGTAGTCGGCCCGGTCTCCGGCCGTCACCACCATGGCGTTGATGGCGGAGCCGCCACCCAGCCCCCGTCCGGAGCGGTAGGCCAGCCGCCGGCCGACGCCGGTGACGGCCTCGATCGTGTCGTCGAACCGGTCGGGGCGGGCCAGGGCGCCGGTGGCGTCGAGCGACGACAGCGCCGGATCGTCGGATCGGCCCGGGCCGGCTTCAACCAGCACCACCCGGGCCCCGGCAGCGGCCAGGCGGCCGGCCACTACGGCCCCGGCCGTTCCGCCGCCGACCACGACGACGTCGGCTCCCGCCGTCCGGTGTCCGGTACCGCCACCGGTGACACCCTGGGACATCAGATCGAGTGGGCCACGGGCCCCCTCCCCCGGGCGGCCCGAGGCCGCTCAGGCCTCGACGGTGATAGCGAATTCGGGGCAGTTGTCCGCCGTGAGCTGGGCCTTCTCTTCCAGCTCAGCCGGAATGTCGCCCTCGAGGCGCAAGATGGCGTACCCCTCGTCGTCGACGTCCCAGATCTCGGGGGCGAGGGAGTAGCAGCGGTTGTGCCCGCAACACTTGGCTCGGTCGTAGTTGATCTTCATGGCACGGTTCCCCCGGCTCGATCGGGCTGGTCGCGGCCGAGTGTATGCCCCGGCCGGCGCCGGGGCACAGAGAGCGGCCCCCGGCTGCGCCCGGCGTGCCAGAATCGAGCCATGTCCGTGCGCCCACCGTTCAACTTCGCCCGCTGGATCGAGGACAACGCCGACCAGCTCAAGCCGCCGGTGTCGAACAAGCAGATCTGGGAGGGGTCCGACATGATCGTGACCGTGGTGGGCGGGGGCAACGTTCGCACCGACTACCACGACGATCCCCGCTCGGAGTTCTTCTACCAGCTCAAGGGCGACATGAACCTGCGCCTGCGGGAGCCGGGCGAGGCACCGCAGGACATGCCGATTCGGGAGGGCGATGTCTTCCTCCTGCCCCCCCACGTGCGCCACTCCCCCCAGCGCCCCGATCCCGACTCGGTCGGTCTGGTGGTGGAGTACGCACGGGACCCGGGCGAGCTCGACGGGTTCGAGTGGTACTGCCCCGCCTGCAACACCCTCGTGTACCGGGTGGAGGTGCAGCTGGCGTCGATCGTGCGGGACCTGCCGCCCCTGTTCGACGCGTTCTATCAGGACCTCGACGCCCGCACCTGCCCCGCCTGCGCCACCCTCCATCCCGCTCCGGCCCGCTACCCCCAGGGCTGAGGGGAGCGGCGACGATGAGCATGCCGGCCGAGGAGGCCGTCGACAGCTCCACCGACGTGTCGTGGGCCCGCTCGCTCGACGAGCACGACCCGCTGGCCGACGCCCGGGACCAGTTCCACATCCCCATCGGGCCCGACGGCGCCAAGCAGGTCTACCTCGTTGGCAACTCCCTCGGCCTGCCCACCGTGGGGGCCAAGGAGCGGGTGGAGATCGAGCTCGACCGATGGGCCGCCCTCGGCGTTGCCGGCCACACCACGGGCGACCTGGCCTGGGTGAGCTACCACCAGCTGCTCACCGGCTCCATGGCCGCCCTGGTTGGCGGCTTTCCCCAGGAGGTGGTGACGATGAACTCGCTCACCGCCAACCTCCACCTGCAGATGATCAGCTTCTACCGGCCCACCCTCGGCCGCCACAAGATCCTGATCGAGGCCGGCGCCTTTCCCTCCGATCACTTCGCCGTGGAGTCCCAGATCCGCCAGCGGGGCTTCGACCCGACGCAGAGCCTGGTGGTGGTCGGACCCCACCCGGGCGAGCCCACGCTCCACACCGACGACCTCCTGGCCGCCATCGAGCAGCACGGCCCGGAGCTGGCCCTGGTGCTGCTACCCGGCGTGCAGTACTACACCGGCCAGGTGCTACCCATGGCCGACATCACCCGGGTGGCCCACGCCCAGGGCGCCCTGGTGGGCTTCGACCTGGCCCACGCCGTGGGCAACATCCCGCTCGCCCTCCACGACTGGGACGTCGACTTCGCCGCCTGGTGCACCTACAAGTACCTCAACGGCGGCCCCGGCGGGGTGGGCGGCGCCTTCGTCCACCAGCGCCACGTGGCCGACCCCACCCTGCCCAAGCTGCACGGCTGGTGGGGTACCCGGGCCGACACCCGTTTCGAGATGGCCACCACGTTCGAGGCGATCCCCACCGTGGAGTCGTGGGCCCTGTCGAACCCGCCGATCCTGTGCCTGGCCGCCCTCCGGGCCTCGCTCGACGTGTTCGACGCCTGGGGCCCGATGACACGGCTCCGGGCCAAGACCGAACGCCAGCTGGCCTACCTCGACTTCCTCCTCGATGAGCTGGTGGGCGACCGGGTGCGCCCGATCACCCCCCGGGCCCTCCACCAGCGGGGGTGCCAAGTGTCGCTCCGGGTGACCGACCAGCGCCACGACGGCCACAGCGTGCAGCGGGCCCTGGAGCACCACGGGGTGGCCTGCGACTGGCGCCACCCCGACGTGATCCGCATCGCCCCCGTGCCCCTCTACACGTCCTACGAAGACATCCACCGGTTCGTGACGATCCTCGACACGATCCTGCGATGACGGGCCCTACCGGGCCATCGCTAGGCGACGCCGGCCCCGTGACCGTGGTGGGCGGCGGGCCGGCCGGGGCCATGCTCGCGCTCTACCTGGCCCGCCAGGGCCACGACGTCACGGTGTTCGAGAGCCGGCCCGACCTGCGCCGGGTGGACATCTCGGCCGGGCGGTCGATCAACCTGGCCCTGGCCACCCGGGGCATCGTCTGCCTCCAGCAACTCGGCCTGCTGGAGCGGGTGCACGCCATCACCGTGCCCATGGCGGGAAGGATGGTCCACAGCGACGGCACCGACGGGGCCGGGGTGGACTTCCAGGCCTACAGCAATCAGCCCGACGAGGTCATCTACTCGGTGTCGCGGCCCGCCCTCAACGGCATCCTGCTCGACGCGGCCGAAGCCACCGGTCGGGTGACGATCCACTTCGGCCACCGCTGCACGGCGGTGGACCTGGAGCGCCGGGTGGCCACCTACCGCCTCGAGCGCGGCGACACCGTCGAGGTCGCCTTCGGCACCCTGTTCGGATGCGACGGCTCAACCAGCGAGGTGCGCGACGCTGTGGTGGCGGCGGCCGGCGGCACCGTGATCATCGATCCCCTGGGCCACGGCTACAAGGAGCTCATGCTGGCCGCCGGGCCTGGAGGATCGTTCCGGCTGGATCCCAACGCCCTGCACATCTGGCCCCGGGGTGAACACATGCTGATCGCCCTGCCCAACCCCGACGGCAACTTCACCGTCACCCTGTTCCTGCCGGTCGAGGGCGGGCCCGACAGCTTCGAGCACCTGGTCGACGAGGCGGCGGTGGCCGGCTTCTTCGATCGCCAGTTCCCGGAGGTCGTCGAGCTCATCCCGGACCTGGTGGACCAGTTCCTGGCCCACCCCACGGGCAAGCTGGCCACCATCCGCTCCACCGGCTGGAGCGCCGGTGACGCCGCCGTGCTGGTGGGCGACGCCGCCCACGCCATCGTCCCCTTCCACGGCCAGGGCATGAACCTGGCCTTCGAGAGCTGCCGCATCCTCGACCGGCTCCTGCGGGACCAGGGCTACGCAGGCGATCTGGCCGCCACCTTCCGGGCCTTCGAGGCGAGCCGCAAACCCAACGCCGACGCCATCGCCGATGAGGCCCTGGCCAACTACGTGGAGATGCGGGCCGGGGTGGTGGACCCCCGCTACCTGCTCCAGCGGGAGCTGGCCCTGGAGTTGGAGCGCCGCCACCCCGACCGGATGGCCGACCGCTACGGCATGGTGATGTTCACCACCATGCCCTACGCCGCGGCCAAGGAGCGCAGCGAGCGACAGCAGGAGGTGTTGGACACCCTCACCGTGGGCATCAGCCGCCTCGACCAGGTCGATTTCGCCCGGGCGGCCGAGTTGGTGGAGACACTGGGCCCACTCCCGGCCTGGGAGTGACACCGCCCGAGCGAGACGACGACGAGGAGGCACCGCCGATGGCCGAGGAGCTGACCTACGGGAGCTATCTGAAGATCGACGAGCTGCTCAGCCTGCAGCGCCCCCAGTCGGACCCGGTTGAGCACGACGAGCTGCTGTTCATCATCATCCACCAGATCTACGAGCTGTGGTTCAAAGAGGTGCTGCACGAGCTCGACGAGCTGGTGGACTACCTGAACGAGGACCGGCCGGCCCTCAGTGGCCACCAGCTCAAGCGGGTGCTGAAGATCCTCAAGACGTTGGTGGCCCAGCTCGACGTGCTGGAGACGATGACGCCGCTGGAGTTCGTGTCGTTCCGGGCGTTCCTGGCCCGCTCCAGCGGGTTCCAGTCGGCCCAGTTCCGCGAGCTCGAGTTCCTGCTCGGCCTGAAGGACGCGGCCCATCTGGCCCGCTTCGTCGATAACCCCCGCGAGCGGGACAACCTGACCCGCCGCTACCACGCCCCCGGCATCTGGGACGCCTTCCTGGCCTACCTGGCCCGCCTGGACTACACCGTGCCGGCCGAGGTGCTGGAGCGGGACGTGACGGCACCGGTGGCCCCCTCCGACGGGGTGCAGCAGGTGCTGCTCGCCATCTACCGGGAGGACGCCGAGCTGGCCCGGCTGTGCGAGTCGTTCACCGACCTCGACGAGGGGTTCCAGGAGTGGCGCTACCGCCACGTGATGATGGTCCACCGCACGATCGGCACCAAAGCCGGCACCGGTGGCTCAGACGGCGTCGCCTATCTCCGCTCCACCCTGTTCCACCCCGCCTTCCCCGACCTCTGGGCCGTTCGCAGCCTATTCTGAGGCGGAGGGTTCGGGCTCGAAGCCGGGGGCCGGGGCCTCGTCGCCGGTGAGGCGGTGACGGAGCCAGCGGACGACTTCGATCAGCACGGTGACGCTGAGGGCGGTGCCGAAGGCCCACCAGAAGGCGGCGGTGTGGTTGTCCTTGAACCGGTCGCCGAAGAAGTAGCCGAGCAGGCCGGCGTAGCAGGCCCAGATCACACAGGCCAGCGCGTCCCACCGCACGAACCACGAGTACCGCTGGTGGGTGAGCCCACAGGAGAAGGTGAGGGCGGTGCGCCCTCCGGGTATGAATCGGGCCGTGATCAGCAGCAGCCCACCACGGGCGCGGATCTGTTCCCGGGCCTGTTCGAGGCGGCGCTCCCCCTTCTCCCCCCGGAACAGCAGTCGCGACATCCACCCCCCCGACCGGCTACCGATCAGGTAAGCCGTAGAATCGCCGAGGAAGGCCCCCAGGGCCCCCAGGAGGAGGACCATCACGATCAGCAGCTCGCCCTGGCCGGCGGCGATGCCGCCGAGGATCACCGTCGTCTCGCTCGGCACCACCGGTATCACCGAGTCGAAGAAGGCGACGGCGAAGATGACCGCGTAGAACCAGGGGCTGGACGTGAAGGTCTGCAGCCAGTCGAGCAGCGAGTTGACGATGTCGAAGACCGCGATCACGAGCACTGACGGTACCCAATCGGGGCCTCCGACGGACCGCGGTCCGGGCCGTCGTGGCTGACAGCGGGGGGCCCGCCGGCCGGATTCGGGGGCTGTCGGAGACGCCGCCGGGGCGGGACCTTCTCCTGGTCGACGAGGCGGTGGAACTGGCCGGCCGGTGGCTGGCTCAGGCCGTGGACGCGCTTCCCCGCCCCGAGGACGGTCCCAGCCGCACCCTGCAGGAACTGATCGACGATCCGGCCGCCGTGCCCTTCACCATGGGCTTCGTGGACCGGGTGATCCGTCCCGACAGCCCGGCGGTGGCCGCCCACCAGCTCGCCGTGCTGGTGAACGCCCACCGCCTCCCGAGGTTCCTGTCCTGGTGGGACCGGCTGCAGCTCAAGGGGGGTGCCCTGCTCGGGCCCCGCCTGCCCCAGCTCGTGATCCCGATGGCTCGCCACCGGCTCCGCCAACTGGTGGGTCACCTCGTGGTCGACGCCGAGCCGGCCGCCTTGGCCGCCCATCTGGCCGAACGGCGCCGTCAGGGCTTCGCCCAGAACCTCAACCTGTTGGGCGAGGCCGTGCTGGGCGAGCGGGAGGCGGCCCGGCGGCTGGGGGCGGTGGCCGAGCTGATAGACCGGCCCGACGTCGACTACGTGTCGGTCAAGATCTCGTCGGTGGCGTCCCAGCTCAACCACTGGGACTGGGACGGCAGTCTGGACCGGGTGAGCGACCGGCTCCGGCTCCTGCTCCGCCGGGCCGCCGCCACGTCCCCGCCCACCTTCGTCAACCTCGACATGGAGGAATACCGGGACCTGGAGCTCACCGTGGCCGCCTTCAAGCGGGTGCTGAGCGAACCCGAGGCGGCCCATCAGCGGGCCGGGATCGTGCTCCAGGCCTACCTGCCCGACAGCTTCGCCGCCCTGCGGGACCTGGTGACCTGGGCCGCCGCCCGCCAGGAGGCCGGCGGGGGCGAGATCAAGATCCGGCTGGTGAAGGGGGCCAACCTGGCGATGGAGCGGGTGGACGCCACCCTGCACGGCTGGCAACCCGCCCCCTACGCCACCAAGGCCGAGGTGGACGCGAACTTCAAGCGCTGCCTCGACTGGGTACTCCGCCCGGCCCGTACCCGGGGGGTGCGCCTGGGTGTGGCCAGCCACAACCTGTTCGACGTGGCCTGGGCCCACCTGCTGGCCCACCACCGGGGGGTAGCCGACCGGGTGGAGCTGGAGATGCTCCAGGGCATGGCCCCGGCCCTCGCTCGCACCGTGCAGGCCGGGACCGACTCGCGGCCGGTGCTGCTGTACACCCCGATCGTGGCCGACGCCGACTTCGACGTGGCCATCAGCTACCTGTTCCGCCGCCTCGACGAGACCGCCGCCCCCGGCAACTTCCTGCGCTCGCTGGGCCATCTCCGCCCCGGTAGCCCGGCGTTCTCCGACGAGGCCGAGCGGTTCACCCGGGCCGTGACCGACCGGTGGGAGGTGGCGGCCCGCCCCCGACGGATCCAGCTCCGCCCTGCCTTGGCGGCGGCTGCCGCCGAGGCCGACGACGGCATCGAGCAGGCGGTCGATGCGGCGGCCGGCACCCGTCGCTTCGTCAACGAACCCGACACCGACCCGGTGCTGGCGACCAACCGGGCCTGGATGGCGGCAACCGCCACCGAGGAGCCGGGGCCGGTCGAGACCCCGCTGACCACCTCAACGGCCAAGATCGACGCCGTGATCACGAGGGCCCGCACCGCCGGCCCGGCCTGGGCCGCCACCGCCGCCACCGCCCGGCGCAAGGTGCTCCACGCCGTGGCCGATCAGCTGGCCCGCCAGCGGGGGCCGCTGATCTCGGCCATGGTCCACGAAGCAGGCAAGACGGTGGCCGAGGCCGACGCCGAGGTGTCGGAGGCCGTCGACTTCGCCCGCTGGTACGGAGATCGGGCCCCGGAGCTGGAGGACCGGCCCGGCGTCCGCTTCGCCCCCCTGGGGGTGGTGGCCGTGGTGCCGCCCTGGAACTTCCCGGTGGCCATACCGGCCGGGGGTCTGCTGGCCGCCCTGGCCGCCGGTAACACCGCCATCCTCAAACCGGCCCCCGAAACCCCCCGCTGCGCCGAGCTGGTGGCCCGCTGCTGCTGGGAGGCAGGAGTGTCATCCGACGTGCTCCAGTTCGTCCGCACCCCCGACGACGAGGTGGGTCAGCGGCTCGTGACCGGGGTCGACGGCGTGATCCTCACCGGTTCGATCGAGACGGCGCAGCTGTTCCAGGGCTGGAAGCCGGAACTGGCCCTGTTCGCCGAGACGTCGGGCAAGAATGCCATCGTGATCACCCCCAACGCCGACCTCGACGTGGCCGTGGCCGATCTGGTGCGCTCGGCCTTCGGCCACGCCGGCCAGAAGTGCTCGGCCGCCTCGCTCGCCATCTGCGTGGGCGAGGTGTACGACTCGCCCCGGTTCCGGCGCCAGCTGGCCGACGCGGTGGAGAGCCTGGCGGTGGGGCCGGCCACCAGCCTGGGAAGCGTGATGGGGCCCCTGATCGGCCCGCCCGGGGAGAAGCTGGCCCGGGGGCTGACCGCGCTCGACGCCGGCGAGACGTGGCTGGTGGAGCCCCGCCCCCTCGACGCCGAAGGCCGTCTGTGGCGGCCCGGGGTGCGCCTGGGTGTCCGGCCCGGCTCCTGGTTCCACCAGAACGAGTGCTTCGGGCCGGTGTTGGGCCTGATGGCGGCCCGGGACCTCGACGACGCCATCGCCCTCCAGAACGGGGTGCCGTTCGGGCTCACCGGCGGCATCCACACCCTCGACCCCACCGAAGTGGCCCATTGGAGCGAGCGGGTGGAGGTGGGTAACGCCTACGTGAACCGGTCGATCACGGGGGCCATCGTGGCCCGCCAGCCGTTCGGCGGGTGGAAGCGGTCGTGCGTGGGGCCCGGGGCCAAAGCCGGCGGGCCCAACTATGTGGCCCAGCTCGGCCGCTGGCACCTCGACCGGCCGGGAAACGACACGGCCGAGCGGTTCCTGGCCGACGCCGCCGCCAGCGATCGCCAATGGTGGGACACCGAGTACTCGGTCTCCCGGGACTTCGTCGGCCTGTGGTGCGAGTCGAACGTGTTCCGCTACCGGCCCCTGCCGGTGGTGGCGATCCGGGTGGGCCCGGGCTCGTCGCCCCTGGCTGTCACCCGGGTGCTGCGGGCGGCCGAGGTGTGCGGGGTGCCCACCCTGGTGTCGACGGCGGAGGCCGAGACCGATGCCGCCTTCCTGGCCCGGCTGGGGCCGCTGGGGGTGACCCGGGTGCGAGCGGTGGGAGCGGTATCCGACACCCTGCGCCGGGGGGCGGCCGAGCGGGGCGTGCACCTGGCCGACGACCCGGTGACGGCCGACGGCTACCTGGAGCTACGCCACTATGTGCGGGAGCAGGCCGTCAGCCGCACCACCCACCGCTTCGGCACCGTCATCGACGGCACCGTCATCGACTGAGCAGCCCCGATTCGGATCACCGGCTAGCACCGCGGAGATGGATCCCCTTGTTCGAGCATCCTGCCTCAACTAGCGTTTCCCTGTCCTGCTATCGAGAAACCGGGGGAACCACCATGAAGGGCCACACCACACGTACCGTCCGACGCGCTGCGCTCTGTCTCGGTCTGCTCCTGGCCGGCTTCGCCGCCGACGCCGCGCCGGCCGACGCCGCGGCCTGCATCATCAACAGGCCGAAGGACGGTCGATCGATATCGGTCTCGTGCCGCAACATCACCCAGCGATACCGGGCCTTCGGCGCGTGCCAAAACGCCAACGGCACGAAGTTTCCGCTCGGCTACGGCTCGACCGTCAAGCCGCCCCTCACCAGCACGTTCAGCTGCGGGTCGGGGGGAACCCTGTACACCTCAGGCTGGGAATTCGTCTGATCTCCATCTGAGCACCACGGCCCGATGGGCGAGCCCGGCTCCCGTGCTCACCAGTGGGGGTTGACGCTGACGCCGCCGTCGACGGTGAGGTCGGTGCCGGTGATCCACGAGGCCAGGGGTGAGCACAGGAACACGCAGGCGGCGCCGACATCGGCCGGGGTGCCGAGACGCCGCAGGGGGGCGGCCCGCTCCCATCGCTCCACCCCTTCGGGCCAGTCGGCGGCCAGCCCGGGACGGTCCACCAGGCCCGGTGAGACGGTGTTCACCCGCACGCCCTGCGGCCCGTATTCCAGGGCCGCCGCCTTGGCCTGCATGACCACCGCCGCTTTGGACACGGCGTAGTGGGCGTGGGCCGGGGCCGGGGTGGCGGCTTCGATTGAGGCGATCGTCACCACGCTGCCGCCGGTACGGGCCAACTCCGGTACGGCCCGCTGGGTGAGGCGGTGGACGGCCACCAGGTTGGTGTCGAGCATGGCCCGGAACTGGTCGTCGGTCATGGTGGCCAGCGGTTCGAGGTCCTGACGGGCGGCGTTGTTGACCAGGGCGTCGAGCCGCCCGAAACGGCCGACAGCGGCGCTCACGAGGTGGTCGGGCCCATCGGGGGCGGTCAGGTCGGCCGGCACCGCCAGCCAGCGGCCGTCGCCGGCGGCGCTCCCGGGGGGCTCGGCTGGGGGCCGGGTGTGCCAGGCCGCCACCACCGTGGCCCCGGCGGCCAGGAAGGCGGCCGTGATACCCGCCCCGATTCCGCCGGCGGCCCCGGTGACCAGGGCCACCCGGCCGGTCAGGTCGATCACGCCCCGCCCGCCGGCGGATGGGTGAGGGCCTCGATCACCTTGGTCCGGTCGGGGTAGGCGGCCAGCAGGTCGGCCCGCTCGGCCAGCTCCAGCCCCTCCCACCGGAAGGGCGGGGCCATGGTGCAGCCCAGCAGGCTCCACTCCCCCAGCGTGCGGGACCCCTGCCACACTCCGTCGGGCACCACGACCACCGGGCGCTGGCCGGCGGCCAGGTCGGGCCCCAGCACATCGACGGCGGAGGAGCCGTTGGGTCGGAGCTGCCACAGCTCAACCGGCGCCCCGGCGTAATGGTGGTACAGCTCGATGCCGCCGGGGCGATGGAAGGCCGAGAAGTCGTGGGGCCGGAGCAGGAAGTAGATGGCGGTGAAGTTCTCGTCGATCCAGACCTGGGTCCAGTGACCGCCTTCGCGGGGCAGCGGCTCCAGACCCAGTAGGGCGATGACCTCGGTGGCCGTCACCCGGCGGCCACCGGCTCGGAGGGCTGGCCGCCGGCCATGAGCAGGCCGACGTCCTCCCGGGACACGGTGGCGGGATCGCAGACGGCCACGATCCGGCCTTCGTAGATCACGGCGATCCGGTCGGCCAGGCCGAAGATCTCGTCGAGCTCGGCCGACACCAGCAGCACGGCCGAACCGCGGTCCCGGGCCGCCACCAGCTGGTTGTGGATGAACTCGATCGAGCCGACGTCGACCCCTCGGGTGGGCTGCGACGCCACCACCAGGTGCTTGTCCTCGCTCAGCTCCCGGGCCACGATCACCTTCTGCTTGTTGCCGCCCGACAGCGTGCTCACCGCCACGTCGATGCCCGGGGTCCTCACGTCGAACCGCTCCACCAGCTCGCTGGCCAGATGGTCGACGGCGTCGGGGTGGCGCAGGCCGTGCCCGGCGAAGGGACGCCGGTGGTACTCGGTGAGCACCAGGTTGTCGGCCACGGAGTAGTCGCCGACCAGCCCGTCGCGCTCCCGGTCCTCCGGGATGTAGGCCACGCCGTGCTCCCGCACGGAGCGGGGGTGGCCATGGACGGTGAAGCCCTCGATCGTCACCGTGCCGGCGTGGATGGGCCGGATCCCGGTGATGGCCTCCACCAGCTCGCGCTGGCCGTTGCCCTCCACCCCAGCGACGCCAACGATCTCACCGGCCCGCACGTCGAAGGTGGCTCCCCGCACCGTGGTCTGGCGGCGGTCGTCGCGCACCTCCAGATCGCGTACGTCGAGCACCACGCGGCCCGGCTCGGCCTCGTTCTTGTCGACCCGCAGCACCACCGAGCGGCCCACCATCAGCTCGGCCAGCGACTCGGTGGTGGCCGACGAGGTGTCGACCGTGCCCACCGAACGGCCCCGGCGCAGCACCGTCACCCGGTCGGTGACGGCCAGTACCTCCCGCAGCTTGTGGGTGATGAAGATGATGCCCACCCCGCTGGCCGCCAGGTCCCGCATGATGGCCAGCAGCTCGTCGGTCTCCTGCGGGGTGAGCACGGCGGTCGGCTCGTCGAGGATCAGGAGTTGGGCTTCGCGGTAGAGCGCCTTGAGGATCTCCACCCGCTGCTGGATGCCCACCGGCAGGTCGCCCAGCACATCGGACGGCTCCACCTCCAGGCCGTAGCGCTCGGAGATCTCCCGCACCCGCCGCTCCGCCCCCCGGCGGTCGAACAGGCGACGTTTGCGGGGCTCGGCGCCCAGCACGATGTTCTCGGCCACGGTGAGCGGCGGCACGAGCTGGAAGTGCTGGTGGACCATGCCGATGCCCCGGGAGATGGCGTCGCCCGGGCCGGCCGGGCGGATCTCGGTGCCGTTGAGCCACATCATGCCCTCGTCGGGTTGATGGATGCCGAACAGCATCTTGACCAGGGTGCTCTTCCCTGCCCCGTTCTCCCCCAGTAGGCCCAGGATCTCCCCCGTGGCCAGCGTGAGGTCGACGTTGTCGTTGGCCACCACACCGGGGAACCGTTTGGTGAGGCCCCGCACCTCGAGCAGCCAGGGCGACCCATCGGGGGCCATGGTGGCCGTGATGTCGCCAGCAGGGGCAGCCGTGGAGGCCGGAGTTCCGGTGGTCGGCTCTGGTCCGTCGGTCACGGTTGCCTCACTCCGGGTCATAGGGCCGCCCGGCGGCAGCCGGGGGCCGGGCCTTGACGCCGGCCACGGCCAGCACGGCGATGGTGAGCAGGAACGGGATCATCCCGAAGAACTGGGGTGGGATGTCGAGCGCCTGCTTGAACTGGAGCTGGGCCTGCACCGCGTTGAACAGCCCGAACAAGAGAGCGGCGCCCAGCACGCCAGTGGGGCGCCAGCGGCCGAAGATCATCACGGCCAGAGCGATGAAGCCCCGGCCCGCCGTCATGCCCCGGTCGAAGGCGCCAGCCGACTGGATCAGGGCCAGCCCGGCCATGCCGGCCAGCGACCCGGCCAGTGTGAGGTTGACGTACCGGAGCCGCTCGATGCGCACCCCCACCGTGTCGGCGGCCCCCGGGTGCTCGCCCACGGCCCGGGTACGCAGGCCCCACCGGGTGTGGAACAGGGCGATGTGGACCACCAGGACCATGAGGGCGGCCACGTACGTGAGGGGCCCGTGGGCGAACAGGGTGCGCCCCACCAGCGGCAGGTCGGACAGGCCGGGGACCGACCACTGGGGGAACCGGGGCATGGTGCGCCCGGCCACGTAGAAGAAGCTGGTGACGCCGGCGCCCACGATGTTGATCACGGTGCCGGCGATGATCTGGTCCATCCGCAAGGCCACGGCGGCCCAGCCCAGGAACAGTCCGGCCAGGGCCGACGCGGCCACCGCCGCCACCACTCCCACCAGGAGGCTGCCCGAGTAGGAGGCGGCCATGAAACCGGAGTAGGCGCCGAGGAGCATCTGGCCCTCGATGCCGATGTTGACCACGCCCGAGCGTTCGCCGATCAGGCCGCACAGGGCGGCCAGGATGAGGGGCGACGCCTCGCGGACGGTGCGGGCGGTGACGGCCGTGGTCTGCACCCCGTCCCACTGGTAGGCAACGACCGACAGCACCACCACCATCACGCCCAGGACGATGCCGTTGCGATTGCGGACCAGCGCCTGGCGTCGGCGGGCGGTGGTCTCGGCCCCTGTCTCGACCGAGGTGGATGTGGTGGTCATCAGCTCGCCCCCCAGCCGGAGGCCAGGTCGATCTTGGTGCCCCCGATGTCTTCCCGCAGCCGGAGCAGCCAGCGCACCACCGACGGGGCGGCCACCAGGAACAGGATGAACCCTTGGATCACGCTGATGATCTCGGGTGGCACATCGGTGCGGGACTGCATCAGGGTGGACCCGGCGTCCATGGCCCCGATCAGGAGGGCGGCCGGGACCACGGCCAGGGCGTTGGTACGGGCCAGCAGGGCGATCGTGATGCCGTCGAACCCGAGGCCGGAGTTGAAGCCGGGCTCGAATCGCCCGTTGACCCCCTGGGTCTGGATGGCGCCACCCAGGCCGGCGAGGAAGGCGCTGATGAGCATGGCCACCACCGTTATCCGCACCACGGAAATGCCGGCGTAGGTGGCGGCTTTGGCGTTGTGGCCCACGGTGGAGATCTCGAAGCCGAGCACCGAGCGGTTGACGATCCACCACACGGCAGCCGCCACGGCCACCGCCACCAGGAAACCGACAGGAAGGAAGCCCAGCCGGGGCAGGGCGGCCGAGTCGAGCACCTGGGGCGAGCGGGCCACGGCCCCGCTCTCGGGGTCCTTCCATGGGCCGTCCCGACTCACCAACCAGTCGGTCAGGTTGGCGGCCACGAAGTTCAGCATGATCGTGCTGATCACCTCGTGGGTCCCCCGGGTGGCCTTCAGCAGGCCGGCCACGGCGCCCAGCGCCGCTCCGGCCAGCCCGCCGATCACCAGGGCCAGGGGGAGGTGGACCACCATCGGCAGGTTGAGGTCGAAACCGATCCAGGCGGCGAAGGCGGCTCCCAGAAGGAGTTGCCCCTGGCCGCCGATGTTGAACAGACCGGCCTTGAAGGCGAAGGCCACGGCCAGGCCGCCCAGGATCAGCGGGGTCGCCTTCTCCAGCGTTCGGCTCATGGCGTCCGAGCTGCCGAATGCGCCCTCGGCCATGCCGCCGTAGGCCGTGAGCGGATTGTCACCCGAGATCAGGATCAGGATGGCCCCGGCCACGAGCCCGACGATGACCGCCGCCACCGGCAGCAGCACCCACTGACGCCACTCTGCTCGCATCGTCCGCTCTCTCCCCGGGGGCGACGTTAGCCCAGCGGGGAGGCCTGGTGTGTCACCACCTGACCTCCCCGCTGGGCGAGTACGTGACTACGGATGGATCAGGAGGGCGTGTAGCCCGTGGGCACCTCGCCCGAGATCACCTTCGGGGTCAGCTCCTTGATCTCGGTCTGCACCTCGGCCGGCACCTTGGAGGCCAGGTCGTGGTAGTCGGCCAGGCCGACCTCGCCAACGAAGTTGCCGGAGGTGGGCTTGGCGTCGTTCCAGGCCGTCACCAGATCGACGATGCCGGGGGTGATCAGCTTCATGGCGCTGGTCACCAGGCACGGGTGAGCCTCGGGGACGGTCTCCCACTGGTCGGAGTCGACCCCGATGCACAGCGCGTCGCCGCCGTCCTTGGCGACCTCGCCCAGGGCGCCGTTACCGGTCTTGCCGCCGGCGCCGAAGACTACGTCGGCACCGTTGTCGATGGCCTGACGGGCCGTGGTTGCGCCCCAGTCGGGATCGGCGAACGCCACGTCGAGACCGCCCGGGTGGTAGGTGGCGATGACCTGGGCGTCGGGGTTGGTGTAGGCCACGCCGCCGTCGAAGCCTTCCTTGAACGCCACCACCGGCGGCACGAGGTCCGTGCCCAGCACCTGGGCCACGGTGTTGCTCTTGGTGAGCAGCCCGGCCAGGGCCCCGGCCAGGAACCCGGCCTTGTCCTCGGGGAAGATCAGCCCGGCCACGTTCGGTGCGGTCTCGGCCTGGAACTGGTCGACGCCGATGAAGTAGGTCTCGGGGTTGGCGGCGGCCGCCGCCGTGGTCGCCTCACCCAGGGCGAAGCCGACGGTGACGATCACGTCGTAGCCCTGATCGGTGAAGCTGGAGATGTTGGTGGCGTAGTCGGTCGAGTCGGTGGTCTCGACGAAGTCGACCGTGGCGTCGAGGGTCTCGCCGACCTCCTGCACGCCCTCCCAGGCCGACTGGTTGAAGCTCTTGTCGTCCACCTTGCCCACGTCGGTCACGAGGCCGATGCAGATCGTCTCTTCCGCCGCGCAGTCGGCGTCGGTTGCGCCACCGGCCTCGGAGGTGCCGGTTCCCTCGGTGGTGGCCGAGCTCGCGCCTCCCTCGGTGGTGGCCGAGCTGTCGCCGGTGGTGTCCGTGCCCTCGTCGGTCGACGAACCACAGGCCGCCGCCATCAGGCTGAACACGGCCAGCAGGCCGAACAGCATCATCAGTCTCTTACGCATTCGGGATCCTCCACGTGCGCCGTCTCAATCCGGCGGAGCCTAACCCTGGCACCAACCGGGTCCACGGGTTGCCAACGGACCGAAACATAGGTTCATCGGGCTGTCACTGACGGTGTGCCCTACGTCACGGCCGGAGAAGCCCTGATCAGGATGGATATCGGGGCCTATCGGGCCGGCGATCGGGGCGTTCAGGCGCCAGCCAGACGGTCGGCCCGCTGTTGGCCCTGGGCCATGACGGCGCCCAGGTCCACCGTGGCCAGGCGGCGTCCGGCCACCACGGGGCGGCCGGCCACCCACACGTCGGTGACGAAGCGGGACGACCCGGCGAACACGAGATGGGTCAGCAGCGTGTCGAGCCGGAGGGGCGTGAACGAGGGGACGTCGAGGTCGACCCGAACCAGGTCGGCCCAGGTCCCCGGGGTCAGGTGCCCGACATCGGGCAGGGCCAGGGCCCGGGCCGCCCCGCTGGTGGCCAGGGACAGGGCCGCCGGGGCGGCCATGGCCTCGGGATCGTGCCCGGATCCCCGGGCCAGCAGCGGCGCCAGGCGGAGCTCCTCCCACAGGTCGAGGTCGTCGTTGGAGGCGGGGCCGTCGGTGCCCACCCCCACCGTCACCCCCGCCGCCAGCAGCTCGGCCACCGGGGCGATGCCCGAACCCAGCTTCAGGTTCGACTGGGGGCAGTGGGCCACGGCTGCGCCGGCCTCGCCCAGCAGGCGGCGGTCGGTCTCGTCGAGCCAGACCCCGTGGGCCCCCAACGTCGGGCCCTCCAGGGCCCCGTGGTCGGCCAGCAGCTGGGTGGCGGTGGCCCCATGGGCGGCCAGCACCTGCTCGCGCTCGGAGCGGGTCTCCTCCAGGTGGATGTGGAACAGGGCCCCCACGGCCTGGGCCCGGGCCGCGATCTCGCCGCACTGGGCCGGGGTGAGGTCGTAGATCGAGTGGGGGGCGAAGCCCACCGTCACCCGTTCCCCGGGCCGGTGGTGGGTGCGGTGGAACTCGGTGATCTCGTCGATCCGGGGCTCCACGTCGCCGTTCCGGGTGAGGGCCGAGATCACGCCCGGGGTGATCACCAGCCGGGCCCCGGTGCTGGCGGCGGCGGCCACCACCTCGGCCTCGAACAGGTACATCTCGCAGCTGGTGGTGACCCCGGCCAGGAGCATCTCGGCCGAACCCAGCAGCATGCCGACGTGCGCATCGTCGGGCGTCATACGCCCCTCCAGAGGCCACACCGCCTCCTTGAGCCAGCGCATGAGGGGCAGGCCGTCGCCCACCGAGCGGATCAGGCTCATCGGGGTGTGGGCGTGGACGTTGACCAGGCCGGGCAGGAGCAACCCACCCACGGCCCGCACGGGCCCGGGGGGCGGGCCCAGCTCGTCGGGCCGGCCCACGGCGGCGATGCGGCCGTCGGGCCCGATGTCCACCGCCCCGCCGGCGATCACGTCGGCCGGGGTGTCGGCGCGGCAGGGCACCACATAGTCGGCCACCAGCCGGCAGGCCTCCACCGGCACGTCCACGGTCTCGATCCCGGTCACGCTCATGGGGGACAGTCTGCCGGGACGGCCTTCACCGGCCACTGGCACCACCGACACACTGGCACCACTGGCACCACTGGCACACTGGCACGGAACTCTGACGTGGCGTCCCGATTCTGGGGCCGGGATGTCAGAGTTCCTGGGGTGAGGCCGAGGCGAGGGTCTCGCCCTGATCGAACCGGACGACGCGGCGGTCGGTGACGAGGGCCGTGATCAGGTCGACCGGGGTGACGTCGAACGCCGGGTTGACGGCGGCGGTGCCCGGCGGGGCGGTGGCCACCCCGCCCCAGGCCACGACCTCGGCCGGGCCCCGGTCCTCGATCTCGATCTGGTCGCCGCCGGAGGTGGCCATGTCGACGGTCGACTCGGGCGCCACCACCAGGAACGGCACCTCGGCCCGGGCCGCCCCCAGGGCGAGGCTGTAGCTGCCGATCTTGTTGGCCGTGTCGCCATTGGCCGCCACCCGGTCGGCCCCGATCAGCACCACGTCGGCCGCTCCCCGGGCCAGCAGGAACGGGCCGGCCCCGTCGACCGCCAGGCGGTGGGGCGCCCCCATCCGGCCCAGCTCCCAAGCGGTGAGCCGGGCCCCCTGGAGCAGGGGCCGGGTCTCCATGGCGATGGCTTCGGCCAGCACCCCCCGCTCGTACAGGGTCTGGATCACGGCCAGGGCCGTACCCCGCTCCACCGTGGCCAGGGCGCCGGTGTTGCAGATGGTCATGGCTCGTACCGGGGTTCGGCCCACCAGATCGAGCACGAGATCGGCTCCCCGCTCCCCCATGGCCCGGGACGCCTCCCGTTCCTCGTCCCGCACCCGGTGGGCCTCGGCCAACGCCGCCTCGGCCCCGTCACCGGCGGCGGCCAGGGCCGCCCCGGCCACCCGGTCGACCATGCGGGCCAGGTTCACCGCCGTGGGCCGGGCCGAACGCAGGGCGGCCACGGCGGCGGCGAAGGCGGCGGGATCGGTGCGGGGATCGCTGGCGGCGGCGGCCAGAGCCACCCCGTAGGCACCGGTCACACCGATGGCGGGGGCGCCCCGCACCGAAAGGCGCTGGATGGCGTCGATCACACCGGGCACGGTGGTGAGGCGGAGCGATACCAGCTCGGCCGGAAGGCGGGTCTGGTCGATCAGTTCGACGGCGCCGTCACGCCAGGCGATGGTGGGCTCGGTGGTCACCCCACCATCGTGCCGCCTGGATCGGCGATCCCGACCCGGCGGAATTCAGCGTCAGCTGTCGAGGTGGAGCAGGTTGGTGTGGGGTGGCAGGGGCGGCAGCGGGTTCATCTCGGGCGAGGAGCCGTAGCCGACCTTGCTCATCTTGTCGATGACCTCGTCCATCTGCTCCCGGGTCAGCTCGGGCACCTCGCCCAGAACCCGGGCCGCCAGGTACTGGCGGGCCAGCTCCTCCACCTCCACCGCCAGGGCCAGGGCCGAGCCCAGATCGGGCCCGGTGGCGATCACCCCGTGATGGGCCAGCAGACAGGCCGAGCGGCCCTCCAGGGCGGCCAGGGCGTGGTTGGACAGCTCCTGGGAGCCGAACGTGGCGTAGGGGGCGCAGCGGATGTCGTGCCCGCCTGCCACCGCCACCATATAATGGAACGGCCCGATACCCCGTCCGTGGGCCGACAGGGCGCTGGCATAGGGCGAGTGGGTGTGCACGATGGCGCTCACGTCGGGCCGGGTGCGGAGGATGTCGAGATGGAAGCGCCACTCCGACGACGGCCGAAGCCCGTTGGTGGCGAACCAGCTCGTGTCGAAGTCCATGGCCACGATGTCGTCCGGCGTGAGCTGGGTGTAGTCCATGCCCGACGGGGTGATCAGCATCCCCGACTGGGTGCGGGCCGAGACGTTGCCGGCGGTACCGGTGGACAGACCGCGGGCGTTCATGGCCTGGGCCGTGGCGATGATGTCGATGGCCAGTTTCATGAAGCGTTCCCTGCGGCGGCCAGCTCAATGGCCCGGCCGATCAAACGATAGAGCGGATCACTTGCCCCGTCGATCACGGCGAAGATGTCGTCGGCCGACAGCTCGGCCGCCCCCAGGCCGGCGGCGGGGTTGGATATGACGCCAATGGCGGCGTAGGGCACCCGGGCCTCCCGGGCCAGGGCCACCTCCGGATACCCGGTCATCCCCACCAGGTCGCCGCCCAGGGTGCCCATCATCCGGATCTCGGCCGGGGTCTCGAACCTCGGGCCGTTGGTGGTGCAGTAGACGGCGCCGTCGGCGAGATCGACCGATTCCAGCTCGGCCGCCCGGCGGATAGCAGCGCGCATGGCCGGATCGTAGGGCGCCGTCATGTCGGTGTGGGTGACCGGGCCGCGGCTGTGGGCGAAGCCGGGGTCGGTGACGCCGTCGAAGAACGTCTCGGCCCGGCCCGAGGTGAAGTTGAGGAAGTCGCTGATCAGCACGAGCCGCCCGGGGGTGAGGGCCGGGTTGATCCCGCCCGACACGGCGGTGGCGATGATCCCGGTCACACCGGCCTCGGCCAGGGCCCAGACGTTGGCCCGGTAGTTGATCGCATGGGGCGGAACCGAGTGGTCGGCGCCGTGGCGGGGCAGGAAGGCCACCGGCTGGCCCCGCCAACGGCCCGTGGTGAGGCGCACGGAGCCGTACGGGGTCTCCGTGGGGGTGACCGTGCGGTCCTCCAGGTCGGGGATGTCGTAGAAACCGCTGCCGGTGATCAGCCCATGCACGGGACAGAAGGTAGACCATCGGGCCGGGCCCGCTCCTGTGCCCCGCCGCTTTGCCCACCCGGACGGGCCGTTCGGGCGGGGTTTGCACGGCGAGATCGCCCCGGCACACTGCCGGGGTGCAGCCCGACGGTCCCGGCCATCCGCACGGCCCTACCCACGGCCATTCGCACGGTCATACGCACGGCGGCGGCCCCGAGGCCCGGTGGGAGGATCTCCTGGCCAGCCCTCCCCTGCTGGCCACCGCTGTCCTGTTGGCTGTGGCCTTCGCCGCCACCATCATCGGCCTGGTGCTGATGTGGCCCGACGGCCAGGGCCAGCAGGCGGCCGTGGAACAGGCGGCCGAGCTGGGCCTGGGCACGGAGCGGATCGATGCCGTCGTCACCGCCACGAGCGACCAGCCGTGCTCCTACGCCGACCCGGCCGACCCCCAGACCTGCCGGAACCTCACGTTCGACCTGAAGGAGGGACCGGAGGCAGGGGCCGTGATCACCCTGTCCGACCTTCCCCTCGGTACCCCGTCACAAACGCCTGACCTGGCCGTAGGCGAGCAGGTGGTGCTGGGTTACGAGCCGTCGACCAACTTCTACTTCTACGCCGATCGGGACCGGGGCCAGGTGCTGGTGTGGCTGGCCGTGATCTTCGCCGCGGTGGTGGTCGCTCTCGGCCGGCGTCAGGGGCTCCGGGCCCTGCTCGGCATGGCCCTGACCGTGGCCGTGCTGGTGGGCTTCGTGGCCCGCTCGGTGCTCGACGGCCACGATCCCTTGGCGGTGGCCGTGGTGGCGGCGTCGGCCATCGCCTTCGTGAGCCTGTTCCTCATCCACGGCTACAACCCCCACGCCGCCGTGGCCCTGGTGGGCACGCTGGCCTCGCTGACGCTCACTCTCGGCCTGTCGTGGGTCTTCTTCCGGGCGTCGCGGTTCACCGGGCTGGCCACCGAAGAGGGGCTGACCCTGCCCCTGGTGGCCGACGTCGACCTCGTGCCCCTGCTGCTGGGGGGCGCTCTGCTGGGGGCACTGGGGGCCCTCGACGACGTCACCGTCACCCAGGTGGCCACCGTGGCCGAGCTCAAACACCGCAACCCCGACCTGGGGGTGGCGGAGCTGGTGTCGTCGGGGATCCGGGTGGGGCGGGACCACATCGCCTCCACCGTCAACACCCTGCTGCTGGCCTACGCCGGGGCCAGCATGCCGCTGCTCTTGCTGTTCGCCGTCTCCCACCAGAGCCTGGCCTCGGTAGCCAACTCCGAGCTGGTGGCGGTGGAGATCGTGCGCACCCTCTGCGGTTCGGTGGGCCTGGTGGCCGCCGTTCCCGTGACCACCGCACTGGCGGCGCTGCTCGTCGCCGGCCCCGACCGGGCGGCCACCGCTTCCCGGCCGGCCGGGGCCGGCGACCCCCATCCCCGGCCCGATGAGGGCCCCCGGCCGGGCCTTGACCCGGAGGAGGCCGCCGATGGTGGCCGCTGGCACAGTGGTGCGGGGATCGGCCCGGACGGGACCTACCGGCCGCCGATCGTCGTCGATGACCCCGACCCCGCTCACCAGGCCAGCCACGAGCCCGACCAGGCCGAGCCCGACGTGCCGCCCCGCCCCCGCCCCCGCCAAGCAGCGGCGGCGGCGCACGACCCCAGCTACGAGGACGACGCCGCCTGGTGGGCCCGCCAGCAGCGGGACGACACAGACCGCGCCGACTCCGACGACAGGCCCTGAGGTGGCGGCGGCTGGGGCGGTGCGGTTCGGAGTCCGGGTGAAGCCGAAGGCCCGGACCGAACGGGTGGGCGGCGCCTGGGCCGACGGGGCGTTGGTGGTCGAGGTGCAGGCGGCGGCGGTCGACGGGCGGGCCAACGCCGCGGTGCTGGCGGCCCTGGCCGACGCATTCGACGTGGGCCGTTCGGCGGTCACGATCGTGACCGGGGCCCGGAGCCGCACGAAGCTGGTGGCCGTCGAGGGCGACGCGGCGGCCATCGCCGGGCGGCTGGCTGAGCTGCTGGCCGGCTGAACGCCCGCAGTGCGGCCGGCGCCGGGGTAGGGCCCCCCACGCCGATGGGAGAGGCCCGCAGGGCCGGCGGGGGCGCCAGCCCCGCCATACACGGCTAGCGCCCCCGGCCCGGCCCGGACAGACTGTCGGCATGTCTGCTCGGTTTGTGATCTACGGAGCCGGCGCCGTGGGGGGTGTCATCGGGGGTCTGCTGGCCGCCGTGGGCGGCCACGACGTCGCCCTCATCGCCCGGGGCGCCCACCTGGCCGCCCTCCAACGGCGGGGTCTGGAGTTGCGGATGCCGGAGGAGACCCACCTCGTCGCCGTGCCCGCCGTCGGCCACCCCAGCGAGCTGGAGCTCACCTCCGACGACGTGGTCATCCTGGCCATGAAGACCCAGCACACCGAGGCGGCACTGGACGAGCTGGCCGCCTGCACCCCGGCCGACATCGCTGTCGTGTGCTGCCAGAACGGGGTGGAGAACGAGCGGATGGCGCTGCGCCGCTTCCCCAACGTGTACGGCATGTGCGTCGTGCTGCCGGGTTCGCACCTGGAACCGGGGATCGTGGAGGGCGCGGGGGCGCCGGTGGGCGGCGTGCTCGACGTGGGCCGGTTCCCGTCGGGGAACGACGCTACGGCCGAGATGATCGCCGCCGCCTTCTCCACGTCGAACCTGCGGTCGCAGGCCGACCCCGACATCATGCGCTACAAGTACGCCAAGCTCCGCCAGAACACGGGCAACGCGCTCGACGCCGCCTGCGGTCGGGCCGGGCGCAAGAGCCCCCTCAACGCCATGGCGGCGGCCGAGGCCCTGGCCGTGTTCTCGGCCGCCGGCATCGGCGTGGCCACCAAGGAGGAGGAGGCGGAGCGACGGGGCGACTTCGTGATCGTCGACTCCGAGGCCCGGCGCCGCACGGGGAGCTCGTCGTGGCAGAGCCTGGCCCGCGGGGCGGGATCGATCGAGGTCGACTACCTGAACGGCGAGGTGGTGCTGCTGGGTCGCCTCCACGGGGTGCCGACCCCGGCCAACGAGGTACTCCGCCAGCTGGCCAATCGGATGGCCCGGGAGCGCCGGGCCCCCGGCACCATGACCCTGGCTGAGGTCGACGCCATGGCCGCTGCCGCCGGCATCACCCTCCCCACCGCCGGCTGAACCTGGCCGCTACAGGAGCGACGACACCGGGGTGGCGTGCCACCCGGCTTCCCGCCGGGCCCAGTACTCGGCGCGGAGTTGGAGCGACACCGGGCCGGCGCCGGGGCCGTGGCCCAGCGGCTGGCCGTTGACCGTGGCCACCGGCATGATCCCACCGGCGGTGGACGACAGGAACGCCTCGTCGGCCGAGGTGAGGTCGGCGGCCAGCAGGTCGGCCTCCTCGGCCTTGAGGTCGAGGTCGGCCGCCAGCTCGAACACCGTGCGGCGGGTGATGCCCTCCAGCACGTTGCCCACCGGGGTGCGCAGCACGCCGTCGCGCACCACGAACAGGTTGAACCCGGGGCCCTCCGACAGCCGGTTGTCGGGCGTGCACAGCACGGCGGTGTCGGCCGAGCGATCGAGCGCCTCGAACAGACCCTTCTGCAGGTCGAGCCAGTTGAAGTTCTTCATCCGGGGGTCGATGGCCTCGGGCGGGGTGCGGCGGTTGCCGGTGGCCACGGCCAGGTCGATCCCCTCCAGCTGGCGGGCCGGCTGGATGATCCAGATGTAGGGCAGGGCGAAGCCGTACAGCGTGTTCTCACACTGGCGGGGGTCACGGTTGGTGGGGTCCTGGTACGGGCCCCGGGTGGAGATCATCTGCACGAATGCGCTCTCCAGCCCGGTCTGGGCCACGCACGACGCCAGCACCCGCTTGAGCCCTTCGGCGTCGGCCGGGGGCGACAGCCGGGCCCGCTCACAGGAGCGGAAGAACCGCTCCACATGGTCGTCGAGGCGGAAGAAGTTGCCCTTCCACACCGAGGTGGTGTCGTAGACCGCGTCGCCCCTGGTGAAGCCGGGGTCGAGCAGCGGGATCGCCGCCTCACCGAGGGGGACGTAGCTTCCGTTGGTGTAAGCGATGCCGTCGGCCGGGTTGCTCATGGGGCAACGGTAGCGGGCGGTGGGACGGCGGCCCCAGGGTGCCTTCTCGCCCTGGTGGGGCCGATGGGCTTGCCACCGGCGGCCCGGGTGGGCAGATTTGGGGCAGCTCACAGGCCGCGCTCGGCCGGGAAGGGGACGCAGGGCATGGGCCTGCTGGAGAACAAGGTGGCCATCGTGACCGGCGGCGGCTCGGGCATCGGGGCCGCCTCAGCCAAGCGGTTCGCCACCGAGGGGGCGGCGGTGGCCGTGGTCGACATGCGGATGAAGAAGGCCGAGGCCACGGCGGCGGCCATCAACGAGGCCGGCGGGCACGCCATCGCCATCGAGGCCGACGTGGCCCAGGAAGCCGACGTGGCCCGGATGGTGGCTACCACGGTGGAGCAGCTGGGCGGCCTCCACGTGCTGTTCAACAACGCCGGCACCCTGCGGCCGGGCACGGCGGTGGAGTTGAGCGTGGAGGACTGGGACCTGGTGATGGCGGTCAACGTGCGCTCGGTGTTCCTGGGGGCCAAGTATGCGGTGCCGATCATGGAGGCCCAGGGCGGCGGCTCGATTATCAACACGGCGTCGATCTCGGGCCTACACGGCGACGGCGGGGCCATCTGCTACGCCGCCTCCAAGGCGGCCGTGATCAACCTGACCCGGGCCCTGGCCACCGACCACTCCCCCAACGGGGTCCGGGTCAACGCCATCTGCCCCGGCACCATCCAGACCCCGCCCGTGCTGCGGATGATGGAGGAACCGGGGGCGCTGGAGCGCAACGTGAACGCCCACAGCCTGGGCCGCCTCGGGTTCCCCGAGGAGATCGCGGCGGCCGCCGTGTGGCTGGCCTCGGACGAGAGCTCGTTCATCACCGGCGAGCACCTGGTGGTCGACGGCGGTTTGCGCTCCCAGTCACCCCTCGGCCGTCTGGCCGACCCACGACCGTCGCACCTGCGCTGAGAACGGAGACATCACCATGAAGTTCGGGCTTCGCTACTGCAACACGGGGCGCTACGTCGACCCGGCCCTGGGCCAGGAGCTGGTGCAGGCCGGGGAGGCGGCCGGGTTCGAGAGCGCCTGGACGGTGGAGCACACCGTGGTGCCGGCCAACTACACCTCGACCTACCCGTACTCGGGCGACGGGAAGATGGCGGGCGGGCGCGACGACATCCCCCTCCCCGACCCGCTGATCTGGATGGCCTACATGGCCGCCGTGACCTCCACCATCAAGCTGGCCACCGGCATCCTGATCGTGCCCCAGCACAACCCGGTGATCACGGCCAAACAGGTGGCCACGCTCGATCAGATGTCGGGCGGCCGGGTGCTGCTGGGCATCGGGGTGGGCTGGATGAAGGAGGAGTTCGACGCCATCGGGGCCCCGTTCGCGGACCGGGGGGCCCGGACGGACGAGTACGTGGCCGTCATGCGGGAGCTGTGGACGGCCGACAAGCCCACGTTCCACGGACGGTGGGTGAACTTCGACGAGACGTACTGCCGGCCCCAGCCGGCCCAGGGGTCGGTGCCGATCATCGTGGGGGGCGACACGGTGCCGGCGGCCAAGCGGGCGGGGCGGCTGGGCGACGGCTACTTCCCGGCCCGCAACGCGCCGGCCGAGCTGATCGACCTGGCCCGCCGCACGGCCGAGGAGCACGGCCGGGATCCCGACGCGCTGGAGATCACCACCAGCGTGCCGGACGACCTCGACGACATCCCGGCCCTGGCGGCCCGGGGCGTGTCGCGCATCCTGGTGCCGGTGTCGCCCATCGCCGGGCTGGCCACCGTGATCCAGAGCCCCGACGACGCCACGAAGTGGGGCGAGATCGTCGAACGCTACGCCGACGTCTGAGACCGAGACCAAAGGACCCATGCCATGACCGACCAGCTGGTGCTGCGCCACGACGAGGGCGGCGTGTCCACCCTCACCCTCAACCGACCGGAGAAGCTCAACGCCCTCAACCCGTCGGTGTTCATGGAGCTGCGGGCCCACCTCGAGGCCCTGGCGGCCGACGACGCCGTGGGGGCGGTGGTGCTCACCGGGGCCGGGCGCTCGTTCTGCGCCGGCAACGACCTGGGCGGGATCGCCGACGGGGTGAAGGCGCCGTCGCGCCACTACCAGGCCGAGACGATCGACCTGCTGGAGCAGCTGCCCAAGCCCACGATCGCCAAGGTGCGGGGCCACTGCTTCACCGGCGGGCTGGAGCTGGCCCTGGGGTGTGATCTGATCTATGCCACCGAGTCGGCCCAGTTCGGTGACACCCACGGCCAGTGGGGCCTGGCGGCCACGTGGGGCATGACCGTGCGCCTGCCCGAGCGGGTGGGGGTGGCCCGGGCCAAGGAGTTGATGTTCACCGCCCGGCGGATCACGGGGGCCGACGCCGCCGCCATCGGGCTGGTCAACCAGGCCGTGCCCGACGACGAGCTCGACGCCGTGGTCGGTTCGGTGACGGCCGAGATCGTGGCCGCCTCGTGGGACACCAGCCGCATCGACAAGGCCTACCTGGCCGACCACCGGGGCCTCAGCCGGGCCGACGCCCTGGCCCACGAACGCTCCGGCGCCCACGGCCAACCCCGCGACCGGGCCGAACGCATGGGCCGCCGGGGCAAGTAGCTCCGTTCAACGTCGCCCTGCCACTGCCGACAGGAGCTGGATGACCACCCGGGGTTCGCCGGTGACCGCTGAGCCGGCCGCCGGCGGCACCCTCGTTAGCCCCCGGCTGAACATCCACAGCAACATCCACCGCTACTGGGTCACGGCCGTCGTCACGTTCGCCTTCGCCGGCTGGGCTCTCGGTACACCGTGGCGGGCGGGCCTCGGCTGGGTCATAGCTGGTTCAGTCGTCGTATGGCGGACGGCGCTGGTACGGCTGGCTGAGATCGACGGGGGCCAGCTGCTGGTCCGCAATGTGCTCACCACCCGGCGCCTCGCTCCGGAGGCCATCGACCGCCTGGCGGTGGCCGATTACAACCTCGACACTCGGGGCCACAGCCGAATCGTCGAGGTGCACCGCAAGCCCGCGGGCCGGCGGTTCGCCCTCAAGCGGATCCAGTGCGCGGCGACGATGACCTGCTCTGCCGACCGGGCCGCGGCGACCAGCCAGGCCCTGGCCGTCTGGGCTGACGCCCATGGCATCCGCTGCGACGTCGACCCCCACCAGCTCGTAAGCGGCCTCAGCGGCCTGGCTCCCCTTCCACCCGAGAGCCGGTGCGACGCGCTACTGACGGCAGGGGCCCGCCGGCTCCAACGTGAGCTCCGCCACGCCCCCGGCCAACACCGGAACCCTGCGCCGGAGCCTCGGCCCAATCCGATCGGCTCGGCCGATCCGGCCGATCTGGTGGCGGCGATGACGATGGCCTACGCCCAGGTCGATGCCGAGGCCCGGCGGATCGCAACCCGGGGCGGGATCGACGAGCCCGACCTCCACCGCCTGGTGCTCCGGGCCCGGTCGGCCCGCCTCGTGCACCGGTCGGCCACGGCGGCCATCGAGGAGGTGGTGGCACTCCACCGCATGGTGAGCCGGGGCGAGCTGGTGCCCACCCGGTCGCAGGCCCGCCGCTACGTGGAGCTGGTCGACGACGAGCTGATCGCCCTGCGACTGCCGCCTCGGGGCTGAGCACCGGTGCTCACCGTCAATCGCCGGGCCCGGCTGTTTCTCGGTGCGCAGCGCACCGCCCGTGGCGCCGGGTGCACCGAGATTCCAGTCGACCGCATCTCGGTGCGGGAGGCGCCGCCGGTGGTGCGGGGTGCACCGAGATCGGGGCGGTCCGCCGTCCATTCGAACCCCGGGGGCCCGGCTGCCTAGGATGCGGCCTCATGACGAGCAGCAACGCAGGACGGGTGTACGCCGTGACCGGAGGCGCCTCCGGCATCGGTCGGGCCACGGTGGAGCGGCTGGTGGCCGACGGCGCGTCGGTGATCGCCGCCGATCTCAACGCCGATGCCCTGGCCTGGACGAACACCGTGGACGGGGTGGTGGCCGTGGCCGGCGACGTGACCACCGAGGAGACCAACGACGCCATCGTGGCCGCCGCCAAGGAGCACTTCGGCGCCCTCCACGGCATCTTCCTCAACGCCGGCATCCCCGGCTTCGGCCTCGTCGACCGCCTCCCGATGTCGGTCTACGACAAGGTGATGGACGTGAACGTGCGGGCCGTCGTGCTCGGCATCCGGGCTGCTCTCCCCGCCCTGCGCAAGGTCGACCAGGGCGCCATCGTGGTCACCGGCTCCACCTCGGGGCTGGCCGCCGACCCGGCGGCTGGACCTACAACGCCTCGAAGGCGGCGGTGATCAACCTGGCCAAGTCGGTGGCCCTCGACCTGGCCCACGAAGGCATCCGGGTCAACGCCGTGTGCCCTGGCCCCACCAAGACGGGCATGACGGCCGGCATGCAGAGCCGCCCCGACGTCGACGAAACCATGCGTAACGTCGTCCCCATGGCCCGCTGGGGCGAGGCCTCGGAGCTGGCCGCCGCCGTGTCGTTCCTGCTGTCGCCCGACTCGTCGTTCATCACCGGCGTGGCCCTCCCCGTCGACGGCGGCGTCACCGCCACCACCGGCCAGTTCCCCACGTTCTCCGCCCGCCAGGCGAAGAAGGCCGCCGAGGGCTGAGTCCCCGCCCCCGGGAGGCGGCACCCCAGCCTCGAACTGCGCGACGAAAACGCGCCCCGCTAGCCAACTGCGTCGCGAGATCTACGAAATTCGTAGAGGACGTGACGCAGAACGGCGGCGGGGCGCGATTTCCGTCGCGCAGTTCGGCCGGGGGCCGGGGGTCCCCGAAGGGGACCCCTAGTCGTGCCAGGTGCCGCGGACCTGGTAGCCGGCCTGCTCCTCGATGGCCTTGACCGTGGCCAGCACGTCTTCCAGGGCGTAGCCGTTCTCCCGGTAGCCGATCAGCAGCTCCTGGGCCCGCTTGCCCATGGGAGCGGGCGCACCGATGGCGTCGGCCAGGTCCTGGGCTAACCCGATGTCCTTGGTCGCCAGGTTCAGGTTGAACGACGGGGCCAGGCGGTCCTTGAGGATGGCCCGGGCGCCGCCGTCCCACACGAAGGCACCGCCGCTGGAGGCCCGCACCACATCGCGCAGCACCACCGGGTCGATCCCGGCCTTGGCCCCCAGCACCAGCGCCTCGGTGAGGCCCATCATGTGGATGAACGCACACTGGTTGTTGACCAGCTTGGCCACGTTGCCGGCCCCAATCGGGCCCACGTGGAACACGTTGCCGCCGATGGCGTCGAACGCCGGCTTGAACCGCTCGAACAGCTCGGCGTCGCCCCCCACCATCACGGCCAGGGTGCCGTCGCGCGCCCCCCGCACGCCGCCCGACACCGGGGCGTCGAGGAACCCGACCCCCTTCTCGGCCGCGGTGGCGCACAGCTCGCGCACGAGGATGGGCGAGTTGGTGGACAGGTCGATGATGGCCCCGCCGGAGGCGGTGGCGTCGAGCACGCCCCCGGCGCCCAGCACCACGTCCTTCACGTCGGGCGGGGCGGGCAGCGACAGGAAGCAGGCGTCCTGGCCGGTGGCGGCGGCCGCGGGGGTGTCGGCCCAGGCGGCACCGGCTTCCAGCAGGTTGGCCGCCGAGTCCTTGCTCAGGTCGTGCACGGTCAGCTGGTGACCGGCCTTGATCATGTTGGCGGCCATGGGATTGCCCATGTTGCCCACGCCGACGAATCCCAGCTTCATGTCACGTCCCCCTCGGGTGTGTGTGCAGACGAAATCAGGAGCCTGAGCTGCTACGGCTCAGGCTCCTCAGAATCGGTGGTCGAGAGATCAGACGCCCGACTTCTCGAGGATGTGGATGCCGCAGGCCGAGCCGAGCCCGATCACGTGGGCCAGACCGACCTTGGCCCCCTCGATCTGACGGTCGCCGCACTCGTTGCGCAGGTGCTGGCACACCTCCCAGATGTTGGCGATGCCGGTGGCCGAGATGGGATGGCCCTTCGACTCCAGGCCGCCCGACACGTTCACCGGCAACCGGCCGTCGCGCCACGGGGCGCCCGACTCGAAGAAGTCGACGGCGCCGCCCTCCTCGCACAGACCGAGGTTGTCGTAGTGGACGAGCTCGGCAGTGGCGAAGCAGTCGTGCAGCTCCACCAGGTCGAGGTCTTCCGGACCGACGCCGGCCTGCTCGTAGGCCTGCTTGGCTGCGTTCTTGGTGAGCGTGTTGACGTCGGGCAGGATCTGGCACGCCTCCTGCCACGGGTCGGAGGTGAGGATCGAGGCCGACACCTTCACCGCCCGCCGCTGCTGCTCCAGCGACAGCGTCTTCAGCTTCTCCCCGCTCACCACCACGGCGGCGGCCGCCCCGTCGCAGTTGGCCGAGCACATCGACCGGGTGTTGGGGTAGGCGATCATCACGTCGTTCATGATCTGCTCGGCCGACATGGCCTTGGTGTAGGTGGCCAGCGGGTTCAGCGTGGAGTGGCTGTGGTTCTTCTCGCTGATCCTGGCGAACAGCTCGAACGTGGCGCCCCCGTACTTGTGGCCGTACTCCATCCCCACCTGGGCGAACACGCCCGGCATGGTGTTGGTACCGATGCGGCCGTCGATGCCGGCCACGGCCCCGTAGCGGCCTGACGGGTTGTAGACCTTGGCGTCGGACCGGGGCACGCCGCCGGCGCCGAGCAGGCCGGCGCCGGCCAGCTTCTCCACGCCACAGGCCAGGCCCATGTCACACTCGCCGGCCTTGACCGCCATGATCGCCGTGCGCAGGGCGGTGGCCCCGGTGGCGCAGGCGTTCGACACGTTGTAGACGGGAATGCCGGTCTGCCCCACCTGCTTCTGCAGCTGTTGGCCGATACCGCCGCCACCGAGCAGGTTGCCGGCGGCGAACACGCCGATGTCGGCCATGGTGACCCCGGCATCGGCCAGGGCGGCCATGATGGCCTGCGCCCCGAGGTCGACCGTGTCGAGGTCGGGGTGCTTGCCGAACTTGGTCATGTTGATCCCGAGGATCCAGATCTCATCGCTGGCACTCATGGCAGTCTCCTTCTTGCGATCGTTTGGCCGGGTCAGGCCGGTTCGTAGCCGAAGCCGACGGCTTCGGTGCCGTTGTCGTCGGCGCCCATCGAATAGGTGGCGAGCCGCACGGCCATCCCGAGCGTCACGTGCTCGGGGTCGGGCTCGGTGTTGATGATGTTGCCCCGCACGCTCGTGCCACCACAGTCGACCACGGCGGCCACGAACGGCACCTTGATGCCCGGTCCGGCCTGGGACACGATGGTGAAGGCCCGCAGCTCGCCCTCGTTGGGGATGTCGACCGTGCGGAACTCGGTGGCGAAACACGAGGCACAGGCGTTGCGCCGGTCGAAGAACCGGGCGCCGCAGGAGGTGCACTCGTGGGCGACGAGGTGCGGGGTCTCCCCCAGCACGAGATAGTTGACCAGGGGTACTTGCTGTGCGACGTCGCTCATCAGGGCGATTCTCGCACCGGAGGGGCCGCATCGCCAGCCGTGCGACCCGACCGGGCAAGAGTGACAAATGTCATACCGGTTCCTCAGAGTCTTCTTAGAGGCGGGGTCGATGGTGAATGACGTACCGGACGCCACGTCGCCCCGGCGTCCGGTGCCAACACTTTCCGAGCCCGAGGAGCGAGACCACGATGCGATCCCCCACCCGAACCCTACGCCTCGGCCTGACCGCTCTCAGCCTGGTCGGCCTGAGCCTCACCGTCCCCTCCGTGGCCGGTGCCGCCCCCAGCGCTCCCGCCGCCCCCGCCGCCCCGGAGGACGGCGTCGGACCCCGGGTGGAGCGGGCCTGCCTGCGCATCCCCAACATCGAGACCCGCCTGACCGAACGCAAGGCCCGACTCGACGGCGATGCCACCGTGCGGGGCTCGCTGGCCTGGCTCCAGTCCAAGATCGACGCGGCCAAGGCCGCCGATCGCGATCAGCTCGCCACCGTGCTCGAGAACCGCCTGTCGGTTCGGTCCAAGACACGGGAGATCCTCGACGAGCGCACGGAGCTGGTGGCCGACCTCCGGTCCCGTTGCGAGAGCTGGGGAGTCGAGATCTGATGGCCGCCCCGATGGTTCCCGCATCCCGGCCCGCCACTCGTCAGTCGGTCCGCCAGGCCGCTCGCCCCCTGGCCCTGGCCCTCGTGCTGGCCGCCGGCCTGTCCGCCTGTGGCGGTAGCAAGGATGACAGCGTCACCGCCGCCGGCGGCAGCTCGTCCGCTCCGGCCACCACCGCCGCCCCGACCTCCGGCGGGGGATCGTCGGCGTCGTCGACCAGCGCCCCGGCTTCGGGCGGATCGGCCACCACTCCCGCCGCCGGTGCCACGACCACCACCACCGTCGTCGCCGGCGCCGGCGCCGCCCTCGACACCGTGCCCGAGTCCGACGTGGCCGAGATGGAGCGCACGCTCGACGAGATCGACCAGGTGCTGAACGACCTCGACACCGACTTCAACCAGGACCAGTAGGACCGGAACCAGGAGCAAGGGTCGGTTCCATCGTCGCTAGCGTCTCCTCCTGATGTCCCCTGCGTCTCCCGTCGTCGCCGCTGGCGGGCAGGGGCGCGTGCTGATCGTGGAGGACGACGACGAGGTGCGGCGGGCGGTGGAGCAGGGCCTCAACCTGCTCGGTTTCGAGGCCCGCTCGGTCGGTGACGCCGAGACGGCACTGGCCTTGATCGGCCGGGCCGCATCGTCGGCGATACCGAGCTCGGGGCCCGGTGGGCCGCCCGAGGTGCTGGTGGCCGACGTCGGCCTGCCCGGCCTCTCCGGGATCGAGCTGTGCCGGCGCCTCCGGGCCGAGTCGGTGGACGTGCCGATCCTCATACTGTCCGCCCTCGACCAGGTCAGCGACCGGGTGGCCGGGCTCCAGGCCGGGGCCGACGACTACCTGGTCAAGCCGTTCGACCTGGAGGAGCTGTCGCTCCGGCTCCGGGCGCTGCTGCGGCGGGCGGCCACCGCCGCTCCCACCCCCGACGCCGCTCACACGCAGGGGCGGGTGACGGTGGGGGCCCGGCTCTGGCTCGACCTCGATCGCCGCCGGGCCTCGTACGACGGCCAGCCCGTCGACCTGTCACGCCGGGAGTTCGACCTGCTGGCGGCGTTTGCCACCAACGCCGGCATCGTGCTCAGCCGGATCCGGCTGCTGGAGCTGGTGTGGGGCTACGACTTCGACACCGACACCAACGTGGTCGACGTGTTCGTCGGCTACCTGCGGCGCAAGCTGGAGGCGGCCGGCGCCGCCCCCCGGACGATCGAGACCGTGCGGGGCGTGGGCTTCGTGCTGCGGGAGCCCTGAGGTGCGCCTCGCCACCCGCACCGGGCTGGCCGCCTTCGCCGCCGCCTTCGGATCGCTGCTGGCCATCGGCGCCGTGTTCCAGGGGGTGTCGAGCCGCATCCTGCTCGACCGGGTGGACGACCAGCTCGAAGCAAGAGCCGAGACCGCGCCCATCCTGGCCGCCATCGCCAACCGTTTGGCCGCTTCCGAGCTGAGCGGCACGGTGGAGGGGGCACAGGTGCTGGCCGACGGGGACCTGACCGAGGTGGGCCTGCTACCCGATGAGCCGCTGCCGGCGCCATCCGCCCCGGGGCTGGCCACCGCCACCGCCGACGGTCAGCGGTGGCGGCTGCTCACGATCGAGGTGCGCGACGTGCCCCGGATCGGCGACGAGGCCCTGGTCCAGCTGGCCGCCCCCCTCGGCGACACCGAGGCCGCCACCCGCCGGTTGCGCCGCCGGGCTCTGGTGGTTGGCCTCACCACGGCGCTCGGCGCCGGCCTGGCCGGCTACCTGCTCGGCGGCCGGGCGGCCCGGCCGCTCACCAGCCTGCGGCGCGACGCCACCCGGCTCGACGACGGCGACCCCGCCCGGTGGCGGGTGGCCGCCGCCTACGGGTCGGTGGAGGTCGACGAGGTGGCGGCGGCCCTGAACCACAGCCTGGGCCGCCTGGCCGACGAGACCGAGCGGCGGGGGGCGGCGCTGGAGTCGGCCCGGGCCTTCGCCTCGTCGGCCTCCCACGAGCTACGGGCCCCCCTGCAGAGTGCGCTGACCAACCTGAACCTCGTGACGTCGGGCCATCTGGCGCCGGGCGAGCGGGAGGCGGCGGCCGAGCGGGCCACGGCGGCGGTGGAGCAGACGGCGGCCGCCCTGGCCGCGGTGCGGAGCCTGGCCGAGGCCGAGTTCGCCGACGCCGGCTGGTTCGCTCCGGTCGACCTGGCCGATCTGGTGGAGGCGGCGGTGGCAGCCGAGACCCGGCGGGCCGACCTGGCGGTGGAGATCCGGGCCCCCGACGCCGAGGGGGACGCCCAGCCGGTGCTGTGGGCCGCCGGGGTGCAGCTGGCGGTGGCCAACCTGGTCCGCAACGCCGTGGTCCACGGGCACCCCACCGAACCGGACGAGCCGGCCCGGCTGGTGGTGACGGTGGAGGCGGGGCCGGGCGGGGTGCCGACGGTGACAGTCGACGACAACGGCCCCGGCATCGCCGTGGCCGACCGGGCCCGGGTTGTGGAACGGTTCGAGCGGGGGTCCCGGGCGCCGGGGTCGGGGCTGGGCCTGGCCATCGCCCGCCAGGTGGCGGTGGCCCACGGCGGGAGCCTCGTCATCGACGACAGTCCCCTGGGCGGCGCCCGGCTCACCCTCCGCCTCGGCCCCACCTCCGGCTGATCGGCGTCGCCCGCCGCCTCGGTGCCCACGGCACCGCCGGTGGCCCCTATCCCGATGCCGGCCGCCAGCTTGACCCCTGCGGCCGGGGCCCGCCAACCGGAGCCGGCTCCGGTTGGCGGGCGGGGGCGGGGTGGTGCGGGCCGTATGATCGACCGGATGGGCCGACGAGGGCGCCTCGCCGCCGACCTCCAGTTGCTGATCGCCTCCGGGCTCACCGGGGTGGCGGGCGCCTCGTTCATCCTCATCAGCGAGCGGGCGGTGGGCCTCGATGCCTTCGCCCCCATGGCCCAGCTGTGGACGATCTGGTCGATCAGCGCCGCAACCCTGCTGTTCGCCTACCAGCAGTGGGCCATCCGCCTCGGCGTGGGCCGCCGGATCGGTCTGCTCACCGCCCTGCGCGGTGCCCCGGCCGGGCTGCTGGCGGCCTCGACGCTGGGCACCGGTGTGGTGACCCTGGCCGTGCGGACGAGCCTGTTCCATTCCGCCAGCCTGTTGTGGCCGGTGGCGGCGGCCGTGGTGGTGCTGGGCACGGTGGTGGGGGGCGTGGTGCGGGGCCAGTTGGCCGCCACCGGGCGCCACAGCCTGCTGGCCCTGGTCATCGCCGGCGACAACGTGGTCCGTATGGTGCTGGCCATCGGGCTGGTGGCCGCCGGGGCCACCGTCGGGTGGTACGCCGTGGCCCACCTGGCCAGCTATCTCGTGCTGGCCGTCGGCTGGCTCCCCGCCCGCCGTCCAGCCGGACCTACTGCTACGGGTGCAGCCTACATCGTCGACGGGAGCGATGCCGGAGCCGACGGAGATCAGGGGACGGCGACGCTGGGCACGGCGGCAGTGGCCGGGTTCCTGTCGCACGTGGCCCTGGCCGGCCCGCCTCTGCTGGTGGCGGTGAACGGGGGGTCGGCCCGCACCGTGTCCACCCTGTTCGTGGTGCTCACCGCCATCCGCCTCCCCCATCTGATGCTGCAGGCCGGCGCCCCCCGGGCCGGGGTCGCCTTCCACGGCTGGGTGGAGGCCGGCCGCCGGGACCTGCTCGATCGGGCCCGCCTGGCCATCCTGGCCGGGACGGCGGCGTTGGCCGCCGTCGCCTTCGGCGCCGGGGCCGTCCTGGGCGACCTCTTCGTCGGCACCCTGTTCGACATCCGGGGCCGGGTCGACCCCGTCACCTACGGCCTGTTCGCCGCGGCCGGGGTGTGCTCGGTGGGCGACGCCTTCGCCACCGTGCTCCTGGTGGCCCGGGGGGCCAACCGGTTCCTCGTGACCCGGTGGCTGGCCCTGCTCACGGTGGCCGTGGGCGCCGGGCTGGCCACCGGCCTCACCGGCCTGCGGGCCACCGCCGTCGGCCTCCTCGCCCTGCATGCCGTGATGCTCGTGGCCCTCACCGCCCAGGCGCCTCGGGACCGACTACGGCCCCGATCGCCGGCCGAACCGGCCGAAGCCACCCCGTCGACCTCCTGAACCGCGCTACGAGCGTTTGGGCGGCGCCACCGTCGGGGGCGGGCCTGGGGATTCAACGGGTGGCGCGGGCGGCCCACTCCCAGCCGCCGACGAACGGCCAGCCCTTGACCACGTGCCACGGGGCCTTGGCCGCCGCCGCCACCAGGGTGCGGGCCGGACGCTGACGCAGGCTCGTCTCCACCGGGGACGGGCGCGACGCCAGCACGTCGAACCGTTTCACCTCGGGCTCCCACGCCCCCAGGCCGTCCCAGAAGGCCGGGCCCAGGTCGGACAGGTGGGCCGGGAAGGTGAAGTCGATCGTCATGCCCAGCCGGCGGCCGACAGCCAGGAACGGCTCGACGAACGGGGCCCGGGCATAGAACGTGCCCCCGGGCGCCACCCGGGTCAGCAGGCCGCTCAGCACCGGAGCCGGCTCCGGCAGATGCTCCAGCACGGCGCTCGCCAGCACCAGGTCGAAGGCGGCATCGGCCGGCACCTCGGCCAGATCGGTGACATGGTCGATCGTCACGCCGGCCGGGGGCCGGGCGGTACGCCGGTGGTCGTAGTCGACCACCGTAACCTCGCCGGCGGCCCGACGGGCCCGCAGCACCTCGGCCGAGATCGTGCCGTCGCCCCCGCCCAGGTCGAGCACCCGCAGGTGCCGCCGGTCCGGGGCGTAGCCAGCGATGCGGGCGGCCAGCCGGGTGGGGTCGTCCATCGTGACGGCGTGATCGGCGTCGCCCTCGTAGTAGGAGCCGTAGTAGTGGTCGAGGGCTTCGGGGGTGGGAAGGCGCGACACCGACGAGGCGGCGCAGCTCCGACACCGGCGCAGCTCCACCTCGGGCTCGGCCTGGACCATCGCCACCGGGCGCACATCGCTGCTCCCGCACCACAGGCACCCGGCCCGCACCGGACCGAGATCGCCGTCGGGCAGGCAACGGCTGGCGTGGAAGGCGGCGACCTTCATACCCCGCTCCCTTCGGCCCGGCCGGCCCCCGGCGCCGCGTGCTCGTGGGCCGGCAGCACGATCCCCTCGGCGTCGGCCCGGGCCCGCAGCTCGGCGTCGAGCTCCAGGAGCTTGTCCTGCACCCGCATCCCGGTACGCCGGATGGGGTTGCCGTGGACGATCTCGAACGGCCGCACCCGCCGGGTGACGAGGCTGAGCGCGCCCACGGCGGCGGCGAAGCCCACCTTCATCCCGGCCAGCACCACGCTCGACGAACCGATGGCGGCGTGGGGGGCGATGTCGATCAGGCCCACCTTCTGACCCCGCAGGTCGGCCGGCACGCTGGGGTTGGTCAGGTGCCCGGCCGTGTAGTCCTCCACCGCCGAGTAGAGGGCGGCGAACGGGGCCAGGCCGGCCCCGTAGCCGAGGTTGATCCCGCCCTGCGACCCCGACAGGTAGGTGTGGGGGGCGACGTGGGTGTAGGAGCCGATGTTCACCTCGGCCGGCCCGGCCGTGACCACGGCGAAGCAGTCGATCCGCACATGGGAGCCGACGTGCATCGACGGGATGCCGAACAGAGCGGCCCTCCGATCGATGCGGACGTCGTGGCCGAGCGAGGCGAAGCCCAGCTCGGCCAGCTCGGCCTCGCTGTACACGGTGCCCGGCCCGGAGGGGGCGACGGCGGTCACCAGTCGCCCGTCAGGCGGAGGCCGACAGCTTGGCCACGATGGCCGGTACCGAGCGGAGGTCGGCGATGTCCTCCATGGGGATCTTCACCCCGAAGCGCTGCTCCAGCGCCATGCACACCCGCAGATGACCCAGCGAGTCCCAGTTCTCCACGTCGTCGATCGTGCTGTCGGCCGTCACCTCGCCCTCGTCGAGATCGAGCTCGGTGGTGATCACGGCCAGTACGTCGGCCACATCAACGGACACGGTCACGGTGCTCCTTTGCATCCTCGGCGGCACCGGCGCCGCCGAGCTGTCTCTCTCCCGCCAGGGCCTTCTCACCGGCGAGGCCCTCGCCGGTCGGCTCCATGGCGAACCCGTTGCGCTCCAGGAACCCGGCGGCCACCCCGTTGCGGGCGGTGGGCAGGAACCGGGCCCGGAGCCGGTCGTGGCCCCGGTCGGCCGCCCGTCGGGCCGCCTCGCCCAGCAGGGCATCCTCCACGCCCCGGCCCAGCACGCGGCAGCTGAGCATCAGGTTGCTCAGCTCGCCATTGGCCACATCGACGAAGGCGACGCCGATCGTGCCCTCGTCGCCGAAGCGGTCGGCGTAGTCGCAGGCCACCACGGCATGGTCGGGCGAGGCCATCAGGGCCTGCACGTCGGTGGTCGACAGCCGCTCGGTGGTGAGGTTGAACTGGTTGGTCTTCTGGGTGAGCTGGCTGACCCGGGGCACCAGCGTGTCGTCGTCGGCCCGGAAGGTGAGCCGGATGTCGAGCGTGGCCAGGAACGAGGCCAGGTCGGCCGTCTCCACCTGACGCCGGGCCTGGCGGGCCTGGTACTGCTTGGTCTTGTTGCGGTCTTCGTCGAGCACCCGGGCCCGGGGGAAGAAGGCGGGTACCACCTCTTCGGCGAACCAGCGGGGCAGGCGCTCCACCCGGTCGGGGAAGTCGGGCACGGCCACCGCCGGCAGGGCGGTGCGCACCAGCTCCCGTTCCACCGGGTTGTCGTCGATGAACACGAAGGCATCGAGCCCCAGGTCGAGGGTGTCGGCCAGGGTGGCGATGCGGGTGGCCTTGTCGGTCCAGTCGGCGCTGATGGCCACGATGTCGTCGCGCTTGAGCACCATCATCGGATGGGTGTCGAATACCTCGTCGACGATCTCGGGGTCGTTCTTCGACACCACGGTGAGCAGGGTGCCGGCCTCCCGTAGGGCCTTCACGTGTCGCTGGAAGTCCCGGTAGCACTTGGCCGGGCCGTCCTCGCCCAGGCGGATCCCGCCCAGGCCGTCTTCCCCCACCACGCCACCCCACAGGGTGTTGTCGAGGTCGAGCACGAGGACCTTGCGGGCCTGGTTGGCCAGGCCCTGGCGCAGCACGGCCAGTTCCTCGGCCAGGGCGGTGAACCCCAGGGTGGAGAACCGGATGCGGCCCAGGTACCAGTAGCTGTCGTTGACCAGAGCGGCGGCGCCGTGACGCTCGGCCAGGCCCCGTAGGTCGATCACGTTGACGTTGGGCCGGTCGGCGGCGATCTCGGCCAACCCCGCCTCCCACCGGGCCCGGGCGGCGAACCGGCCGGCCGGGGTGGTGGCGTCGGCGTGGGCCAGTGGGCCCCGGGAGTCGAGCAGGAGGGTGGTGACGGCCACCGGGGTGCCGGGGTGGCGGGCGGCGAAGCCGTCGACGTGGCTGAGAAGCTCGTCCAACAGCGAGGAATCGTCGGCCAGGGGCGGCACCAGCGAGTCGCCGTCGGGGCAGACGAGCACCAACCCGGTGGCCGGGTCGGCCGCCGGCGACGACGGGTCGATCAGCCACGGGATCAGGTCACCGACCCCGCTCACCACCACCTCGTCGCCCTCCAGGTTGCGGGCCAGGGGATCCATCGTGGTGTTCGACACGACGACGATTCGCATCACGTCTCCAGCAACTCGATCAGCCCGGTGGGGCCGTAGAGAAAGGCCACGGTGCGGCCCCCGAACAGCACAGCGGGGGCAGGGGGCGACACCACCAGGCACTGGTGACCATGGAGGCCGGCGATGGCGTCGGCCACCGAAGGCACCTCGTAGCACAGGTGATAGTAGGTGTGGCCCTTCTTCACCAGGCTGGCCACGGCCTCGCCCGCCACCAGCTCGATGTTGGCTCCACCCTCCACCGTGAGCAGACAGAGGTCGGCCTTCTGGTGGGGGTCGTAGACCACACCGGAGTCTTCGACGACGGTATGGGTGTCGTGCACCCAGCGCCGGGCCGCCTCCAGGTCCCGACAGGCCACCCCGACGTGGTGCACCGGGCCCAGCACGGGCACGGCGCCGTCGGGCGCGCCCGACGGCACGGCGGCGTCTGAGGTGGCGGGGGACATCGGATAGATCGTAACGGCCCACCCCCGCGCACTGGCGCCGCGTCAGTGGGCAGACCAGCCGGCCGCAGGCCTCCCCAGGAACCCGGAGGGTTCCCGCTAGCCTGGTCGGGTCCGAACCCCGTGCCTCGAACCCGTTCTGGGGGTACCTCCGGCGTGAGCCAGCCCGGCCCTTCCATCCGTCCCGGCCTGTCGGTCGTGATCCCGGCCTACCGGTCGCCCGGCACTCTGGGCCGCGTGTGCGATGAGCTCCAGCTCCATGTGGCACCACTGGTGGCCGAGCTGGAGGTGATCTTCGTCGACGACGGCAGCGGCGATGGCACCTGGACCTCGATCCAGGAGCTGGCGGCCCGCCACCCCTGGGTGCGGGGCCTCACGCTGCTGCGCAACTACGGCCAGCACAACGCGCTGCTGGCCGGGCTCCGCCAGGCCCGCCTGCCCCTGATCCTCACGATCGACGACGACCTGCAGAACCCGCCCGACCAGGTGCCCACCCTGCTGGCCGCCCTAACCGACGAGATCGACCTGGTGTACGGCACCCCCGCCGAGGAGCGCCAGAGCTGGTGGCGCAACCTGGCCTCCACCGCCACCAAACGCACCATGGCCACCGCCCTGGGGCCCGACGTCTACCCCCGGCCCAGCGCCTTCCGCCTGTTCCGTCGGGAGCTGGTGAGCGCGGCCGACACCGTCAGCGACCCCTACATCTCGATCGACGTGCTGTTGAGCTGGGCCACCAGCCGCATCACCGACGTGCCGGTGCGGTTCCGGGAGCGGGCCGCCGGCCAGAGCGGCTACACGCTGAAGAAGCTGGTGCGCCACGCCCTCAACATGATCACCGGCTACAGCACCCGTCCCCTGCGCTGGGTCAGCGCCTTCGGTCTGCTGATCGCCGTGCTCGGCTTCGCCCTGCTGGCCTTCGTGATGCTGTCGTACTTCATGAACGGGCGCCAGGTGGCCGGGTTCACCTTCCTGGCCGCCGCCCTCAGCCTGTTCTCCGGCGTACAGCTGCTGAGTCTGGGCGTGGTGGGCGAGTACATCGGGCGCATGCACTTCCGCACCATGGGGAAGCCCCCCTACGTGGTGCGGGCCATGACCAAGCCGACCACCGGCCCCGGGGCCGGACCCGATCCGGGCGGTCCGGCGCAGGCCGCCGCCGACCCCGGCCAGAGTGTGGGAGCGAATCGATGACGATCCGGGAACGGCTGCTGTCGCAGACCCTGGTGTACAAGGCGTTCAAGAACCTGCTGCTACCGCCGGCGTCGCTGCGGCGGATCACCGAGGAGATGTTCGCCGCCGACGATGGCGCCAGCGTGCTCGACCTGGGCTGCGGCTACGGCGACTACGCCCCCTGGTTCGCCGGCCGTTGCCGCTACCTCGGGATCGACCACAACCCCGGCTACCTGGAGACGGCGCGCCGCCGCAACGCCCACCTGGGCCACGGCGAGCTGACCCCCGAGTTCATCTGCGCCGATGTGAGCGACCCGGTGGTGGCCGAGCGGGGCCCGTACGACCTCATCTTCCTGGGCGGCGTGCTCCACCACCTCGACGACGACCAGGTCAGAACCCTGGCCGCCCAGGTGGCGCCGCTGCTCACCGAGAAGGGGCGGTTCGCCGCCCTGGAGCCGGTGTTCGACCCCGACCAGCGGCTCACGGCCCGCCTCCTGATCGCGTCCGACCGGGGCCGCTACGTGCGCGACGCCGCCGGCTACGCCACCCTGCTGAGCACTGCCCTGCCCCACGTGACGAGCGAGGTGTACGGCGACCTGCTGCGGGTCCCCTACTCCCACCTCCTGATCGAGGCCCGCCCCCAGACCGAGGCCCGCCCGGGCGAGCCCGTCGGCGACCGCCCTTGACCACGGTTCTGGCGCCGCCCCGGCTGGGCAACGCCCTGTCCCGGCTCAGGCGCCGCCTCGCCTCCGGCGGTCCCGACCACCTCGAGGACGGCCGGCCCGACCACCTCGAGGGCGACCGGCTCGTCCACCGCCTGCTGGCCGCCCTGCTCCTGCCCCTGGTGCTGTTCCTCGTCCTGCAACCGGAGACGTTCGGCATCACCCCCAACAACCTCGACCCGATGTTCTACACCGGCCTCGGGATCAACTTCGACGACGCGGTGAAGGTGGGGGCCGACCACTACTTCATCACCCGGTGGTCGGCCTGGTACCCGCTCTACCTGGCCGACCAGGTGGCGGGCCCCTTCTGGGGCCGGCTCCTGCTGCGGTGGGCCGCCACCAGCGCCACCGTGGCCGCGCTGTGGCAGCTCTGCCCTCGCTGGACGTGGGGCCAGCGCCTGCTGGCTGGCTCGGTGCTGGTCTCCATGCCCATGTTCCTACGGCCGATGCTGACCGACTACTCCGAGTACGCCATCGTGCTGGCCGGCCTCGGCCTGGTGGTGGTGGCGCTGCGGGAACCGGAGCGCCAGAGCGCCCGGACGGCGGCCGTGGCCGGCGTGCTCACCGGCCTGCTGGTGGTGGCCAACCCGCTGGCGGTGCTGATGGCGGCCCCGCCGCTGGCGGTGATGGTGCTGGCCAACAGCCGCTGGATCCCGGCCAAGCTGATCAACGGCTCCGTGATCGCCCTCACCACGGTGGCCGTGGTGGCCTTCGGCCTGGTGTGGTTCCGCTGGCTCTACGACATCCCCAACGTCTACCAACCCACGATGGACTTCCTCCGCAACCCGCCGGGGCCCGACCTGCTCCGCTCCCCCAACCTGTCGTGGCTGGCCCGATTCACCTGGCTCTACGTGCCCCCGTTCACGGCCGGGGTGGCGGCGGTGGCGTCGCTCCATCCCGAGACCCGGCTCGACCGGATGGAGTGGCAGGCGGTAGGGCTGGCTGTTGCCCAGTGGCTCATCCAGTGGGCCGACCAGTTCCTACGCAAGGGCACCGGCCTTGAGCTGTCGTACTACTGGTCGCTGTCGTTCCCCACGCTGGGGATCGCCGTGGTGCTGGTGGCGGCCCGCCTGGCCTCCAACCTGAGCGTGCGCCGGGCGGCGGCCGTGGTGGCCGGGCTGGTGGCCCTGCTCCTGATCGGGGTACCCACGTGGCTCCGGCTGCCCCACGAGTTCGGATTCGTGGCCCTGTCGCTGGCCGTCGCCGCTGCCATCGGCTTCCTGGTGCGACGGTCTTCGGCGGCCGGGGCCGCCGTGTTCGTGGCCTATGTGACGCTGACCCAGGTGGGGGCGCCGCCCTACCACCCGCTGGCCTACCACTTCTTCGACGCCAGCCCCCGCTACGACCGCCTGTTCTGGGGCGACGGTAGCCAGGCGGAGGAGATCTACCGGGAGACCGTGTGGTTCGAGCGGGAGATGGACAAGGTCCCGGCCGACGCCGACTCGGTGTTCCTGTCGATCGACAACACCGCCGCCCCCATCCAGGGCATCTACCACCCTCACGTGGGGGGCCAGCTGATCGGGATCGATCCCGAGACCCACCGCCTCCGACCGCTCGACCGGCTGCTGCTGCTCACCGGCCGGTGGTCGGAGCTGTCGATCCTGGGCCCGCCCGACAAGGTGGCCGAGGCCATCGAGGCCATCGCCCCCGACGTGCCCCTACCCACCCCCTCGGTCGACGAGGTCCACGACGCCGACCTCGGGTTCCGTCTGGTGGCGTTCCCCCTGCCCACGCTCCCGCCCCTGCCGCTCACCATCGAGGCGTCCGACCTGGCCACCCAGGCCGGGCGGGTGGAGGGGACCGACATGGCGGCCGACGCCGGGGCCCCCGCCGGCTTTGCCGTCTACGGTCCCTACCTGGCCCTGCCCCCGGGTCGCTACACGGTGACCATCCACTACACCACCACCGGCTCGGGCGGGGCCTCGCCCGGCACGTTCGATGCCTTCACCGTGGCCACCGGGGCGGCCGCCTCGGCCCCCCTGGCCGACACCGACGGCGCCCCGGGCGAGATCACCCTGCCCTTCGAGGTGACCAGCCGGGACGACCCGTGGGAGTTCCGGGTGCGAACTGAGGGCAACGCCGACCTGGTCGTCGACCGTCTCGTCCTCGGCCCCGGCTGACCCCCGCGGTTCTGACGCGTCCAGACAGCGCTGAGCGCTACTTGGGCGCGTGATTTCGGCGGGGCCCCGACGGCTCAGTTGGCGAGGAGACGGACCATGACGTCGGCCACCCGCTCGTAGTCGGCGGGGCCGATGTCGGAGAACAGGGGCAGGCGGATCAGTCGGTCGCTCACCGAGTCCGTCACCGGGCAGCCCAGCGGAGCGGTGCCGGCCTTGCGGCCGGCGGCCGACGAGTGCAGGGGCACGTAGTGGAACGTGCAGCCGATCCCCTGCTCCTGGGCCGCCTTGAGCAGCGCCGTGCGGGCCTCCAGATCGGGCAGGAGCAGCACGAACAGGTGGTAGGCATTGACCACGTCGGGGCCGGGCTCGAACACCGTGGCCCCCCGGGCCTCGGCCGCCGGGCCCACCACGGCCCGGTAGTGGTCCCACGCCGCTTGGCGCCGGGCCTGGATCTCGGCCCCGAACTCGAGCTGGGCCAGCAGCATGGCGGCGTTGAGGTCGCTCAGCAGGTAGCTGGAGCCCACGTCGACCCAGGAGTACTTGTCCACCATGCCCCGGAAGAACCGGGCCCGATCGGTGCCCTTCTCCCGCAGGATCTCGGCCCGCTCGTGCAGGGCCGGGTCGTTGACCACCAGGGCCCCGCCCTCACCGCAGGTGATGTTCTTGGTGTTGTGGAAGCTGAGGGTGGACAGGTGGCCGAAGGTGCCGAGGGGCTGGCCGTCGAGCGAGCCGTAGAGGCCGTGGGCGTTGTCTTCGATCAGCAGCAGGCCGTGGCGGTCGGCCAGGGCCCGCAGCCCGGGTGGGGTGGGCACGCCGCCGTAGTGGACGGGCACGACGGCCCGGGTCCGATCGGTGATGAGCTGGGCCACCTGGGCGGCATCGATGCCGAGGGTCACGGGGTCGATGTCGGCGAATACGATCCGGGCCCCCATGAGGGCGAAGGCCCCGGCGGTGGAGGAGAACGTGAAGCTGGGGACGATCACCTCGTCGCCCGGCTGGATGTCGAGCAGGAGGGCGCTCAACTCCAGGGCCGCCGTGCACGACGGCGTGAGCAGCACCGGGGCCCCGTTGTGGAGGCCCGACAGCTCCTTGGTGGCGGCGGCCGAGAACGGGCCGTCGCCCGCCAGCTGGCCCGACCGCGAGCTCTGCTCCAGGTAGGCGAGCTGGCGGGGGGCCAGCGTGGCCCGGTTGAAGGGGATGGGCGACGCGGTCATGTGCGGGGCTCCTGCATGGCGGCGGTCTCGGCTGCGGTCTCCTCGGCCAGCTCCAGCACCCGGCGCAGGTAGGCGCCGTAGCCCGAGCTCTCCAGGGGGCGGGCCAGCTCGGACAGCTCGTCGGCCGTGATCCAGCCCTTGCGGAAGGCGATCTCCTCCAGGGCGGCGATCTTCTGGCCCTGGCGCTTGTCGATGATGCGGACGAACTCGGCCGCCTCCACCATCGAGTCGATCGTGCCCGTGTCGAACCAGGTGTGGCCCCGCCACAGACGCACCACCCGGAGTTGGCCGGCGTCGAGGTACAGCTGGTTGAGGGCCGTGATCTCCAGCTCGCCCCGGGCCGACGGCTTCACCTCGTGGGCCAGACGGGTCACCTGGTCGTCGTAGAAGTAGAGGCCGGTGACGGCCCACGACGAGCGGGGCCGCTCCGGCTTCTCCACGATCGAGCGGGGGCGACCGCTGTCGTCGAGCTCGGCCACCGCATAGCGGGCCGGGTCGGTCACGTGCTGGGCGAACACGGTGGCCCCGGCCGGCTCGGCTGCCGCCTCCCGCACCAGCCCGCCGAACCCGTGGCCGTAGAAGATGTTGTCGCCCAGCACCAGGGCGCAGCTCCGGCCGGCCACGAACTCCTCGCCGATGAGGAAGGCCTGGGTGATGCCCTCGGGCCGGGGCTGGGTGGCGTAGCTGATGTCGATGCCCCATTGCCGGCCGGTGCCCAGCACCCGGCGGAAGGCGGTCTCGTCGTCGGGAGTGGTGATGACCAGGATGTCCCGGATGCCGGCCAGCATGAGGACCGACAGCGGGTAGTAGACCATGGGCTTGTCGTAGACCGGCAGGAGCTGCTTGGACACACCGAGTGTGATCGGGTGCAGGCGGCTGCCGGTGCCGCCGGCCAGCACGATGCCCTTGGCCGTCACGTGGCGGCTCCGCCACTGTCGCCGGCGGCTCCGCCCGGGCCCGGGACAGCGGCAACCGGGCTCAGGCCCACCCGGGCTCCGCCGCCGGTGCGGTCGAGCAGCGGACCCCACCATGCCTCGTTGTCGAGGTACCAGCCCACGGTGTCGGCCAGCCCCTGGTCGATGTGGTGGCCCGGCGCCCAGCCCAGCTCGGCCCGAATGCGGGACGAGTCGATGGCGTACCGGAGATCGTGGCCGGGACGGTCGGTCACGAACGTGATCAGCTCCCGGCGGGAGCCGCCGCTGGGGAGCGGACCCAGCCGGGCCTCCACCGCGTCGCAGATCCCGTGGACCATGTGGAGGTTCGACCGCTCGCCCCCGCCGCCCACGTTGTAGCTTCGGCCCACATCGCCCCGTTCCACCGCCAGCAGCAGGGCGGTCACGTGGTCGTCGACGTGGAGCCAGTCGCGCACGTTCACCCCGGCCCCGTACACCGGCAGCGGCTCACCCCGGGCCGCCTTGATCGTGAGCAGGGGGATCAGCTTTTCGGGGAACTGGTAGGGGCCGTAGTTGTTGGAGCAGTTGGTGATCACCACCGGCAGCCCGAACGTCTCACCCCACGCCCGCACCAGATGGTCGGCCGACGCCTTGGAAGCCGAGTAGGGCGAACGGGGATCGTACGGCGTGTCTTCGGTGAAGTGACCGCCGTCGAGGGGGAGGGAACCGAACACCTCGTCGGTGGAGATGTGGAGGAAGCGCTGGAGGGCGGGAGCCCGGCGGGCCGCCTCCAGCAGGTTGGCGGTGCCCACGATGTTCGACTCCACAAAGGCCCGCGGCCCGTCGATCGAGCGGTCGACGTGGGACTCGGCGGCCAGGTGCATGATCCGGTGGGGGTCGAAGCCGGCCACCACACCGTCGACGGCGGCGGCATCGACCAGGTCGACCTGAGCGAAGCGGTAGCGCGGGCTCTCGGCGGCGGCCGCCACCGACTCGAACGACGACGAGTACGACACCCGGTCGAGGTTCAGGACCTCATGGTCGGTGTCGGCGATCAGGCGGCGGACCAGGGCCGAGCCGATGAACCCGAGCCCTCCGGTGACGAGAACACGCATCGGTGACACGGTATCTCCCCCGCTCCCCCACCCCGGGCCATCCCGGCCACGATGGCTGCCCAGCTGCCATGAGTATTGGTATTGTTCATGCCATGAAGGCCACCATCGACAGTGCAGGGCGCCTCGTCGTCCCGAAGGCCTTGCGCGAAGCGGTCGGTCTGGGCGAGGGCGGCAAGGTCGAGATCACCGAGGAAGACGGTCGGCTGGTGGTCACTCCGGCACCGGTCTCCAAGAGGCTCGAGCGGCGCGACGGGCAGTTGGTCTGCGTGCCCGACGAGCCGCTTCCCCCGCTCACGGCCGAGGTCGTCCGTTCGGTGCTCGACGCCACCCGCCCGTGAGAGCGCCCGACACGAGCGTGCTCGTGGCTGCGCTGGCCTCCTGGCACGAGCAGCATCGGCCAGCAGCCTCCGCGATCCCCGGCTGCGCTCTCATCGGCCATACCGCCGTGGAGCTCGTCTCCGTGCTCACCCGGCTGCCGGAACCACACCGGATCGAGGGATCGATCGTCGCCACGTTCCTCGACGACACCTTCGATGGTTCGCCGCTCGTCCTACCAGCGGTGGAGATGCGGACGCTCCCCCGCCATCTCATCGACCTCGGTGTCACCGGCGGGGCCACCTACTACGGCCTGATCGCTGCCACCGCACGTCATTTCGGCGCCACCCTGATCACCCTCGACGAGCGGGCGGTTCGCACCTACGAGCGGCTCGGCGTCGACCACACGGCGCCTTGAGAGCAGGCCGGCCACCCGGAATCGGCGGCGGCGGGCACGGTGACCTAGCGTTGGGGCACGAGGTCTGAGCAAGGGGGTTGACCGAGATGCATGATCTGCTGATCACCAACGGCACGGTGGTGGACGGGACCGGGAGCGCCGGGCGGCGGGCCGACGTGGCCGTCACCGACGGGGTCATCACCGCCGTGGGCGACCTGGGCGGCGAGGCAGCCCAGCGCACGATCGACGCCGAGGGCCACATCGTGAGCCCCGGCTTCGTCGACGTCCACACCCACATGGACGCCCAGATCGCCTGGGACCCGCTGGGCGAGTGCTCCTGCTTCCACGGCGTGACCACCGCCGTGATGGGCAACTGCGGCTTCACCCTGGCCCCCGTCCGCTCCGACGCCCGCCACCTGGTGGTGCGCAACCTGGAGCGGGCGGAAGACATCGCGGCCGAAGCCATGGCGGCCGGCATCGACTGGAGCTGGGAGACGTTCCCCCAGTACCTCGACTTCGTCGACCGCACCCCCAAGGGCATCAACTACGCCGGCTACATCGGCCACTCCGCTCTGCGCACCTGGGCCATGGGCGAGCGGGCGTTCAGCGAGAAGGCGTCCGAGGCCGACCTGGCGCTGATGATGGGCCAGGTGCGCGACGCCATCCAGGCCGGCGCCATCGGCTTCACCACCTCGGTGTCGATGAACCACGAGACGGCCGACGACCGCCCTGTCGCCTCCCGCCTGGCCGACTGGACCGAGATCCAGGCCCTGGTGGGCGTGATGGGCGACCTGGGGGCCGGCATCTTCGAGCTGGCCCAGGGCAAGGACCTGCGCTCCCGTGACCCGGAGAAGCGGGAGGCCTACATCGCCAAGCTGGTGGAGCTGGGCGTGGCCACCGGGGTGCCGGTCACCTACGGGATGCTGTCGTTCGGCTCCGAGGACCACCAGTGGAAGCCGGTGGTCGAGCTGCTGGAGCGGATCAACGCCGGGGGCGGTACGTCGTGGGCCCAGGTCCACTCCCGCCAGTTCGGGGTGCTGCTGTCGTTCCTCACCCGGCTCCCGTTCGATGCCCTGCCCGAGTGGCGCGAGCTGCGGGCCCAACCCCTGGACGCCCAGCGGGCCGTCCTGCGGGACCCGGAGAAGCGGGCCGCCCTCGTGGCCGCCGCCGAGCAGGGCGACTACGGCCGGGCCATCGGGGCCGAGGCCCGCAAGCCGGAGTGGCACTGGATCTACCCCCTCACCGCCGGCCTACCGCCGTACCGGTCGATCGCCGAGATAGCCGCCGAGCGGGGCTGCTCGCCCATGGAGGCCTTCGTCGACGAGGCCCTGGCCCGCAACCTGGAGGGCTTCTTCATCCAGGCCGCCGCCAACCAGGACCAGGACATCGTGCTGGAGCTGATGCGCCACCCGTTCTCGATCCCCACCTTCAGCGACTCCGGGGCCCACGTGAGCCAGATCATGGACTCGTCGATCCAGACCCACCTGCTGGGCCACTGGGTGCGGGACCGGGAGGCCATGACGGTGGAGGAGGCGGTGCGCAAGATGACCTCGGTGCCCGCTGCCGCCTGGGGCTTCGCCGACCGGGGAGTGGTGGCCGAGGGCAAGGCGGCCGACCTCAACATCTTCGACCTGGCCACGATCACGCCCGACCTGCCCGAGCTGGTGTACGACCTGCCCGGCGGGGCCCGCCGCCTGCGCCAGACGGCCAGCGGGTTCCTGGCCACGATCGTCAACGGCGAGGTGCTGCTGGACAAGGGCCAGCCCACCGGCGCCCGGGCCGGCCAGCTCCTGCGAGGTCCACTGGCCGCCCGGTAGGGCGGCCCGAAGCCTGGTTGCGGGCGGGTAGGTTCCCCCTATGGCACTGGTTCGCTGGATCACCGAGATGGGGATGGGAGTCGACGTCCACGGCGGCGACTACACGAAGGCCGCCGAGCGGGCGGTGTCCGACGCCCTGCGGCATTCGAGCCTCAGTTTCTTCGCTGCCGCTGGCAAGACCCACCACGACATGGCGATCGAGGTCCGCATCGGCGTGGCCAAGCCGGAGGAGATCGACGTCGATCGCATCAAGGCCCAGGTGCCCTACGGCACGGTCACCGTCACCCCCATCCAGGGCGGGCTCGACATCCCCGCCCCGTCGGGCGACGACGTTCTGATCATGGCCAACGCCGCCGTGCTCGTCTCGTTCCCGGAGTGACGTGAAGGGATGCCGACGGGTGGGAGGGGCGGCGACGAAACGCCGCCCCTGGCCGTCCTCCCACCCCGTCGGTACTGCGGAGCCGGGGCACCACTGGAATCTGCGGTTGTCGCCCGTCCCGCATTCCGTAGAAAATCTACGGAACTGCCAGCAATGTAGGTTCGGGTCCCGGCTCCGTCAACACGGCATCTCGTGACCGATCCGTCCCGACGCCGGCGGCGCAACGCCGAGGACACCCGCCAGCTACTGCTGCAGGCCGGCGTCGACCTCGTGCGGGAGCGGGTGGGCCGGCCCGGCGACGAGACGATGGCCGCCGCTCTGGCCTATGTGCGCCTCACCCAGGTGGTCGACCGGGCGACCGACCTGGTCCGCCGGGAATCGGGCGACGGGAACACTCCCCCCGTCACCACCGGTGCGGTGTACAACCTCTGGCCCACCCAGGCCGACTTCCAGGCCGATCTGCTGCTCCACATCGCCGACATCCAATCGAGGCTGAGCATCAACATCGAGAAGGGGCGAGCCTACTTCCAGGCATCCGCTCAGGCCGGTGTGCCGTCGACCGAGGTGCTCCGGATGCTGGTGGAACGGGTTTTGCGGGTGCACCGGGAAGACGCCTTGTATGCCGTGGAGCTCGGCTTCGGGGCCAGCGCCGTCGATCCCCGGGTGCAGCGGGCGCTCCGCCACCGCCAGGACGCCTTCCTCGCCTCCGTCGAGCTGAGTTGGCAGATCCTCCTCGACGCCTACGGGCTCCGCCTCCGCCCACCGTACACTGTCCGTCACCTCGCCCTGGCGGCGGCGATGCAGGTCCGCGGGTCGGTGTCACTGTGGTATGCCAACCCCGACATCGACGCCGACCCGGCCGGCGAGGAGGGGTGGGGCTTGACCGCCCGCGCCGTGTCCGCGGTCTTCCACGCCATGACCATGCCGGCCGACGACCCCGCCGAAGGCTGAGGAGCACCGCCCGGAGGCCGGCCACGATTGCCGCCGGCAGCGGCGGCGGCCATCATCGCCGGATGCGCCTGCTCCCCTCCCCCGCCCCGGCCGTCCTCCCGCCGGCCGCCTCCACCGCCCGAAAGGCGCAACGGTGAGCCGCGCCCTGGAGGGGGTCCGGGTGCTTGACCTGGCCGACCGGTCGGGGGCCCTGGCCGGTCGCATCCTGGCCGACCTGGGGGCCGAGGTGATCCTGGTGGAGCCGCCGGCGGGCAACCCGATCCGGCACACCTCGCCCTACCTCGACGACGAGCCCGGCCCCGAGCGGTCGCTGGCCCACCAGTACCTCAACGCCAACAAGCGCTCGGTGGTGGTGGAGCTGGCCACGCCCGATGGGGCCGAGACCTTCCGCCGGCTGGCGGCCACGGCGCAGGTGGTGATCGACACCGAGCGCCCGGGCCGGCTCGACGCCCTCGGCCTCGGCCACGACGCCCTGCGGGCCGTCAACCCCGGGCTGATCCAGTTGTCGATCACGCCGTTCGGGCTCGACTCGCCTTGGCGCCACCGCAAGGCCAACGACCTGGTGGCGGGGGCGGCCGGCGGGCTGATCTGGATCTCGGGCGAGCCGCGGGGCACCCCGGTGCAGGGGGCGACCAACCCGTCGTACACGATGGCCGGCCTGGCCGCGGCGTCGGCCGCCACCATCGCCCTCACCGGCCGCTGGCGCAACCCCACCCGGCCGGGGGCCCACATCGAGGTCACGCTGCAGGAGGCCACGGTGATGGCGGCCATGCAGAGCGCCACCCCGGGCCAGTGGCTGTGGCACCAGCGGGTGCCCCGCCGGCCCGGTCTGTCGGCTGCCCTGCGCTGTGCCGACGGCGGCCACGTTGGTCTGCTGGTGCGGCCCGACCGGTTCGACGCCTTCCTCGCCTGGTGCGAAGCCGTGGGTGTTGACCACGCCATGACCAGCGCCGACTGGGAGTGGTCGCTGCTCAGCGCCCCTCGCAAGGACAACCCGGTGGCGGCGGCCACCCGGGCCCTGGCGCACAAGCTGACCCGGGACGAGTTCGCCGCCGGCGCCCTGGAGGCCGACCTGGTGTGCCTGCCCGTGCTCGGTTTCGACGATCTCGCCACCCACGAGCAGTACGTGGTCAACGAGCAGTTCTTCGACGTCGGCCAGCCGGCCCTGGGCCGGGAGCTGGGCTTCGTCCGGTCCCCGGCCGACGCCATGGCCGACGGCGTGGCGATCCTCCCCGCCCCCACGCTGGGCCAGCACCAGGCCCTGCTCGACGACCTTCCCGGCAACTCGTCACCCACGCCGTCACCCGCAGCAGCCTCAGCGGCGGCCCCGGCCACAAGCTCGTCGGGAGGGCCGGCCGACGCGCTGGCCGGGATCCGGATCCTCGACCTCACCTGGGTGCTGGCCGGCCCGATCGGCACCCGCCTGTTGGCCAGCTTCGGGGCCGAGGTGATCCGGGTGGAGTCGAGCCGCAAGCCCGACTCGATGCGCTCCCAGCCCGGCCCCACCGGCGCCCTCGACCCCGACCTGGGCGGCCTGTTCAACTCGGTGAACGCCGGCAAGCTGTCGCTCACCGTAGACCTCACGTCCGACGACGGCATGGAGGTGATCAAGGCCCTGGTGGCCTCGTCCGACGCCGTGGTCAACAACTTCCGGCCCGGGGCCATGGACCGCATGGGCCTGGGCTACGACGTGCTGCGCTCGATCAAGCCCGACATCGTGCTGCTCAACCTGCCCGGGGCCCACCGCAAGGGCCCGTGGGCCGTGCGCTCCTCGATGGGCAACATCTTGATGGCGGCGGCCGGGTTCAACCTGCTCACCGGGTTCGACGGCGACCCGCCCCGGGGCATCGGCATCCCCTACCCCGACTTCACCTCGCCCCACCTGCTGGTGGCCACCCTGCTGGCCGCCCTGCGCCACCGCGACCGCACCGGAGAGAGCCAGGAGCTGCACCTCACCCAGCTGTCGGGTTTCGTGTCGCTGCTGGGGGTGGAGTGGATGCAGTACCGGGCCACCGGGGTGCAGCCGCCCCGCCGGGCCAACCGCGACCCCGACTTCGCCCCCCACGGCGTCTACCCGGCGCTGCCCTCGGAGCACTCCGAGGACGAGTGGGTGGCGCTGGCCGTGGCCAGCGACGACGAGTGGCGCCACCTGTGCCGCGTCATGAACCTGCCGTTCCTGGCCGCCGATCCCCGGTTCGCCACCCACACGAGGCGCAAGACCAACGAGGACGCCCTCGACGCCGTCGTCGCCGCCTGGACCTCCACGCTCGACAAGTGGGACGCCGCCGACCGCTGCCAGGCCGCCGGCATCGCCGCCGCCCCGGTGGAGCACCTGGCCGACACGTTCGAGCGCGACCCTCAGCTCCGCCACCACTACCAGATCGTGCACCAGCCCTCCGCGCCCGAGATCGACATCCCCATCGACCGGGAGGCTGCGCAGTGGCGGGGCTTCGACCACCGCATCGTCCGCTCCCCCGCCCTGGGTGAGCACAACGAGCACGTGATCCGCCAGGTGCTCGGCTGGCCCGAGGAGCGCTACATCCAACTCCTCGTCGACGACGTGTTGAGCTGACCCGCCGGAAATTAGGAGCCTGAGCCGCGCCCAGCGCGGTTTTTCCTCCTGAGAATGCCGATCTAGCGTGGTCGGGGTGAAGGTGTTGTGGTTCCATCTGATGCCCTACCCCCAGCTCCCCGAGGACTTCCGGGAGCGGTACCGGTCGGTGTGGGTCGACCTCGACGCCGGCCTCCTCGACCCCGAGGTTGTGGCGTCGTCGTACGAGACCTACCTCGACCAGCTCGTGTTCGCCGAGGCCTGCGGATTCGACGGCCTGTGCGTCAACGAGCACCACTCCAACGGCTACGGCCTCATGCCCAGCCCCAACCTCATGGCCTCGATCGTGGCCAACCGCACCTCCCGGGCGGCGGTGGTGGTGCTGGGCAACTCGGTTGCCCTCTACGACCCGCCGACCCGGGTGGCCGAGGAGATGTCGATGCTCGACCTCCTGTCGCGGGGGCGGCTGGTGTCGGGCTTCCCGGTGGGCACGGCCATGGACACGGCCTACGCCTACGGGGCCAACCCCGGCACCTTGCGGGCCAAGTACTACGAGGGCATCGATCTGGTGCTCCAGGCCTGGACCCGGCCCGAGCCGTTCGCCTTCAACGGCCGGTTCACCAAGCAGCGCTGGGTCAACATCTGGCCCCGCCCCATGCAACAGCCCCACCCGCCGGTGTGGATCCCGGGCGGCGGCTCAGTGGAGACGTGGGACCTGTGCGCCGAGCGCGACTTCGTCTACGCCGCCCTGTCGTACTACGGCCACCTGGTGGGCAAGGAGGCGATGGACGGGTTCTGGGAGGCGGTGGAACGGGCCGGGAAGGACCCCAACCCCTACCGGGCCGGCTTCCTCCAGTTCGTGGGGGTGGCCGACACCGACGCCGAGGCCTACCGGCTGTACAAGGAGCCGGCCGAGTACTTCTTCCAGCGCTCGCTCCACTTCTACCCCGGCTTCGTCGACCCGCCGGGCTACTCGAGCGAGGCGTCGGTGCGGCGCAAGCTGCAGAGCTCGGTGCGGGCGGCGGCCATGACCACTCAGGCCAGCGGCGGCCCCACGTGGGACGAGATGCTGGAGCGGGGCTACGTGATCATCGGCAGCCCCGACACGGTCCGGGAGAAGCTGGAAGACGTGGCCCGCACGCTGAACGTCGGTCACTTGATGACGCTGCTCCACTTCGGCAACATGAGCGACGAGCTGGCCCGCCAGAACACCGAGCTGTTCGGCACGAAGGTGCTGCCCGGCCTGAAGGACATCTGGTCCGAGCACACCGACCACTGGTGGCCCACCAATGCCCGCTGAGCCCGGCCAGACCCTGATCTACCTGCCCGGACTGGCCGGCGACCCCGGCTCGTCACCGGCGCTGGCCGCCCTGGAGGCCGACGGCTGGACCGTGGCCCGGCCCCAGCTCCCCGGGTTCGACGGCGAGAGCGGCTTCCGCTGCCCCGACGACTACCTGGGCTGGCTCACCGCCCTGTGGGACGCCGTCGACGCCACCGGCGTCGGTCCCTGCCCCGTGGTGGGGGCCTCGGTGGGCGGGATGCTGGCCGCCGACCTGGCCGTGTTCCGGCCCGAGGCCGTCAGCCGCCTGGTGCTGCTGGCCCCGTTCGGGATCTTCGACGCCGACCATCCCGGGATCGACCCGTACGCCGTGCCCACGGCCAAGCGGCTGGAGCCCCTGTTCGAGCGGGGCGTGCCGGAGGTGTTCCGCACCCGGTTCGCTCACAAGGGCGACACCGAGGCGCCGGTGTCCCGCTACCTCACCGACATCGCGGCGGCCAGCCTGATCTGGCCGGTGGGCGACCGGGGCCTGGCCCACCGGATCCATCGGATCACGTGCCCCCGCCTCGTGCTGTGGGGGGCCGCCGACCAGATCGTCCCGGTCGGCACCGCCGCCGCCTGGGGCGAGCATCAGGTGATCGAGGGCGCCGGCCACCTCCTGGAATGGGACCAGCCCGAGGCGGTGGCCGCCGCCATGCGGTCGTTCCTCGGCCGCTGATCAGCGAACCGTGTCACCTTGTGCCGCCTCTGGCGGCATAGCTCGACAAGGTTCGGGGCCGGCGAGCAGACTCGGGCCATGACCGTTGCCATCGACGCTGATCTCATTCCGGTGCTCGACCTCACGGGCCTGCGCCCCGACCACGGCGGCGCTGCCGATCCCGACACGATCGCCAAGCTCGGGGCCGAGCTGCGGCGGGCCCTGGAGGACGTCGGCTTCTTCTTCCTCACCAATCACGGCATCGACTGGGATCTCGTCCAGGCCGTCTACGGCCAGGCCCGCCGTCTCCACGCCCTGGACGACGCCACCAAGGCCGGCTTCGCCATGGAGAAGCGCAGCGGCGGCTACCTCCACCTGGGCGGGGGCACGTCGTACGCGTCGGAGATCGCCGGCGAGATCCGCACCCCCAACCTGAACGCCGCCTACTTCGTGCACCGGGGCGGCTACCGCACGGTCAACAAGTGGCCGCCGCTCGACGGCTTCCCCGGCGTGATCGACGCCTACATGGACGCCACCACCGGCCTGTGCGAGGCCCTGCTGCCGGTGCTGGCGGCGTCGCTCGACCTGCCGGCCGGCTGGTTCGAGCCGTCGTTCACCGACCCATCGGTCACCCTGCGCATGTCGCACTACCCGGTGCTGGAGTACGGGGAGCACGACTGGGGCCTGGCCCCCCACACCGATTCGTCGATCTTCACCCTGCTGCCGGCGAACGACGTGCCCGGCCTGGAGATCCGCCCCGCCGGCCACGATTGGATCGCGCCCCCGCCGCTGCCCGGCTCCTACCTGGTGAACTCGGGCGACATGCTCAAGCGGTGGACCAACGCTCGGTTCCGCTCCACCGCCCACCGGGTGCGCAACGTCTCCCCGGGCGACCGTTACGCCATTCCCTTCTTCTACGGCTGCCGGGACGACGCCCTGGTCGAGGCCCTCCCCACCTGCGTGAGCGCCGACAACCCGGCCCGTAACGAACCGATCACCTACGGCGACTACCAGCGATGGTTCCTCAACCGGAACTACGCCAACGTCACCGGCGAGCAAGCAGGAGAACACGCGCCATGAGCACCCAAGCCGAACGACGGGCCGCCGGCCTCGACGTGATGCGGACGCTGGGCAACGTCGCCGACCCCGAGCGCTCGGCGGCATCGATGGAGCGCCGCAACGGGCACCTCGGCACGTTCGCCATGGACCACGTGCTGGGCAACCTGTGGTCCCGACCCCAGCTGTCCCGGCGCGACCGGAGCCTGATCGTGGTCGCCTACCTGGCCACCCAGGGAGCGGGCGACGAGCTGGCGGCCCATGTGGCCGGCGCCCTCAACCACGGGCTCAGCCGGGACGAGGTGCGAGAGATCATCAACCAGGTGGCAGGCTACGGGGGCTTCCCCATGGCCATGCACGCCACCCGCATCGTCGACGAGGTCTTCGCCCGCATCGACGGGGTGGACCGGCTCCCGGCCAAGGAACCGGGCCCCCGCCTCGACGACGACGCCCGCTACGCCAACGCCGCCGACGTGCTGAGCACCCTGTTCGCCGGCCGGGCCGCCAGCGACCCGGCCGAGGCCCGGGCCAACATCATGGGTGCCCTGGGCGGCGTGGGCGAGCTGGCCTTCGACTTCGCTTTCGGCGAGCTGTGGAGCCGGCCCCAGCTGAGCCGCCGGGACCGGAGCATGGTGACGGTTGCCATCCTCGCCTTCCTCCGCTGCTCCGAGGAGTTGGCCGTGCACATCCCGGGCGCCCTCAACCACGGGGTCACCCGCACCGAGGTGGAGGAGATCATGGTGCAGCTCACCGTCTACGGCGGCTTCCCCCGAGCGGTCGAGGGTTACCGGTGCGCCCAGGCCGCCTTCGCCAAGATCGACGCCAGGGCGGCCAAGTAGAGCACACGTGGTGATGGGGCCGGGCCCACCGGCCCGACCCCATCAGATGCGCCCGTACGCTGCGGCTCAGGCGGCGATGGCGTCGAGCACGTCGAGCCGGCTGGCCCGGCGGGCCGGACCCCAGGCGGCCAGCAGGCCGGCCACGCCGGCCACCGCCACCAGCACCGCGATCCTCGTCCCGGGCACGGCCACCGTCTCGGTGATCGTGTCGGGCAGGGCGATCACGGCGGCCCAACCGAAGCCCAGCCCGGTGACCACCCCGAGGGCCGCCCCGAACAGGGCCACCAGCGTGGCCTCCAGGCGGATCATCCGGCGCAGCTGGCGCCGGGTCATCCCCACCGCCCGTAGCAGGCCCAGCTCCCGGGTCCGCTCGAACACCGACAGGGCCAGGGTGTTGGCGATGCCGATGAGGGCGATCACCACGGCCAGGGCCACCATGGCGTTCACCGCCGTCAGGGCCTGGTCGACGAAGCCGGCCACCTTGTCGGCGAACTGCCCGGGGGTGTCGACGTCGACCTGGGGGTAGGCGGCGGTGAGGCCGGCCACCAGTTCGGCGGCCCTTGCCCCGTCCACGCCGTCGGCCAGCGAGAACGACAGGAAGTCGTCGGCGTCGGAGGCGCCCACGGCGTCCCAGGTGGACAGGTCGAGGAGGTAGGGGCTCTCCACCACGTACTCATCGGCGAAGACAGCCACCACCGTCAGGTCCCGGTGCTGGCCCGAGCCGAAGTCCATGCCCACCGTGTCGCCGGGGGCGAGACCCAGGCGGACGGCCTCGGTCTCGGCCACCGCCACCGGGTCGGCCACGGTGCCGGCCCAGTCGGTGAGCGAACCCTGGGTGACGTCGAGGTCGAACAGGGCCGGCACCTCGGTCAGCCGGGCCCCGGTGACCTCGATCTCGTCGGCGGCGGCCCCGGTGCGGACCTCCTCGTAGCGAAAGCCCGACACGGCCGCCACCTCGGGGGAGGCATCGAGCGTGGCCGCCAGGTCGGCCGGGAAGTTCCCGCTCGGCTCGGTGACGATGTAGTCGGCCGTCACCGAGGAGGCCACGGTGGACCGCAGCTCGGCCTTGACCGACTCGCCCACCACCAGGGCCATGGTCACCGCCGCCAGGCCGATCATGAGGGCGGCGGCCGTGGTGGCCGTGCGCTGGGGGTTGCGCCCGGCGTTCTGGCCGGCCAGGCGCCCGGCCACCCCGGCCGTGGCCCGGGCCGGCCAGCTCAGCACCCGGGTCACGGGCACCGCCACCACCGGGCTCACCAGGGTGACGCCGATGAACACGGCGGCGGCGCCCAGGCCGAGCAGGGAGACGACGGTGGCGGTGCCGGAGGCACCGAACAGGCCGGTGCCGCCGGCGGCCAGGCCGGCCGCCAGGATCAGGGTGCCGACCGCCAGGCGGACCCGGCCGGTGGAGGTGCCGGCGGCGGCGCCGTCCCGCAGGGCCACGATGGGGGCCACCCGGGCCGCCTTGCGGGCCGGGCCGACGGCGGAGATCATCGTGGCCCCGATGCCCACCACCAGGGCCACGATCACGGTGCGGGCCGAGATGACCAGCGCCATGTCGGGCATCGAGGCGCCGAGGGCGTCGAACAGGGCGGTGAGGCCCCGGGCCACCAGGGCGCCGGCCCCGATGCCGAGCAGCGACGACACGATGCCGATCACCAGCGCCTCGCCCAGCACCGAACGGCGGATCTGGCGGGGGTCGGCCCCCACCAGGCGTAGCAGGCCGAGCTCCCGGGTCCGCTGGCCCAGCACGATGGCGAAGGTGTTGTAGATGATGAAGATCGACACGAACAGCGACACCGCAGCGAAGCCCAGCAACACATTTCCCATGATCGAGATGCCCTGGTTGAACCCGTCCTGCTGCTCGCTGAGCAGAGTGGCGTTGTCGATCACCTCGGTACCCGGGGCCAGCGAGGCGAGAGCCGCCTGCACTGCGCCCCGGTCGGCTCCGTCGGCCAGGGCGACGGCCACCGAGTCGACCCCGGTGTCGCCGGTCAGCCGCTGGAGGCTGGCCGTGGGGAACTGCATCAGGGTGGCGCCGAGCGTGGCGTTGTCGGCCCCGAAGCGGGTGAGGCCGGTGAGGGTCTCGGACACGGTGCCGGTGGGAGTGAGCACGTCGTAGGTGCCGCCCAGGGTGAACCCGTGGGTGGCGGCGGCGTCGACGTCCATGGCGAACTCGCCGTCGGCCGCCGGGGCCCGCCCCTCGACCAGGGTGAAGCTCGACAGGGCGGGGTCGTCCACCCAGTTGACAGCAACCTGGGGTGGCCCGTTCGTGCTGATCAGCTCGCCGTCGGGTGGGACGGGGCGGATGGCGTTGTCGGGGGTGCCCACCACGGGGGCGGCGGCGGCCACCCCGTCGGTGGCGGCCACCTCGGCCACCAGGGAGCCGGGCAGGCTCGGGATCTCCCCGAAGTCGGGCTCGACCGGGCGGACCATGAGGTCGGTGCCCCCCACGATCTCGGCCGACAAGCCATCGAACTGCTGGCGCAGGCCGTCGGTCAGCACGAAGGAGGAGACGACGAACGACACCGCCAGCACCACGGCGAAGGCCGTGAGGGCGAAGCGGACACGGTTGCCCGCCAGGTTCTTGAGGGTGAGACGCAACATGTCAGGTTCTCATTTCATTCAGGTCAGGTCGATCAGGGGGCGCCGGGCTCACTGGCCCAGGTTCCGCATGGCGTCGAGCACGGTGTCGGGCGTGGGGTGATCGAGCTGGCCCCGGAGGCGGCCGTCGGCCAGGAACACCACCCGGTCGGCGTAGGAGGCGGCCACCGGATCGTGGGTCACCATCACGATCGTCTGCCCCAGGTCCACCACGGCCCGGGCCATGAAGCCCAGGATCTCGGCCCCGGTGCGGGAGTCGAGGTTGCCGGTTGGCTCGTCGGCGAAGACGATCTCGGGCCGGCTGGCCAGGGCCCGGGCCACCGCCACCCGCTGCTGCTGGCCGCCCGACAGCTCGCTCGGCCGGTGCCGGAGCCGGTCGCCCAGGCCCACGGTGGCGATCACGTGCTCCACCCACCTCGCGTCGGGGGTGGTGCCGGCCAGGTCCATGGGGAGGCGGATGTTCTCGGCCGCGTTCAGTGTGGGGATCAGGTTGAACGACTGGAAGATGAAGCCGATCCGGTCCCGCCGGAGCTGGGTGAGCTGGCGCTCGTTGAGCTGGGTGAGGTCGGTGGACCCGATCACCACCTGGCCCGAGGTCAGCTGGTCGAGGCCGGCCAGGCAGTGCATCAGCGTGGACTTGCCCGAGCCCGAGGGGCCCATGATCGCCGTCATACGGCCTTTGTCGAAGGTGACGTCGACCCCGTCGAGGGCCCGGACGACAGTGTCGCCCTTGCCGTAGACCTTGGTGGCGCCCACGGCGGCCGCCGCCGCCGGCGTGGGCTCGGGCCCGACACTCGCTCGGGCGGCGGCGATGATGGGGGCGGGGACGGTGGTGGATCGGCTCATGGGATTCCCTCTCAGGTACGAATCTTCGGTAGATCCGAACCTAGGAAACGGTCCGTCAGCCGCCCATCGGGCCTTGTACCGATAGCACCCTGACCCGTCCCGGAGCCGGTCTCAGGGTTCTCCCCCGATCCCGTCTCAGGGTTGCACGGTCCCCCCGCCCCACCCGGGGGCCAACCCCCCCTTCAGCCGCGCTGGACGGGGATGTCGCGAAGGGGGGCGAGGGGGGTGTTGCCCAGGATGAGGTCGGCCGCCTTCTCCGCCACCATCATCACCGGGGCGTAGAGGTTCCCGGTGGTCACGGCCGGGATCACCGAGGCGTCGACCACCCGCAGGCCATCGGTGCCCCACACCCCCATGGTGTCGGGCCGGACCACGGCGTCCTCGCCCACGCCGAGCCTCGCCGTGCCCGACGGGTGGAGGGCGGTCTCGGCGTCACCGGCCACCCAGGCCAGGATCTCCTCGTCGGTCTCCACCGTCGGCCCGGGCGAAACCTCGCCCCCGTCGTAGGGAGCGAAGGCAGGCTGGCTCAGGATGTGGCGGGCGGCCCGGATCGTCTCCACCCACTCCCGGCGGTCCTGCTCGGTGGACAGGTAGTTGAACCGGATGGCGGGGTGGACGGCGGGGTCGGTCGACACGATCCGCACGCTGCCGCTGGCATCGGACCGCATGGGCCCGATGTGGAGCTGATAGCCGTGGCCCCCGGCGGGCGACGTGCCGTCGTAGCGGATGGCGATCGGCAGGAAGTGGACCATGAGGTTGGGGAACGGCTCGGCGGGCCGGGACCGGAGGAACCCACCGCCCTCGAAGTGGTTGGTGGCCCCCGGCCCCCGCCGGGCCAGCCACTCCAGCCCCACCAGAGGCCGCCGCCACCAGGCCAGCCAGGGCTGCATCGACACCGGTTGGGTGCAGGCGTGCTGCACGTACACCTCCAGGTGATCCTGGAGGTTCTCCCCCACCCCGGCCACGTCGGCCACCACCGGGATGCCGAGCGGCTCCAGCAGCGACGCCGGCCCCACGCCCGACAGTTGCAGCAGCTGGGGCGACCCGAACGCCCCGGAGCACAGGATCACCTCCCGGGCCCGGGCCACGTGACGGCGCCGACCCCGGCGCCAGGCCACGCCGGTGGCCCGGGTGCCGTCGAACAGGATCCGCTCGGTGTGGGCCCGGGTCTCGACGGTGAGGTTGGGCCGATCCATCACCGGATGGAGGTAGGCCCGGGCGGCGCTGAGCCGCCGGCCCCGGTGGATGTTGCGGTCGAAGGGGGCGAACCCCTCCTGGCGGAACCCGTTCACGTCGTCGGTGAGGGCGAATCCGGCCTCCTGCACGGCGGTGAAGAACGCCTGGAACAGGGGGCTGGTGGCCGGGCCCCGCTCCAGCACCAGGGGGCCGTCGCCGCCCCGCCACTGGTCGGCCCCGGCCAGGCAGGTCTCTATCCGCTTGAAGTAGGGCAGGCAGTGGGCCCAGCTCCAGGTGTCCATGCCGGGCTGGGCGGCCCAGCCGTCGTAGTCGAGCGGGTTGCCCCGCTGGAAGATCATGCCGTTGATCGAGCTCGACCCGCCCAGCACCTTGCCTCGGGCGTGGTACACCCGGCGGCCGTTCATGTGGGGCTCGGGCTCGCTCTGGTACCGCCAGTCGTAGAACCGGCTGCCGATCGGCATGGCCAGGGCGGCCGGCATGTGGATCAGCACGTCCCAGCGGTAGTCGGGCCGACCCGCCTCCAACACCAGCACCCGGTTCGACGGATCGGCGCTGAGCCGGTTGGCCAGGGCGCAGCCGGCTGAGCCCCCGCCCACGATCACGTAGTCGTACGCGGTCTGGCCCGCTCCACCCGCCGCCATCGTCAGCCCTCCAACCGCGGCTGGAGCCCACCCCCACCGACCGTCACCCGCCCAGCTCCTCGACCAGCCGGTTGAGCCGGGCCTCCTGGTCGGCGAAGGCCGCCTCCAGGGTCTCCACCCGGCGGCGCAGCTCGAGCACCTCCCGGGCCAGGGCCCCGCCGCTGTTCTGGAGTCCGGGGCCGTCACCGGTGACGGCCGGGGACGCCGGATCACGGCGCTCGACCGCCGGGGCCATCCGAGCCGCGTCGGAGCCACCACCCACCGTCGTCGGCCTCCCCACCACGGCGGGCGGGCTGGCGGCCGGGCTGGCGGCAGGGGCGCTGGCCGACGCCACGGCCCGGCTGGCGGGGGCGCTGGCCGAGACGAACGCCCCGGGGGCCGACGGGGCGGCCGGAGCTGGGGTATGGGGCGCCGTGGGGGCGGCCACCACCGGCGGGTGGCCCGGCTGGGGGCCGTGGCCCGTGGCCATGAGCGGGATGACGGGGCTGTCGGCGGCGTCGCCCAGCAGGGCCCGGACCCCGGCCGGGGCCTCCTCCGGGTCGTACAGGAGGTGGGTGACGCGGGGCTCCCGCTCCCCTACCCGTCGGGGCAGGCGGGCCACCAGCGGGAGGCCGCCGTCGGCGCCGGGGGTGGCCAGCCGGCCGATCACGGCCTCCACCCCGGACATGCCGGCCGGGCCGCCGGCGTAGCGCTCGGTGCGGCTGGCCAGCTCGGCCACCGTCTGGGGCCCCCGCAGCAGCAGGACGGCCAGCACGGCCAGCTCGTCGCTCGCCAGGCCCAGGGCCTCGTCGAGCACGTGGCGGTGCTTGCTCACCCGGCTGCCGGCCTGGTGCACGGTGCGGGCCAGGCCCCGCTGGCGCAGGTCGAGCATCACGGCGTCGATGAGGCGGTCGTCGTAGTCGGCCACCGGCTCCCGGTTGGAGATCTGGTTGCACGCCGCACGCAGGGCGTTCGTGCTCAGGGGGTAGTTGTCGGGAGTGGTGGCGGCCTTCTCGACGAGCGAACCCAGGATCCGGGCCTCGGGGCCGCTGAGGATGACGGTCACGGCCGACAGTATCGCAGCTCAAGGTGCAGGCCGGTTCGATCCGATCCACCGGCATCAGCCTCGTTCGCCACCGACCCCTCGTCCAACGCTCCGCGCCCGTCCGGACCGCTCGGCGCCTCGCCATGTCTCTGGCGTTGACGCTGCTGGCTTCGGGTTGCGCCCGCTCCGATGCCCCAGGCCCCAGCGCCGCCGTGACCTCGGCCACACCGGCCCCGCCTCCGGTGGTGGAACTGGGCACGGCGCCGGTGACCGACGACCTGCACCGCTTCGTGGTGGGCCCGTTCGACACCGCCGCCACCGAAGCCCTGACCGGCACTGATCCGGCCCGGCCGACGGCGCCGGCCGACGCCGCCGCCTGCGACCCCACCGGCCGGCTGCGGAACCTGCCGCCGGGTGCTGCCCTGGCCGTTGAGCTGGGCCGGCCCGGCTACCGCGACGCCGCCGGCACGTTCGTACCCCTCGACGAACCCGTCCCCTGCACCGCCGCCGGATCACCGGATCCGGTGACCGAGGGCGTCGACAACGGCGCAGCTGGTTCCCAGAACCCGGATTCCATCCTGGCCGCCCTGGTCGACCGGGACGGGGTGGTGGGCGTCCAGCCGATCGGCGACGGCCGCTACGCCGTGACCGCCACCACCGGGGACGCCCTGGCCGACGCCGGCATCGCCGCCGTTCCCGACCCCCAGGTGGTGTTCACCGCCGACCCCTACGAGGGCTATCAGTGGGCGCTCGACAATACGGGCCACAACCTCGACCGCACCGACGGCCCCCCGCCCCAGAAGGCCGACGCCGACGTCGACGGCCGGGAAGCGACCGCCGCCCGGGGGGCCGGCGTGGTGGTGGCCGTGGTCGACTCGGGGGCCGACATGGAGCACCCCGACCTGGCCGCCGCCCGGTGGACCAACAGCGACGAGTCGTGCGGCAACGGCGCCGACGACGACCGCAACGGCTACGTCGACGACTGCCGGGGGTGGGACTTCGGCAACGAGGACAACCAGCCCTACGCCGCCGGCAGCCCCGACCACGCCACCCACGTGGCCGGCGTCATCGCCGCCCAACCCGGCAACGGCATCGGCATGGCCGGTATCGCCCCCGCCGTGTCGATCATGAACCTGAGCGTGGCCGGGCCCGGTGGGATGACCGTGTCGGGCGTGGCCCGGGCCATCCGCTACGCCGTCGACAACGGCGCCGACATCGTGAACCTGTCGCTGGGCACCACCCCCGGCACCCCTGCCGCCTCGGTGCAGCCCCTGTTCGACGCCGTGGCCTACGCCCAGGCCCGCGGGGTGTTGCTGGTGGTGGCGGCCGGCAACTCCAACGCCGACATCGGGGCCACCGCCGTCTACCCGGCCAGCATCCCCGGCACCAACATGCTGGTGGTGGGGGCCTCGGCCCCCGACGACACCAGAGCGGGCTTCTCCAACTACGGCTCCCCGGTCGACATCTTCGCTCCCGGCGTGATGATCGCCTCCACCCTGCCCAACCGGGCCTACGGGTTCATGAGTGGCACCAGCCAAGCCGCCCCTCTCACCGCAGGCAGCGCCGCGCTCGTGCTCAGCCGCAACCCCAACCTCTCGCCGGCCCAGGTGATCGCCCAACTGGTGGGCACCGCCGACCAGGTCGGCCCGCTGTCGAACTGGGTCACCAATGGCGTGCGGCTCAACGCCGCCCGAGCCATCGGGGTGATGGCCGACGCCGGCTCGGTGGCCGACGTGTCGATCACCGGGCTGACCACGGCCGGGGGCCGCCTCGAGGCCCAGGTCACGCTGGACGAAGGGCCCGGCTACGACCGCCCCTACCGGTGGGAGGCCACGCTGGTGGCTCTGCGTCCGACCGGCGGTGGCACCACCGCCTACGGCCTGGTCGGCCTGCCGGTGACCGTGGGTGGGGAGGCGGCCACCACCGACCAACGGGGGGCCGTGGCCCTCGCCTCCGGTGGCACCGGCACGACGGCTCTCACCGCCGATCTGCCCGCCGGCACCTACGGGCTCGTGGTGGAGGCGGTGCCAACGGCCGACCCGTCGATGCGCCTGGGCCAGGCGTTCGCCGCCACCTTCGAGGTGACCGACCCCACCGTTGGCACCGGCGACGGCGGCGCGGCCACCACCGTGCCCGGCGCCACGCCCACCACCTCGCCGTCGGGCACCGGAGGAGGCAGCGCCACCACCGGTTCCCCGGCCACCACTGCCGCCCCCGGCTCCAGCCCCACCACCCGGGCCGCCGCCAACACCACCACGGCCGCCCCCGGTGCCGGCGCGGTCACAACCGTCCCCCGGGCGACCGCGCCCAGCACCACCACGACCGCCCGTGCCGCTACCAGCAGCAGCGCGGCCCGTGCCGCTACCAGCAGCACTGCCGCACCCGCCGCCACGGCCGCCCCCACCACCACCCGGCCGGCCTCCACGGCTACCACCGCTCCCGGCGGGGCAGGCGGTGCCCCGGCCACCACCGCCACCAGCACCGTCAACGGCCAATGGGCCGCCTTCACGATCAGCCCCCGCTCGGGCCCCGTCTCCTACGGCACGGTGGTGAGCCTCGCCGGGTCGTTCCCCGAGGAGGCCTACGTGTGGTTCGGGAACCAGCAGGGCCAGGTGCTGTACCAGTCATCGAGCTGGATCCTGGTCACCACACCGCCGGTGGCCGCCCCCGGCCCGGTCGACGTGACGCTGCGCACCGCGGCCGGCACCGTCCTCACCCTCCCCGCCGCCTTCACCTTCCGGGAACCGTCGACCGCCCCAACCGCCGGTGGCGGCTCGGGCGGAGGCACCGGGTCGACCACCGCCACCACGGCGGCGGCCCCCGCCACCTCGCCCAGCACGGCGGCCACGAGCGGTGGGACCAGCCCCACGACGGCCCGGTCGACCACGTCGACCACGCCGACCGCGCCCGGAGCCGGCACCAGCCCCACGTCCGGACCGTCGCCCACCACGCCGGCCACCAGCGCCCCGGTCGCCACCACGGCCCCGGTCGCCACGGCGCCGGCCGACCCGGCGCTGTCACCCCGAGCGGTTGCCGCCGGCGGTGCTGTGAACCTGGGGGGTGGCCTGACCGGGGTTGCGTTCAGCGGCTGGTCGACGTTGGGATCGGTTCCGGCCTGCGCCAGCGACCCGTGCCGGACCCGCCAGCTCTGACGGCGCCGCCGCAGGCCGGCCGCCCCTGGGGCTGCCCCGAACGGCGACTCAGCGGCGGGGCAGGACGGCGGGCGCCAGCACCACTGCGGTGCCGGAGCGGGCCAAGGAGGACCGCAGCCACCAGTAGGCCACCGACAGGGTGACGACCGTGGTGATCGGTCCCAGGAACGACTTGACCACCAGGAACGTGGTGGGCGAGTGGTTGAGCAGGAGCCAGACCGTGACGGCGAAGTTCACGGTGCTGGTGAACGCCCACCACAGCGACGCCTCGTTGTAGAAACGGCGGAGTTGGGGATGGTCCCGGGTCTCGGCGTCGAGGGGACACAGATCCACGAACAGGCGCTCCACCAACGGCCGACCCACCAGCACCGAGCCGAGGAACGCAGCGGCGATGAGGGCCGTGGCCACCGTGGGCTGGATGAAATAGACGACGAGGCTGCCGGTGAGCAGAGCGGCCACCGTGCGGGCGGCCAGGCCGACGGTCGTGAGCACGAGGATGCCGGAGGTCTGGCGCTGCTTGCGATGGCGCCGGGCCAGGGCCACGACCGACCAGGCCAGCGCTCCGACCAGCGCCGATGTGGTGCCGACCAGTTTGAGTAGGCCGAGGAAGACGATCAGAGGAATGATCTTGCCTTCAAGCACATTGGGGAGGGCGTGACGGGCTACGGCCCGCCAGCCGGGAAGCTGCAGGGGGGTGTGCTTGTGCAAGATGTCGGGAACCGCCGCTGTGAGGGTGGCCGGGGAGCCAGGGGGTGAACCGCCAAGCTGAGCCTAGTCGGCGGCCGATGGTTTGACCCCAGCCGGCCGGTGGGAAACTACAGCTCGACGGCCGGGTTCCCGGGCAGTACAACGGAGATGATGATGGCACGCCGCATCGGCGGGCCGCAGCCACCGCTCACCAGGGTGACGGCGGCGCCGTGGACAGAACGAATCGCTCTCAACATTCGCGAGCTGGCGCGTCAGATCGCGTTCGTGGGGGCCGCCGTGCTGCTCTACTTCGTGGTGCGGGGTCTGACCCAGGGCAGCGTCGGCGACGCCGTCGACAACGGGATGGCCCTGCTCCGCCTGGAGCACCGGCTCGGGCTGGACCGGGAGGCCTGGGCCCAGGACCTGATCCTGGGTCGTCCGGTGCTGGTGGACCTGGCCAACTGGATCTACATCTGGGGCCACTGGCCGGTGATCGCCGCCACCCTGCTCTGGCTCCACCATGCCCACCGCCGCCACTACCTCCTGCTACGCAACGCCATGTTCCTGTCGGGGGCGGTGGGGCTCGTCATCTTCGCCACCTTCGCCGTCGCCCCGCCCCGGCTGCTCGACGTGGGATTGACCGACACCGTGGCCGTGCACTCCACGAGCTACCGGGTGCTACAACCCCCGGCGCTGGTCAACAAGTACGCGGCCATGCCCAGCCTCCACGTGGGATGGAACCTGCTGGTGGGCGTCACCCTGTTCCGGGTGGCTCGGCGCTGGCCCCTGCGGGTGTTCGCCGTGGCCAGCCCGGTGCTCATGGCGGTGGCGGTGGTGGTGACGGCCAACCACTTCGTGCTCGACGGGGTGGCCGGGGCCGCCCTGTCGCTGGCCGGGCTGTGGGCGTCCTACCGGGTGACCCCCCAGTTGGAGCTGCTCGACCGACGGATCCACCATCAGCCGGATCCCGCCCCCTCAGATGCCACCGTCATCGACCTCAGGGACCGCCGTCATCGGCGGGGCGAGAGCGGCCACCAGGGCGGTGTCGTCGATGATGAGGCCGTCGACGCCCCAGGCCGTCAGCCGGTCGGCCGTCTCCCGGTCGGGCACCGACCAGGTGTAGACCCGGCGGTACCGCCGCTGGAGATCAGCCACCAGGGCGGCGGAGAGGAGCCGGCGGTGGACGACGACTCCGTCGAGCGGCACCGCTGACGGCAGGTGCCGCAACACCGCCAACTCCGCCCGGTTACCCACCGACCGCACCAGCCGGGGCCGCCGGCCGGGCCCGGAGGCGGCCCGGCCCAGCACCCACCACGACTTCGACGACAGGGTGACGTCGTCGATGCCCGCTGCCTCCAACAGGGCGAGCACGTCGTCGGCCATGCGGGCCACCACCCCTTTGCAATCGACCCAGAGGCCGAGGCCCGGACGCTCCGCCACCCGGGGTAGAAGATCGGCCAGCTCGGGAACCGGAGCGTCGGGCGGGAGCAGGTACCACTTCTCCCACAGCCGCCGGGTGCCCCACAGCCGCTTGGCGTGCCGGACCTCCAGGCGGCCGCGGCGGCGGCGGTGGACGTCTATCTCCACCCGGTGGGCCGCCGCCGGGACGGCCACCAGGGCGTCGGCCGAGTTCGCCCCGCGGTGGACGATGAGCTCGGGCAAGCTCCGGACGGGGTCGGCGGGGCTCATGTTTGCCAAGATAGCGGCCATGAGCATCCCCCTTCGTCACGGCGTGTTCCTCGCTCCCTTCCACTCGGTGAACGAGAACCCCACACTGGCCCTCGAGCGCGACCTCGAGCTGATGGTGCACCTCGACCGCCTCGGGTTCGCCGAGGCCTGGATCGGCGAGCACCACTCGGCCGGCATGGAGGTGATCGACTCCCCCGAGCTGTTCATCGCCGCCGCCGCCGAGCGGACCCGCCACATCCGCTTCGGCACCGGGGTGGTCTCGCTGCCGTACCACCACCCCCTGAACGTGGCCAACCGCTTCCTCCAGCTCGACCACATGACCCGGGGCCGGGTGATGCTGGGCGTGGGGCCGGGACTCCTGGCCTCCGACGCTCTGATGATGGGCATCGAGCCCGAGGTCACCCGGGACCGGATGGAGGAGGCGCTCGACGTGATCCTGCGCCTGTTCAAGGGCGAGATCGTGAACGAGACGAGCGAGTGGTACACCCTGCGCGACGCCCGCACCCACCTGCGGCCCTACACCCGACCCCATCCCGAGGTGTGCGTGGCCAGCGCCGTCACCCCGTCGGGCGGGCGACTGGCCGGCCGCTACGACCTGGGCATGCTGTGCGTGGCCGCCGGGGTGCAGGCCGGATTCGACGCCCTCGACGTGAACTGGTCGGTGGCCTGCCAGGCGGCGGCCGACCGGGGGGCCACCATGGACCGCTCCGGGCTGCGCTGCGTTGTCGGCATGCATATCGCCGAGACCAGGGAGAAGGCCATCGAGCAGATCCGGTTCGGGGCCAAGGAGTACATCGACTACCTGAACAACAACCAGCCCCGGTTCCCGGTGCCGCCGGGGACCGACACGGTCGACTGGATCGTGGAGCACAAGATCGCCGTGGTGGGCACGCCCGACGACGCCATCGAGCGGATCGAACAGCTCCAGGCCAAGCAGGGCGAGTTCGGCTGCGTGCTGATCCAGGCCGTGAACTGGGCCGACTGGGAGGCCACCAAGCGCAGTTACGAGCTGTACGCCCGCTACGTCATGCCCCATTTCGACCAGGCCAACGTCAACCGGGTCGACTCCTGGGCCTGGGTCAGCGACCACCAGAACGAGCTGGTGTCCAAGCGGATCGAGGCCGCCCGGCTGATGACCGAGAAGCACGAGGCCGAGCAGGCCGCGCTGGGCCGGCGCTGACCCAAATGGCACGTGTAACTCGCGCTGAGCGCGAGTTACACGTGCAATTTCAGATCAGGGCGACGGGATGGTGGATGGGGTGGCCGGGGGCGAACCGATGGGCCTGGCTCCGGCAGCTGTAGCCGGTGGCGGCGACCACCCGGGGGCCAGCGGCCTCGAGCTGGGGGGCCCACGTGAGGTCCCACAAGGTCCGGCTCATGGCCTGGTTGGCCTCCTCGTGGCCGAAGATGCCGGCCATGCCGCAGCAGCCGACGTCGGGCACGGTGACGGTGTGGCCGGCGGCCCGCAGCACCCGAGCCCAGGCGTCGAGCGACGCCGGGGCCGTGGCCCGCTCGGTGCAGTGGCCGAGCAGCACCACCTCCCGGGATTCGGGCTGGGCCTCCGGCGGGCGGGACGCCAGCTCGGCCCGGCGCTCGTCGAGCACCTCGGGCAGGAGGCGGACCGCCCCCGACGGGTAGCCGGCCCGGATCGCCGGATACTCGTGGCGGTGGAGCAGGCCCACGGCCGGCTCGATCACCACCGGGATGGCACCCACGGCCATGATCCGCTCCACCAGGTTGGCCTGGGCCGCGACGGCTCGGGTGAAGGCCGTCCTCCGGCCCTTCACGTGGTCGAACTTGCCCGAGGGCACGAACGGCGCCACCGACACCGTCCACCCGGCCGAACGAAGGGCCCCCACGGTGGCGTGGAGCGTGACCGGCTCGAGGGTGGCGGTGAACACGTCGGGCAGCAATACCAGGTCGGTGGGGTCGGCCGGGGTGAACGGCGGCAGGGTGCCGGGCGGGCGGGGGGCCGGCACCGGCAGATCGACCAGGCCAAGAGCCCGGCCGGCGGGCCGGGTGGCCAGGCGGGCCAGCGGCCCCGGCGCCTTGGCCAGCAGGGGAGCCAGCGATTCGAACCGGGCCAGCAGCTGATGAGCCGGCGGCCGGCGCCGCCCGCCGTTGCCTCCGCCCCCCTCGTGGTAGGCCTCCAGGAAGCGCGACTTGAGCTCGGGGATGTCGACCTCCACCGGGCAGTGGCCGGTGCAGGCCGAGCAGCTGAGGCACTGGTGGAGGTTGGCCGCCAGGTCGCGTTCGAATGCCGCGAGGTCGGGGGCGTTGCCTTCCCGGCGGGTCAGCCAGGCCCGGATCAGGTCGGCCCGGCCCTTGGGGCTCAGGGCGGGATCGCCGGTGGCCTTGTACGACGGGCACATCACCTCGGCCCCGTCGTAGTGGAAGCACAGGCCGTTGCCATTGCAGGCGAAGGCATGGTCGAAACGTCGGCGTACGGCCACCGGCACGGCCCGGTTGGCCTGCCCCCGCAGCGGTGCCGCGTCGAGGGGCGTGATCGGGTTGACGGAACCGGTGCCAGGACCGGGGCCGGTCGACGGGTCAGCGAGCGGATCGGTCAGCGGGCGGTAGAGCTTGCCCGGGTTGAAGCGGTCGTGGGGGTCGAAGGCGGTCTTGACCGCCCGCATGAGCCGGATCGTGCCCGGGCTGAGGAAGGCCTCGGCGGCGTCCCCCCGGAAGCCCCGCCCGTGCTCGCCCCACAACACACCCCCATGGGCCGCCACCAGATCCACCACCTCGGCCGTGACCGCCCGCACCAGAGCCTCATGGCCGGGGTCGGTGAGGTCGAGGGCGGGTCGCACGTGGACGCAGCCCACGTCGGCGTGGCCGAACATGGCGTAGCTGAGGCCGAACCGGTCGAGGGTGGCCCGGAACCCGGCGATGAACGACGCCATGCGGGCCACCGGCACGGCGCAGTCTTCCACGAAGGCGGTGGGGCGGGCGGTGGGCTCGGCGTCGCCCGGCTGCACCGGCACCCGCACCTTGGCCAACAGGCCCACGGCGTCCTCCCGCACCTTCCAGGCCGCGGCCCGCTCCGCCCGGTCCGTCGTCGCCCGTACGATCCGGCTACGGCCGGTAGCGGCCAGCGCGGACCGCACCGGCTCGGGATCGGGGTCGTCGTCGCCCGTGTATTCGAGCAGCAGCACCGACCCCTGATGATCGCCGATGAGGCCGGCCAGCACCGGCCAGGCCGGTGACGAGCGCCCTTCGGCCAGCGTGGTCTCGTCGGAGCACTCGATGGCGGTGGGTCGGGTGGCGGCCAGGTCGACGGCGTCGTCGAGGGCGTCGGCGAAGGTGTCGTAGCCGGCCACCACGAGCAGGGTGCGGGCCGGCAGCGGGGTGAGGCGCAGGGTGGCGGCGGTGATGATGCCGAGCGTGCCCTCGGCCCCGCACAGCAGGGCCACCGGATCCACCAGGCCGTCGTGGCGGAAGCGGTCTATCCCGTAGCCGCTGAAACCCCGGGCCAGCTCGGGAAGGTGGTGGTCGGCCCCCTCGGCCAGCGGCAGGTCGAGCAGGGCCCGCCACAGGGTGCCGGCCCGGCCCGGCAGGGCGGCCCGGGCCTCGGCCTCGGCCACGGGGCAGGGCTCGGCCCGGAATAGGGTGCCGTCGTCGAGCACCAGGTCGAGGGCCAGCACGTGGCGATGGGCCCGACCGTGCACCAGCGACCCCTTCCCGGCGGCATCGGTGGAGATCATGCCGCCCACGGTGGCCCGGCTGAGGGTGGACGTGTGGGGGGCCCAGTGCAGGCCGTGGGGGGCGAGCAGGGCGTTGAGTCGGGCCGTCACCATCCCTGGCTCCACCACCGCCGTGCGGCCCTCGACGTCGAGCGACACCAGGCCGTTGAGGTGGCGCTTCAGGTCCACCATCAGCCCGGGGGTGAGGCTCTGGCCGTTGGTGCCGGTGCCGCCGCCCCGGGCCGTGACGGCCTGGCGGCCGGTCGCCGCCACCAGGGCCCGCACCTCGGCCGCGTTGCGGGGCAGGGCCACCCCGTCCGGCTCCATCTGGTAGATCGAGTTGTCGGTGGCGTAGACGGCGCGGGTGTGGGCGTCGCGGTGCACGGCCACGCCGCCCACCCGGTCCGCCGCCCCATCGGCGCCCGCCGGGGGGCCGCCCGCCGCCACCTCAGCCCGCCGCCGAGGTGGCGGCCCGCGTGTTGAGGTAGACGGCGAACAGGCTGGTGGTGGCGCAGATGTAGAGCCGGTTGCGCTTGATGCCGCCGAACTCCACGTTCGCCACCACCTCGGGCAGGCGGATCTTGCCGATCAGGGTCCCGTCGTCGGCGTAACAGTGCACGCCGTCGCCGGCCGAGGTCCAGATGTTGCCCGTGGCGTCGACCCGGAACCCGTCGAACACGCCGTTGGTGCAGGTGGCGAACGTGCTGTAGCCACCGGCGGGGGTGGAGCCGTCGGCGTTCATCGGGTAGGCCCGGATATCGGGCGGGCAGGCCCGGCCGACATGGGAGATCCCGGTGTCGGCCACGTAGAGGATGCGCCCATCGGGCGAGAAGGCCAGCCCGTTGGGGCGGACCATGTCGGTGATCGCGGCCGTGACAGCGCCGGTTGAGGGGTCGATGCGGTAGACGTTCGACGCCCCGATCTCGCTCTCGGCGGCGTCTCCCTCGTACTCCGAATCGATCCCGTAGGTGGGGTCGGTGAACCAGACGGCGCCGTCGGAGTGGACCACCACGTCGTTGGGCGAGTTGAGCCGTTTGCCCTCGAAACGGTCGGCCAGGATCTCCCGCCGGCCGTGGTGCCCGATGCGGGTGACGGCCCGGCCCCGATGCTCGCAGGCCACCATCCGGCCCTCGAGGTCGAGCGTGTGGCCGTTGGCGTTCCACGCCGGCTGATCGAACACGGCGACGGTGCCGGTGGTCTCGTCGTAGCGCAGGGTGCGGTCGTTGGGGATGTCGGAGAACAGCAGGAAGCGGCCGGCCGGCACGTACACCGGGCCCTCGGCCCAGCGGGCGCCGGTCCACAGGTGATCGATGTGGGCGTTGTGGATCGCGTAACGGTGGAACCGCTTGTCGATCACCTCGAACGCGTCGTCCAGCGCCATCGCTCGCTCCTTCCGGGTGGGGTGTGTCCAGGCGAACCTGGGAGGCT
>CADEDH010000003.1:193845-217862 GCA_902826025.1 uncultured Actinomycetes bacterium
CGGTAGACCTGCACGGCCGAGTGCATGGAGTCTCCCGACAACAGGCCGGTGCCGCCCGAGCCCGTCAGCCAGCCGACGGCGTGGCCGGGGGTGTGGCCGGGCCGGAGCTCGAGGTGGAAGTGGTCGTCGACGTCGTGGCCGTCGCCCTCCCACAACTCCACCAGGCCCCGGTCGAACACCGGCTTGATCGAGTCGTCGAACACGAAGCCGTTGAACTCCAAGCCGGTCTGGTCGGTCACCGACGGGTTCCAGAACTCGTACTCGGTCTTGTTGAAGTAGTACCGGGCGTTGGGGAAGGTGGGCACCCATTCGCCGTTCACCAGGGTGGTGTTCCAGCCCACGTGGTCGAGGTGGATGTGGGTGCAGACCACAGCGTCGACCTCGTCGGGCTTGATCCCGCTGGCCGTCAGGCGCTCCAACCAGTCGGTGTTCAGCATGGCCATGTCGGGCATGTTGCGCTGCTTGTGGTTGCCGTTGCACGTGTCGACCAGGATCGTTTTCTGCGGGGTGCGGATCACCCAGGTGTGGATGCTGAGCAGAGCCTGATCGGTGTCGGGCGCCACGAACTGGGCGATCGTGTCGGGCCCGAACTCCTCCCGTACGCCAGCGTCGAACGACGGCATCAGCATGTTGGCCGGGAAGCCCGGGCCGTAGCTCTCCTCCATGCGCGACACGGTGACGTCGCCCAGGTCCACAACGCCCTTGCTCATGATGGTTCCCCCTGTACGGAACGGCTGTTTGGCGGCCAAACCTAGCGCGCCGACCGCCCTCGGACCTCCCCGCTGGTCAGGGACGGATCCGGCGCCGGACCTCACGCCGGAACGAGGCGCAGCGTTGACGGGGAATGAGGAGTTGGCAGGATGAACAGGTGGAGCCGTTCGATCGGGTGGTGGAGGAACACGGGGCCGTCGTGCTCCGGGTGTGCCTCGCCCTGCTGGGCCCCGACGAGGCGCACGACGCCTGGTCCGACACCTTCCTGGCCGCGTTGCGGGCCTATCCCCGGTTGCGGCCCGATTCGAACGTGGAGGGCTGGCTGGTGACGATCGCCCACAACAAGGCGATGGACGCCCTCCGCCGCCGGTCCCGGGCCCCGGTGCCGGCCGGCGACGGCACCGAGCTGTCCCCATCGGTCGGATCGGACGGCCGCCGCCCGGCCGCGGGCGACGATCCGGCCGAGGCCGCCATCGGCCAACTCGATTGCACCGTGCTGGCCGCGGTGCGGGCCCTGCCCCCCAAGCAACAGGCCGCCGTGGTGCACCACTACCTGGCCGACCTGCCCTACACCGAGGTGGGCGCCGTCCTGGGCACGAGCCCGGAGGCCGCCCGGCGCAGCGCCGCCGACGGGATCGCCGCCCTCCGGGTGGCCCTCTCCCCCACCGGAGCTTCCGGCCTACCGACCTCACGCCCCCGCCCCCGAAAGCGTTGACAGCACATGGGAACGAGCACAGCCAAGCACAACCACCAAACCCCCGGGCACCAAACCCCCGGGCACCAAACCCCCGGGCACCAAACCCCCGGGGGCTCCACCGCCGGCGACGACAACGGGGTCACGTCCCGGCTCGCCGCCTCCGTGCCGATGCCAGGGCCCGAGGCCCTGGTCGCCCTGCGGGCCCGGCTGGCCGCCGAGGCCGAGGCCGAAGGCCTGCTCGATGTGGCCCACCGGACGGTCGACAGCCCCATCGGGCCTCTGCTGGTGGCCGTGACGTACGACGGCCTGGCCCGGGTGGCCTTCGAGAACGAGGGTCACGACGAGGTGCTGGAGGAGTTGGCCGCAGCCATCAGTCCCCGGATCCTGGCGGCCCCCCGGCGCACCGATCCGGTGGCCCGCCAGCTCGACGAGTACTTCACCGGCCGCCGCCGCCACTTCGACCTGGAAGTCGATCTCCGGCTGGCCCGCGGGTTCCGACGCCAGGTGCTCGACCAGCTACGCCTGGTGGATTTCGGCCACACGGTGAGCTACAGCGACCTGGCGCTGGCCGCCGGTAGCCCCCGGGCGGTCCGGGCCGCCGGCTCGGCCTGCGCCACCAACCCGGTGCCGCTGGTCGTGCCCTGCCACCGCGTGGTGCGCAGCGACGGGTCGATCGGCCAGTACCGGGGCGGGCCGGAGGCCAAGCGCACGTTGCTCGCCCTGGAGTCGGCGGCGTGACCACACCAGCTGAGCCGTCGCTGACCCCGGGTGTCGTTCCGGCCGCCGCCCCGTCAGCGGTCGCCGGCGGTGCCGGCATCGCCGGGGCGGTCGACGGGCTCGACTGGCAGCGGATCGGGGCCGGGCTCGACGAGGCCGGGGTGGCCTCGGCCGGGCCCGTGCTCACGCCGCAGCAGTGCACCGAGCTGACAGCCGGCTTCGACGACGAGGCCCGGTACCGCTCCACCGTCGACATGGCCCGCCACCGGTTCGGCTCGGGCGTCTACCGCTACTTCAGCTACCCCCTTCCGGCCCCGGTGGAGGCGTTGCGCCAGGCGTTGTGGCCCCATCTGCTGCCCGTGGCCCAGGAGTGGGCGGAGCGGCGCAACCAGCCCTCCCCGTGGGACCCCACACTCGACGGATGGCTGGCCCGCTGCCACCGGGCCGGCCAGCCCCGCCCCACTCCCCTGCTCCTGCGGTACGGCCCGGGCGACTGGAACGCCCTGCACCGCGACCTCTACGGCGACCTCGTGTTCCCGATGCAGGTGGTGGTGGGTCTCGATCGGCCGGGGATCGACTACGGCGGGGGCGAGCTGGTGGTGGTTGAGCAGCGGCCCCGGTCGCAGTCCCGCCCCACCGCCCTGTCCATCCCCCAGGGCCACGCCGTGGTGCTGACCACGCGGGACCGCCCGGCCCGCAGCGCCCGAGGGTGGACCACCCACGCCGTGCGTCACGGTGTCAGCACGGTCGCCTGGGGCCGCCGCCACACCCTGGGCCTCATCTTCCACGACGCCACCTGAGGTGCCACCCCCTCGGCGAACATCCCGATCTCGGTGCGAGCAACACCGCCGGTGATTCACTCGGCACCGAGATCTACGCTCGTCAGTCTATGGCCGACAACATGCCCGCCGCCGAGGTGGCGATCGACGAGCCGCTGGTCCGGCGGCTGCTCGCCGCCCAGTTCCCGCAGGGTGCGGGCCTACCCCTGCGGCTGGCAGCCAACGGATGGGACAACGTCGTCTTCCGTCTCGGCCCCGAGTTGGCCGTGCGCCTGCCCCGTCGTCAGGCGGGCGCCGAGCTGGTGCTGAACGAGCAGCGCTGGCTGCCGGGGCTGGCCCTCGCCCTACCGCTGCCGGTGCCGGTGCCGGTGCTGGCCGGTCGCCCGGGCGGGGGCTACCCGTGGCCCTGGAGCGTGGTGCCCTGGTTCCCGGGCGGGATCGCCGCTTCCACCCCGCCGGCCGAACCGAATCAGGCCGCCGATTCGCTCGGGCGGTTCGTGGCCGCCCTGCATCAGCCGGCCCCGCCCGAAGCCCCCGTCAACGCCGTACGGGGTTGCCCCCTGGCCCACCGTCACGACGCCGTGGAGGAGCGCCTGGCCCGGGTCGGGCCCACCCTGGCCCCCGCCGAGCGACAGGCGGTCGCCGCCGCCTGGGCCGACGGCCTGGCCGCCCCCACCTGGGGCGCTGCCCCGCTCTGGCTCCACGGCGACCTCCACCCGGCCAACCTCTTGGTCGACGAGGGGGGCCAGCTGTCGGCCGTGATCGACTTCGGCGACCTGACCGCCGGCGACCCGGCCACCGACCTGGCCGTGGCCTGGATGCTGTTCGACGACGAGCCGGCCCGGGCCCGCTTCCTTGCCGCCGCCGGCCAGCCCGACGGGGCCACGGTCACCCGGGCCCGGGGCTGGGCCGTCAACCTCGCCCTGGCCATGGCGGCGGCCTCAGCCGACAACCCGACGATGGCCGCCGTTGCTCGCCGCACCATCGTCAACCTCGCCGCCGATTCCTAGGAGCGCCCCCAGCCGCGCCGAGCGCACCTCAGGCTCCTCACAACGGCGGCGGAGCACCTGCTACGGCAGGGTCACGTAGCCGTGCTCGGTCTTCCACAGGAAATACTTCTCGAAGGCCAGCTTCATGGCGTGGGCCTGGGGCCCGGGGATCAGCATTCCGTGCTTGCGGGGCGGCAGCATCTTGTCGGTGAGGATGATCACGCCGTTGTTGCCGGCATCCATCACGCAGATCCCCTTGATGTCGCCGAACTCCTTGTGCACCTCCGGCTTCTCGCCCCGGATCTGGGCGGCGATGTTCTTCGCCGCCACGTGGGCCTGCTGCTCGGTGGGGAACCCGGTCTTGGGGATGCCGATGGGGTTGGCCGTGTGCCACGGCGAGTCGACGGCCGCCGCGATGCCCACGGCGTAGATCTCGTCGTGGTCGACGCTCTGGTAGGTGTCGCGCACCGTCACGTACCCCTTGGCGTCGGCCAGCCCGGGCACGGTGTGCACCACCTCCTGGCCGATGAAGGGCGGCACGATCATGGCGTAGGCGAAATCGATCGTGCGGTCGTCGGTGAGGGTGAGGCGGCCGTCGTCTATGTCGCGGATGGCCACGTCGCCCACGGTGGTGATCCGCTCCTTCTTCATGAACAGGCCGAGCAGGGTCTCACCGTGGGGCAGCCCGCCGATGCCGAAGTGCCCGAGGAACGGCTCGGGGGTGACATAGGTGAGCGGCACCCGCTTACGGATGCCGTTCTTCTTCAGCTGGTAGCTCATGTTGAACAGGAACTCGTAGGCGGCACCGAAGCAGCCGGCCCCCTGGGTGGCCCCGATCACCACCGGTCCGGGGTTGTCGAGGAAGCGGCGCCAGGCCACGCCGGCCCGCTCGGCGTCAGGCAGGGTGGTGATGGTGAACGCCTTGTTCTCCGGCACCAGACCGGGCACGATGTCCATCTGGTTGCGGTAGCCGGTGGCGATCACCAGGTAGTCGTAGGGGTGGACGTTGCCGGTGGCCTGGTCGGTGGTGACCGTGCGGGCCACGGCGTCGATCGACGTGGCGGCGGCGTGGACGAACCCCACCCCGTGAGCCTCGAACGGCGGGATCACCGGCACGGTGATGTCGGCCGCCGTCCGCTTCCCGAAGGGCAGCCAGATCAGCGACGGGTTGAACACGAACCGGTCCGACGGCGAGATCACGGTGACGGCCACGTCGTCGCCCAGCTCGTGCTTCAGGGCCAGGGCGGCGGTGAACCCGCCGAAGTTCGATCCCAGCACCACCACTCGATCGGCAGCCATGATCGCAGCTCCTTCGCTCGTTCGGCTCGTCCGGGGCGGCTCCCCGGCTCCATCTCCACCATCGGCCCGCGGCGGGCGGGCGGCTAGGGCCCAACGTCCGGACAACCGTCATAATCCTGTGACATCGCCCTGTCTGGCCGCCGCCGGGAAGATGAGCCGGCCCCAGGGTGGGGTGTAGCGTCGGCCCCATGGACACCCCCATCGCCCCCGACCGCACCAGACGGTCAGCTGCGGTGATGGGCGTGTTCGCCATCCTGGCCGCCACCGCCTGTTGGAGCTCGGGGGGCGTGCTGGCCGAGAAGGCCGACGGACCGAGCACGATCGTGGCCTTCTGGCGCTTCCTGATCGTGGCCGGGGTGTTCGGGGTGCTGGCGGCGGCCACCGGACGGCGGATCACGTGGCCCATGCTGCGCCGGTCGCTGCCGGGCGGGATGCTGTTCGGCGTCAACCTCACGGTCTTCTTCCAGGCCCTCAAGTTCGCCACGGTGGGCATGGCCACCGTGTTCGCCGCCCTGGTGCCGGTGCTGGCGCTGATCGCCGGGCGGGCCCTGTTCGGCGAGCAGATCTCCCGCCTGGCGGTGGCGTGCGCCGCCGCCGCCGTGGGCGGGGTGGTGATCTTCGTGGTGCCGAGCCTGTCGGAGCCGGGCAACACGGCCACCGGCGTGCTGCTGTCGCTGTTGGCCGTGCTGATCTGGGTGTCGTACCTGCTGGTCACGAAGCGGGCCCGCCAGGGGGTGGGCACGGTCGAGTACCTACTGTGCATGTCGGCGGTGGCCGCCGTGACCCTCGTGCCGTTCATGGTGCTGTTCACCGACGAGGGCGTGGCCCTGCCCGAGCACGGCTGGGGATGGATCGCGCTGCTCGCCGTCCTACCCGGCAGCGTGGGCCACGGGCTGCTGGCCTGGGCCCAGGCCCACGTGCCGATGTCGACCGCCGGCGTGCTGCTGCAGTGCGAGCCCATCGGGGCGGCCATCGCCGCCGCCATCTTCCTGGGCGAGCCCCTGGGGCCGTTGCAGGTGTTGGGCCTGGCCGTGGCGTTCGCCGGTGTGGCCGTGCTGACCCGATACTCCACGACCAAGGAGGTGGCGGGATGACCGACCCCACCCTGCCGGAGCCCCATCTGGAGGCCCACCACCACGCCGCCCCCATGATGCCGGCCGCCACCGGGCCGCTGGTGGGGCTGCGGGTGCTCGACCTGACCCACGCCCTGGCCGGCCCCTACGGAAGCCTGCTGCTGGCCGACCTGGGGGCCGACGTGATCAAGGTGGAGCCCCCCACCGGTGAGCTGGTGCGGTTCGCCGGGCCCTTCACCCGGGACGACCAGGAGCGGGTCTACGGGTCCCGCTACGCCAGCCGCAACCGCAACAAGCGATCGATCGCCCTCGACCTCACCGACGACGCCGACCGGGAGACCTTCCTGCAGCTGGTGGAGACGGCCGACGCCCTGGTGGAGAACCACCGGGCCGGCGTGCTCGACCGCCTCGGGGTGGGCTGGGAGGTCTGCCAGGCCCGCAATCCCCGCCTGGTGTACGCCGCCGTCCGAGGGTTCGGCGACCCCCGTACCGGGGCCAGCCCCTACACCGAGTGGCCGGCGTTCGACCCCATCGCCCAGGCCATGGGCGGGATCGTGGTGAGCACCGGCCCCGACGAAGACAACATCGTGCGGGCCGGGCCTCCGATCGGCGACACCGTGCCGGGGCTGATGGCGGCCCTGGGGGTGGTGTCGGCCATCCTCCACGCCCAGCGCACGGGCGAAGGGCAGTTCCTCGACGTGGCCATGGTCGACGCCATGATCTCGGTGTCGACCGAGAGCCTCACCCAGTGGAGCTACACCGGCCGCCACCAACGCCCCATGGGCAACTCGGTCGACGGCAACACCCCGTTCGACATCTACCCCAGTGCCGACGGCCACTGCGCCATCGCCGCCCCCACCGCCCCCCAGTTCCGCCTGTTGTGCGACCTGATCGGGCGGCCCGAGCTGGCCGTCGACGAGCGGGTGCGGGACATGCGCCAGCGGGTGAAGAACCGAGACGTGATGGACGACGCCATCGGGAGCTGGGCCGCCCGGCACACCAACGCCGAGATCGTTGAGATCCTGGGCGGCCACGTGCCGGTGGGCCCGGTCTACGCCCCCCGGGATTGGGTGCACGATCCCCACGTCGCCGCCCGGGAGATGCTGGTGGCGGTGGAGCACCCCCACCACCGGCCCACCCTGCAGCCCAACTGCCCGATCAAGTTCACCGCCACCCCGGCCGGCATCTACCGCCGCCCGGCCACGCTCGACGAGCACGGCCCCGAGCTCCGGGCCGAGCTGGCGGAACGAGACGCCAAGCGGGGTTGATTCCGGTCCGGGCGTCGCCGCGCGCGACACTGGGTAGAGCAAGCACAAGGGGGGAACCTGTGGTTGCGCCGCCCGTCTTCACCGATCTGGGCACGGTTCGTGCCACCCGAGACCTCGACGTGGCCTCGGCCGTGCTCAGCGACACCTACGCCGACCTGACGATCCGCCTCCCGGCCACCGCCGGGCCGTTCGGCATGCGTCTGGAGCACGTGGAGCTGCCCGACGTGCAGATCGCCGTGCTCGATCTGTCGAGTGCCTGGCTCCGCACGGTCCCCTACCCCACCTACACCGTCTGCCTACCGGTGCAGGGCCGGGTGCGGGCCCGGGTGGGCGACTCGGCGGTGTCCATCGGCGACGGCCGGGGCATCTCGGTGTGCCCGGCCAGCGGCGAGGTGGAGGTGGAATATCTGAACGACGACTGCCGGGTCCTCACGATCACGCTCGGCCGCCCCGCACTGGAACGGGAGTTGGAGGCGATGCTGGGGCGCCCGATCGGCCCCGCCCCCATCCGGTTCGACCCCGTCCTCGACACCGGCCGATGCGCCAGCCTCCAACGCACGCTGGCCCTGGTGCGGGCCGAGCTGGCCGACCCGGCCGGGCTCGGAGGCCACGGTCTGGCCCGCCACCAGTTCGGGCGGCTGCTGATGAACGGGCTGCTGGTGGGCCAGGAGCATCAATGGTCCGACGAGCTGCGCCGACCCGCCGGTTTCGAGGGGCCCCGGGCCATCCGCCAGGCGGTGGACGCCATCGCTGAGCGGCCCCTGGCCTTCGTCACCGTGGCCGACGTGGCCCGGGCCGCCAACCTCAGCGTCCGGGCCCTGGAAGCCGGCTTCCGCCGCCATCTGGGCACCTCCCCCATGGCCCACGCGCGCCAGGTCCGCCTGGCCCGAGCCCACGACGAACTGGCCCGGGTCGAACCCGGCTCCACCACGGTCACCGCCGTGGCCCAGCGCTGGGGTTTCGCTCACTACGGCCGCTTCACCGCCGAGTACCGGCGCCGTTACGGCTGCTCCCCCCGCCAGACCCTGGCCCGCCGCACCGCCCGCCCATTCTGAGGAGCCTGAGCCGCACTGAACGCGGTTCAGACTCCTAATTTCGGAGGGTTCGGAGGGTCAGCCGGCCGTGGCTGTTGCCGGGGCGCCGGCATCGCGCAGGGTGAAGCCCTCGTACCCGTTGGCCGTCACGTCGTTGAGCCGGTTGGTGTAGACGACGAGGCCGCCGGTGTAAAGCATGAACCGGTCGGCCTTGCCCGGGATGTTGGCGCCCCGGAACCACGACGTGTCGGCCACCAGGAAGGGGGCCGAGCTCTCCAGCACGTGCTGGGTCCACGCCTCCTCCGCCTCGTCGTCGGGCTCGAAGGTGTAGCCGTTCCGGGCGGCGTGGACCACGAGGTCGGTCACGAAGTCGACCTGAGGGTCGACCCCCCGGGGCACGTTGGCAAACGGGAAGTGGGGCCCGCCGACGAAGGCGAAGTTGGGGAACCGGGGAATCGACACCCCGAGGTAGGTACGGGGACCGTCGGCCCAGAAGTCGGCCAGCCGCTCCCCGCCCCGACCTTCCACGCCCATCCGGGTGAGGGCACCGGTGACGGCGTCGAACCCGGTGGCCCAGATGATCAGGTCGAACTGCTCTTCGCCGGCCGAGGTGACGATCCCGGTCTCGGTGATCCGCTCGATCGGGGTCTCGTGCAGGTCGACCAAGGTGCAGTTGGGCCGGTTGTAGGCCTCGTAATAGCCGCTCTCCATCGGCGGACGCTTCATCCCGTAGCCATGATCGGTGGGGATGAGCTTCTCGGCCGTGGCCGGATCGGTCACCCGCTCCCTGATCTTGTGGGCCAGGTACTCGCAGAACTCGGCGTTGGCCCGGGGATCGACGAGGATGTCGTTGTAGTTGCTGAACAGTTTGGCGAAGCCCCGCTTGGTCCAGAGGCTCTCGTAGAAGGCCCAGCGCTGCTCTTTGGTGTCTTCGAACGTGCCCCGGGTGCCGTCGGCGTGGGCGAAGCCGGCGAAGGTGTTGCGGCACAATCGCTCCAGCTCCTCGTACCCGGCCCGGATCTCCTCCTGCTCCTCCGGTGTGATCAGCCCGTTGTTCAGCGGGGCGCACCAGTTGGGGGTGCGCTGGTAGACCGTGATCGAGCCCACGTCGTCCACGATGCCCGGCAGCAGCTGCACGGCGCTGGCCCCGGTGCCGATCATGGCCACCTTCTTGCCGGCGAAGCTCACCGGCTCCTTGGGCCACAGCCCGGTGTGGTGGGCTTCGCCCTTGAAGCTCTCCCGCCCCGGGATGTCGGGAAAGAACGGGGCCGACAGCAGGCCGGTGGCCGAGATCACGTAGCGGGCGGTGCAGGTGGCGCCATCGCCGGCGGTGAGAACCCATCGGCCGCGGTCCTCGTCGAACACAGCGGAGGTGACCCGGGTATTGAACTGGAAGTCGTCCCGGAGGCCGAACTTGTCGACCACGAAGTTGAGGTAGCGCTCGGTCTCGGGCTGGCCGGCGAAATGCTCCGACCACTCCCACTCGTCGAGCACTTCCCGGGAGAAGAAGTAGCCGTAGGAGTAGCTCTCGGAGTCGAACCGGGCCAGGGGGTACCGGTTCCAGTACCAGGTGCCGCCCACGTTGGAGCCGGCTTCCAGGACCCGGACCGACAGCCCACTGTCCTTGAGTTTGTAGAGCTGGTAGATCCCGGCGACCCCGGCGCCGATGATGATCACGTCGTAGTCGGTGGTGGTGGTTTCGGTGGCTGCCATGGCAGTGGCTCTCTCCTCGGGTTCAGGCCAGCGAGCGGGCGAAGCCGCTCACGTCGCAGATGGATGCGGCATGGACGTCGGGCACGGCGAGGCGAACGACACATCGTCAGACGTTCAAACGCTGAAAAGGCCGGCCAGCGGCGTCGGTCCCCAGTGACAGGCCAGCCGGCAGGTCCAGTCTAGGAACGGGCCAGCGGGGCGAACAGCCGACATCCGCCGCGAACCATCCATTTCCCGCGGTGTCAGCAGGCGGCGGCAATACCCCTTCCGGGGTGAAGACAGGGCCGGCTCGAAGGTTCAGTATTTCTCGAGCGAGGGTAAACGGCATGCGGGGCTGTCCCGCACCGAGGGAGTGGCGAGCCGCGAGTGACCGAACCTGACTACTTCCGTATCGTGACCGAGGGCTGCGCCCGGGCCTACGTGGAGCTGCGAGGCGACATCGATGGTGATGAGGCCGAACGGCTGGGCGAGGTGCTGAGCGACCTGGTGGGCCAGGTGCGGCGGGTGGATGTTGACGTGGCGGCGGTGACGTTCTTCGGTTCGGCCGCCCTCACTGCCCTCGTCACCGGTCTGATCGCGGCCCGGGCGGCCGGGCACGGCCTGCGCCTGGTGGCCCTGACCGACCAGATCCGACGCCTGCTCGACATGACCGGCCTGGCCGACGAGCTGGCCCCCGGCGCTGCGACGTCCTGAGGCCGGGCGGGGACACCGGATTGGTCGGCACGATTTCGGGTAGCAGGTATCGGATGGCGCAGACACCGGCCGAGATCGCCGTCGTCAACGACTACGAGGTGGTGGTACGGGGCGTGGCCGCCATGCTGGCCCCGTTCATGGACCAGGTGCGGGTGGTCGAGCTCGACCTGAACCGACCCCCCAGCCGCCCCCTCGACATCGCCCTGTTCGACACCTTTGCCGCCCCCCAGGAGGGCGAGGGGGGAGACATGCTGGCGGCGTTGGAGCGGTCGCCGGCCCGGCGGCTCGTCGTGTACACATGGCGTCTCGAGCCGTGGACGGTGCGGCGGGCGCTCGATGCAGGGGCCAGCGGCTACCTGTCGAAGTCCCTCACCGGTCGGGAGCTGGCCGATCATCTGCTGCGCATCCACGGGGGCGAGGTGGTTACTCCCCCGCTCGGAGGCGGCGACGCTGCCGCCTACCGCACCAACGGGGCGACCGAACGGACCTGGCCCGGGCGGGACCTGGGGTTGACCGAACGGGAGAGCGAGGTGCTGGCACTGGCCGTGCAGGGCTGCGACAACACCGCCATCGCCCGACACCTGTACCTGTCGCCCAACTCGGTGAAGACCTACACCCGTAACCTGTACCGCAGGATCGGTGTGACCAGCCGCACCCAGGCCGTGCTGTGGGGCATCGCCCATGGCTTCGCTCCCGACCGGGGCACGATCCGCCCCGCCCACCCGGGCGGTGGGACCGCTACCCACTCGGATGGCCGGAGCCAGGGGCGGGCCGGGATGCGGTCGGGGGAAGCGGCGTCGTAGGCTCGGTCCCGGCCCGTTCGGGCCACCTACCTCACGACCAGGGGAACCGAGGGAGCGCCATGCAGTTCGGGTTGTGCCTGCACTCGAAGATCGACGACATAGGCCTCGTCACCCACGCCGAGAACCTGGGCTACGACGCCGCCTGGTTCGCCGACTCCCAGCTCCTGTGGTCCGACGCCTACGCCTGCCTGGCCCTGGCGGCCGAGCGGACCCGTCGGATCAGGCTCGGCACGGGGGTGTCGGTGGTCGACACCCGGCTGGCACCGGTGACGGCCCACAGCATCGCCACCATCAACGTGCTGGCCCCCGGGCGCACGTTCCTGGGGGTGGGCAACGGCTTCACGGCGTGGCGGCTGATGGGCCGCAAGCCGGCCCGGCTCACCGAGTTCGAGGCGTTCCTCGACACCACCCGACGGATGCTCCGGGGTGAGGAGGCGCCGTTCAGCTACCGGGGCGATACCACCGACGTCGGCTTCCAGATGGCGGAGCTCGGCTTCGTGAACGTGAGCGACCCGGTGCCGATCCACGTCTCGGCCTTCGGCCCCAAGGGCCAGCGGCTGGCCGGCGCCTACGGCGACGGGCTGGTGGTATCGGTGCCCCCGATCCGCAAGGCGGTGGAGCGGTGCCTGGCCAACGTGGCGGCGGGGGCGGCCGACGCCGGTCGAGCCTTTGACCGCTCGACGTTCCAGCTCACCACGCTCACCGCCACCTGCGTGCTGGAGCCGGGCGAGACGCTCGAGTCGGACCGGGTGATCGACCAGTGCGGCCCCATGGCGGTGATGGCGTTGCACTACGCCTACGAGCGCCAGCGCCAGTTCGGGGTGGAGCCGCCGGTGCACCTGCGGGACCACTGGGAGCGGTACGTGGCCCTGGTGGAGCAGACCCCCGAGTCCCAGCGCCACTTCCGGATCCACGCCGGCCACGGGACCTACCTGCATCCCGACGAGCGCCAGTTCGCCACCCCCGACCTGATTCGCATGACGTGCCTCGTGGGTTCGCCGGGCGAGATGGCCGAACAGATCCGCGGTCTGGACGACGCCGGACTCGACCACGTGATGGTGCTCCCCGGCTTCGCCTCCCGCTACCGCGCCACGGAGGAACTGGCCACCAAGGTCTTCCCGCTTCTGGGCTGACACGGCCGCCGCGCGATCTCCGCCCGTCACTCAGCCGGTGGGTGGGAGGCGGAGGAGGGCATCGAGCACGAGGGGTTGGAGCTCGGCTGCGCCCTGGTCGTTGAGGTGGTTGACGTCGGCGAACAGGTGGTCGGGCCAGGGGCGGTCCATGGCGTCGAGCCACGCGGCCCCGCCCTCCTCGGCCGACGAGCGCACCTGACGCAGGTAGGCGGCGTAGTCGGCCCGACCGTCGTCGGCCATGGCCACGAACCGCTCGGTGACCGGCAGGTTGACCACCAGCACCCGGATACCGCGGCCGGTCAGCTCGCCCAGGAGGTGGCGGAGGGCCTCGACGTCATCCGGGTTCACCTCGTAGCCCGCCATCACCGCCTGCTCCTGGGCCACGTGAGCCGCCGGCTCGTCGGCCAGGTCATCGCCCCCCCGGTCGAGCAGGTAGCCGTCGGCCCCCAGCCGTTCCGGCACCAGCGGCTCGGCCTGGATGTTGTGCACCAACTGCACCGGGTCGCGGAAGTCGGTCCGGTGCCGGGCCAGCGCGCTCGCCCCCTGCAATCCGGCGTCGAGGCGGTCGATCCATCCCATCCGACCCGACGCGTCCAGGAAGCCGGGAGATTGGCGGAGTGCGTCGAGATGGTCGCGGGAGCTGGGCCCATCGGTGAACTCCCGCATGGTCAACCCCAGCAGCACCACCGGCGGCGAGACGCGCTCCAGCAGCACGTCGGTGGTGAGCAGGTCGATCGAGCGCATGGGCGAACCGGCCAACCAATAGTTGTAGCCCACGGCCGGACCACCGAGCTCCCGGAGCCGAGCCGGTGAGATGTCGCGGCCCACCACCGACGAGCCGAGCACCAGAAGGTCGAGATCGGCCGCCCGGAGGGCCAGCCCCTTCTCGTGGGCGGCGTAGTCGGCCCGGGGCCACTCCCCCGGCGGCTCCAGATGGGGGGCAACGGCCCGGGCTGCGCCCTCGGCAACCAGCAGGCTGGCGAGCAGGGACACCCCGAACCGCCCCCACCACCCCGGTCGCCGGGCGGCGGCCCGCACCCCGGGTAGGGAGGCGGCGGCGCCCGAATCGTCCGCAGCACCCAGGGGATGGGCGGAGCGCTCAGAACTGGAAGTAGATGAACGGGACAGGTTGACCTCCACTCGTGACCACGAGGGCGGCCAACGCCGCCCCCACGAGCCAGCCGGTGAGCACGGGACGGGGCCGGCGCAGCAGGGCGGGGCCCAGGCGGGCTTCCTCCGGCTCCGTCGGATCGACCTGGATGCGGCGCTGGACGACGTCGGTCACCACCAGCACGGATCCGAGTAGGGCCAGCATCACCGCCGCTGTCCACATGGTGTCGCCCGGGGCCAGGGTGACGATGCGGACCACGATCGTCCAGGCCGCCCCGGCGTTCGGTGCCCGGAAGAACACCCAGGCCAGGCAGACAACGGTGAAGGTGGCGAGTATGCGGGGCAGGTCGCGCCACCGGGCGACGGCATCGGTGTTGTCGACGGCCCGTCCGCTCAACCGCTCGGCCCCCAGGGCCACGCCGTGGATGGCACCCCAGATGAGGAACGTCCACCCCGCCCCGTGCCACAGGCCGCCCAGCACCATCACCGTGAGCAGGTTGACCATCGTGCGGGACAGGCCCCGGCGGTTGCCCCCGAGAGGTATGTAGAGGTAGTCCCGCAACCACGACGACAGCGAGATGTGCCACGTCCGCCAGAAGGCGGTGAGCGAGCTCGACAGGTAGGGCTGGCGGAAGTTCAGGGGCAGCTCGAAGCCGAGGAGGCGGGCGGCGCCCCGGGCCATGTCGGAGTAGCCGGAGAAGTCGCCGTAGATCTGGCCGGCGAAGCACAACGTGCCCAGGGCCAGACCCAGGCCGCTCTGCGACCCGGGCCGGGCATAGATCTGGTTCGCCATCTGGGCCAGGGTGTCGGCGATCACCACCTTCTTGACGAGGCCCCACAGCAGCAGCCCGAGGGCCGACAGCACCCGGTCGCCGTCGGGTCGCAGCCGGGGCCGCTCGATCTGGGGCAGCAGCTCGTGGGGCCGCAGGATGGGGCCGGCCACCAGCTTGGGGAAGAAGGCGACGAAGAGCCCGTAGGCCACCGGGTCGCGGCAGGCCTCGATGTCACGGCGGTAGATGTCGACGGTGTAGGAGATCTCCTCGAACGTGTAGTACGAGATGGCGATCGGCAGGATGATCCGCAGCGACGGCTCGCTGGCCGAGAGCCCGACCGCGTCCAGCCCGGCCACGGCGCTGGACAGGAAGAAGTTGGCGTACTTGAACACGCCCAGGATGGCCAGGTTCAGCGCCACCCGGCTCACCACGATGGCCCGCCGCCGGGCGGGGTCGTCGGTGCCCTCGAGGGCGATCCCGGCGGTGTAGCCGATCACGGTGGAGCCCACGAGCAGCGCCAGGAACCGCCAGTCCCAGGCGCCGTAGAAGAGATAGGACGCCGCCAGCAGCGCCCGGTTCTGGTCCCGGTGCCGGAGCCGCCAGACGGCCCCGGTGACCACCGCCAAGAAGGCGACATAGGGAAGGGAATTGAAGGTCAAGCCCCGAGCTCCGGATCGGTGTTCGTCGCCGAAGCCAATCCCTTACCCTCACGTAAGGGAAGAGTTAACTGGGCACAATCACCGGTGCTGGCCCGCCCAATGGTTCAGCCCCCTGGTCCGGCTGCCGATACCCCGACGGAAGCGTCGCCAATCCCGGAGTATCAGGCGAACCGTGACCAGCACCGAAACGCAGCCACCGGCCGCGGCCGCCGACCGGGCATTGATCCTGGTCGTGGTCGACGGTGACGCCGCCGCCGAGGCCTGCCGGGAGGTGCTGGCCGACAGGTCCTCGAGCACCGACGACCGGGCTCGGGCCGAGGCCGTGCTGGCGTTGGTCGACCTGCGCGAGGGGCGGGTCGAGGCTGCTCAGCGCCACCTCGACGAGGCCCGCCGGCGTCTCGCCCCGGGCCATCCCTTCGCCCCGTCCCGGCTCCTGGTCGATCATGTGGAAGCCCACCGGCTGCGGGCCGCCGGCGATGTGGCCGAGGCGGTCGGGCTCCTGCGCCGGGTTCACGCCCTCGCCACTGACCGCCCGCTCGTCGATGCCTATCTCACCGCCCGGGCCCTCGGCATCGCCGTGTCGTTGCGGGCCGAGGACGACGAGGCCCTCGAACTCTTCCACCAGGCCTTGAGCCTGGCCCGCCGAAGCGGCCACCTGGCCCTCGTGGTGAACGCCCTCAACAACCTGGGATCGTTCCTGTCCGACCTCCACAACCTGGAGGACGCGGTACCGATGCTGGAGGAGTGCCTGGCCACGGCCCTGCGGCTCGGCCATCGACGCCAGATCGTCTTCGCTGCCGGGAACCTGACCCAGTGCCTGTGTTTCATGGGCCGTCCGGCGGAGGCACTGGCCGTGGCCCGCCGGCACCTGATACCCCTGATCACGCCGGACGACCCCCCTGCCCTGCGCCGGGACGAGGAGATCGCCCGGGCCCTGCTCGACAACGGGCTGGTCGACGAGGCGGCCGCCGTCCTGGGCAGCGACGCGGTCGATGACGGCCTGGGCCAGGAGCAGCTCACCGGCCGGGTGTGCCTGCTGGCCCGCGTCATGCTCCACCGGGGCCAGGTGGCCGGGGCGCTGGCCCTGGCCCAGAACCGCCAAGCCGACCTGGCGAGCGAGTCGACCCCCACCACCACCGCCGCCTACGACCAGGTCGACCTGCACCGGATCACGGCCCGGGCGGCCGCTGCGCTCGGCCGCCACGACGTGGCCTACCGTGAACTCGAGGCGGCCTGGACGGTCAACGAGGTCCGCCTGGGCCGGGCCGCCCGATCCCGGCGCCTCAACCTACAGATCGTGCACCGGCTACGGGAGGCCGAGTGGGAGCGCGACGTCGCCCGGCGCCAGGCCCTGGAGGATCCGCTGACCGGCCTGGCCAACCGACGCTGCCTCGACGAACAGGGAGCCGAGCTGGTGGCGTCGTCGCTGGCCCACGGCCGGCCGCTGGCCGCGGCCGTGCTCGACCTGGACCACTTCAAGCAGGTCAACGACCGCTACGGGCACGAGGCCGGCGACCGGGTGCTGCAGGCCGTGAGCCGTTGGCTGCGGCTCGGCCTCCGGGCCGGCGATCTGGCCGCCCGCAACGGGGGCGAGGAGTTCGTGGTGCTCCTACCCGACACACGGGCCGACGGGGCGGCGGCGCTGATCGAGCGGGTACTGGCCGAGCTGCGGCGGATGGAGCACGTGGCCGACGAGGAGCGGTTCTCCTGCACGTTCTCGGCCGGTGTGGCCGAGATCGAACCGGGCGACACCCTCACCCGGCTCCTGGCCCGGGCCGACGGGTTGCTGTACCGGGCGAAGCGGGCGGGGCGCAACCGGGTGGAGGCGTCGCCCGCCGGCCCCTGTCCGTAGCGGCTCAGCGGGCAGCGGCGGTGGCGTCGGCCCAGGTCTTGAGGTGCTTGTCGAAGTCCCGGGCCGGCACGCCGGCGCCCACCACGAACTCGTCGACCCCCAGCGCCTTGGCCTCGGCCGCCATGGCCGCCACCTCGTCGGGTGTCTCCCGCCCGATCGGCAGCCCCACCCGCAGGCTCCAGCCCGGTCCCTGCTCACAGCCCTCCTCGGCCATGATCCCCCGCAGCTTGGCCAGATGGGGCTCCAGCTCCACCCCGGCCCACCAGCCGTACCAGCCGTCGCCCCGGCGGGCCGCCGGCCGCCGGGGGGCGGTGGAGTCGCCACCCACGATGATGGGCACGGGGCCGTGGCCGGGGGCCGGGCGCAGCACCGCATTCCCGGAGCGCACGAACCCGCCGTCGTAGGCGGCGATGTCATTGGTCCAGGCGGCCCGGATGGCCCCGACATAGTCGTCGGCCCGCTTGCCCCGCCGCTCCCACGGGATGCCGAGGGCGTCGAACTCCTCTGAGCTCCAGCCGATGCCGATGCCGAGGTCGAACCGGCCGCCGCTGATGTGATCGAGCGTCATGACCTCCTTCGCCGTGAGCAGCGCCGGCCGCTCGGGCAGGATCATCACGCTGGTGGCGGTGCGCAGGGTGGTGGTGACCATGGAGGCCACGGCGCACACGAACAGGGGGTCGTAGAGGCCGATGTTGGGCGGGAACGACGGGTTGCCGTCGGGCGTATAGGGATACTTCGAGTCGTAGCTGGCGAAGAACACCACGTGCTCCGGGGCGTAGAGGCAGTCGAAACCCACCTCCTCGGCGCAGATGGCGTACTCCTTCACGAACCCCATGTCGCGCTTGGGCGACCCGCCGAATGTCCCTGTGATGCCGATCTTCACCGCTGTTCCCCCTGATCCATGACCGTGGCCGGAATCGTAAGCCCCGCCCCCAGTCGACAACAAGAACGGCGGGACGTTCGCCGCAGGCGAACTCCAGGTCCCGAAGGGACACCTCAGGCGTTGAGGAGGAGCCAGAGACCCAGCGTGCTGTAGGCCACCATCACCAGCAGCATGGCGAACTGGCTGCGCAGCGAGTGGCCAACGTCGAACAGCTCGATAGAGCGGTCGTGGGCCACCATCACGGCGCCGATGTGCCCCACCAGGATGGCCAGGACCTGCAGCCAGGCCACCAGGTCCACGCTGATGAGGTTGAAGTTGATCAGCCCGTCGGAACCGCCGAACAGGTCCCAGCCCCGGCCCATGGGGTCCGACAGGCGGAACACGAAGCTCTGCGACTCGTCCACCAGCAGCTGGAAGTAGTGGGCCACGGCGTAGCCGAACACGATCGGGGTGAGCGACGGGGCGAAGGCCGTGGCCGCTCGGCCCACCGCCATGCCCGTCACCCGCGACGTCCACCATATGCCCACGGCGTAGAGCAAGCTGATGACGAGGATCGAGCCGACGAGGCCCAGCAGGTGGTTGACGGCGCCACCCCAGCCGGTGGGGCGGCCCAGGATCCGGCCGGCCAGCTCACTCTCGCTGAATCCGTCGTAGGTCGTGCCGCCGAGCACCACGAGCAGAGCGACCGCCGTGCCGGCCACCACCGGCATTCGGGCCAGACCGCTCATCGGAGGACGCAGCCCGAGGCCGCCGCCGGGGCGGCGGAAGACGGGCCCGATGGCGCCCACCCAGGCGAAGAGGGCGGAGAACGGTTCGTGCTCGGCCACCCAGTCGGCCCCCCACACCACGGCGGCCACGATGCCCACCACCAGATGGGCGGCGAGCAGGTAGCCCAGGGTGCGGGGTTGGGCGCCCGACGGATGGCCCAGCTCGTAGAACAGGAACACGAACAGCCCGAGGGCCGCCGGCCACTGGCCGAGCCGGGCCGGCGCCTCCCGGGGCTCGACCCCGACCCGCCGGGCGAGCGCCTCCACCGCCCGGGCCACGGTGGCGATCGGGTTCACCGCCCCCCACAGGTCGCCCAGCAGGCCACTCACCAGCAGCGCCCCGACCCACACGACGACATACAGCGCCACCGGGAGGATGTTGTCGCTGGTCTCGTCGGCTCCCGCCAGACCGGCCACCAGGCACACCAGGTACAGGACCAGGGCCAGGGCACGGCCCACGGCCCGGACCGCGGGGACCACGCCGGCGGAGGGGACGAGCGTCCGCCCGGCGGCCAACCGATCGAGCTGAGGGCGGGTCCACAGCACGCCCAGGGCCACGAACGACACGACCAGGGCGATGGCGGCGGCCCAGGTGAACATCCACACCGGCAGCGGCAGCTGGCCCCGCGAGCCGAGGCCGTGGGCGAAGATCATGCGCCTACTTCACCTCGATCTCGAACAACAGGGTGCCCGAGTCTTCCAGCTCCACCTCGAACACGCCGGGGATGCTGGCGGTGAACGTGATCTCAACCGGCTTGCCGGGGGCGGCCTCGGCCTCGATGTCGTAGCCGTGGAGGTGGACGGGTTCGGCCACGTCGGTCGTCACCCGGATGACCACGTCGGTGCCCTTGGCCACCTCGAACCGATCGTCGGCGGTGGTCACCTCGCCTCCGGCCACGGTGGCCTCGATCACGGTGGCCGCCGAGTCGTCGGTGGTCACCCCCGGGTCCTCGGTCGTGGGCGAGGTGGCGCTGCTGGCGCTGCTGGCCGTGGTCGCTTGCGTCGTGCCTGTGGTGCCGGCACCGGCCTCGGTGGTGACGCCGCCGGTGGGGGCCGCCGTAGCCCCGGTGTCGTCGCTCGAACTGCCGCAGCCGGTGAGCACGAGGCCGACGGTGGCCAACACAGCCAGGGGGCGCATCAGGTGACGGGTCATCAGGGTCCTCCGTGGGTGAGCGGTCGCCGCCGTGCGGCGACGTACCGGAGTAGCCCGGGGGCCGAAGCCGCCACCGACGAAAGCTGGAGCCGGCGACCCGGGCTGGGCTCTGAGGCCGCAGTGTAGGCCGCCAGCCGACAGGACCTGCGGGCCCGCTCAGCAGCGCATCTGGTGCAGCAGGGCGTCGACCACCAGCTCGGCCGTCTCCTTGCGCAGCGCTAGGGAGCGGGGGGCGAGCAGGTCGAACGAACGTCGCAGCCGTTCCACGTTCTCCAGGTCGGTCAGGTCGTCGAGCTGAGCCAAGCGGACCCCGACCTGGGTGAACGGCGGCTCGAAGGACCACTCGCCCCGGATCCGGTCGTCGTTCTGCCAGTGGGCCAGAGCCGGCAGCGCGGACTTGATCCGTTTCACGGTTCGCTCGATCTCGTCGACCGTGTCCGGGGCCAGCGGCACCAGCTCGTCGGCCAGCAACTGCACCAGCTTCGACGTACCCGATCTAACGATACGGAACGCCTCGTCGGCCGCCTCCAGGCCCTGCGACAAGGCGTTGCCCGCCGGTCCCGACGGTAGTTGTTGATCTGACATGTCAGACCGCATCGAAGAAGAGTCGGGCCCGGTCGACGAGGGCCAGGGCGGAGTTGACGACGGACGGCGGCACCGCCCCCTTGGCCCTCCTGACCTCCTCCAGCTCGGTCTCCAGTTGCTGACAGACCCCCTCGAACTGCCGGAACCCGAGGATCCCGAACTGGCTCTTGAGCGTGTGCACCGCCTGGAACATGACAGTGAGGTCGGTCTGGCTCGCCGGGTCCGCTTCGAGGCGCAGGGAGAGCGATTCGATGCGATCGAACAGCTCCTCGCGTTCCACCAGGAAGTCGTGCAGGAGCTCGGTGTCTGAGTTCATTGTCATCACCCATCAGAACGAGGTACTTCGATTCTGTATCGGATGACGGCCGCTGGTTGTTAGGCCCGGTCGACCGGGAAGGGCCCCATGGCCGGTTCCAGCCAGTCGGCGGCGAGCAGCCTTCGGAGAAGGAGCTGGGGATCGACGTCTCGGGGGTCGAGAGCGGGATGGCATCCCAGCATCGTCATGGTGCATCGCCGTCCGAGCTCGGCCAACATCTGATCGTCGTCCAGCCACGACTCGATCTCCCGACCGCAGGCGTCCCAGTTGCGGATCAACCAATCATTGTGTGCGTGCGGTCGCGCTGGCATCACCGGGTCCATCAGCCTGAGGCCTCGAAGCTTCGAAGCCTCCCAGAGCCGGCACGGCGATGGAAGGACGAGTTCACGCCGACTTTATGAGCTGCCGGCATCTCGTCAAGTGACTCGTTTGCGCTACAGCGAATGACACGAATGCAAGCCCTGTGGCCGCCGACGCCGTTCCTAACAACCGTTAGGCTCATCGGGGTGAGCACCGAATCGCTACCGGTGCGGGTGTTGCTCATCGAAGACCACGAGGTCGTGGCCCAAGCACTCGTCGGGCTGATCGATGACCAGCCCGACATCATGTCGGTCGGCCGCGTGGCCGGGGCCACCGGCGCCGTGGCCACGGCGCTGGCGGCGGTGCCGGACGTGGTGCTGATGGACTACCACCTCCCCGACGGAGACGGCGTGAGCCTCACGAGGGAGATCCGGGCCGCTCTCCCCCAGGCCCGGGTGGTGTTCCTGACCGCCCAGGGCCACGACGCGGTGCTGATCGACGCGCTCGACGCCGGGGCCACCGGGTTCGTGACCAAGAACGGGTCGGCGGCGGAGCTCGTGGCCGCCATACGGGCGGCGGCGGAGGGCGAGTCGTACTTCACCCCCGACGTCCTGGCCCAGCTGGTGAGCCTCCGCCATGGCCCGGTCCGGCCCGCCGGCCCGGCGCTGACGGGCCGGGAGCTGGAGATCCTGCAGCGCTGTGCCCACGGCGAGTCGCCGGTGGAGATGGCCGAGGCGCTCCACCTGAGCGTCCACACCGTCCGCAACTACCTCCGACGGGCCATGAACAAGCTCGATGCCCACACCCGGCTGGAGGCCGTGCTCCATGCGGCGGCGGTCGGGCTGATCGAGCTGCCCCGATGACCTCCCGACGGGCGGCGGCTCGGGCCGAGGACGATTTCCAGGCGCTGTTCCACAACGCCGGCGTGGGCATCACGCTGGTCGACACCTCGACCTGGCGGTTCATCCGGGTCAACGAGATGTACACCACGATCTCGGGCCGCTCGGAGGCCGAGCTACTCCGATCGACGGTGAGCGACGTCACACACCCTGACGACTGGGAGGCTGATGTCGGGCAGCTCGACCGTCTCGTGGAGGGCGAGATCCCCTTCTACTCGGTGGAGAAGCGGCTCGTCCGGCCCGACGGATCAGCTGTGTGGGTCCGTATCAACGCCCACCCGGTACGGGACGAGACCGGTCGGGTGGCCCGCACGGTCTCCGTCGTGGAGGACATCGGCCCCCGGAAGGTGGCGGAGACCGCGCTGCAGGCCAGCGAAGCCCGGCTGCGACTGGCCCTGGATGCCTCGGCGGCCGGCGTGTGGTCCTACGATGCGGCAGCCGACGTGACCACCTGGGATGCAACCGTGATCCGCCTCTACGGGCATGATCCGGCCCGGGCCCCTGACCATCAACGATGGCTGGACGCGCTCCACCCCGCCGACCGGCCGGAGGTGGAGCGCCAGTTCGATGTCATGGTCCATACCCCGGGTCACGAACGCTGGGACATGGAGTTCCGGTCGATCCGCCCCGACGGCTCGGTGGCCTGGCACCACGGGCTGGGTCGGGCCGAACGCAACCCGGACGGCTCGATGGCCCGCCTGACCGGCATCGACCTGGACATAACCAGCCGCAAAGAGGCCGAAGTGGTGGCGCAGGAGACGGCCCACCGTCTCCAGCTGGTGATGGAGACGGCCGGTGCCAGCTCCTGGGTCTACGACCCGGCCACCGGCCTCGTCTCCATCGACGGGACCATACCCGCCGGCCTCGGCTTGGCACCCGGGGCCCGCGTGCCCCTGGAGGCCCTGCTCAGCCATGCCCCCCTCGACATCCAGGAGCAGGGGCCCACCATGCTCGAACGGATCGTCGCCGGTACGTCCGACGGCTGGTCCATCGACTATCACCTGGATGGTCCGGATGGTGAGCGGCGGTGGTACCGGTGTGACGTGCACGCCGAGCGAGACCAGAGCGGCAGCCTCAAATGGACCTCCGCCATCAGCGTCGACATCACCGAGCTCGAGATCCGGAACCAGCAGCTGCGGGAGCTCGCGTCGCAGCTGGTGATGGCGGAGCAGCAGGTCCGGGAGCAGATAGCCCAAACGCTGCACGATCATCTGCAGCAACTCCTCTACAGCGCCGCGGTGACCCTCGACCGCTTCAAGGTCAACGTCGACCTCGATGCCGCCGCGACCCAGCTCCTGACGCAGACCCGGTCCACCATCGCCGAGGCCATCGACGCCGCCAGGACCCTGAGCAGCGAGTTGTTTCCCCCCGAGCTGCACGACCACGGCCTGCCCGTGGCGTTGGAGCATCTGATCCGCCAGGTCCGGCTCCAACACCACATCGACGTGGATGTCAGTATCGACCGGGAGGCCGATCCGTCGGCCCACGACAAGCGGATCTTCGTGTACGAGGCGGCACGTGAGCTGCTGTTCAACGCCATCAAGCACGCCGGGGCGGAGCACCACGAGCTGATGCTCGAATCGACCGCCGACGGTCAGATCCGGTTGACCGTCACCGATGACGGCATCGGCTTCCGCCTCGACGAAGCTTCCGCCTCGCCGGGCCGCCATCGGGGCCTCGGCCTGATGCGGCTCCGGCAGCGGGTACCGCTCATCCCCGGCCGGCTGGAGTTCCACTCCGAGCCGGGCCGGGGAACCCGGATCACGCTCGAGATCCCCCACTGAGCCCAGCCGGCCGCAGGCGCGTCATCG
>CADEDH010000003.1:217962-229549 GCA_902826025.1 uncultured Actinomycetes bacterium
GCCGCAGGCGCGTCATCGACGCAGCGCACCGTCGACCCGCTCGGCGGCGGAATCGGTGCTCACCCCCCAGGTGACCGCCAGCTCGGCCAGCAGCGAGGTGCGGGCCCGGCGGTACATCGCCTTGTCGGCTGCTCCCAGCGTCCGCTCGTGTTGACGGAGGGCGAGGTTGCGCACGACCTCGGCCAGATCGAACACGTCGCCGCTCTTCAGCTTCTCCTGGTGGCTCTTGAACCGCCGGGACCACGTGGCCGACACGCGAGGGTCGACGACGGCGAGGACATCGAGGACCTGGCTGGCATCGTCGCTCGACATCGCCGGCCGGATACCGATCGTGTCGAACTGGTCTTCCCGCACGAGGATCCGGAGGTCTCCACCGCGGTTCTCCCCCGAGATGGCCAGCACGAGATAGGTGGCCATCTGACCGGCGACCGTGCGGGTCTCGCTGCCGACGACCTCGGCGACGCCGTGGACGGGGTACACGACGGTGGCTCCGACTTCGGCCGCCATCAGGTCCTACTCGGAAGCTGGCACGGTGGCCGATCGGGCTGGACTGCGGTGATGCGGACCGTGATCGACACGTTCGCTCCTCGACTGGGGGCGGTCGAGGCGTCGGGCTCACGGTTGGCCCACCGTCTCCGATGTCCTCCCAGGAGTTGCGACTCGTCCCGGCTCAGAGCCTACCGCACCGGTCTCCGACGGCCTAAGTCGGGGCGGGATCCTGCCCGTGTGGGAGCGAAGGGAGGAATGCGGCCGCGGTCAGCGTAGGTTGAGTGCGACCCGTCGAGTGGCGGGTCGTTCGGAAAAGAGTGTGCGCATGCAAGGCACTGTGAAGTTTTTCAACAGCGAGAAGGGCTTCGGCTTCATTTCGCGAGAGCGGGGAGAGGACGTTTTCGTCCACTACTCGAGCATCACCGGCGACGGTTACAAGTCGTTGGAGGAGGGTCAGGTGGTGGAGTTCGACGTCGCCCCTGGCCGTAAAGGAGAAGAAGCCAAGAACGTTCGCGCCATCTAGCGCGTAGCGCTGGAGCAAGCATCGCCGGCCTCGTGCCGGCGATGCTTGCGAGCACTGCTCAGCGGTCACCGGTTCCCGGTGAGCAGGGTGGACACGGAGTGCGAGGTCATCGCCCGCATGAACGCTCCGTAGCCCGGTCGGAACCTCATCTCGGTTCCGGCGTCGAACCGGCAGCTGGTTTCAGTGATCAGATGGTCGCTGCTGGCCCCCACGATGCGAACGCAGCCCGGCGGTTCGAGCCCGGCGGGATCGGTGTCCTGGTGCCCCAGGGCGAAGATCGTCTGCCACACCGGCCCCCGATCGTCCCCCACCGGCTCGGCCACGCCGAACGCCGACTGCGCGATCCGACCCCAGGGCCTGCTCGGCTTGCGGCTCGACTCGATCACTTCGGCCACGACCGCGATGGCGTCGTCGTGGAGCCCCGGGATGGGCTGGCGCTGCAACGGCTCGCAGCCGAGCAGGATCGACTCGCCGAGGCGGAGGTTGTTGACGCGGCCCCGGTCGGCGCCACTGAAGGCCCACAGCAGATTGGCCGAGTTCCCGCCCGTCACGATGTCGAGCTCCACGCCGTGCTCGCGCTCCACCCGCTCGGTGCAGGCGCTGAGCTCGGCCATGTTGCCGGCGTCGGGGGCGATGCCGCTGCGGCAGGCCAGGTTGGCGCCGATCCCCCGCAGGCGGAGGCCGCCCAGCGACAGCACGTGGGCCGCCGCCGCCCCGAGCTGTTCGGGCATGATGCCTTCCCGGAGGTCGCCCAATTCCACCATCAGCACCACACCGTGTTCCACGCCGCGGTGCCGGGCGGCGGCGGCCAGCAGCGTCATGACGTCGCAGTCCGTTCCCAGGCTGATCGCCCCGCTGTCCACCACCCGGCCCACCTGGCTCGGCATGGGCGACCGGATGAGCACCATCGGGCCGCGGAGCCCAGCGGCCCGCATGGTCTCGATGTTCTCGATCCGGGAGTCGCCCAGCGCAGCGACGCCGGACGCCATGAGCACCGACGCCAGCGGGGGGAGGCCGAGCACGGCCTTGGTCACCCCGGTGACCGAGATGCCCAGCGCCCCGGCCCGGTCCACGAGGGTGCTGGCGTTGTGGCCCACCTTGTCGAGATCGATCTCGACCCGCGGGCAGCTCAACGGGCGATCAGGCTGCTGTGGGGGTCGAGCTCGGGGAGGGCGGCGAACACCATGTCGAGCAGGCGTTCACGGGGGCGAGTGAGAGCGTCGGTGCACGGGATGCCCAGCTCCCGCTCGTAGTGCCCGATGGAGGCTGACACCTCGTCGTCGGTCATGTTCTCGTGGTTGATCGTCAGGCCGATCACCCGGGTGGCGGCGAACGTCTCGATCAGCTTGATCTCACTGGTGACCGTCGGCATCGTGACCGCCGGGTAGTCGCTCACGGTCACCCGGGCCGGGGCGTGCTGGAGGATGACGCCCATGGGGAGGCTGCCCCGCAGGATGGCGGTGGAGCTGAGGTAGGTCGGGTGGCTGAGCGCCCCCTGCCCCTCGACGATGATCACGTCGGGGTGCTCGGCCTCGAAGGCTTCGACGATGGTGGCCTCCAGCTCGCCGGTGACGAACTGGGTGGGGATGGCATCGAGGGCCACCCCGTAGCGGGCGCCCTGGATGATGCTGGTCTGCCCGGTGCCCACGAGCACGGCGTTGACGCCATGGTCGTTGAGCGTCCGGGTGAGGATGGTGGCCGTCGTCCGTTTGCCGATGGCGCCGTCGGTGCCGAGCACGGCGATGCGGGGGCAGGTGACGTCGTTGATCCGGCCGGAGAACATGCGAAGGTCGCGTTTGGCCCGGGGGCGGCGGATGTCGAGGATCTCGACCTGGTTGACAGCGCTGGCGGCGACGAACTCGACGTCGTCGTTGAGGAACTCGTGGAGGCCGTTGACCACGTTGAGGCCCCGGCTCATCGCATCGAGGATGACGTGACGCTCGGCCGGCGACAGCATGCCGCTGGTGGGGGCGACGCCCACGATGAAGCAGTCGGGAACCACCGGGCCGACGTGCTGGAGGGCGGCGTCCAGGTCGAGGTGGATCGGGATGCCGTTGGCCACGCCGTCGAGCACCTCGCCCGCATCACGCCCGGCGAGCTGGCTGTCGATCACGGAGAGGATCTCGTAGCGCTCGCTGTGGCGGACCAGGCCATTGGCGGTCTTGCCGTCGATCTGGCCGAAGTTTCCTTCACACAACACGATGGCGGTGGGTCGGGGCGGTCGGGAGGGCGCGTCGAAACTGGCGGCGCTGCGGGGATCGGTCATGGGAACTCCTCAAGTTGGGCTTAGAGGAGGCGACCAGAACCGGCGGGCGCCACGAGCGGCCCGGCCATGACGAGAGGTCCCCGCTAAGGTGAATTGCTCATTCTACCACCGGTTCACGAGCGGTGGCTCGTCAGCTGGGGCGATCGCCGGGCGGGGCGCCCAACCCGACCGGAGGGCCGAGGATCTCGCGTAGCAGGAGGGCCTGTCGGGCCGCCTCCGGTGTCGACAGGGCGCGGCGCACGAGCTGAAGGTTAGTGGGCGGTGGTCGAACGGCACGATCGAGCCGGCGCCGGTCGCCGGCGGGACGGACTGGCGTCGCCGGCCCGACCATCTCCGGCGGCGCCTCCCGACGTACTACTTCCGGGGCTTCCCACCGTGAGGGTTGCCCGGCCTCTTCCCGGGCCTCCTCCGGGAACTCGTCCCCGAACTCTTCCCGGAACTCGTTGCGAACCGGGATCCAATCGAGGGACGGGAAGCGCGTGGTCACGACTCGCCGTTGCCGGCCACGGCCGAGCGCATGTCAGTGTCGGCTTGGACGTTCTCCATGCGGTAGAAGTCCATGATCCCGAGCTTGCCACTCCGGAACGCTTCGGAGATGGCACGGGGCACTTCAGCTTCGGCCGCCACGACCTTGGCCCGCATCTCCTGCTCCTCGGCCACGGCCATGGCCCGCCGTTCCTCGGCCCGGGCCTGGGCGATGTTCTTGTCCGCTTCGGCCTGGGCCGTCTGCAGTTCGGCGCCGACGTTGCGACCGATGTCGACATCGGCGATGTCGATCGAGAGGATCTCGAACGCGGTGCCGGCGTCGAGGCCCCGTTCGAGGACCCGTGTGGAGATGGCGTCGGGGTTCTCGAGCACCCACTTGTGCGAATCGGCCGAGCCGATGCTCGACACCGTGCCTTCACCCACCCGGGCGATGATCGTTTCCTCGCCGGCGCCGCCCACGAGGCGGTCGATGTTGGCCCGCACGGTGACCCGGGCGACGGCCACCATCTGGATACCGTCCTTGGCCACGGCGGCGACCCGGGGGGTGTCGATGACCTGCGGGTTGACGCTCATCTGCACCGCCTCGAGCACATTGCGGCCGGCCAGGTCGATCGCAGCGGCCCGCTTCCAGGGGAGTTCGATGTTGGCCCGGTCGGCCGAGATGAGCGCGTTGACCACCCGTTCCACGTTGCCGCCGGCCAGGTAGTGGGCTTCCATCTGGCCGATGTCGAGGTCGATCTCGGCTTTGGTGGCGCTGATCAGCGGACGCACGATGGATGCGGGCGTGACCTTGCGCAGTCGCATGCCGATGAGGGTGCCGATGCGCACCTTGACGCCGGAGAAGAGGGCGGTGACCCACAGTCCGAGAGGGACGAAGTAGAAGAACAGGATCAACACCACCAGGACGGCCACGCCACCGATGATGAGTGCCGCTGCGCCAAAGTCCATGGTGCGACGGTACCCAGCGCCCCAGAGGCTAATCCTCGGGGCGGGGATCAGGGCAGCTTCCGCACGACCCGCCGGTAGCGGTCGTCGCCGATGACTTCGATCGCTTCGCCCGCCGGGAGGAACTCGCCGGACGTGACGGCGTCGACGCGGCGCCCGTGAATGTCGACGATGCCACCGGGCCGGAGGTCGCTCACCGCCACGCCAGTCGAGCCCAACAACGAGATCTCCGACGTCTCCTCCACGGTGCGACGTTCGACGCGATCGGTTTCGAGCCGGTCGTCGGCGCCGAACCAGCCGAGCCATCCCCGCCCGGATTGCGTCCTGGCTACGTCACCGTCGCCGGACCGGGTCGACAGCACCAGCCTGCTCGGAGCCCCGCGCCGTGACACCAGGTTGATCAGCACGATCAACCCGACCACTGCGGCCACCACCGCACCGCCCACCGTGAGGCCGGCCCGCCACAGGTCGTCGGTGGTCACGAAGTCGCCGTCGCGGTAGATCATCGCCAGGAACGCACCGGCGCCCAGCGCCAGCAGCCCGAGGATCCCCGCCACGCCGAACCCGGGCAGCACGAACAGCTCGACCGCCAGCAACGCCACCCCGGCGAGCATCAGCACCACGTCTTCCCAGCCGGCGAGGCCGGCGAGCAGGTTCCCCCAGAAGAACACCGCCAACAGGATGAGCCCGCCGACGGCGGCGATGCCGAGCCCACCGCTGAAGAAGTCGCCGACGATGAGCAGGAAGCCGCCGACCAGGAGCAGCCCGGCGATCAGAGGGTTGGTGAGGAAGCGCACGAGCTGCTCGGCGAAGCCGGGGCTCGTGGCCACGAGCTGGTTGCCGTCGAGGCCCAACTCGACGAGCAACGCGTCGAGATCGTCCACCACCCCCTCGGCGTAGCCGAAAGCGAGTGCTTCGGAGACGGTGAGCGTGAGCAGTTCACCCGCTGTCACCAGGCCCTCGATCTCCACCCGGGTGTCGACCATAGCGGCGGCCACCAGGGGGTCGCGGCCGTTGGCCTCGGCGGCCGACTCGAATGTGGCCCGCACCGCCGAGATCGTCTTCTCGTCTGCCGTTTCGCCGGTGCCCCCCTGCACCGGTGTGGCCGCACCGAGCACCGCTCCCGGGGTCATGTAGATCTCGTCGGACGCGATGGCCACCAGCGCCCCGGCCGAGAAGGCCGACGAGTCGATCAACGCCACCGTGCGCACGTCGGTATCGATGATCGTGGCGAGCATCTGGATCACGGCGTCGAGGCGGCCACCCGGGGTGTCGATCACGATGACAATGGCGGAGGCGCCGGCGGCTTCTGCCTCCGCCACCACCCGGTCCACGTAGGGGGCCAGCCCGAGATCGATAGGGCCGGTGATGCGGAGCACGTACACCGGGGGGCCGGCGTCATCCTGGGCGCCGCCGGGGCGCGGCGACCCCATGAGGTTCAGCAGCACCACCACCAGCGCCAACGTCGCCAGTACGACGCGGGACCAGGCCGACAGGATCACGAGCCACCTCCCAGCAGTACCTCCGCCGGCGCGTCCGACAGTCGATCAGGCTCGTCTGATGTATCTCCCGGCGCCTGGGGACCGTCACGCCGGGAGACGGCGGCCAGGATGGCGGCACCCAGAATCGCAGCGACGATGGACGCCACCAGGATCCCGACCTTGGCGTCGTCCTGTACGGCTGGGTCGTCGAACGCCAGGCCGGTGATGAACAACGAGACCGTGAATCCGATGCCGGCGAGGGTGGCTACACCCACCACGTGTCCCCACCGTGCCCCTTCGGGCAGTCGACCGAGCTTCACATGGACGGCGATCCAGGCGAAGAGGGTTATACCGACGAGCTTTCCGACCACGAGGGCCACTGCCACGCCACCGAGCACCGCCGATGGAGACGCTAACGAGTCGGCCGACAGGACGATGCCGGCATTGGCCAGCGCGAAGATCGGCACGATGAGGTAGCTCGTCCACGGGTGCAGACCCTCGATGAGCCGGTCACAGGCCGACACCGACCCGCGGATCAATGCGGCGGTGGCGCGGACCTCGTCGGCGTGGATGTCGTCGTCGTTGTCGAGCACCTCCACCAGCTCCTCTGCCTCGAGCTCGGACTGCACCGGCCTGGCCGGAGTGAGCAGGCCCATGATCACGCCGGCGATCGTGGCATGGATGCCCGACTCGTAGACCGCCAGCCACAGTGCCAGTCCGCTGATCGCGATCAATGGCGAGTACACGATGCGGGCCCGATGCATGACCGCCACCAGTGCCGAGATGGCGATGGCGGCCAGCACGAACGGAAGCTCGACGCGATCGGTGTAGAAGGCGCCGATCACGGCGATCGCGCCGATGTCATCGACGATGGCCAGGGTGAGCAACAAGATCTTCACCGGCGGCGGCACACGCCGACCGAGGAGCGCCACCACACCCAGTGCGAACGCTATGTCGGTTGCCATCGGGATTCCCCAACCGTGTCTTCCGACGCCGGTGGGGTTGAAGGCGAGATAGATCCCGGCCGGGACGATCATCCCGCCCAACGCGGCCATGGCCGGAAGCCCGACGGCGCGGCGGTCGCGCAGCTCGCCGATGACGAGCTCCCGCTTGATCTCCATCCCCACGACGAAGAAGAAGACCGCCATGAGCAGGTCGTTCACGACATGTCCGAGATCCTCGGCGAACGCGTACGAGCCGAGCTCGATCCGGACCTCGGTGGCCCACAGGGCCTCGTAGCCGGCCTGCCAGGGCGAGTTCGCCCAGACGAGGGCGGCCAACGTGGCGACCACGAGCACGATCCCACCCGCGGCCTCGACATGTGAGAATCGCACGAATGGGCGGACGGCGCGCGCCAACCTCAGATCGCTCTGCAGGAACGTCGGCCGTGCGCTGGAGATCTGGGGATCGGCCATCAGCGGTGTGGGCCGCCGGACGGCCCCCGATTCGGTTTGGTATTCGTCACCGGTTCACTCCGAGCTTCTCGTGGTATGCCGAGCGGACAGCCTCGATGTCCTCGCTGAGCACCTCGGGCCGGCCGCATCCGGCGACGATGAGGCGGGCCTGTCGGCGAAGTTCAGCCGTTCGGGTTTCGAGCCGGGCCGCCTGCATGATCTCGATCAGCGACTCCAGCGTGGCCAGGAGGTACAGGCAGACGGCGGGTTGCGTTGCGCCGGCACGACGCGGTTCGTCGTAGGCGATCTGGACGAGCTCACGGGGCGACGGCTGGTGCGTCATCAGAAGGCAGCGGGAGCCGTCGATCAGCACCGATGATGGCGGGTCGTGGCGAAGTAGCTCGTTGAGCACGGCGGCGGTGTGGAAGATCGCCTCCTGCGCCGTGGTGGGGTCGTTGATGCCGGGCGAGAGTGCTTTGACGGTGACGTCGACGAGTTGTCGAAGTCCGTAGGTGACGTCCTGTTGCATGGTCCGGGTCTCGCCGATGAGGAACGCGCCCAGCAGACAGGCCTCGACGTCGTCGGCGTCGATCCTGGGTGAGAGGGTGATGAGAGGGCTCTGTTCGATGGCGAATCGGCCGGCGTAGGTCTCGACATAGGCGGTGGCACCCTCGGGGAGGCAGGCGAGCAGAGCGGCAGTGTCGATCTGTTGCACCCATCCGGAACGGTCGGCCCTGATCACGGTCGTCGACTCAGCGGGCGGGGGTGGGATGGCCTCGTTGTCGGTGGTGTTGGGCTCGGCCAGGGTCCACTCGGCCCGGATCTGCTTGGTGGTCTCCCGGCGGATCCGTTCCAGGATCTCACTTACGTCCATGGAGTGAGCGCTGTGGTTGATGAAGGCGACAATGGCGAGGATGGCGGCGATACCGAGAACCACCGCGATCGCCACGGAGATGTTGGGGACTACCGGCTCGCGGCCGGGTTCGAGAGCGGAGCGGACGGATCGGAGCACGACTACGCAGTAGGTGAAGGTCCCGACGACGAGTGCCATCACCCGTTTGTTGAACGGGTCACGGAACAGCGTGTGCACTACCCGGGGCGAGAACTGGCTCGACGCCAGCTGGATGATGAGGAGTGAGACCGAGAAGGCGATGCCGGCAAAGGAGATCGTCGCCCCGGCGATCACGCCGAGCAGGGTGCGGGCGCTCTCCACTGTCGAGGTGAAGCCGAGCGGCAGGTCGGCGAGCGTGGTATCGACACGACGGTCAACGGCCAGTACGGCGAAGGCCATGACGGTGGCGAAGATCACGGCGAGCATGGGGACGAAGAACAGGCTGGATCGAAGCCGTTCGACGATCGAACTCAGTCCGAGGTTCATTGCCCGCTCCGGTCAGGGGCCGGGCCGGTCCGGGTCCCGCTGGGGACGGCGGCATCGAACCGTTGCCGCCGCCGCTCGTTCACGTTTGCTCGTCGATTTCGGCCAGGACCTCGCCGATGACCCGTGTCGCCTTGTGGGCGGGAAGCGCGTCGCCGCCTTCGGCCTCGGCGACCTCGTCGGCGAAGGCCTGGACCGACGGCGCCCCACCCACGAGGACGTGGCGGAGCGCTTCGGCGCTGCCCTCGGGATCATCGAGCGTTTCGACGACCTCGGCCACGTTCCCCGGCTCCTCAGCCACGGCATGGACCACCGCCATGGCTTCCTGTCGGCCGGACGAGGTCGAGACGGCTTCGGTGTTGTCGGGGTGCTGCTCGGCATCCCATTGGGCCAGCGCCTGGTCGTAGCCACCTTCGCCCGGTCGCAGCGTTCGCGTCTCGTTCTCGGCTGTCGCTGGAGTGCCCGGACCATCGCCGTCGTGGCGACCGGGTACCACGGGAACAGTCAGCGAGCCGTCGGGATGCCGGGTGATGTTCATGCCCAGGGCCGTACCCGTTACCGGTGGCACGCACACGTCGTGAGGATGTGGCTGGACCTGTCCCGCCAGCGGTGCGCCGCTCCGACGAGCCCTGGTCGTGAGCGGGCCCGGGCAATAATCGCAGCGTGCGTGCTCAGGGATCGGACCCCAGATGCGACGTAGAGGATGTGCGACCGGTGAAGGAAGGGGCGGCGATCAATGAGGCGGCGTTTGTCGCCTTCGTCGATCACGCCGTCCCCGAGGTCTACCACTACCTGCTGCGCCGGGTTGGCGATGTGCCGCTGGCCGAGGACCTCACATCGGAGACGGTGCTGGGGGCGATCGACGCCAGCCGGCGCCAGGGTTTGGTGGAGGGCTGGTCGGTCGCCTGGTTGATCGGGATTGCCCGGCACAAGCTGGTCGATCACTGGCGGCGCCAGAGCCGCGAGGAGCGCAAGCTGACCGCGGTCGCCGGCGACCTCATCGACGTGGCCTGGGACCATCCCATCGAGCCCGGCCGGGCGGCCGAGGTGTTGGCGCAGCTCAATCCGTCACAGCGTTCGGCGTTGGTCTTGCGGTACTACGACGGGCTGCCGGTGGCTCAGGTGGCGGAGATCATCGGCCGGTCCGTGGCCGCCACCGAGAACCTGCTGGCCCGTTCCCGGCGGGCCTTCCGGACGCTCTACGAGCTGGAGGACGGCGACGATGCCTGATCCCTTCGAGATGCTTCGTGAAGCCGGCGGCCGGACTGAGCCGTCAGCCGTCTATCGCCAGCGGCTGGCGGCCGAGGTCCGCAGTGCATTCGACGACGCCCAGGATCTCGGGGCCGTCGCATCCCCCGGTCCGGGGCCCAAGCCCTCAGAGGCCAACGGTCACGACCCGTTCATCGTGGAGGTGGATATGGATATGAAGGCGACAGTTCGTGATTCCCGTCGTCGGTTCGCCCTGGCGGTGGCGGCTGGCGTTGCCGCGGTGGTGGCGGCCGGAGCAATCGCTCTGGTCGTTCGGGATGGCTCCGACGCCAAGATCGACGCAGTGGACCCGCCTCAGTCGGTCACCACCGTGCCGGCACCGACCACGACTGCTGACCCACCCACAAACTCACCGTCGACGGCGGCCGCGGCGGCGCTGCCCGAGGTGACCGAACTCGGTGACGTGCCCCAGATCACCCCCGGCGATTACACCACCGATCTGGAAGGGACGCACATGGCCGCCTCTGACAGCGTCCTCTACGTCACCAACGTCGAAGGCGGCCTCGCCCGTTACGACCTGGAAACGGGCGCGTTGCTCGGTTCCACCCCGTTCCCGGAAATCTCCGTCACCCGAATCGAGTACGCATTCGGCTCAGTGTGGACCTTGCGGCGTGCGAGCAACGTACTGCACCGCATCGACGGCGCCACCGGCGAGATCCAACAGTCGATCACCCTGCCGTTCCAGTTCGCTGCCGAGTCCCGCGGCCTGACGATCACGTCCACCTCCACCGACATCTGGGTGCTGTCCGACTCCGCCGCCTCCATCGCCGCACGGGTCGACCCGACCACGAACACGGTCGCCGGGACCATACCGGTGCCAGCCGCATCGGAAAGCATCGATGCCGGGTTCGACAGCCTGTGGATCACCCAGTTCCCCGACTCCATCACCCGGATCGATCCGGCCGACGGGACCGTCCTGGCCACCATCGATGCCCGAGCCCAGTTCTTGGCGGTGAACAGCGACGGCGTGTGGGCCCTCGACAGTGAGGCTGGCGTGGTCCACCGGATCGACCCGGCCAGCAACACCGTCGTCGCAGACATCACCGTCGCCGACGGTGCAGTCGGTGCAGTGACCTGGTCCGAAATCGAGGCCGGTGACGACCTGATCTGGATCCAGATGACGGGTCTGCCGCTGAGTGTCATCGATCCCGCCACCAACACCGTCGCCGCCCGCTACGACAGCTTCGACCACGGCGGCATCGCCCTCACCACCGACGGCGCCTGGATCGGCGAGACCTTCCCGAAAGCAATCCGACGGGTCCCGCTCCCCTGATCACGGCCCAGTGTGGCCGAGCCGGAAGCGCCCTGCCATCAAGGGCTTGCCGAGCGGCCCAGCCAAGATCGACCCTCTAGATGGAG
>CADEDH010000003.1:229649-232317 GCA_902826025.1 uncultured Actinomycetes bacterium
CACGACCAGCCACAACGTCCAGGTCGACATACAGATTTCCGGCGATCGCTCGCTGTCCCCCCGACGAGCGGTATACGCCGAGCCGATCGATCAACGTCGACAACGTCGTCTTGGCCGTCGAGCCCATCCACCCGTCGAACTCTCGGGCGGCTCGCTCGATCCAGTCCCGTGAGCGCCACGAGCCGATTATCACCGAGGGCATCACCGACGCGGCGCCCTCCGGTAGCAGCCGGACATCGCCGTGAGCGTCGCCTCCCAGCAGGCAACGCATCACCTGAAGATTGCGATCGAAGGTCTCGAACCTGGCCTCGAATGGTCTGGAAACAGCGTCGAAATCGCCGCGTGTCGAACCGGCCCCTGCCCCCAGAGTGAACCGCCCGTCCGACAGCAGAACCGTTGCAAGCACACGATGCGCGAGTTCCACAGCGTCATGACGGCCGACCTGTAGGACCGCTGTGCCGATCTCACGAACGCTGCAAAGCGACGCGACAGCGGCGGCGTAGATCAGCGGATCGAATGTCAAATAGCCTCGGTTCACGACGTCAGGAATCCAGATCACGTCGAATCCCGCCTCCTCGATGTGGCGCACGGCGTCGGCCACCGCGTCGTATGCGGCCTGCGGGTCCTCTGGTAGGAGCTTCGGAATGGTCACGCCCACTCGCACGCCACCATCGTGCCACTCGGCGCCAGCGGCCCGCCTCCATCCGATGTCGATGCTCCCGCAACCCTGACCGCGAGGGTTGGCAGGCCGGGTGCGATAAACGCCTTCCGAGCGAGCGGTATCACTCACCGCCTGACCTACCGACAAGAGTGCCGGCGATGGCCGCTTCCGCCAGATGCTGAGCCACCAGCCCTGCAACTCACTCAGCACCGCACATGCTACAGGGCGTTGACGGTGGGGTCGGCGTAGGACCTCTCCAGGTGGTCGATCCAGCGGTCGATCTCGTCGGGGTACTGTTGCAGGGCTCCTTGCGGAGCCCGGAGCCAGGTGTCGATCCGCCCGATCGGCGCGATGAGCATGGCGAGGTCGACCTGTCGACAGAGCCAATTCGAGGTCGTGGGGTTTCCGATCTCCAGTCCGAGACGCGCCGCCCATGACGCCAGGTATTCGTCTCTCATGGCGCGCCGCTCCGGCGGAGTACCAGGTCGTCACGGATTCCCCGGCATCAGGGCGGTCAGCAACGAGGCGAATGGGTGGGCGAGACTCGCATCGCCCCAATCGAGGATTCGCCCATCGAGCAGAACGTTCGCCGGCTGCAGATCGTCGTGCTGGATCGTAGAAGGAATCTCGTCGCTCAACTCATCGGCGACCGCGCCGAGCCAGTCGATGAGATGCTGTCGATGATCGACGGCTCCGCTCTCCATGTGCTGTACCAAACGTTGGACCGCTGAACGCGGCCGAAGGTCGACGCAGCCCGCTGCCAACAACTGTTGCTCGTAGCCGACCAAGTCCTGCTGCAGACCGGCGTACCCCACGATGAAGTCGGTCCACGCCACCGTGTCGAGAGCGGTGTCGATCGTCGGCCCGCCATCGGGCAGGAGAAGGAGGCCCCGATCGGAGTCGACGCGACGGGGCTCCAGCACCTTGTCGGGTCGGCGCTGCGCAAGGACCGGCAGGATCCGGCACTCCGCAGCAAAACCGGGGCACATGGCTTTACCCCACACGGAAGACTCGGGATACTCCCAAACGACCACACCCCCGAAGCACCGCTGGCGGTCACCTCGCCAGTATCGCACCGCCCAGGCCCCTCTCGCGACTGTGCGTTCCGGCACGCAAACCGGCATCTTCGAGCGCTCGAAATCACTACCGATCTCCGGGGGAGGCGTGACGCTTGAGGGACCGACGAGGTGAGCATTCTCGCTCCACCGTCCTCCCAGTTGCGCTGGAGCCTTACGGTCCGGCCGGTCTCGGCCCGAGGATGAGGCTGCCAACGGTGTCGGCTGCCTCTCGGGCGATCGCTGGAGTGACGTGGGAGTAAAGATCGAGGGTGATGCCGACCGTGGCGTGGCCCAGACGCCCCCGGGATCGAGCCGGACGACATCCGGACGTGCATCGTCTACGCATCCCAGCTGGCCCCCGCCGTCGCTGAGCACCTGCGCCACGGCGGTCCACCGGCTAATGGCGGAATCGTTCTCTCTGCTCCAGGAGGCGGTGCTCAGCTGTTGGTGGCGGCAACCGAGATGCCGAGCACAGAGGCTGCGGCGGCGAGGTCGGTGTCGCCTGTCACCAGTACGAGGTCGCCTGCGGCCGACGCGAGATCCGCGCTGATCTCGACGTGATCGACCTCGGCGATGATCGAGTCGAGATCGGTGACGGCGCTCGCCAGTTCGTTCGCGTGATGCGACCCATGCGGTTGGCCCTGGCGAAGGCAGCTCGTGCCTCCGAATACAACAGGCGAACACTGACGATGCGAGACGACTCGTTCCACAAGCGGACACAACGCTCAGTCGCTGGCTCGCTGACGATCAGAGGCACAACCGCCGAGGTATCGAAGTAGGCGATCACTGGCGCTGCTCTGCGACGAGGTCGCTCACCGTTCCCTTGGCCTTGATGCCCTGGCCGGTGCGCCGTCGCTTGGGAACCCGACCTGGTGTGACAAGTCCTTCGGCGATCAGCCGGTCCAACGGACGGGGCCGATCGAGTGGAACGAGGCGCGCCACCGCCTTG
>CADEDH010000004.1:0-21776 GCA_902826025.1 uncultured Actinomycetes bacterium
CCCGCCGGAGATGGGGGAGGCCGCGAAGCGGCCGGCGGGGGCGCAGCCCCCGAACACCGGGCGCAGCCCGGCCGGCGGGGATGGGGTCCCGCCGGAGATGGGGGAGGCCGCGAAGCGGCCGGCGGGGGCGCAGCCCCCGAACAACACGGTCTAGCGGAACTCGGCCATGATCTCGCTGAGGCGTAGGTCGTCCTGTAGCAGATCGTGGAAGTCGAGGAGATCGTCGTGGTTGATCGGTTCCCCGGCGTGATGCTCGCTCAACTCGGCCGGCAGGCGCCAGGTCGAGAAAGCGACGCCGGAGGCGATCAGGAGATCGATCGTGCGGGTCTCGGCCGGCTTGACGACGGTCATGCGACAGAACGGGCACCGGAACGAATAAGTGCCGGCGTTGTTGTCGTCACAGATCCGCACGTGGACGTCGGCCGTGGTGAGCTCAACGTCACCGCAGTCTGAACAGCTGGCACGGATTGTGGCCATGACTCGGAACCTCCTACCCGGATGGGCCGCGGGGAATTGCGTCCCCCCTAGGTTCGGCACCGGGTTGCGGGGTCTTGAGACTTCGGTCGAGGTTTGGCCCGGGTGGCCCGGGGCGACATCATGGGCGGGTGCCATCCCGCTACCGCTCCCTGAACGGGTCGGCCGAGGCCTTCGCCCACGTGGCGGGGGCCTCCACCGACCCCGAACGCCCCCTGGCAGGGCTCGACGTGGCCAGCTCCCTGGGTGCCAGCGGGTTCGACGGCCCGGTGCGGCTCACGGCCGACGGGGTGGCTGTCGTCCACCCGGCCGACTCCGTCGGGTCGCGCCTGCGGCGCAAATCCCTGGCTTCCCTGAACCAGTCCCAGCTACCGGCTACGGTCGCCCGGCTGGGCGACCTCTGCCGCCGACAGCAGGCCTCGGGGTCGCTCCTGCTCGACATCGACGATGACCGGGTGCTGGCTGCCACCCTCGACGTCGCCCGGACCACCAGCGCCACCCTCGAGGAACGGCTGTGGCTCTGCTCCTCCAGCGTCGACAACCTCGTGCGATGGCGGGAGCACACCACGGCCCGCCTGGTCCACGCGGTCCGGTTGACCTCGCTACCGGCCAGCGCCGAGCAGTGGGTGGCCCACCTGACCGAACGCTCCATCGACGCTCTGTGCGCCTTCCACGGAGACTGGACGGGCGGACTCATCGCCCTCGCCCACAGGTTCGGCCGCCTCACCCTGGCCCGGGGCCCCGAGCACGAGCGTGAGGTGGCCGCCGTGTACGACATCGGGATCGATGGTGTATCCAGCCCCCAGGTCGAACGCCTGATGGCCGTGGCCGCCCTGTATTACCCCAACCAGTACGGAGCGACGGCCGACCAGTAGCGGGGAGACCTACAACCAGCCGAGCCGGTTCACCGGCCAGAACAGCACGAATGCCCGGCCGACGATTCGGTCTTCCTCGATCGTGCCGAAGTTGCGCGAGTCGTAGGAGTCGTTCCGGTTGTCGCCCATGACGAACACCTGGTCTTCGGGGACCACCACGGGGCCGAAGTCGCTGGTGGTTATGCCGGGATCGAGGTAGGGCTCCACCATCGTGGACCCATTCACCGACACGACGTTCTCCCGAGCCTGCACGGTGTCGCCCGGTAGCCCGATGACCCGTTTGATCAGGTCTCGGTACTGGCCCGGCTCGTCTTCCCGGCGGACGAACACCACCACGTCGCCCCGGTGGACGTCGTGCAGCCTGTAGCTGAGCTTGTTGACCAGCACCCGGTCGTTGATCAGCAGGGTGGTCTCCATGGACTCCGACGGGATCCAGAAGGCCTGGAACAGGGCGGCCCGAAGGACCAGGGCCACCAGCACCGCCCCGACCAGTACGACGGCCCATTCGAGGGCGTTGCGGGTGGCGTTGGACCCCAGCCCCAGTTCATCGTCGTCGTCATCATCGTCTTCGCCGTCGGAGCCGTCGAACCCGCCGGGGGGTGCACCACCACCGATGGCCGCCTCGAACAGGGCATCGTCGCCGTCGTCGACCCCAAACGGGTTTTCGCCGCCGAGACCACCCCCCAATGGGCGCTCGTTGGTGGCGGGATCCTCCATCCCTTCCTCATCGGCCAACTTCTGGCCGAAATACACCGATGACCGGGTGGTGGCGGGAAACGGGATGCGGTCGTTCGGCTGAGACCCGTTGGCCTGCGATCCGGATGCCGGCTCCCGAACCGGGAGCGACTGGCGGGGCAGATCGGACGACATCTCGATTCAGCCTAGCCGATAGCGCTGGAGGATGCGGTCAGCGGCCCGGGCCGCCAGCTCGCCGGCATCGGGCAGGCCCTGGTGGCCCACCACCTCGGCCTCGGGCCCCAGGCGCAGCAGCAGCCGCTCCAGCCAGGGGATGGCCGTCACCACCAGCTCGGCCACGAGATGGCCGTCGCCGCTCCGCTCCAGCACCTCGGCCGGATAGGCGTCGACCACCCAGGCGGCATCGGGCGACAGCCGGAGCCGCACCCGGGGATCGTCGTGGCGGGGCTGGAACACCGTAACCCCGGCTGCGACCCCTCCGCCGTCGCCCTCGTGGCCGTCGGGCCCAGGGGCGGGGTGGTCCGACGGGGTGCCCCGGGGATCCAGGTGCTCGATCCGGTCCACCCGGAACACCCGCTCGTCGCCGGCCTGTGAGCACCAGGCGTGGAGGTACCAGGCCCCAGCCTCAGCGAACACCCGCCAAGGCGTGACCGTGCGGGCCCCTCGTTCGTCGCGGCCGTAGGAGTAGTAGGTGATGTCCACCTCGGCCCCCTCGGCCGCCGCCCGCCGCAACTGATCGAGCACCCGGGCTTCGGCGTCGCCGAGATGGACGTCGAGGGCATCGTCGGGGCCCACCCCCAGGGAGGCGCCGAGCTTCTGCAGGGCCCGGGCCAGCGCCCCGTCGGGCTCGCTGCCCGGCACCGACAGCAGCCCATCGGACGACGCCAGCAGGGCCAGGCCCTGGGCCGGGGTGAGCCGCAGCGGGCGGGAGAAGAAGTCGGCCAGCCGGATCGTCACCCCTCCCTCGTCGTCGATGTCCACATCGATCAGGGCATCGGGTGAATAGGGAGGCAAGCCGACGAGGTAGACGACGTTGAGGTCGTCCAGCAACTCCCGCTCGGTGAGACCGAACCGGGCCGCCACGGTGCGCACCGGTTGGCCAGGATTGGCCACGATCCAGGGGATGACGGCCAGCACCCGGCGCATCCGGTCGGGAGCGGTGGGTCGGCTAGCCATGGCCTGGCGCTCCGCCCGCCACCGCCTCCAGCCAGGCCACCAGATCCCGCCGCCAGGCCTCCGGCTCCAACAGCTCGGCCCGGTGGAGGAATCCGAGCAGGAACGTACGGAAGGCCTCCACGTTCACCACCGGCACGGTGAACACGACCGACCCGTCGGGCCGGGGTTCCTCGGCCGCCGTGGCCCCGAGCTGGCGACGGGCGCCCGCCACCGCTACCGCGTCGACCAGGAGGCGGGCCGTCACCGGTTCGTCGTCGCCCAACTCCCACGCCGGCTGGGGCCCGCTGCCGGTCGGGGCCGCCCCCGGGCGGAGGTGGGTGACAGGCCCCCCGGTGAGCTCAACCGGGCCGTCGATCCGGTCGAGGCGATAGTTGCGCTCGTCGCCCCGGAGGTGGTCGAAGCCGGTGAGGTACCACCGGCCCCGCTGGAAGCGGAGACGCCACGGGTCGACCGTGCGGGCCTCGCCCCGGTAGTCGAAGGTCACCTGGCGATGGTCGACGATCGCCTGGAACAGGGGCACCAGGGCGGGATCGATGGGGATGCTCGTGACGGCCTGCTCCACCACGGCACCGCCAGTGTCGACCACCCCGCCCAACTTCCACAGGGCCTCTTGATCGGCCAGCCCGTCCACCCGCACCGCCATCGAGGCCAGGTGGAGGGCGGCCAGCTCGTCGGCCTCCAGGCCGGGGTCGGGCAGGTAGTAGTCGGACGGGTCGATCCGGTAGCCGTCGACCGGAGGGTCGGTGGCCGGCACCCGCTCCACCCGGATCGGGATGCCCATCACCCGCAGGTCGTCCTTGTCGCGCTCGAAGGCGCGGTGGAACGCCGCCCCCGGGGGCGGGTATCCCTCCACCCGGTCCCGCAGATCCTCGGCCGACAACGGCCGTCGCGTGGCCAGGAGCACGGCCGTGAGGTTCAGCAGGCGCTCCAGCTTGTTCACCATGGCCCGTCCCAGGCTACCGGGGGGCGGAGAGCCAGAGTACGGCGTTACAGGCTCTCGATGAGCTTGGTGACCCGATCGTCCTGGCTCTTGAACGGGTCCTTGCACAGGACCGTCCGCTGAGCCTGATCGTTGAGCTTGAGGTGCACCCAGTCCACCGTGTAGTCCCGCTTGCGCTCCTTGGCCCGGCGGATGAAATCACCCCGGAGCTTGGCCCGGGTGGTCTGGGGCGGGAGGTTGATGGCCTCCATCATTTGCTCGTCGGTGAGGGTCCGTTCGGCGAGGCCCCGGGCCTGCAGCTTGTAGAACAGTCCCTCGGACCGACGGATGTCGTGGTACTGGAGGTCGAGCAGCGAGATCCGGGCGTTGCCCAGGCTCAGGTCGTGCTTGCGCCGGTACGCCTCGATCAGGTTGTACTTGATCACCCAGTCGATCTCGCGGTCGAGCTTCATCGGGTCGCTCTCGAGCTGGGTCATCACGTGTTCCCACATCCGCAGAGCCTGCATCTCGTCGTCGGGGAAGCCCTTGGTGTCGGCGTAGCGCAACGCCCGGTTCAGGTACTCGGCCTGGATCTCCCGGGCCGAGATCTCACGGCCGCTGGCCAGCCGGATCTTGCGCTCCAGGGCCAGGTCGTGGCTGATCTCACGGATGGCCCGGATGGGATTCTCCAGCGTCATGTCGCGCAGCACGCAGCTCGGGTCCTCCACCATGCGAAGCAGGATCGCCATGGCCCCCACCTTGAGGAAGGTGGTGTACTCGCTCATGTTGGAGTCGCCGACGATCACGTGGAGGCGGCGGTAGTGCTCGGCGTCGGCGTGGGGCTCGTCCCGGGTGTTGATGATCGGCCGGGACCGGGTGGTGGCCGACGACACCCCTTCCCAGATGTGCTCCGCCCGCTGGCTGAGGGCGTACATGGCCCCTCGGGCCGTCTGCAACACCTTGCCCGCCCCGGCGTAGATCTGGCGGCTCACCAGGAACGGGATGAGCACCTCGGCGTAGTGGCTCAGGTCGTCGTTGCGGGTGGTGAGGTAGTTCTCGTGGCAGCCGTAGGAGTTGCCGGCCGAGTCGGTGTTGTTCTTGAACAGGTGGATGGTGCCCCGTATGCCCTCGTCCTGGAGGCGCTCCTCGGCCGAGTCGAGCAGCTGCTCGAGGATCCGCTCCCCCGCCTTGTCGTGCACCACCACCTCGCCGATCGTGTCGCACTCGGCGGTGGCGTACTCCGGATGGGAGCCCACGTCGAGGTACAGGCGCGCTCCGTTGACGAGGAACACGTTCGACGAGCGGCCCCAGGAGACCACCCGCCGGAACAGGTAGCGTGCGACTTCATCAGGACTCAGCCGGCGCTGCCCCCGCAGGGTGCAGGTGACGCCGTACTCGGTCTCGATGCCATAGATCCGACGGGAGTACACGTACCCAACCTAGCGGTACCCACCGGCCCGACGAATATCGATGACGGTATTAGGCCTCGGGATCGATGAGAGCCGACGGGTCGGGGACGGAGGCCGCCGAGGCCGGAGCCGGGCCGAGCAGGCCCGCCACCTCGTCGTCGTCGAGGCGGCGGAAGCACCGACCCTCGGACATACGGTCGAGCGAGGCCACCTCGAGGTCGGCCGCGGCCAGCGTGCGCTCGGGGCCGGCCAGGGCGGCCACCGCCACCTCGAGGGCGGCTCCCAGCTCGAGACCGGCGGCATAGCTGGTCTTCAACCGTTCCCGGATCGACTCGGCCTCGCCCCCGAGCACGGCGAAGCCGTCTTCGTCGGTGACCGAGCCGTCGAAGCGGATGTGGAACAGGCGGTTGCCCTCGGGCCGGTAGCCCACGGCCGCCACCAGGATCTCCACCTCCAGCGGCTTGGTCTCATGGGTGAAGATCTGGCCCATGATCTGGGCGTACAGGTTGGCCAGGGCCTGGGAGTCGACGTCGTCGCGGCTGTAGGTGAAGCCCTTGAGGTCGGCGTGGCGGATACCGGCGATGCGGAGCTGGTCGTACTCGTTGTAGCGGCCCACCCCGCCGAAGCCGATCCGGTCGTAGATCTCGGAGATCTTGTGCAGGTTGCGGGACGGGTTCTCGGCACACAGCAGCACGCCGGCCCCGTACTCCACGGCCACCAGGCTCCGGCCGCGGGCGATGCCCTTCTGGGCGAAGTCCGCCCGGTCCTTCATCTGCTGGTCGACAGCGACGTAGAACGGCATGCTCATGATGCGCTGCTCCCTTCGGCCACGCCGCCGCCGTTGCTGCGCGACGTGTGCTCGGCCAGGACGACATCGAACCGGGCGGCCACCTCGTCGTCGGTGAGCTCCTCGTATCCCCGCTCGGTGATGACGGCGACGATGGGGTAGATCCGGCGCACGGCGTCGGGACCACCGGTGGCCGAGTCGTCGTCGGCCGCCACGAACAGCGCCCGGATGAGGAGGTCGACCGCCTGGTCCCGGGAGTTGGTGTCGGAGTAGCCGAGCTTGATGGCGGTACGGGCGAACAGGCTGCCCGAGCCGGTGGCCACGAAGTCCTCCTCCTCGTAGCGCCCCCCGGTCACGTCGTAGGCGAACAGCCGCCCGTAGCCCCGATGGCGGTCGAAGCCGGCGAAGATCGGCACCACCACCATGCCCTGCATGGCGGCCGGCAGGTTGCCCTTCAGCATCTGGGACAGCTGGTTGGCCTTGCCTTCCAGCGAGAGGGCGTGGCCCTCCACCTTCTCGTAGTGCTGCAGCTGGAGCTGGAACAGCTTCACCATGTCCATGGCCGGGCCGGCCGCCCCGGCGATGGCCACCCCCGACCAGCGGTCGGCGGCGAACACCTTACGCATGGTCCGATGGGCGATCAGGTTGCCCGAGGTGGCCCGGCGGTCGCCGGCCATGATCACGCCATCGGCGAACTTGGAGGCCACGACGGTGGTGCCGTGGGGCACATCGAGCCCGTGGCCAGGACCGCCGGAGCCGGCGCCGGACGCGACCGCAGGCACGGCAGGAATCCCGCTCGGGAACTCCAGACGTGCCAGCAGGCCAGTGAAGCTGGGGCCGGGATCATCCCCCGGCGAGAAGCTGGGTAGCGTCATACCGGGCCGACTCTATCGGCTCGGTACGGCCCAAGGTCTATTGCCCACCCTTCTGGATGTAGCTCTTGACGAAGTCCTCGGCGTTGGTCTCGAGGACCTCGTCGATCTCGTCCAGCAGGTCGTCGAGCTCGGCCTTGAGGGCCTCACCCTGCTCGGAAACACCTGGGGTCTCCTCGGTCACCTCGTCCTTGCGGGGCGTGGTGGTCTTACGAACTTGCTCCCTATCGGCCATTGGAATGCCTCCTCGGTGGCCTGTTCCGTCTCCGGGCGTTCGACCGTCGATCCGGCGTTGCCGCCGGATCGTGGTCTCAGGCCCCGAGCCGATCCAGAAGTTGGGTCACGGTCTCGGATTCCTCCAAGATCAAACCTACATGCTCGAACGTACCGCGTGAGGGCTCGAGCATGGGAACCCGCCGCAGCGGATCGTCGCCCACGTCGAACACGATCGAGTCCCAGTTCGCCGCCACCACGTGGTCGGCGAACTTCTGCAGGCACTTGCCCCGGAAGTAGGCCCGGGTATCGCCGGGGGGCTCGCTGATGGCCACCGTGGCGTCCTCGTCGGACACCAGGCGCTCCAGCCCGGCCCGGGCGGCCAGCGACTTCGATGGCCGCAGATCGTGGTACTGGAGGTCCAGTGCGCTGAGGCGGGAATCGTCCCAACCACAGCCGTGACGCTCCATGAAGCCTTCCAGGATCCGCTTCTTGGCGATCCAGTCGACCTGGGCGGCCAGCGACATCGGGTCGGACTCGAGCCCGGTGAGCAGCTCCTCCCACCGCTCCAGCACCATCTTGCCGCAGGCCTCCCCCACCGAGTCCAGACCGAAGCGGTCGGCCCAGTCCTTGGCCTGGCGCAGCAGCTCCCACTGGACCTCGAGGGCCGTCATCGTTCGACCGCTGGCCATCTCCAGGGGTGAGGCCAGCGTGAGGTCGTGGCTCACGTGGTGCATGGCCCGCACCGGATCCGAGATCGGCATCAGCTCCAGGGCTCCGTCTTCCAGCATGGCGAAGATGATGGCGCTGGTGCCCACCTTCATCAGCGTGGCCACCTGCGACAGGTTGGCGTCGCCCACGATCACGTGGAGCCGCCGGTACTTCTGGCTGTCGGCGTGGGGCTCGTCGCGGGTGTTGACGATGGGCCGCTTGAGCGTGGTCTCGAGGCCCACCTCTTCCTCGAAGTGCTCGGCCCGCTGGGTGAGCTGGTAGGGCACCTGGCGGCGGCTCACCCCGGGCAGCTCCGAGCCCACCTTGCCCGACCCGGTGTAGATCTGCCGGGTCACGAAGTGGGTGGTGGCCGCCGTGATGATCTGGCCGAACGGGAGGGCCCGGTCGAGCAGGAAGTTCTCGTGGCAGCCGTAGGCGTTGCCCTTGCGGTCGGAGTTGTCCTTGTAGATGACGATCTCCTGGCCCGGCGCCATGTTCTCGGCCGCCGCCCGCATCGACTCGATGAGGATCAACTCGGCCGCCCGGTCGTAGAGCACCACGGAGAGCGCATCGCGACACTCCGGGGTGGACAGCTCCGGATGGGCATGGTCGACGTAGTACCGGGCTCCGTTGGTGAGCACGGCGTTGACCAGGTGGGTCTCCACCTCCGGTGGCATGGCGTAGTCGGGCATGATGTCGCGGGCATCGGCCCCCGGCATTTCGTCGATGAAGTCCCAGGCGATCGGGGTGGCCCGATCGTCGAGGCTGCCCACGTCGGTGCCGACGTAGGCATTGATCAGGAGCGAGGAGGCCGAGACGGGATTCCAGTCCAGGGTGCCCCGGACCATGATCCCGAACTCGGTCTCGATACCAACGATCTTCGTTATCGCCACGATGTGGTCCCCGCTCCGGTCGGTCTTACAGGTACTGGCCGGTGGCGACCTGCTCGATCGCCCGCCCGCCGTGCTTTTCGCCGGCCGGACCCACCAGGGTGCGCACGTAGACGATGCGCTCACCCTTCTTACCCGAGATCTTGGCCCAGTCATCGGGGTTGGTGGTGTTGGGGAGGTCTTCGTGCTCCTTGTACTCCTGGGTGACCGACTCGAGCAGGTCGGGCAGGCAGATGCCCTTCACCCCATCGGACAGGAAGCGCTTGATGGCGAGCTTCTTGGCCCGCCGCACGATGTTCTCGATCATGGCGCCCGACGAGAAGTCCTTGAAGTACAGGATCTCCTTGTCGCCGTTCTGGTACGTGACCTCGAGGAAACGGGTTTCGTCTTCGGTGCGGTACATGAACGTGGCGGTGGCGTCGATCATGGCCTCGATGGCGGCCGCCACCGAGCCGTGCTTGGCCACCTCGTCGGGGTGGATGGGCAGGCCGGCGGTGAGGTAGTTGCGGAAGATCGAGCGGGACGCCACGTCGTCGGGGCGCTCGATCTTGATCTTCACGTCGAGGCGGCCCGGGCGCAGGATGGCGGGATCGATCAGGTCCTCACGGTTGGAGGCCCCGATGACGATCACGTTCTTCAGCGTCTCCACGCCGTCGATCTCGGCCAGCAGCTGAGGCACGATGGTCGACTCGATGTCGGACGAGATGCCGCTGCCCCGGGTCCGGAACAGCGACTCCATCTCGTCGAAGAAGATGATGACGGGATAGCCCTCTTCGGAGCGCTCCCGGGCCCGCTGGAAGATGAGGCGGATCTGGCGTTCCGTCTCACCCACGTACTTGTTCAGCAGCTCGGGGCCCTTGATGTTGAGGAAGAAGCTGCGGGCCTTGGCGTCGCCCGAGATCTCGCTCACCTTCTTGGCCAGCGAGTTGGCAACGGCCTTGGCGATGAGCGTCTTGCCACAGCCGGGAGGGCCGTAGAGCAGGATGCCCTTGGGCGCCGGCAGCTCGTGCTCGGCGAACAGGTCGGCGTGGAGGAACGGCAGCTCCACCGCATCCATGATCGTCTCGATCTGGGAGTCGAGGCCGCCGATGTCTTCGTAGGACACGTCGGGCACCTCCTCCAGCACGAGATCCTCCACCTCGGCCTTGGGCAGCTTCTCGACCAGGATCGAGGAGCGGGTGTCGAGCAGCATGGAGTCTCCGGCCCGAACGCCGGTGCCGATCAGGTGCTCGGCCAGCTCCACCACGCGCTCCTCGTCGGCCCGGCCGACGATGAAGGCGCGCTCGCCACCCTCCAGCATCTCCTTGACGATCACGACCTCGCCCGAACGTTCGGGCGAGCGGACCTTGACGATGTTCAACGACTCGTTGAGGACCACCTCGGCCCCCCGCACGAGCACCTCGGCGTCGATGGCGGGATGGATCTCCACCCGCATCTTCCGGCCGCTGGAATACACGTCGGCCGAGCCGTCCTCGTTGATGCCGAGGAGGGTGCCGTAGGCGCTGGGCGGTTGGGTGAGCTTGTCGACCTCTTCCCGCAGGGCGGCGATGTGCTCGCGCGCCTCACGCAGGGTGTAGGTCAGCTTCTCGTTCTGGGAGATGGCCTGGGCCAGCTGTCCCTTGGTGTCGAGCAGTCGCTCTTCCAGGGTGCGGACCCGCTTGGGGGCGTCTTGAAGGCGGCGACGGAGGGTGACAACTTCCTCCTCCATCACTTTCAGCTGCTCTTGCAGCTCGGCCATACCGGTCTCGTAAGCGGTCAGCCGACGTTCGTACTCGGGGGTGTTGACGGCTCTACCTCCTGGTGAGCTGCTTCGCAGTGGACCCTACACCTACCGTCGGCCCGATGCCGCACGGATCAAGCGAGGTGCGACGGGCATCACAGCCCTTGCTACTGCGACAGCGATGGACGGACAAAGGGACTCGAGTCGTGGTGGTCATGGGCGGGGTCATGGACTACGGGGAGTCGGCGTACGGGGTGCTCGACCGGCGGGCCGGGTGCTGGCGACTGCGTCGGCTCCAGCGCCGACCCTGTGTCGACCTGCCGCACATCTGTGGGCGGGGACGGCCTCCAGGGTCAACCATACAGTAGGTGGATACTCAGACTAGGTGGTTAAACCCAGCACCCACAGGATGTATGCCAAAACTCTGGCTTCTTCCCGCAGGGCGTCGTAACGGCCCGACGGTCCGCCGTGGCCGGCGCCGAGGTCGGTCCACAGCAGAACCGGCTGGTCGCCTGTCGAAAGCCGGCGCAGCTCCTGCACCCACTTGGCCGGTTCCCAGTACCCCACCCGGGTGTCGTTGAGGCCGGCCGTGGCCAGTACCGACGGGTAGGAGCAGGGCGCCACGTTCTCGTACGGGGCGTAGGCCCGCATGGCCCGGTAGATGGGCTCGGTGGCAGGGTTGCCCCACTCGTCCCACTCGGTGACGGTGAGGGGCAGGGTGGCGTCGAGCATCGAGTTGAGGGCATCAACGAACGGCACCTCGGCCACGGCGGCGGCGAACAGCTCGGGGGCCTGGTTGAGCACCGCCCCCACCGTGAGCCCGCCGGCCGACCCGCCCCGCACCACCAGGCGGTCGGGGCTGGTGACCCCGGCGTCGATGAGGTGGCGGGCGCAGGCCACGGTGTCGCCGAAGGTGTTGGCCTTGGCCTCCAGCTTGCCCCCCAGGTACCAGCGGCGGCCCATCTCGCCCCCGCCCCGCACGTGGGCGATGGCGAAGGCGAAGCCCCGGTCGAGCAGCGACAGGCGCCCCGAGGAGAACGTGGGGTCCATCGACGCCTCGTAGGCGCCGTACACGTAGAGCAGGCAGGGGCCGGGCTCGTCGGCCGGGCGATCCCGTCGGGCCACGATGCTGATCGGCACCCGGGCCCCGTCGTCGGCGGTAGCCCACAGCCGCTCGGTGCGGTAGCGCTCCGGGTCGAAGTCGCCCAGCACCTCCTGCTGCTTGAGCAACGTCCGCTCTCCCGTGGCCAGGTCGACCGAGAACACCGAGGCCGGCGTGACCATCGACGAGTACCCGTAGCGGAGCGTGCCCGTGCGATAGTCGGGGTTCGCCCCCGGCCACACCGTCGACACCTCCTCCGGCTGCTCGATCGGCACCACCGATCCGTCGGCCCAGCGCCGAACCCGGATGCGGGTGGTGCCGTTGGCCCGCTCGAACAGCACGAGGTGGTCTTCGGCCACGTCGAAGTCGCTGATGATGACGGAGTCGGGGTCGTCGCCCGGGGCGGGAGGAATGTCGAGGGGCTGCCAGGCCGGGGCCGACGTGTCATCGTCGGGAGTGACCATGACGCGGAACCGGTCGGGGTCGCCGTCATTGGTGAGGATCACGAACTGGTTGCCGTGGTGGGCGGCCGAGTACTCCACGCCCTCGCGGCGCGACGCCAGCGGCCGAGGCTTGGCCGTGGGGTTGTCGGCGGGGATGATCCACACTTCGTCGGTCACCTTGGAGGAGGCCGAGATGTGGACGTAGGAGTGGTCCTTGTCCAGCCCCACGCCAACGAAGTACCGCTCGTCGGGCTCGGTGAACACCAGCGCGTCGTCGGCCGGGTCGGTGCCCACCACATGGCGCCACACCTGGTAGGGCCGGTTGGTGGCGTCGGGGCGAAGGTAGAACAGGGTCCGGTTGTCGAGGGCCCAGGCCGACCCGGGAGAGATGCCGGTGAGTCGCTCGGTGCCGTCGCGGCCGGTGCCGAGGTCGCGCACCATGGCCGTGTAGCGTTCGTCGCCCGTTCGGTCCCAACCCCAGAACAGCCACCGGTGGTCGGGGGAGACGTCGTAGGGGCCGATGTCGAAGAACTCGTCGTCGCCGGCCTCGGTGTTCTCGTCGAGCAGCACCACCTCGTCGGCCCGGTCGTCGGGGTCGAGGGCGGCGATCTCGGCCGGGGTGGCCTCGGGGCTCACCGGGCGCCGGCAGTGGATGCCGTAGTCGAGCCCCTCAACCGTACGGCTGTAGTAGGCCCAGCCGTCCTTGCGCACCGGAACCGACAGGTCGGTCTCCTTGATCCGGCTCTTCAGCTCGTCGTAGAGCGAGCGCCGCAGCTCGGCCACGCTGGCCAGCACCGCCTCGGTGTAGACGTTCTCTGCCTCGAGGTGGGCCAGCACCGCCGGGTCGTCGCGGTCGCGCAGCCAACCCAGGGCGTCGACCACCGTGTCGCCGAACAGCGTCCGCTCCACCGGCCGGCGCTCGGCCACGGGGGGCGAGGGCGGCCCCGCATCCCGGTCCGGGTCGGCAGGGTCGGAGGGTTGGCGGGTCGGATCGGTCATCGCGGAGCAGCCTATTGGCGTCACCGCTCCCGACGACGGGCCGGGCCGGCGGTGCCCCTCCCCTGGGCGTCGCCTCCTGGCGGGCACTAGTTTCGACCGCCATGACCGACCCCGCGGCCGCCACCCCCCGATCCTTTCCCCAGTTGCTGTTCCAGCCCGATCCCGGCGCCTGCCAGGTGCTCCTGGTCCGCCACGGCCAGTCGATGGCCTTCGTGCCCGGTCAGCCGTTCCCGCTCGTCGACGGTCACGGCGACCCGCCACTGACCGACCTCGGGCAGTTCCAGGCCGAGCTGGTGAGTGGGCGCCTGGCGGCCGAGCCGATCAGCGCCATCTACGTCAGCAGCCTCACCCGCACCCACCAGACGGCGGCCCCGTTGGCCGCCCGGCTCGGCCTTACCCCCGCGGTGGAGCGCGACCTGCGCGAGATCTACCTCGGCGTTGGCGAGGGCGGCACGTTCCGCCAGATGGCGGCCGACAACCATCCGGCGGTCCTGGCCATGCGAGCCCGGCGGGAATGGGGTGAGATCCCCGAGGCCGAGACGAACGCCCAGCTCCAGGCCCGTACCGTGGCCACCGTGGAGCGCATCGCGGCATCGCACCCCGACGAGATGGTGGCTGTGTTCGTCCACGGCGGCGTGATCGGGGCGCTGGTGGCCCACGCCGTGGGATCCAACCCCTTCACCTTCCACGGGGCCCGCCACACCAGCATCTCCCACCTCGTGATCAACCAGCCCGAGCTGGCCGGATCCGGCGCCGGAGCGGGGTCGACCGAGGCCGAGGGCCGCACCGACGACCGCTGGGTGCTCCGTTCGTTCAACGACGCCGCCCACGCCGGCTCCCTCACCGCCGACCACCAGACGGTGGCCGAGGACGGCCCCGAGGCCTGAACAAGGTGGGCCACACGGACCAGGATTTCACCCTGGGGGGGAGCCGACTTGCCAGCGATACCCTTGGACCGACTACCACGTAGGGTACTGTTACAGGCACCCACCGTGTTCGAAATCCACTGTTACTATCCGCTCCTGCTAGTGAGGATGGTGTCGTAAGTTGCTGTGGCGAGAGCGCTATCGCGTGGCGGCGTGCGGAATCCTGGTGAGCACCGCGCTGCTGGCGGTGCTCGACTTCGTGGCCCGGACCGACGAGAACCCACCGGGCACCAGCGTCCTCTACCTGGCGCTGGCGCTCACCCTGAGCGGGGCCTACGCCGCCTTCACCGACTGGAACCGGCTGGCCGCCCTGTGGCGCCTGATCCCGGCCCTGGTGGCGTTGCTCGGCGTGCTGGGCGCCATCTTCTGGGCCGGCACGGCCAGCACGGCCTATGCCGGCACCGGCCTGGCTGCCGCCGCTGTGCTGATCCTGACCTACGTGGGCTTCGCCCTCCCGCCCGGCTCGGCCCTGTTCTTCAGCCCGTTGGTGGTGCTGGTGTTGCTGGGGGCGTACTTCTCCGACGAGTTCCGGGTGCCCCTGGCCGTTCCCCTGGTGGCCGTGCCGGTGGCGGCGCTGCTGGCCGAACTGGTGTCGGCCCTGGTCGACCGCAGCCTGCGCACCGCCCACCGCTTCTCGTCCCGCAAGGAACGTCTGACCCGGCTGGAGGATGTGCTTCGCCGCTTCTCCCGCCCGGGATCGCTGCGGGAGGCGGCCAACGAGGTGGCCGAGGCCGCCATCGAGATCTTCGACGTCGACCGGGCCACGGTGGTGCTGCGCGACACCAGGGGCAACCTGATCCCGGTGACCCTGGGCCCGTCGTCGGACGAGGAGCCCGACGAGGAGACGGCCCGGCTGGTGGCCGAGACCATCGGAGGCGAGGAGCCCCGCCTGGTGCCGTCGGGCGGCAAGCAGCACATGCTCGTGCTCCCGCTGCCGGCGGCCGACGTTCCGGCCGGGGCCGTGGTGGTGCATCCGCTGGAATCCGACGACCCGGAGTTCAGCCTCGACCTGGCCCGCTTGTTCGGCACCCAGGTCGGCATTGCCATCGAGCACCTGTTCGTGATCGACGAGTTGGAGCGGGCCACCACCCGCGACGAACTCACCGGTATCGGCAACCGCAAGCACGCCGACGCCCTCATCCAGTCACTGGAAGAGGGCGACGCCCTGATACTGCTCGACCTCGACGGGTTCAAGGAGGTCAACGACACCTTGGGCCACGCCGCCGGCGACCAGGTGCTACAAGACCTGAGCGCCCATCTACGCCACTGCCTGCGGGACTCCGACACCTCGGCCCGCCTCGGTGGCGACGAGTTCCTCATCGTCGCCCGGCGGGCCTTCGCCGATCCCCTGGCCGTGGCCGACCGGATCCTGATCGGCTGGTCCAACAGCGGCCGGTCCACCACGATCAGCGCCGGGGTGGCCCTGCACGATCCCGAGGTGGAGCCGTCGATGACCTTCGACCGGGCCGATCAGGCCCTGTACCAGGCCAAGGGCGCAGGCAAGAACCGGGCCCACATGTGGTACGCCGGCCTGGCTGGCCGCCCGGCTCCCAACGGCCGCACCCCCCGGACCGTCTGATCTGATTCCCGTCACCGTTCTCGGTGCGTGGCGGAGAGGGTAGGAATCAGGCCTGGCGACGAGCGGCGTCGGGGGCGGCCTCGTCGGCGGTGAGCGGTAGGGCGACGATGCGGGCGTCGACCTCGTCTTTGATGCCGGCCAGGGGCAACACGTTGAGCACGCCCTGGCCCTTCTGCACCAGGTCGATCAACTCCTCGCCACTGCGGGCCAGCACCGACCGGTTGCCCGAGACCACCAGGTTGGCCGAGGTGATGTCTTCACCCAGCTGGTCCTGCATGTAGGCGAACACCTCACGCACCGACTCCAACCGGATCCCGGCGTCGAGCAGGGTCTTGATGACCTTGAGCCGAAGGAGATCCTGGTAGGAGTAGCGGCGGCGGGAGCCGGAGCCCGACGCGTCGGTCACCGAGGGGCGGACCAGATCGGTGCGGGCCCAGTAGTCGAGTTGCCGGTAGGTGATGCCGACGATCTCGGCCGCACGGCGACCCGAAAAGCTCTGTTTCACTGCCATGTCTCGATTTCTCCCTGCGGCGTCACGGGGCTCCTGCCGGTTGCGACAGGACTCGACACCGCGACGTAATTACGCCGCCGTGATTCGCCAGCGATCGTATCACTCTCCGCGCTCCCGTCAACGCTTTGCGAGTCCGGACCCGCTCAGAGTCGCTGGGCCAGCTCGGCCGCCAGCTGCATCAGGGCCAGGCAGGCTCCGGCATCGGCATGGTGACCGGGCCGTTGGATCAGCAGCTCCCCATCGGCCAGGCGCACATGGCTGACCTCGTTCTGCACCAGCCGACCGGCCAGGTCAGGCGCCAGCAGCGCCATCGCCAGCCCCGGCGGATACCCCCGCGCCGTATGGGTGGCGGCCAGCCGGGGATCAGCCACCGGCACCTCGGGCCCGCCCACGGGGGCCACATGGTGGACGCGTCTGCGGTCGGCGACGAGCGCTTCACCCGGTGGGCGGACGGAAGTCCGGGCCACCGTGTAGTCGTAGCTCACCCCGCCCGCCCCCATCTGGTAGCGGCCCAGGGTGAGGGTGACGGGGCACCCCCCGAAGGTGCCACTCAGCACCGGGTCCCGGCCCGCCGAGCCGGGAGCGAGGGCCAGGCCGTGGGCCGCTGCCAGCGCCCCCCACGCCGACCGCAGGTCGTCGGCCCGGGCCCCGTTGCGCCGGAGGACCGCCGCCATGGCCACCACCCCGACTCCCACGAAGCCCACCAACACCAGCACCATCACCACCAGGCCCAGCCACACGGCCACCGGGTTCCTCCTCGATCGACGCCGCCACACTACGCGCTAACGTCTCGCCGATGACCGTGGGCGGCCCGACATCAGAGCCCGATGATTCGTCGCCCGGCCGGCGCGATGTCGAGCGACTCGTCCGACTCGCCTTCGGCCCGACCTGCGAGGTGACGGGCACCTCCGACCTGAACGGGGGGCGGGGTGTGTTCAGCCGGGTGGCGCGGGCCGAGCTGGCCTGGAGGGGGCCCCACTGGAGTGGCCCGGCCGCCCGGCCACACTCGGTGGCGGTGAAGACGCCGGCTCCGGGCGCCAACGGGGAGGCGGCGGCCGCCACCGGCGCCTGCCGCCGGGAGGCGCTGGCCTACACCCGGCTCCTGTCCCACAGCCCCGTCGCCACCCCCCACGCCTGGCTGGTGCACCACGGGCCCGGCTCAGCAGCCTCGTTCGTGTTGGAGGATCTGTCGGGCCTCCGTTCCGTCGACCAGCTCGACGGCCTCTCAGCCATGGACGCCCTGGCCGTGGCCGACGCCCTGGCCCGATTCCACCGCCACTGGTCCCGCCCCGACCGCCACCGGAACCTTCCCCTGCGCCGGGCCGTGCCGGCCGCCATCCCGCCGGAGGCGTTGAGCCGGGGCCTCGTCGCCCTCGACCAGCGTTGGGGCGACGTGGTGGACGCCCCCCAGCGGGCGGTGTTCGCCCGGCTGGTGGGCCGCCGGGCCGAGCTGGTGGCCGCCTTCGCCGCGGCCGGGCCGGTGACGGTGTGCCACGGCGATCCCCGGGCCGACAACGTGGCGTTTACCCCCAACGGGCCGGTCCTGTTCGACTGGCAGCAGCCCGCCCTCCAACTGGGCGCAGCCGACACCGCCTGGCTCGCCGCCACCAGCCTGGCCCCCGAGACCCGCCGCACGCTCGACGCCGACCTCGCCGCCGCCGGAGGATGCACGCTCGACGACTACCGCACCGGCCTGCTGCTACCTGGCCTGGCCGTGCTGCTGCTGGCCCAGCGGGTGGCCGACTCGGAACGCACGGCGCGGTTCATCGCCACCAGCGTGCGCCGAATCGCCACCGCCGTGGCCGACCTCGAGCTGGCCTGACCGCCGGAACCCCGGAAGCCTAGGGCTGGAAGTCTTCCGGCTTCACCTGGTCGAGGAACTTTCGCAGCTCCTCCACCATCTGCTCCTCGTTGCCCTCGGTCGCCGCCTCGGTCTCCTCGATGCCGGCCTCGTCGATCAACGACTCCTCGGCGAAGATCGGGCTACCGGTGCGCACAGCCAGGGCCACGGCGTCGGATGGGCGGGACGACAACGTCTGCACGCCGCCGCTCCCATCGCGCAGGAACAGCTCGGCGTAGAACGTGCCTTCCCGCAGTTCGGTGACCACGATCCGCTCCAGCGCCGCCCCCAGGCTCTCGATCACCTGGGCCAGCAGATCGTGCGTCATCGGACGGCTGGTGGGCACACCGGACAACGCCAGGTCGATGGCGTGGGCCTCGGGGCCCCCGATGTAGATCGGTACCACCCTGCGTCGACCGGTGAGCTCCCTCAGGAGCAGGATCGGGGTGTTGGTCGGCAACTTGACCCGGATGCCCACCAGCTCCATCTCGACTGTCATCAGCTGCTCCCACCCAGCGCGATGTAGACCAGTTTGAACTTGCCCACCTGGAGCTCGTCGCCGTTGTTGAGCCGGCCCCGCTCCACTCTCGCCTGGTTGACGTACGTTCCGTTGAGACTACCGGCGTCGGCCACCTCGAACCCGTTGTCGGAGCGACGGACCTCGGCGTGGCGTCGCGACACCGTGACGTCATCGAGGAAGATGTCGCTGTCGGGATGACGCCCGATCGTGGTGGTCTCGCGGTCGAGGTGGATGCGGGTGCCCCGCATCGGACCTTGCCGAACCACCAGCATGGCCGGCATACCGGCCGGGACCCCGTCGAGCGAGATGGGCTCGCTGTACTCCGTCGGATCGATGTCGATGGAGATCGTCTCATGGAGGGCCGTGGGATGGTCGCTGGACGCCCCAGCCGTCAACGGCTTACCGCACGAGCTGCAGAACCTTGCCCCTCGTGGGTTCTCGTAGCCGCAGGACGTGCAGATTGGATCCAACGTCAGGCCTCCGTCATCTGGATGTAGGACGACGCATCCATGAGATCGCTCGGGTCGAACTCCGAGCTTAGCTCTATCACACAGATCCAACCTTCACCGTATGGATCGGCATTGACCCGTTCCGGCGCGTCGACCAGATCGGGGTTCACCTCCACGATCTTGCCGGCCACCGGGGCGTAGATCTCGGAGACCGTCTTGGTCGACTCGACCTCACCGATCTTGTCGCCAGCGCCGATTGCCGTACCCACGGCCGGCAGATCGAGGTACACCACGTCGCCCAGGGCGTCCTGGGCGAAATCGGTGATCCCGATCCGGGCCCGGTTCCCGTCGACCCGGACCCACTCATGGTCCTGCGAGTAGCGGAGTTCGGTGGGGGTGAGCATCGAGCCACGTTACCGGGGGAACCCTTCGGGTTCCTTGGGTACGCCTCCGGCGTACACCGGGGGAACCCTTCGGGTTCCTTGGGTACGCCTGCGGCGAGCTCCTAGCGACGCCGGGCCGCTGTCGGCAGGTACTGGAACAGCGCCGAGTACCAGCTGTAGGCGATGCCGGGTACGGCGAACAGCCAGGCCAGATAGACCAAAGCCGGGGCGTAGGACAGCGTCGAGTGGTAGCCCAGGAACAGAGGGAAGGCGAACATCAGCAGGAAGGTGCCGGTCTTGCCCTCCCAGGTCACGACGAGGCGGGGCGCCCCCGACGCCTTGAGGGCCACGGCCACCAGCGCCACCACCGCCTCCCGCACCAGCAGGGCGATGGCCACCACCAACGGCACCGAGCCGTCGATCATCAGGCTGGGCACGGCCACGAAGAACAGGAGACGATCCACGATCGGATCGAACATGGCCCCCAGTTCGGTGGTCTGCCCCAGCTTGCGGGCCAGCCATCCGTCGACCCAGTCGGTGGAGCCGAGGGCCCCCAGCAGCCAGGCCGCCGCCGCCCGGTTGTCCCGGCCGAACACGAGCCACACGAATACCGGGATGGCCACCAACCGCAGCAGGGTGAACAGGTTGGGCCAGGTGGCGAGCTGGGCCCGCCACGGGACCGGGGCCGCCGACGGCAACGACGACGGCGGATCAGGAGCGGTCGGTGGGCCGGTCACGACGCCTCTCCCCCGTCGGCTCCCGCCTCGGCCCCGCCGCCCCGGGAGTAGAGAGCCACGCCCCCGGACGCGTCGTCGAAGACGAGGGTGAAGCCCTGGGTGCCCATGGCCTCGTCGAACTCCTGGCGGTCCTCGGCCGTGCGCGGGGGCTGGTCGCGGTCCACCACCAGGACGGCGCGGGTGAAGTCGGGAAAGCTGGCCTGGGCCGCCGACGGCTCCTGCGTGGGATCGAGGGCGAACAACCAGGGACGCTCCGACAGCGCGGCCAGGGCCGACGGGGAGGCCCGGACCGGGGTGTCGGGGCCGAGTTGGCCCACCGCCGCCGCCACAGCGTCGTCGGTGGCGTCGCGCCGGGACCATTCCCACGGCTTCTCGTAGGGCGAGATGGGAGAACTGGCCACGAACGACAGGGCCGCCGCCGCCAGGACGGTGGTGAGGATGCGCCCGTCGAGGAACACCCGGTCGACCCCCATCGTGCCCAGTCGGTTGAGGGCGTAGGCGGCGGCGATCATCACCACCGCCAACAGCATCGAGCCCCGCCCGGCGAAGGCCCCGCTCCCCGGCAGGTCGGCCTGGAGATACAGCACGGCCAGGGGCACGGCGGGGGCCAGGTACCGCAGGGACAGCAAGGGCAGGAAGATCACCGGCGTCAGCAGGCCGACGACCAGCAGCACATTGTCCCGCGAGCCGAGGTCGGCGGCCGAGCTCAGCGGGTGGGCCAGGAACGTGATCACCACTTCGCCAAGCGACACGCCGTCGTAGGTGTAGAGGCCGGATGGGACGCTGGCCTCTCCCACGATGGGCTGGACCACCAAGAGCAGGCCGAGCGTCCACACCAGGCCGACGCCGAGGGTCCACACTCCCACCGTGCGCTCCCGGTGGCCGATCACCACGAAACCCCACAGGGCCACCACCAGGCCCAGGTCGGCCCGGCAGGCGAGGGCAACGGCGATGCACAACCAGTAGGGCACCCACCGCTTGAGGGCGCCGAAGTAGGCCATGCCGATGAGAGCCGGTACCGCCAATGACTCGGGGTGGAAGTCCTCCACGGCCAGGGTGTGGGTGGCCGGGTGCAGGGCGTAGGCCACGACCAGACAGGTGGCGGCCCCCACCCTCAGGTTGGCCACGTTGCGGGCCAGCCGCCACAGGGGAATCACGGCCGAGGCCAGGGCCAGGGCCTGGGTGACCACCAGCACCCGGGCCGGGGCGAAGAATCGGGCCAGGAGAGCGAGCGGATACATGATGAAGGCCCAGTGCAGTTCCAGCAGGTGCACGTCGGACCCGAACAGGCTGGCCTTGGGCATCTTGCCCTGGCTGATCAGCCACAGGGCCTGGCTGTAGCCGGCCAGGTCGATGCCGGCGCCGAGCGAGCGCAGACGGGCCAGGCTCGCCGCCACCAGCGCCGCTCCGAGCCCTATGGTCACCAGCGTCGGAATCCAGCGGTCGCCGGCGCCCGCCTCCAGGCGGGCCTGGGTGCGCACGGTCAGACGGTTGAAGCGCCGCCGGATCGGCAGCTCGCTCACCGGGGCAACCCTTCGGGTTGCT
>CADEDH010000004.1:21876-39183 GCA_902826025.1 uncultured Actinomycetes bacterium
GGGGCAACCCTTCGGGTTGCTCGGGTACGCCTACGGCGTACACGCTCACCTCCGGCAAGCTCATCGGGGCACCAACGGCTGGGGCTCGGGTTCCAGCAACTCGGGGCCGTTGTTGGCCACCCGGTTCACTGCGGTGGTGACCGGTCGCAGGGCGAGCAGGCTGTCGGGGGCCGGCACCAGCAGGCGGCCCAGGCCGTCGAGCCCGGCCGGATCGTCACCGGCCGACGGGTCGAGCCAGTGGTCCCAATCGGACGGGGCCAGCAGCACCGGCATCCGGTCGTGAACGGCGGACATGGTGGCGTTGGCCCCGCAGGTGACGATGGCGCACGTCTCGAGCTCCTGCTCCGCTCCGTCGGGCCCCGGCCCCCGCCACCGCTCCCACAGGCCGGCGAACACCAGCGGCTCGCCGTCGGGCCGGTAGATGAAGTACGGCTGCTTCGCTTTGTGGCCGGCCACCTTGGCCCATTCGTAGAATCCGTCGGCCGGGACCAGGCACCGGTGGCGGCGCACGGCGTTGCGGAACGCCGGCTTGGTCATCAGGGACTCGGCCCGGGCGTTGATCATCTTCGCCCCCACCTTTGCCTCCTTGGCCCAGAACGGCACGAGGCCCCACCGCAGGGTGGCGATCTTGCGGTGCCCCTCCGCCGCCCGCACCGCGTACACCTCGGCCGTGGGAGCGACGTTGTAGTTGGCTTCCAGGTCCTGCTCCGGCTGCTCGGCCTGGAAGTAGCGCGCCAGCTCGTCGGGGGGCGCCGCCGACACGAACCGTCCACACATCTCCCGCACGGTACTGGGTGCGGGGGTCGGTGACCGACCCTCAGCTCGATGCGGTGGCCGGGCCGCCCGCCTCCGCGGGGGAGACGGCGAGCAATGCGGGCGGCCGGGGCACCACCGAAGCCCGCCGTTCGGCGATCCGGGCCAGCCTCGTGTCCACATCGTGGGCGGCACGCCGTATCCGGCGGCGGAGCTCGAACTCCTCGTCCCGCAGCGTGCTGGCCTCGAACCGCAGACGGGGCAGCTCCTGGCAGGCTCGGCGGGCCGAGCGGTAGTGGCGGTGCGGCCACCAGGTGGTGGTGAACAGCCACCCTGCCCCGACCAGCAGCCCGAACAGCACGATGCGGGCCACCGTGGCGATGGTGGTACCGGCGGAGGGAGCGGCCCGCATGGCCAGGCGGCCCCCCAGCGCCACCACCAGGCCGGTCATGGCCAACACCAGGCAGGCGGCGAACACGGGGGCCACGGTGCGGTGTCGGAGGTCGGCCCGGGCCTCATCGGCCTCGTGCTGCCAGGCCGCCTCGCGGACCTGCCGTTCGGCCGTCCGCTGCTCCAGGATCGAACGGGCACCGTCGACGGCGGCCCGACACGACGCCACCTTGGCCGCCAGGGCCAGCTCGCCCTGGGCCACGAGCAGATGGTCGACATCGCGTCCGAAGCTCCGGGACGGGGCGGCGTCGGGCCAGCCCGACCCCCCGTCGAGCCGGCGCACCTCGGCGATCGCCCGTTCCAACTGGTTGATCTCCCATTCGATGCGGAACCGGTGCTCGGTGCTCACCTCACGGTCGGGTTGGAGACCGAGGGCGAGCAGGTCGGCCTCCAGCATGGGGTCGACGTTGAGCGCCGCCTCACCCCACGAGCGTCGATCCGGCTCCAGGCGGGCCAGGTGGAGGGTGATGGCGGGGCACGGCCCGTCGAGCCGGGCGGCCGCCTCGGTGAGCCCCCGACGGGCCTCGTCGGTGTCGCCCAACCGCTCCTGAACGGCGGCGGCCAGGATCGCCACGTAGGCCGAACCGGCCTGGTCGGTGGGGGCCAGGTACCGGCTGGCCAGGTTGAAGTGGTGGGCGGCGCGGACCGAGCCCTGGCGCCAGGCGGCCAGCCCGGCCCCGAAGCGGAGGCCAGGATCGGTGGGATCGAGCCGGGCGCCGGCCACGAAGAGATGCTCGGCTTCCTCGCACCACCCTCGGGCCAGGGCCCCGCAGCCCTGCTCGGCCTTCTCCCGGGCCGCCATGGTGGCCGGCGTGGCCAGCAGCGCGGCCAGGTTGGATCCGGTGGCCGCCTCGTCCGCCACCATCGGGTCGATGTGGATCTCCACGCCCTCGGTCATGGCCGTGATCGTCAGGTCCAGCTCCTGAGCCAGGGCGCTGGGGGCCGCTGTCTCCCTGCCGTGCTCGGGGTCCCAGGCGAAGCGGAAGGCGCTGGCCGACGGGTAGAGGGGCGGGTTGGGGCCGGCCAGGAACCTCATCTCCCCGACCAGCTCCCCATAGCGCTCCGACAGGGCGGCGATCACCTCGCCGGCCCCCTCGGGCCCGTCCGCCGCCATCGTTCGTCCGCTCCCCCGCCTACCGCCACCTACACCGCCCCGCCGGCGTCTAACGGATCGGGTTCTTGTAGGTGTCGAGGTAGGTGATCTCCTCCACCGGCGGCCGTTCCGCCGGCTTGAAGTCGGTGCCCTTGGTGTAGGCCACCGGCAGCAGGCCGGCCTGGGTCATGTGGGCCGGGATGCCGAGCAGCTCGGCCGCCTCGGCCTCGTGGGCCAGGTGGAGGGTGGTGTAGCACGACCCCAGGCCCCGGCTGCGCAGGGCCAGCTGGAAGCTCCACATGGCGGGGATGATCGACCCGAAGAGGCCGGCGGCGCTGGTGCCGGGCTCCACCCGGCCCACGATCAGGGGGATCACCATGACCGGCACCCGGGACAGGTTCTCGGCCAGGAACAGGGCCGAACCCATCACCCGGCCGGTCTGGCTCCCCTGCTCGGCCGTCTTGGCCGCTTCGGTGAGGTAGCCGAGGGCGGTGCGGTTGTACAGCTCCGTCAGCTTGTCCTTCTTGTCCTGGTCCCGGATCACCAGCCACCGCCAGCCCTGGCGGTTGGAACCGGTGGGCGCCTGCACGGCGAGCTGGAGGCAGTCGAGCAGCACGTCGTCGGGCACCTCGCGCTCGAAGTCGAGGCGCTTGCGCACCGCCCGGGTGGTGCTCAGCAGGTGGTCCACTTGTGCCAGGTCGAAGTCCATGGCCCATGAGTCTGGCCGGCCCGGCCTACCCCGGCAACCGGTGCCTGGGCACCGGGGCGTTTGGCACAGCCGACGATCAGGCGTGGCCCAGCACCGAGTCGGCCTGTTGCACGTCTTTGTGGAAGCGCTTGTGCACGTACATCTTCTCGCCCAGGCTCTCGCACTTCCACCACAGGCCCGACGGGGGGCCGATCCGCGTCTGGCGGGGATGGGTGGCCAGTAGCTCCTTCACCTTGGCGGTGGTGAAGGTGGCCGTGTTGCAGACCAGGATCCGGCGGTCGGTCGCCACCACCACCCGGTATTTGTTGAAGAACAGCACGAGGTAGGTGAGCACGGCCCAGTACGGGCTGATCGTCTGGGCCGCGAACACGGCCTGGACGGTCTCTCCCGGCTCCAGGTGGGGTTGGACGCCGGCCGTAATCTTGTCCCTGATCGCCATGGATCGCTCGCTCTCCCTCGGTTGTCGTGTGCCGCACCGCTGGCCGGTCAACGTAGCCTCGGTGACGGCCCGGCCGGTGGCATCCGGCGAGGGATCGATCCCATGGCGAGCCGAGCCGCCGCCCGGAACGTCGCCCGCCGTGGCAGACTCTGCGCCCATGCAACGCTCCTTCGCCCCGCCCGGCCGGGGCCGGTCGCTGGCCGGCGCCCTGACGCTGAGCTTCGCTCTGGCCGCTTGCAGTTCGGGCACCGACACCACCAGCGCCCCATCGTCGTCTCCCGCTGTCCCCGCCAGCGCCACACCGTCTTCGGCCCCGGCGCTCACCCTGCCCGGGGGGACCGCCACGTCCGCCACCGCCGGCGGCGGAGCCGCAGCCACCAAGGCGCCGGCCGACCCCGGCGCCCCCCGGCTCGACGCCGACGCGCTCCAGGGCCAGGCCGCCACGATCGAGGGCACCTCGTTCGACCTGGGCTCGCTGGCCGGCAAGGACCTGGTCGTCTGGTTCTGGGCCCCGTGGTGAGGGGCGTGCCGAGCCGAAGGCCCTGCGGTCGCAGCGGTCGCTGATTCCAACGCCGGTTCCGACGTCCAGTTCGTGGGCATCGCCGGCCTCGCCCCCGGCGCCGACTTCGGCGAGTTCGTCGACTACACCGGCACGGGCGCCATCACCCACCTCAACGACGAGACCGGGGAGCTGTGGCCCCGCCTCGGCGCCACCGGCCGCTCCACGTTCCTGTTCGTGAACGACGACGGCACGATCCTCGCTCGCACCGAGTACGGCGACATGGACGAAAAGCGCCTGACCGAAGAGGTGGAGCGGCTCAAGAGCTCGTAGCCGATCCGAGGTCAGCGGCCGATCAGCTCGGGTGGATCGAACGCCTGCACCGGGGGCGGCTCGCCGTCGAAGCGGGTCACCTCCACCAGGCACGTCTGGGCGCTCGGCCCCTGGGCCAGTTGCGACGTCCCCTTATCGCGGGTGAGCACGTTGGGGTTGCCGTGGCGGCAGGTCCCGTCGGGGCCCGGGTCGTACCAGGCACCGGTGGCCAGCTCCACCACCCCGGGGGCCACCGCCCCGCTCACCACCGCCCCGGCCAGGCAGGCCCCCCGCTCGTTGTGGAGGCGTACCACGTCGCCGGTGGCGATCCCCCGGGCGGCGGCGTCGACCGGGTTGATCCGCACCGGCTCCCGCCCCGCCACCTTGGCCGCCTGGCTGGGCGGGCCATGGTCGTACTGGCTGTGGAGCCTCCACCGGGGCTGGTTCGACACGAGGTGCAGGGGCCATCGGTCGGCCCCCGCCCCGCCCAGGCGCTCGAACGGCTCGTACCACCGGGGGTGGCCGGCGCAGTCGGGGTAGCCGTAGCCGTCGATCGTGGCCGACCAGAGCTCGATCCGGCCCGACGGGGTGCGTAGCGGATGGGCCTCCGGGTCGGCCCGGAACCGCTCCAGGAACACCTGGTCGGTCCCACCCATCGGGGCCACCGGATGGGCCACCGACCCCGCCGCCCAGAACTCGTCGAACGCCGGGGCGGCCGGGTTGGCTTGCCGGTAGCGGTCGTAGAGGTGGCGGACCCACTCCCCCGCCGTCCGGCCCTCGGTGAAGGCGGGCCCGAACCCGAGGCGGTGGGCCAGCGAAGCGAACACGTCGTGGTCGTGGCGGGCCTCGCCCACCGGCTCGATGGCCTGGACCATGGCCACCAGCATCGTCTCGGCACCGCCCAGGTCGTCACGCTCCAGCGGTGTGGTGACGGGCAGCACGATGTCGGCCCGGCGGGCGGTGGCCGTCCAGAACGGCTCGTGGACCACGATCGTCTCCGGGCGCTGCCACACCCGGGCCAGACGGTTGAGGTCCTGGTGGTGGTGGAACACGTTGCCGCCGGTCCAGTACACGAGCCGCACGTCGGGATAGAGGTCGTAGCCGCCGTCGGCATGGAAGCCCTGCCCGGGGTGCTCCAGCATGTCGGCCACCCGGGCCACCGGGATCACCGGGCCCGGCGGCAGCAGGGGCACGGGCAGCCCCGGTACCGGTTCCCGGGTCTGGCCCGCCCCCACGTTGCCGGCCGCCCCGAAGGGGAAGGCGATCCCCCCGCCGGGTAGGCCGATCTGGCCCAGCACGGCGGCCAGGGCGATGCCCATCCACCACGTCTGCTCCCCGTGATCGGCCCGCTGGATCGACAGCGTGAGGTTCACCAGCGTGCGGTGCGCCGCCATGTCCCGGGCCAGGGCCCGGATCTCCCCGGCCCCCACGCCGGTCACGGATGCGGCCCATTCGGCCGAACGGGGCGGCTCGCCGCCGGAGCCGGCCAGGTAGGCCCACAGCCGCTCCCACCCCACACACCACCGGCGAAGGAAGGTGAGATCGGCCCGGCCTTCGGTCACCAGGGTGTGGATCAGGCCGCACATGAGGGCCACATCGGTGCCGGGCCGGATGGGGAACCACCGCCGGGCCAGGCCGGCCGGCAGGTCGTCGTCCACCGGGGCCACCCCCACCATCCGCATCCCCCGCTCGGCCGCCCGCCCCAGCCAGGTCCGGGTGAGGTGCGGGCCCTGGCCTCCGTAGGTGACATCGGTGTTGCTCAGGCGCAGACCCCCGAAGCTGACCAGCAGCTCGGTGTGGGCGGCGATGCGGGACCACGACGTCTGAGCCGCCACCGCCTCGTGGTAGGTGAGGCCCAGCACGTGGGGAACCACGACCTCGGCCGCCGCCCCCGAGTAGGTGCCCCGGCTGACGGTGCACCCGCCGAACAGGCGCAGGAAGCGGGCGGTCTGGGTGGTCGGGTCGTGGAACCGGCCCGACGAGCCCCAGCCGTAGGATCCGCCGTAGATGGCGTCGGTCCCGAGATCGTCCCGGACGCGGGCCAGCTCGGCCGCCACCCGATCGAGCGCCTCGCCCCAGCCGACCTCCACGAACGGCTCGGCCCCGCGCCGCTCGGTTGCGGTGCCGGGCCCGCCCTCCAGCCACGAGCGCCGGATGGCTGGCCGCCCCACCCGGCAGCGGGTGACAGCGGCGAGGCCCCCGCTGATCGGCGATGGATCGGGGTCGGCCGGATGGGGATGGACACCCCGTACCGACCCACCGTCGCTGTCGATCAGGAAGGGGCCCCAGTGGGAGGCCATCGGGCTCACGGGCACGGCGCAACGCTACCCACGACGATGGTCCGGACGCCGACCAGGCCCACCGCTACCATGGCGCGATGGACCGGGCGAACTCAACGAGCAGCGTCGCGGCCGGCGGCGCCCACCCCGGAGCGGACGGCGACGTCATCGGGTCGATCGCCGCCCTCGAGGGCTTGTACGGCGATCCGGTGCCGGCGGCCGTGGTGAAGGAGATCGACCACATCTCCCCCCTCCACCGGGCCTACATCGAAGCGTCGCCGTTCATGGTGCTGGCCACCTCCGGCCCCGACGGGCTCGACTGCTCACCCCGGGGCGATCCCGCCGGCTTCGTGCGGGTGGCCGATCCCCGGACGCTCCTGCTGCCCGACCGGCGAGGCAACAACCGGCTCGACTCGCTGCGCAACATCGTGACCGATCCGAGGGTGGCCCTGCTCTTCCTGGTGCCCGGCATCGGCGTGACGTTGCGGGTCAACGGCCGGGCTCGGCTCCGCACCGACGAGGCCTTGCGGGCCGGCTTCGCCATGGACGGCAAACTCCCCACTCTCGTGGTGGAGATCACGGCCGAACGGGTCTACACCCAGTGCCCCAAGGCCCTGGTCCGCTCGAACCTGTGGGATCCGGCCGGGCACCGCACAGCCGACGAGCTGCCCACGGTGGGCCAGATCATGGCTGCCATCACCGGGGGCGAGATCGACGGCGCGGCCTACGACGCCGACTACCCCCAGCGCCTCAGGGAGACGATCTACTGATCCTGTCGTCCTCCCGGTCGGGCTCGGCCTTCCACGACGAGCTGCCGACCTCTCGCCTCGTGCTGCGGTACGCCGCCACCGGCCTCGTCACCCTGATGATCGTGGCCGTGGCCACCGCCTGGGTCAGCCGTCGGGTCGGCACCCAGGACGCCATCGCCGACGCCGACCGCGTCACCGCGATCGCCGCCGAATCGGCGGTAGAGCCCATCCTCACCGACGACATCCTGGTGATGGATCCCGAGTACCTGGAACGGATCGACCGGGTGGTGCGAGGCCAGGTCATCCGGGGCGGCTCCCTCATACGGGTGAAGATCTGGGCCGCTGACGGCACGATCCTCTACTCCGACGAGCCCCGCCTGATCGGCGAGCAGTTCGACATGGACGACGACAAGCTGGAGGCACTGGCCGGCCAGGACGTCCACGCCCACGTGAGCGACCTCAGCGATCCCGAGAACCGCTACGAGAGCCAGGTCGACAAGCTGCTCGAGGTCTATCAGCTGCTCGAGATCCACGAGAGCAACACGCCGGTCCTGTTCGAGGCGTACTTCAAGTATTCCCAGGTGGAGGAGGCCGGCCGTCGGGCCTGGCTCCGCTTCGCCCCGGTCACCCTCGGTTCGCTGGTGCTGCTCGAGCTGCTGCAGGTCCCGCTGGCCACCTCGTTGGCCCGCCGTCTGCGGCGCACCCAGGACCAACGCGAGCAGCTGCTGCGGTCGGCCATCGAGGCCACCGACGCCGAGCGGCGCCGGATCGCCAGCGACCTCCACGACGGCGTGGTGCAGGATCTGGCCGGTGTTGCCTTCTCCCTCAGCGCCGCCGCCCGGGCCAACCGCCCGCCGAGCCGAGACGAGATCCGGGAGGCCGGCGATCAGGTACGGGACTCGGTACGGGCCCTGCGCTCGCTGCTGGTCGAGATCTACCCGCCCAACCTCTACGAGGAAGGGCTGGAGGCGGCCCTGGGCGATCTGACGGCCAAGCTGGAAGCACGCGGTATCGTGTCGTCCCTGGTGGTCGACGCTCCGGTGGAGCTCCTGGCCACGGACCAGACCCAGCTCGTGTACCGGGCGGCCCAGGAGGGGCTCCGGAACGTGGCCGCCCATGCCGGAGCCTCCCAGGTGGCGGTACGGGTCGACGGAGACGATGAGACGGTGGTGCTGCAGGTGATCGACAATGGACGGGGCATGCCGGAATCCGAGATCGGGGAGCGCCACGGCCACATGGGCCTCAAGGCCCTGAGCGGGCTGGCCGCCAGCATGGGGGCCACGGTGAGCCTGTCGTCGGCCCCCGGCCACGGCACGGTGCTGATGCTGGAGGTGCCAATCCGATGAGCGAGAGCGGATTCAGCGACAACCGGGTGCAGGCGGCCCGGATCCGGGTGGCGGTGGCCGACGATCATGCCATCGTGCGCCAAGGCCTGGAGCGGCTGTTCTCCACCACCGACGACATGGAGCTGGTGGGCACTGCGGCCAGCGGCAACGAGGCCGTCGTGTTGGTGGAGAGGGCCCAGCCCGACGTGATCCTCATGGACCTGTCGATGCCCGACGGCGACGGGGTGGACGCCACCCGGCGCATCGTGGCCGCCGGCGCCTCCACCCGGGTGGTGATCCTCACCTCGTTCGGCGAGGAGACCCGTATCGTCGACGCCCTCAACGCCGGCGCCCAGGGCTACCTGCTCAAGCACATCGACCCGGAGAAGCTGCTCGACGCCGTCCGCTCGGCGGCCCAGGGCGACGCCCCCCTCGACCCTCGGGCCGGACGGGTGCTGCTGGAACAGCGGCGGGCGCCGGCCGACGCCGGATCGGGCCTCACGGAGCGGGAGCTGGAGGTGCTGTCGCTGGTGGGCCAGGGATTGGCCAACAAACAGATCGCCCGCCGCCTGGGCATCAGCGAGCGCACGGTGAAGGCCCACCTCACGAGCGTGTTCCAGCGCATCGGGGTGTCGGACCGGGTGCAGGCCGCCCTCTGGCTCCGGGAGCACCAAGGGCGGTAGCCTCGGCCCCCGTAGGCGAGAGGTGCTGTGGGTGCGATCGCGTGCGTCGCCCATGGAGCACCACCGAAGGGGAGGAGCGCCCACATGGCCGAGCAGGTACCACCGGTGCGGATCGATCCGGCGACCGGGCGCAAGCTGTTCAACACCCGGGCGGCCAAGGCGTCGAACCGGATCGAAGGCAAGGGCTATGACGTCGTCACCGACGCCGAGTTGCTCACGCTCCCCGCCTTCAAGGTCGACGCCACCTTCAACGAGGAGGCCCAGGCCCGCTACCGGCAGTTCAACGAGGTCCGTCGGGGCACCGACGACTACATGGCCATGGAAGGCACGTTCGCCCGCTACCTGGAAGACCACTACTCGGCGCCGCCCGTGCCCCGGGAGGCGCTGACCGACGAGTGCGAGATCCTGGTGGTGGGCGGCGGCTTCTCGGGGCTGCTGCTGTGGTACAAGCTCAGCCAGGCCGGCTTCACCGACATCCGCTTCTGCGAGAAGGGGGGCGACGTGGGCGGCACCTGGTACTGGAACCGGTATCCCGGGATCGCCTGCGACGTCGAGTCGTACTCCTACCTCCCCCTGCTCGACGAGACGGGCTACGTGCCCAGCATGAAGTTCGCCTCCGGGTTCGAGATCTTCGAGTACTGCCAGCAGATCGCCGAGAACTACGGGTTCTACGATCACTGCCTGTTCCACACCGCCGTCACCGGTACCGAGTGGCACGAGGACGCCCAGCGCTGGACGGTCCGCACCGACCGGGGCGACGAGATGAAGGCCCGGTTCGTGATCCTGGCCAACGGGGTGCTCACCACCCCCCGCCTGGCCCGGATCGACGGTATGGAGCGATTCGGTGGGGCGTCGTTCCACACCTCGCGGTGGGACTACGACGTGGCCCTGGAGGGCAAGCGGGTGGGCATCATCGGTACCGGCGCCACCGCCGTTCAGGCCATCCCCGAACTGGCCAAGATCGTTGGCGAGCTGTACGTGTTCCAGCGCACCCCGTCGACGATCGACGTGCGCGACCAACGCCGCACCAGCCAGGCCGAGATCGACGAGTGGCGGGCCCAGCCGGGGTGGGCCCGGGCCCGCCGGGCCCGGTTCGCCAAGCTCATCGGCCGGAGGGCCCTGCAGGCCAACGACGATTACCTGGCCGGCAAGGCCGAGCCGCCGGCCCGTCGGGAGCGCCGACCCGACGCCCCCCGGCCCAGCCGGGAGGAGCAGACGCAGCGGGAGCTGCAGTCGAGCTACCGGATCATGGAGCAGATCCGGGACCGGGTGGACGCCATCATCGAGGATCCGGCCACGGCCGAGGCACTCAAGCCGTACTACCCCTACGGCTGCAAGCGGCCCACGTTCCACGACGAGTACCTGCCCACGTTCAACCTGCCCCACGTCCACCTGGTCGACACCGCCCCGCTCGGGGTGCGCCAGATCAACGAGACGGGGGTGGAGCACGGCGGGGTGCAGTACGACCTCGACGTGCTGATCTACGCCACCGGGTTCGACTTCATGGCCCCCGCAACGTTCAACGTGGTAACCGGACGCAACGGCCGCACGCTGGGCGGCAAGTGGCAGGATGAGGGCACCCGCACCTTCCTCGGGTTGCATTCCAGCGGCTTCCCCAACCTGTTCGTGATCACCGGCCCCCAGGGTGGGGGCGGCAGCTTCAACTTCATGGACGGCATCGAGGACCACAGCGACTACGTGGTGTGGCTGCTCAGCCTGATGCGCGACGCCGGCCACCAGATGGTGGACGTGCACAAGGAGAACGAGGAGCAGTGGGCCGTGCACTGCGCCGAGGCCGACCTGGCCACCGCTCCCCTCCGGGACTGCCTTTCCAACTTCAACGGCTACGGCCGGGCCGAGCCGGGCAGCCTCGGCTACTACGGCGGCGGCAACTGGCACAAGTGGCGGATCCGGGCCCAGGAGACGCTGGAGCCCTACACCTTCGCCTGACCGGCCCGGTACCGTCGGTCCCGTGACCGGTAACCGTTGGCTGCGCCAGATCGAGGAGAATCCCGGGCACTCGGCCTGGTACATCGAGCGGTTCCGCACGATGGCGGCCGAGGGCCGGGACCTGCACGGTGAGGCCCGGCTGATCGACGCCATGGTGGACCGGGGCGCCCGGATCCTGGACGCCGGCTGCGGGCCGGGCCGGGTGGGCGGCCACCTGGCCGAGCTGGGCCACCTGGTGGTGGGGGTCGACATCGACCCGGCCCTGATCGCGGCGGCCGAGCAGGACCACCCTGGCTCCCGGTGGCTGGTGGGCGACCTGTCGGAGCTCGACCTGGAGCCCGATCGGTTCGACGCCATCGTGTGCGCCGGCAACGTGGTCACGTTCCTCGACCCGGCCACCCGGCGCACCGTGCTCGAGCGGCTGGGCGCCCATCTGGCCGACGGTGGCCGGCTGGTGGTCGGGTTCGGCGGCGGGCGCGACTACGGGTTCGACGAGTTCGACGCCGATGTGGCGGCAGCCGGCCTGGAGGGTGAGGTGCGGCTGTCGAGCTGGGACCTGCGCCCGTTCACCCCGACGTCGGAGTTTCTGGTGGCCATCCTGGGCCGGGCCGGAGCCAGGGGCTGATGGCCCCGGCCGGGGAAGCACCGCAGCCGGCGGCGCTGCCCCCGGGGTTGGACCATGTGCGCACCACCGACGTGTTCGACGAGCACACCGCCCCAGCCGGCCTGCGCCGGGCCCACCGGGTGGCCGACGGCGTGTGGGGCCGCCTGGTGGTATACACCGGAGCCCTGTCGTTCCGGTTCGAGGACGAGCCCGACCAGGTACGGGTGGTGAGCACCGGCGACGCCATGGTGATCCCGCCGGCCCGCCTCCACCACGTGACCTTCGACCAGGGCCCGGTCACCTTCGCCGTCGAGTTCCACCGGCCACCGGCCGGAGGCGGGGTCAGCTGACGTCGGCCAGGCGTTCGTGGCCGATCTGGAAGCCGACCATGCGGCGGTAGAGACCGCCGGACAGGGCCACCAGCTCGTCGTGGCTACCCGACTCCACCAGCCGACCCTGGTTCAAGACCATGATCCGGTCGGCGTCGCGGACGGTGGAGAGCCGGTGGGCGATGATGATCCGGGTCCGGCCGGCCGGCAGGTTGTCGAGCGCCGCCACCAGGAGCTGCTCGGAGTTGGCGTCGAGGGCCGAGGTGGGTTCGTCGAGGATGATGATCGGGGCGTCCCGCAGGATCGCCCGGGCGATGGCCACCCGCTGGCGTTGGCCGCCCGACAGGTTGGCCCCCCGCTCCCCGATCCGGGTGTCGAGACCGTCGGGTAGGCGGCAGGCGAACTCGCTCACCAGGGCCAGGTCTACCGCCCGTTGCACCTGGCGCCGGGTGGCCTGCTGGCCGCAGACGATGTTGTCCCACAGGGTGCCCTCGAGCAGCACTGTGTCCTGCAGCACCATCGAGACCTGGCGGCGCAACGACGCCAACTCGTGCTGGCGGACGTTGAGGCCGTCTACCAGCACCGCCCCGCTGTCGACGTCGAGCAGCCGTGGGATCAGCGAGGCCACGGTGCTCTTGCCAGCACCGGTGGGGCCCACCAGCGCCACCGTCTCCCCCGGCGCCACCGTGAACGAGATGTCTTCCAGCACCGGCTCCCGCCCGTAGGAGAAGCCCACCTGACGCAACTCGATCCCACCCCGGAGGGGGCGGGCCACGGCCCCCGGCTCGTCCCTGATCTCGGCCTCGGTGTCGAGCACGTCGCCGATCCGTTCGGCGGCGGCCGCTCCCTTCGTCACCACTTGGGCCAGCTTCGACAGCGCCTTGATCGGCTTGTAGAGCGACCCCAGATAGCTGAGGAACACGAGAAGCACGCCCAGGCTGAGGTGGCCCGACAGCACCCGCTGGGCCCCGAACCACAGCACGACGGCCACCGAGCACGCTCCGGCCAGGTCCACCATGGGCGAGAACCGGGCCTGCAGGCGGACCGACCGGAGGCCGGCGGACAGGCTGTCCTGGGTGAGCCACACGAACCGGGTCATGCGGTCGGTCTCCAGGGTGAAGGCCTGCACCAGGTGGACCGCCGACAGATCCTCGGCGGCGGCCGAGGCGATGGCACCATCGCTCTTGCGCACCTGGCGGGCGGCCAGCCGAAGGTCCATACGGGATCGATGGGTCATCAGCGCCAGAACCGGCGTCACGAGCAGGGCCAGGACGGTGAACAGCGGGTCGATGGCCAGCATCACCACGAACATCCCGGCCACCATGGCGGTGGACGGGAGCAGCACCGACAGCACCTGCACGATCATGTCCTGGGTCGACGCCACGTCGCTGGTGACCCGGGCCGTCAGGTCGCCCACCCGTTGGCGGCCGTGGTACGACAGCGAGAGCTTCTGGAGGTGCGACAGCACCCGTAACCGGAGGTCGGCGGCGATGTGGAGCCCGGCCGAGCTGAGAAGGCGGGTGGCCCAGTAGTTCACCACCGAACCCACCCCGACCAGGCCCACCAGCGACAGCACGGCCAGCCCGACCCGCAGATTCGTGTCGGCCGGTCGGGGTTCGGCCGTCAGCACCCCGTCCACCACCCAGCGGAGCGGCCACGGTTGGGCCAGGTCGAAACCGACCTGCAGCACCGTGAGCGCCGCTCCCAGCACCAGGGCGCGGCGGCAGGGACGGATCGAACTCCGGAACCGGGTGACCGCCCGGATCATCGGATGGCACCGATCAGGAAGCGCCCGGTCATCGGACCGGCCCTGCCATCCGGGCGCCCGCCACCACCTGGGCCATCAGATGGATGGCGGCCGTGGCAGCACCGTCGAGCCGGAGGCCGTGGGCCTCCACCTGGCCGGCGGCCAGGAGGCGGGGCCGACCGAGCAACCAGGCCACCTCGTCTGCCGGCGCCCCTTCGTCGACCACGTCGGCCAAGCCCATCGCCGCCAGCCGGGTGGCCCGGATGGCCTGCTCGCGGCGGGGGCTGCGGCGGGGTACCAGGATGGGCCGCACGCCGGCCGCCAGCGACTCGACCGTCGAGTTGTAGCCCGCCATCTGCACCACCGCCCCGGCACGGGCGAAGAGGCCGGCACAGCCCGGCACGTCGCGGGCCACGGTCACCCGGCCGCCAACGGCCAGCGGCAGGCTGCGGCTGGCGTAGGGCCCGGCCGCCACCACCACCCGGCGGTCGGGCAGGAGGCCCGCCAGCTCGCCGGCCAGGGTGTACACCGCATCGCCGTCGCCCCCGCCGCCGGCGGCCACGGCCACGACGGCCGGATCGCGGGGTGCGGGGCTGACGGCCTCCACCACCCATCCGCAGTAGGTGGGTGTCACCGGCAGGCCGTACTCGGCCTCGTGGTCGCACAGGGCCGACTCGCCGTACACCAGCACCGAGTCGAACAGGTCGGCCACACCGGCCCAACCGTCGCCGGCCAGCTCCTGGCGCACCCGCATCGGCTCGTCGAGGATGTCCCGCAGCCCCAACACGAGCCGGGCGCCACTGGCGACCGCCGCCTCCAGGCCGGGCCGGAGCTCGCCTGCGGTGCCGTAGGGATGACGGTCGACCACGATCACGTCGGGCCGGACCTCGGCTACGGTCCGCTCGAAGATCGCGGCTCGCTGGCGCAGGGCATCCTCGAAGCTCAGTTCGCCGTTCCGGTACGCCCCCGACGAGTCCTTGATCAACGGTGGGACGGCAACGAGTCCGAGGCGGGGATCGTCGCCCAGCCAGCTGGGCTTGCGGGCGGCCCCGGTCACCAACGTGACCTCGGCCTCCGGCTCGGCCGCCAGCAGCGCCCGTGCGATCGTGGCGTTGCGCTTTACGTGCCCGAGGCCGAAGCCGTCGTGCGACGAGAAGAGGTAGCGGGGCATGTTCCCCATCGTGCCCCAGACCAGGGCCGGGCCCGCTAGTGCACGATGGTCGTAGAACCGCTGGGTCTCAGCCCTTGCCGGACCCGGACCCGGACCCCGAGCCGGACCCGGAGCCAGAGCCAGACCCAGACCCAGACCCAGACCCAGACCCCGAGCCACCGCCCTTGTCGTCCACCGTGGGCGACGTGGAGGTGCTCGATGTCGCCCGGGTGGTGGTGCTCTGCGTCGTGGTGGTCTGCGTGGTTGTGCTCTGGGTGGTGGTGCTGGTCGACTCCGACGAGCCCCCGCCCTGGCCCCGGTTGCGGCCGCGATCATCGTCGGTGGGCGTGGCTCCGGCGGTGCCCGAGGTCGCGGTGGTGGGCGAGCCCGGGCCCCCGGGACCCGAATTGGGCCCCGACCGTCCGCCGTCGTCGCCGGTACCGCTGTTCTTCGACTCGGTCGTGACCCCGTCACCCACACTGTTCGCCGTGGAGGCGACCGACAACGGCTCGGGTCGCACCACCTTCACCACATCGGCCACGTCGGGAGGGCCAGCGTCGGGTGGAGGCGCCGTGGTGGACGTGGCCCGGGGCCGGGGAAGGCCGAGGAAAGGATCGGCGTCGCTGGCGTCGCGGTACATCATGGCCCACAACAGGTAGCCGGCCGACACCACCACGGCGGCCGACGTGAGCCAGCCGGTGAGCGACCACAGGAGATTGCGGTGCTGGCCCCACCAGCTGTCGTCGACGGGGGGAGCGCCGAGGATGTGGCGCAGGCTCAGCGGCGCGATCTCAGTATCGGCCGCCGCCGGTTCGGATTCGCGCCATCCCTTCACACAACGAGTGTGGCATCGGGGCCGGCCTGCCGATACTGCCCGATGGTCGTAGCACCGATGCCATAACTGAGGGTCCCACCAGCGGGTTCACGGGAAACAGGCCTAGGTACTAGGACCCATGGCCAATTGCTGCCGCCCCATCGCCGGCCGGAGAGTTGAACGCAACGGGAACGGACCATGAACTCCGAACACCCTCCCTCCGTTCCCCTGGGAGACAGATCACAATGCGAGTGGTGCTCACCGGCTGTGCCGGCTTCATCGGTTCCCATCTCGCCGAGCGGCTCATCGCCGACGGCTGGCACGTCACCGGCGTCGACGCTTTCACCGACTACTACGACCCCGCCCTCAAGCGGGCGAACCTGATACCTCTGGCCGGCGAGCCGCGGTTCGACCTGGTGGAGGGCAACCTGGTCGACCTCGACGTCCCGGGCCTCCTGGCCGACCGGCCGGCCATCATCCACCTGGCGGCCCAGGCCGGCGTAAGGGCCAGCTTCGGCGAGGGTTTCGACCGCTATGTGCGGGACAACGTCCTGGCCAGCCAGCGCATGCTGGAGGCGGCGCAGGCCACCGGCTGTCGTCGGGTGGTGTACGCCAGCTCGTCATCGGTCTACGGCGACGCCGCCGCCTACCCCTGCTCCGAGGCGGCAACACCCCGCTCGCCCCGCTCGCCCTACGGGGTGACCAAGAGCATGGGAGAGGATCTGGCCGCCGTGTACCGGGCCGGTGGACTGGAGACGGTCGGACTGCGCTACTTCACGGTGTACGGCCCCCGCCAGCGCCCCGACATGGCCATGACCCGCCTGTGCCGGGCCGCCCTGGATGGCCCCGCCTTCCCGGTGATGGGCGACGGCAGCCAGTCCCGGGACTTCACCTACGTCGCCGACGCCGTCGATGCCACCGTCCGGGCCATGTACAGCGATCGCCAGCTGCCGCCGGTGTTCAACATCGGCGGCGGCCAGGAAGCCACCTTGGGCCAGGTCATCGACCTGGTGGGCTCGATCGCCGGCCATTCCGTCCCGCTCGAGTGGGGGCCCGCCCAGCGGGGCGACGTCCGCCGTACCGGGGCCGACACCTCGCTCGCCCGCACCGTGCTCGACTGGACCCCCACCACCACGCTGGCTGAAGGCCTGGCCGCCCAGTACGCCTGGGCCGCCGCCGCCACCCGGACGCCGCTGGCGGTCCGGGCCTCGGCATGACGGCCGTCGCCGTCATCGTCTCGGGTTGGCCCCGGCTGTCGGAAACCTTCGCCGTCAACGAGGTGACGGCTCTGGCCAGCCGGGGCCTCCTGGCCGGCGTCTTCGCCACCAAGGCGGGCGACGCCTCCCTGGTGCAGCCCGACGCCGCCCGCCTGGCCCCGCTGGTGACCCTGCTCGATGCAGCCTCGCCCGAGGCCCAGGGGGC
>CADEDH010000004.1:39283-88079 GCA_902826025.1 uncultured Actinomycetes bacterium
GTCGACCGGGCCGGCGATCGCGACGGCCTACCCAACGTGGTGCTGGAGGCCATGGCCGCCGGGCGCCCGGTGGTGGGCACGACCGTGGCCGCCATCCCCTGTGCCGTGGTGTCCGACGGCGGCGACGACGACACCGGCCTACTCGTCCCTCCGGGCGATCCCGCCGCCCTGCGTCTGGCCCTGCGGACCCTGTGCCTGGACCCGACCCGCCGCCACCAGCTCGGTGGCAACGGCCGCCACCGGGCCGAGGCCCACTTCGATCTCGACCACTGCTCCGCCGCCTGGGTCGATCTGCTGGCCCGGGCCCACCGACTCCCCGAGGTGTCGTCATGACCGGTGCCGCCCAGCCATCACGGGCGCCCCGGGTGGCCTACGTGCTCAAGGGTTACCCCCGGCTGTCCGAGCTGTTCATCGCCAGCGAGATCTGGCGCCTCGAGCAGCTCGGGGTCGACCTGCAGCTCTACGTGTGCCGGCCTCCCGACGAGGACACCCGCCATCCCATCGTCGACCGGATCAAGGCCGAACCGACCTGGCTTCCCGTCACCACCTCGCTGTCGGGCACCACCATTCCCCGTTGGCTGGCCCGTAACCTTCCCGCCTACGCCTCCGCCGTGCGCCGAGTGGTCCGCCGGCACCCCCGAGGCCTGGCCGCCGCCGCCGGCGCCGCCGCCCGCCAGGCGTTCCGGGCCCACCAGGGCTGGCGACCGCACCGGGTCTATGTGAAGGAGCTGCTGTGGGCGGTGGGCCTGGCCGACGAGATCGACCGGGGGCCGGGTGCCGACCATCTGCACGCCCACTTCGCCCACGGCACCACCACGGTGGCGTGGTTGGCGTCCCGCATCCTCGGCCTGCCCTTCTCGTTCACCGGCCACGCCAAGGACATCTACCGGGAGTCGCTCAATCCGGCCGGCCTCCTGCGTCGGAAGCTCGACGAGGCCGCCTTCGCCGTGACCTGCACCGGCGCCAACCTCGACCATCTCCGCACCATCGCCCCTCAGGCTCAGATCCATCTCGTGTACCACGGGCTCAACGCCGAGCTGACCGCGTTGCTGGATGCCGCCCCGGCGGCCGAACGGCCGCCGCACCTGCGGATCGTGAGCGTGGGGCGCCTGGTGCCCAAGAAGGGGTTCGATGTGCTCATCCGGGCCGTCGCCCAGCTCCATCGCCGCGGGGTGGCCGTCGAGCTGGTGGTGGCGGGCGAGACCGGCAGTGAGGCGGTGGCCCTGGCCGACCTGGTGGGCGACCTCGGCCTCGACGGGGTGGTGCAGTTCCGGGGCACGATAAGCCAGGCCCAGCTCCTCACCGAACTGCGCCGGTCGTCGGTGTTCGCCCTGGCCTGCCGGGTCGACGAGGACGGCGACCGCGACGGTATCCCCAACGTGCTGGTGGAGGCGATGGCCGCCGGGCTGCCCGCCGTGTCGACCACGGTGTCGGGCATCCCCGAGTTGATCACCGACGGTGTGACCGGGCTGCTGGTGCCGCCCGACGATCCGATCGCCCTGGCCGACGCCCTGCAGCGTCTGGCTCGCGACCCCGAACTGGCCCGGCAGCTGGCGGAGGCCGGCACCGCCGCGGTCCACGAGCGGTTCGACGGCGAGCGTCTGGCCCACCAGCTCGTGCAGCTGTTCGCCGGCCGGCAGCCCCTGGCCCCCGGGGCTCCGGCGCCGGCGACGCCAACCGGACGGCGGCTCCGCTGATGCCCCCGGCCACGCTCGCCGCCGCACCCCTGCCGGTGTTGTGCGTCATCGACCATCTGCACCGCTCGCCGGCCGTGGCCGACGCTGCGGTGTCCGGTCGTTTCACCCACGCCGGGCGGGAGCTGGCGCCTGGCCGCCGCCCCGACTGGCTGCGAGCGGCCGACGGCATCGACGAAGAGTGGGGTATCGAGTGGGTCAAGCTCTACGAGGGTCTCGATCTCGGCGCCGCTTTCGCCGCCAGCGGCGACCGTCGATACCTCGACGCCTGGGAAGATCTGGTGGACTCGTTCTGCCGGCAGGTCCCGGTGGGCCACCACACCTCCGACGTCTCGGCCCGCCGCATCCAGAACTGGCTCTACGCCTGGCAGCGATTCGCCGCCGCCCCCGCCTACCAGGGGCTGCGCTCGGGGTTGGCCGAGAGGCTGGTGGCCCGCATCGAGGCCGACGTCGAGCATCTGGCGGCCCATCTCACCCCGGAGCGCAACCACCGCACGCTGGAGGTCTACACACTGGTGTTGGCCGCACTGGCCTTCGACCGCCCCGGTGAGGCGTCGGCCGCGCTCCACCTGCTGGCCGACAACGCCGCCACCGACATCGGCGACGACGGGGTGCACCGCGAGCGCTCGAGCGACTACCACTGCCTCGTGCTGCGGTCGCTCCTGGGGGCGATAGCGGCCGCCGGCCAGGCCGGCCTGGCCGTGCCCCCGACCCTGGCCAGCCGGGCCGACCGGGCGGCCACCGTTGCCCTCCACCTCCAGCGACCCGACGGCACCATGCCGGCGTTGTCCGACGGCGACCAGGGCGACTTCCGGGCCCTGCTGGCCCTGGCCGCCGACGTACTCGACCGCCCCGATCTGCGGTGGGCGGCCACCCTGGGGGCCGACGGCCGGGCCCCCGACGAGGTGGGTGCCACCTTCGCCGCCGGCGGCTACGCCGTGCAGCGCTCAGGGTGGGGCGACGGGCCCGTCGCCTACAGCGACGAAGCCTGGGCCGTGCTCGACTGCGGCCCCCTGGGCGACGGCGGCCACGGGCACTACGACCAGCTCAGTGTGGAGCTCCACACCGGGGGCCACACGGTCGTGGTCGATCCCGGCCGCTACACCTATGACCGTGACGACGGACCGTGGCGCCACTGGTTCAAGGGCACCGCCGCCCACAACACGGTGACGGTGGACGGGCTCGACCAGGTGACCTACCGCCCGGGCAAGCCCCGGGGACCATTCCCCCAGGCCCTCTTGGTCCAGCGTCACGACGACGGCCGCTACGACACGGTGGTGGCGGAAGCCACCAGCCCCAACCACGACGCCACTCACACCCGCCGCCTCCGGCTGTGCCGGGTCACCCGTTCCTGGCTGATCGAAGACGAGCTGACCGCTCCGTCGCCCCACCGCTACGACCTGCGCTGGCACCTGTCGCCCGAAGCGTGGGACGCCATCCGGCGTCGCGACCTCCCGGGCCGGGTGGAGCTGACCGTACCCGGCGCCCGCATCACGATCGTCGACCCCCCCGGCCCGGTACGCATCGCCGCCGGCTGGGTGTCGCCCAGCTACGGCCTCCGCCTCCCCGCACCGGTGGTGGTCGTCACCGCCGATGGTGCGTCGTCAACCCGCTTCACCACCGAGGTCATCCCGTGCTGACCCGATTGCCAGCGGCCGGCACACCGGCCCTCGCTCCCGACCGGCTGCTGCCCCAGCGCGACGAGCTCCTCGATCCGTCAGCGGTGACGGCCCGGTTGAGCGAGCTCGGTCTGTTGAACGGGCCGGTGGTGGGGGCGTCCCTGATCCGGGCCAAGTACCGCCTGGGCGAAAGCCTGCGGGTGGTGTGGCGCCTGCGCTGCTCCGGAGGCGACCCGCTGATCGTCACCGCCCGGGCCTACGCCGAAGGCGCCGGGCCGTCGAGCCTGGCCGCGCCGGCCGCCTCCGACAACCGCTTCGGGGTCCCCGACCCTCGGTGGCGGGCCCGGTGGTGGGTGTTTCCCCACGACCGGCGGCTCCCCCAGGCCGCCCGCCTGACCACAGCCGACCCGGCCCTGGCCGAGCAACTCGGCCTGGGCAACTGGGTTGCCAGCGAGGTGGCCGAGTACGCGCCGGAACGGTCGCTCACGGTGCGGGCGCTCGCCGCCGACGGCGCTGCGGTGGCCTACCTCAAGGCCTACGCCCCAGGCACGGTCGACGTCGACCGGCTGGCTGCCCGCTACGAGCTGGTCAGCCGGTGGTTCGCCCGGCGGCCGGGCCTCGCCACCCCGGAGGTACTGGGGTCGGCTCCCGGTGTGCTCGCCCTGCAGGCGCTGGCCGGGCGTCCCTGGGCGGCCGCCGACGATGCCGGCAACCACCACCTCCACCGGTTGGGTCAGGCCATCGCCCATCTGCACGAGCTGCCGGTGGCGGCCACCGCCGGTCTGTGTTCCACGTTCAGCCGGCTGCGGGCCGACCGGATCGTCACCAGCGCCGAGTTGGTGGCCAAGGCCCGGCCCGACGTGGCCGAGGCGGTGACCGCCGTGGCCCGGCGGCTGGCGATCCGCCCGGCGGCCAGCGAGATCGTCCTGCTCCACGGCGACTGCCATCCCGGCAACGCCATCCTGGGCTCCGGCCCGCCCCCGGTGCCCATCGGACTGATCGACCTCGACCAGGCCGGGCTGGGCCAGCCGGCGTGCGACGTCGCCAGCCTGCTGGCCACGATCCAGCTCGGCACCCTCATGGACGAGCACGACGCATCCACCGCCGCCAGCCTGTCGGCCGCTTTTCTGGACGGTTACCGCCAGCGGCGGGAGCTGCCGGCGGCCACCAACCTGCGCTGGCACCTGGCCGCTGCACTGTTGGTGGAGCGGGCCATCCGGGCTGTGAACCGGGTCCACACCGCTCGCCTGGCCCACCTGCCCGCCATCATCGACCTGGCCACCACGGTCCTCGACGGCGGCCTGTTCAGCGACGACGAGCTGAGGGCCCGACCGTGATGCGCCTGCTGTTCCACTGCCAGCACGCCCTCGGCCTCGGCCACCTGGCCCGTTCCCTGGCGCTGGCCGACGGGCTGCGGGAGCGCTTCGACGTCACCCTGTTGAACGGGGGCCGGTTCCCCACCGGCACCGCCGTGCCCGACGGGGTGCGGGTGGTCAACCTCGACCCCCTCGGCCACGACCCCGACTACCAGCTGGTGAGCCACGACCCGGCGCTGACGGTGGACGAGGCCATGACCCGCCGCCGGGCCACCGTGCTGGCCGAGCTCGACCGCGTCGATCCCCACGTCGTGGTGGTGGAGCTGTTCCCCTTCGGCCGCAAGAAGTTCCGCTTCGAGCTGGAGCCCCTGCTGGAAGCGGTCCATGCCGCCGGCCCCGGCCGCCCCCGGGTGGTGTGCAGCTTGCGAGACATCCTGGTCAACCAGCGGCGAGACCAGGCCGGCCACGACGAGCGGGCGGCCACCCGGGCCAACCAGTGGTTCGACCTGGTGCTGGTGCACGCCGACCCCGGCTTCGCCACGTTGGAAGAGTCGTTCCGACCCGCCACTCCGCTGCGGGTACCGGTCCGCTACACCGGGTTCGTGGCCGCCCAGGACGGTCCGCCGGTGGCCACCGGGCCGGCGCTCGATCGCCTGCTGGTGTCGGCCGGTGGAGGCATGGCCGGCGGCCCGCTCGTACTGCGGGCGGCCGAGGCGGCCGGAGCCGTGCACCGGGCGTCTGGGCTGGCCACCACGATCGTGGCCGGCCCCTTCCTTCCCGACGCCGACCGGGCCCGCCTGCGGGCCATGGCCGTCGGCGAGCCCCACCTCACCGTGATCGACCAGGTCAGCGACCTGGCCGCTGAGATCGCACGGTCGGCCGTGTCGCTCAGCCAGTGCGGCTACAACACCACGATGGACCTGCTCCGGGCCGGGCGCCCGGCCCTGGTGGTCCCCTTCGCCGAAGGCCGGGAAGACGAGCAAGGCCGGCGGGCCGAGCGGCTGGCAAGCCTTGGCGCGGTGCGGGTGGTGGGCCAGCACGGTCTCACGGTCGAAAGGCTGGCGGCGGAGGTGGCGGACCTGGCCGGCGCCGCCCCGCCGCCCGTACCCCTCGATCTCGACGGTCGGCGGACCTCGGCCCGATTGGTGGCCGAGCTGTGCACCGCTGTCGCTACAGCACCTACCACCACGGCCATAGCCCCGGCCCCGACAGGAGCAGCATGAACGAGAACCTCCCCTCAACCGATCCCGCACCGGTGGGCATCGTCGGCACCGGCTACGTGGGCCTGGTGACCGGGCTGGCCCTGGCCGAGCTGGGCCACCGGGTGGTCTGCCTCGACGTGGACCGGGCCAAGGTGGCGACCCTGCGGGCGGGGCAGGCCCCGTTCCACGAGCCGGGGGTCGACGACCTGCTGACCCGCCACGCCGCCGGTCTCACCTTCACCACCGACCCGACGGAGGTGTTCGGACCATGCCCGGTGGTGTTCGTCACCGTCGACACCCCGCCCGGGCCCAGCGGCGACGCCGATCTGTCACGGGTGGAGGCGGTGGTGGCTGCCATCCCCGCCGGCACCGAGCTGGTGATGGTCATGAAGTCGACCGTGCCGGCCGGCACCGGCCGGCGGATCACCCGCCACCTGCGGGCCACCGGCCGTCACGGCGTGCGCTACGTGTCGAACCCCGAGTTCCTGCGGGAAGGTTCGGCCGTGCACGACGTGCTCCATCCCGAGCGGGTGGTGCTGGGGGCCGACGACCCGGCTGCTGCCGAGGCGGTGGCCGCGCTGTGGGCCCCGCTGGGAGCGCCCGTGGTGCAGTGCGACGTGGCGTCGGCTGAGATGGTGAAGCTGGCGGCCAACGCCTTCCTGGCCACCAAGATCTCCTTCGTCAACGAGATCGCCAACGTGTGCGATGCCGTGGGGGCTGACGTGGCCACCGTGGCCCGGGGTATGGGTCTCGACAGCCGGATCGGCGCCGCCTTCCTCAATCCCGGCATCGGCTACGGCGGATCGTGCTTCCCCAAGGACGTGGCGGCGCTGAAGCAGCTGGCTGGCAATTCGGGCTACCACTTCCAGCTGCTGTCGGCCGTCATCGAGGTCAACGAGCTGCAGAAGCGGCGGATCGTGGTGCACCTGGCCAACCGGCTGGGTCAGCTCCAGGGGGCTCGGATCGCCCTGCTCGGGCTGGCGTTCAAGCCCGGCACCGACGATCTGCGGGAGGCCTCCAGCCTGGTGCTGGCGGCCCGACTGGCGGCCGAGGGGGCCACACTGGTGGTGCACGATCCGGTGGTGGGAGACCATGTGCTCGATCTCCTGCCCCCGGGAACGGCGAAGGTGGCCCGGGCCGCCGATGCCCTGGTCGGTGCCGATGCCGCCATCGTGGTGACCGAGTGGCCCGAGTACCTCGACCTGGTCCGCCCGGACCTGGCCGGCGCCATGGCCCGCCCGCTCCTGGTCGACGGCCGCAACCTGATCGACCCCGAGGCAGCGGCCACTGCCGGCTTCGAGTGGGTGGGCGTGGGCCGGCCCGATTGCCTGCCCGACGCCGTGGACCGCCAGCTCGACCTCGACCTCGACGACACGGCCGCCCCGGCCCCGGTGGCCGGCAGTTGAGCGGGACGGGCGCGTCCTGGCTCGACCCGGTCCGGGCCGCGCTCGACTCCCGGGCCGCCCCGGCGCCGGTGTTCGTGCGCGACGACGATGCCGGCTGGGGCCACGGCCGCCTGGCCGCCCTGGTGGCCACGGCCGCCCGCCACGGTGTGGTGGTCGACCTGGCCGTCATTCCCGACGCGCTCGACGACGGGGTGGCGGCCGACCTCGTGCGCTGGGCTGAAGGCGGACACGTCCGCCTCCACCAGCACGGCCGGAGCCACACCAACCATCAGGCCGAGGGTCGCAAGTGCGAGTTCGGTTCCGAACGGGCCCGACACGAGCAGCATCTCGACCTGGCCCAGGGGGCCGAACGCCTGGCCCGCTTCCTCGGCCCGCTGGTGGATCCGGTGTTCACCCCACCGTGGAACCGGTGTACGGCGGTGACGGCCGACGTGCTGGCCGGGCTCGGCTGGCGGGTCCTGTCCCGCGATCACACAGCAGAACCGTTCGGCCGAGCCGACCTGGCCGAGATCCCGGTGACCTTCGACTGGTTCGGCCGGTCCGGCGGCTGTCCCTGGGGCCCGACCGAGCGGGCCGAGCGGATCGCCTCGTGCCTCGCCGGCGACGACGACCCCACCGGGATCATGCTCCATCACGCCGTGACCGATGACGACGACCTGGCCGCCATCGACCAGCTGTTCGCCCTCCTGGCCGCCCACCCGGCGGTGGTGACGATGTCGATCCCCGAGCTCGTCGCCGCTCCGGCGGGCGGATGACCGGGGTGTCGGCCACCCCCCACGAGCGGTACCGGGACCGCTTGGCGCTGCTCGCCGATCGGACGGCGTTGAGCGAGGTGCTCGGCGTCGGCTCGCGACACTACGGACGCTTCCATCCCGGTGATCCGGTGTGGGCGGTGGTGGTGACCGAGCTCGCCGCCGGCGGCTTGCGCACCGTGGAGTTCTCCGCCGACCGCCTTCCTGGCTCGTCCCTTCACCCGCTGCTCGGGCCGTTCCGGGTGAGCGAGCCGGGCGGCGATCCGGCCCTCCCCGCCCTCGGCCGGTTGACCTCGGCGCTTGCCGAGTGCCGGATGCTGCGGTACCGACCTGGCACCCGGTGCACGTTGCGCACGACGCGCGATGGCTCGGAGTGGATCGTGAAGGTGCTGGCCGCCGGGCCCGGCACCGCCGCCACCGTCGCCCGCATGGACCGCCAGCAGCGGGCCCTGGCCGAGGCGGCGGACACCGGAGCGGTCTCGTTCCGCATTGCCGACGCCGGCCCCTCCGACCCGGCGCAGGGCTCGCTGTGGCAGTCGGTTGTGCCAGGCCGGCCGATCGAATCGATCCTCCTGGGGCCCGACGGGCCCGACCTCGCCTTCCGCCTCGGCCGAGCCATCGCGGAGCTGGCGGCGGCCCCCTTCGACGAGGTCTCCGGGCCAGCCATCGACGAGGCCGAGTCGCAGCTGGCCCGCACCGACCGGGCCATCGACCAGCTGGTGGGCCGGGTCCCGACCCTGGCCGGGCCGGCGGGCCGGGTCCGCCAGGCGCTGGCCGAGCAGCACCGGCGATTGCGGCCCCGGCCGACGGTCCCGGTGCACGGCGCCCCGCACATGCACCAGTGGCTGATCGACGGCGACCGCCTGGCGCTCATCGACTTCGACCGCTTCCACCGGGGAGACCCCGAGCTCGACATCGCCACCCTCGTGGCCGAACTCGAGACCGAGAGTCGGATGACCGCACCGGTCGACCAGATCGAGAGTGCCGCAGTGGCCGGCTACGAGACGGTCGGCGGAGCGCTCGATCCCGAGCGACTGCGCCTCTACCGGCTGCACAAGCGGCTGGCCAAGGCCACACGCACCGCCTGGGCCCTGCGGCCCGACGGCGACCGCCGGGCCGCCCAGCACCTGGACCGGGTGGCCCGGGATCTGGACTGAGGGCCGCGCCTCCGGCGACGACCGAGAGGCCCTCGCCAGAGGAGCCGGTCAAGGGAGGAAGCTGAGGAGGGCCTCGTTCCAGGCGGCGGGCTGCTCGAAGTAGGGGCTGTGGCCGGCGTCGGCGATCTCCACGAAACGGGCCCCGGGGATCAGGGCGGCCGAGCGCTCCAGCAGCGGTGCCGGGAAGATCTGGTCGTGGGTGCCGGCGATGAACAGCACCGGTACGGCCAGCGCCGCCACTGCGTCGTGGCTCACCGTCCAGCCGATCGTCTCACCCAGGCGGTGCATGGGGGGCGAGAAGAACGAGCCCAGCTGCTGGTAGAGGAAGGCATGGGCCAGGTCCCGCTCGGCCGAGCCCGACCACAGGGCCCGGTGGCCGCCCACCAGCGCCGCCTCGCCCGGTGTGCCCAGGCCGCCGGTGGCCTGGAACGCCTTCATGGCCTCCCGCAGCTCCGAGGTCCACAAGCCGCCCACTGTGTCGCCGTAGGTGAGCGACAGCACCCGCCTCGGATGAGAAAGGGCGAAGGCCGAGATGTGCCAACCGCCCATGGACTGGCTCACCAGATGGGCCCGGTCGATGACGAGGTGGTCGAGGACGGCGGCCAGGTCGGCCCCGGCGGCCGGGGCGCTGGGGGCGTCGGTCCGGTTGGTCGAGTTACCGAAGCCCCGGCTGTCCCAGGTGACCACCCGGTAGCGGCCGGCCAGGGCCGGGACCTGCTGGTACCAGGCGGCGTGGCTGCCGCCGGCGCCGTGTGACAGCACCACCACCGGCCGGTCGTCACCGTCGCCCTCGCTGATCAGCTCCCAGTAGATGCTCTCGCCGTCGCGCTCCACCGTGCCCCGGCGCCACTCCCAGGTCGGAAGCCCGCCGGCGGGCCCGCTCACGGGTGTACCCCGCCATCGACCACGAAGGCCTGGCCGGTGCAGTAGCTGGAGTCGTCGCTGGCCAGGAACAGCACCATGTTGGCGATGTCGGCCGACTGGCCCATCCGCCCCAGCGGGATGTTGCGCTCAGCCTTGGCCCGGACGGTGGCATCGGTGAAGGCCCGCAGGTCCGCCGTCATCGGCGTCTCGATCAGGCCGGGGTGCACCGAGTTGACCCGGATCCCGTGGCGCCCCCACTCCAGGGCGGCGGTGCGGGTGAGGCCGGTGACGGCGAACTTGGTGCTGGAGTAGGCGCCGTGGTTGGCCACCGCCTGCAGCCCGGCCACCGAGGCGATGTTGACGATCGAGCCCCCGGAGCCGGCCTTGGTCATGGCCCGGGCCGCGGTTCGCATACCGAGGAAGGTGCCGGTGAGGTTGATCGACACCACCCGCTCGAACTCCTCCAGGGTGGTGGCGTCGAGCTTGCGCACGAGGTCGATCCCAGCGTTGTTGACCAGCACGTCGAGGCGGCCGTGCTCGGCCACGATGGCGTCGACCAGGGCCTCCCACTCCGACTCGGAGCGGACGTCGAGGTGCCGGTACGACGCCCGGTCGATGCCGGCCGCCGTGGCCTCACCCTCGGCGTCGAGCACGTCGCTCAACACCACGGTGGCCCCCTCGGCAGCGAACAGCCGCCCCTCCTCGGCCCCCTGGCCCCGGGCCCCGCCCGTAATCAGGGCGATCTTTCCTTCCAGCCGTCCTGCCATCAGTGCACGTCCCCTTCGCTCATGCCGGCCACGTGGAGGGCCTTGCGCTTCGCCCCGTCCAGGTCGTAGTGGCGGCGGGTCACGATCCGCTGGGCGTACAGCCCGCCACCGGCCTGGAGGTTGGTTACCAGCTTCCAGCCGCCGTAGGCGTCGGCCGTGAGGTCGCGGATGGCATGCATCAGCGACGCCCGGTACTCGCCGTCGATGTCGCGGCTGGTGGCCATGTACTTCCGGGCCAGATCGCCCACCTCGGGGTTCTCGAAGTCGGCCGGCACCGGGGCGGTGAGCACGGCCCCGCCCGAGATGTCGTGAAGATGGCGGACCATCAGGTTGTAGTTGGCGGCGGCGTGGAACTTCCCGGCGTTGACGTACAGCTCGGAGGGGAACACCGCCCCCTCGGGCCCGGCCTGGCAGTGGGCGATGGCCGCCTCCAGCGCCGCCCGGATCAGGGTGGCGTGGATGATCATCTCCGAGATCTTCTCCTGCACGTGCGAGATCCCGGCGGTGCCGTTGGCCTCGGCCACCAGCTGGGCGAAGCCCACGAGCTGGTCGGCCTCGTCGGCGAAGGCCGACAGGCCACCCAGGCGCTCCCACAGGCCGAGCGAATGGGCGAACACGGCGGCGTAGGCCGTTTCCCCGTCGAGGAAGATGCGCTCGTTGGGCACGAACACGTCGTCGAAGATCACGAACCCCTCGGGGTAGTGGTACCGGCTCGACACCGGGAAGGCCCGGGTGTCCTCGTGGCGGGGGGCGTAGCTCGTGTTGATGATCTTCACGCCCTCGGCGTTCACCGGCACGATGCAGCCGATCGACCACTCCTCCTCACCGGCCCGCATGGCCTTGGTGGGGATGGTGAGCAGGTCGTGGCCGAACGAGGCGCCGGTGATGTGGAGCTTGGCCCCCCGGATCACCACACCGTCACGCTGGCGGTCCACCACCCGCACGTAGGCGTCGAGGTCGTCCTGCTTGGCCGGGTGCCGGCTGCGGTCGCCCTTGGCGTCGGTGATGCACTGGGTGATGCGGACGTCGCTGCGCTGGGCGTGGTCGATGTAGGAGGTGATCCGGTCGATGTACTCCGGCTTCACGTCGGTCATCCGGCCCGCCGCCGTCTTGAGCGTCTGGATCGAGGTCGACGTGACGTGGGCCATCATGCCGGCGTCGTGCAGCATGGGGATCAGGGCGTGCAGGTCGTCGGCCGACTTCGGCACCCCGAGCAGGGGGCTCACCGCGTTGGGCTCGGGGTTGTAGTACTTGTCGTAGGCCTTGGCCGTGAACTCGGCCGTCTGGCCCAGGATCGGGTGGGCGGGCAGGTCGTCGATGCGCTCGCCCTCGAAATAGGTCTTGCGCCCGTCGTTGAGCGAATCCTTGTACTGCTGGCCAGTGAGCATGGTGGCAACCCCCGGGTTGGTCTCGGCGGCCCCTAGCTCAGCACGGCCGGCCTCCCGCCGCCATTTCCCCGACGGACGTGGGCGCCGGGGTGGGTGTCGGGGAGCCGGGGGTGGCCGAAGAGGCGGTCCCGCAGCGTGCCGGGCTCGTTCTCGGCCCGCATCAGGCCCCGGCGCTGGAGCTCGGGGGCAACACCGTCGATGAAGTCGACGAAGGTGCCGGGGGTGGTGGTGTAGACGAGGTTGAAGCCGTCGGCCCCGGCCTCGGCGAAGCTGGCCAGCCGGTCGGCGATCTGCTCCGGGCTGCCCACCAGGAACTGGCCCGTCATCTGCCGCTTGGCCAGGTCGCCGAACGTCCAGCTGCGGTCGGGGGCGGTCTCGGCCAGCCCTTTGAGCAGACCGGTCATGGCGTTGAAGTCGTAGGAGCCGATCGGGCGGTGGGGATCGAGCTCGCCCAGGTCGGCCCCGATGGAGCCGCTCATGTGGGCCAACCCGCCCTCGATCGACAGCTGCTCCCGCAGCTCGGCTTCCTTGGCCCGGGCCTCGGCCTCGGTGCCGCCCACGATCGGGGTGATGCCGGGGAAGAACTTGATGTCCTCCGGGCGCCGGCCGTAGCGGGCGGCCCGGGCCCGCACGTCGGCCACGATCTTGGCCAGCCCGGCCCGGTTCGACACCACGAACATGGCCTCGGCGTGGCGGGCGGCGAACTCCCGGCCCCGGTCGGAGCTGCCGGCCTGGAACAGCACCGGGGTTCGCTGGGGCGACGGCTCGCTCAGGTGGGGTCCTGGCACCTGGTAGTACGGCCCCACGTGGTCGATGGTGTGGACCCGGCCAGGCTCGGCGTACACGCCCCGGGCTGTGTCGCCCACCACGGCGTCGTCGTCCCAGCTCGCCTCCAGCAGCTTGTACAACACCTCCAGGTAGTCGTCGGCCCGCTCATAGCGGTCATCGTGGCGAGGCAGCTCCTCCAGACCGAGGTTGCGGGCCGCCCCCGGCAGATAGGAGGTGACGATGTTCCACCCCACCCGGCCCCGGGTCAGGTGGTCGAGCGTGGAAAGGCGGCGGGCGAAGATGTACGGATGCTCCGACAGCACCGAGGACGTGAAGGCGAACCCCAGGTGCTCGGTGACGGCGGCCATGGCCGGGATCAACAGCATCGGGTCGTTCACCGGAACCTGCATCCCCTCCCGGATCGAGGTCTCGGGACCACCCCGGTAGTTGTCGTACAGGCCCACCACATCGGCCAGGAACAGGGCGTCGATGCAGCCCTTGTCGAGGATCCGGGCCAGCTCCAACCAGGGGTCGAGGGTGTTGTACTCCATCTGGCGGGTGTCGGGCCGGCCCCACAGCCCGTGGTGGATGTGGGAAACGCAGTTCATGGAGAACGCATTGAAGGCCAGGCGCTTGGGGGGTGCGGCGCTCATATCGGGGCTCCTCTCGGGGGTGGGCAAGGCTCAGCGGGCGGCCACGACGGGCCGGCCGTCGGCCTGCCTCGGGTGGCGGCCCCGGTGGGCCCCGGCGTTGAGCTGATCGACGGTCCAGCCCAGGGCACCGTGACGCACGATGCCGTAGCGGACCACGGCCTCGTCGACCATGGGCCGGGCCTCGCCGTCGAAGTCGAGCCAGATCCGCATCAGCACCCGCTTGCGGGCCTCCTCGGGGATCTCGTCGTGGGCCGCCCGGCCGTGGAGCACGGTGTAGTTGTTGACGAACTGCACGTCGCCCGGTTGGAAGTCCACCTCCAAGCGGACCTCGTCGGCGGTCGCGTCGAACAGGTCGAACAGAGCCTGGGCGTCCGCCGGCACCTCACCGTGGCGACGCTTCAGGGCGCTGGCCATCCAGTACCGGTTGTAGCGGCACGACACCTGCCCCCCGGCCTGGCTGAACACCGGCACCCGGTAGCCGGTGGTGGCCGACTCGCCCTCGCCGTGCTCCTCCAGTCGGTCCCACTCGAACCCGTGATAGAAGGCCTCGAGCGCTTCGGGGTGGCGGGCCAGGATCCGGTTGTGGATCTCGGTGGAGCTGGCCACCCAGCTCGGCGGATTGTCGGGTGCCTGGCGCACACACAGGAGCGACACCACATCGGTCAGGTCGACGTGGAGCGACGACCGTAGCGGGCTACCCACGCCCCGCTTGCCCTGGTTGGGCCGCAGGGCGCCGTCGGTCACGTAGTGGATGAGGCTGGCGTCGCTGTTCTGCGTCATCCCAGTGCCGAGATGGGAGCAGAGGCCCCAGTACAGCTTCTCGACGGCCTCGATGCTGTAGCCGTCCACCGGGAACCCCCGCAGGAGCACAAAACCCCGCCCGGTGCGCAGCTCGTCCCGGACGGTGGCCAAGGTGGGGGCCAGCCCGGGCAGGGCGAAGGCGTCACGGTCGATGCGGCTGAGCGGTAGACCGGTCGCCTCCACCCGGGCCAGGGCGTCGGCCAGCTCGGCCCGGCCGGCGTCGTCGAGGGTGACCTCCCAGGAACGGGCGCCGGCCGGCTCGGGGGCCGACTCGGCCAGCAGGTCGGCGCCCGTCCAGGCGCTGCGGTCGGTGATCGGTTCGCGGTGCACGATGGTCACACCGTGAACCTAATGGGGATCAGGACACCGGCACCACCAGCGTGCCCGCCTTGATGTCGGCGATGAGCTGCTCGGCCCGTTGCTTCACCGGCTCGGCCAGGGGGTAGGCCGGGTTGTACTCCACCACCAGGCCGCCGTCGGCCAGCGTGGCCACCATGGCCCGGCCGTTGGGGGTGCCGGCGTCGATGTCGGCCACCATCTGCCGCAGCAGCACCTCCCAGTGGTACACCTGCGACGCCACCACGACGTCGGGGGCCAGCGTGGTCTGGTTGGCCTGGGTGCCGAACCACAGGGCATGGGAGTCGCGGGCTACCTGCACGGCGCCCACCACCATCTCGGCCGTGCCGGTCAGCACATCGGCTCCCGCGGCCACGTGCTCCTTGGCCGTCTCCGAGGCCAGCACGATGTCGCCGAACGAGCCGGTGTACTTCACCGGCAGCCGGATATCGGGTTTCTGGGCCGCGGCCCCGGCCTTGAAGCCGTCGACGTAGCGCTTGGCGTCGGCCACCTCGATGGGGCCGACCACCCCCACCACGCCCGTGGCCGAGAGCATGGCCGACATGGAGCCCATCACGTAGGCCCCCTGCTCGGCGGCGGCGTCGTAGGCGTAGAGGTTGGGCAGGCCGAAGGTGTCGGCGGCCGTACCCCAGGCGAACACCGTGCCGGGATGGGCCTTGACGATCTCCACCAGCTCGGGGCCGAACTCCACACCGTGAGCGATGATGAGGTCGTAGTCGCCCTCGGCGTAGGTCTTGATGGCGGCGGCCGCCTCGGCCGGAACGAAGGTGGAATCGGTTATGTCCACCTGCACATTGCCCCGCTCGGCGGCCACCACGTTGATGGCGTCCACCATCGACTGGGTGAAGGCCAGGTCGTTGCGGGCGCTGGGCGCCACGATGGCCACTCGGAGCACCCCCTTGGCCGGCGCCGCTGCGGGAACAGCCACCACCTCGAACTCCACCCGTCGCTCCAGGCCGGCCAGATCGGCCGATCCGCTGGAGGTGGAGGAGCCCCTGGCCTCGGTGATCAGGCCGCCCTCGGGCACCCCCTGGGACACGAGATAGGCCTTGACGTTGGCCGCCCGGACCGAGCTGAGGGCGGCATTGGCGTCAGCCGAGCCGATGTGGTCGGTGTAGCCGATCACCCGCACCGGCAGATCCGGGTAGGCCTTCAGGATCGAGGCCACGTTGTTGAGGATCCGGGCGTGGAGCTCGCTGACGTCGGTCTTGCCCGTCTCGAAGATCAGCGGTGTGGCCGCCACCACCCGGTTGATCTCGCTCTGCAGCGCCGTGACTCGGGCCGTGGCTGCATCGTTGGCCGTGGTCGGCTGGTTGACGGCGGTGGTCGACGCCACCGTCAGCTCCGACACCACGGTCAGGTCGCCGGCGATGGCCTCGGACACGGCGAGGGCCGAGGCCACCAACTCCTGGGAGGCGACCGCTCCCACCAGGTGGATACCGTCGGCCTGGGCGGTCACCGTGACCGAGGAGAGGCCCAGGCCCTGGACGGCCGCCTGGATGTGGCGCACCACCTCCTCGGTGCTCTCGGTTGCTTCCACGCCGGCCGGGCCGTCGGCCGTGGCTGCCGTCTCACCCGGGCGGTCGAACGGATTCGACAGCACAAGCCAGCCGATTCCGAGCACGCTGAGCACCGCTCCCACCAGCACCAGCACCCGTTGCCCGGTCTGGGGCCCGCTCAGCGGGCCGAGGGCGGCCAGCCGGTTGGCCATGCTCCGGTCGGGGCCGTCTCCGGGCGCCACCCGGTGGCTGGCGACCGCCCCGACCCGGTTACTCCGCAGCGGGGGCGGGGGCGGGGGCGCCGGCGCCGCCGAGGCGGTGGCCCCGGCGAAGACCGACGGCAGGTCGGGCAGGCCGTCGGGCCCGTCCGACGAGGGGCCGATCTGGTACATCGACCGGGGACGGGCCGATTCGTAGGGGCCGGCGCCGTCCGGGGCGTCACCGGTGGACGGCGCAGGATCGTCGTCGAAGCGAAGGTCGGCCAGCAGGCCGTCCTCGGCGAAGACGTCCCGGCCGGAAGGGTCGTCGGACGACGAGCCCTCCTGGGCGGCCCCGTCGAACAGGCCGTCACCACCCGGCTCGACGAGCCCCAGCGGATCGTCACCCGACTCGGTGCCCAGGTGGTGGCGGCCGACCCGCCAGCGGGGGGGCGCCGGCTCCCGGGGCGGCTCCGGCCGGGACAAGAGATCGCTTGGCGCCGGGTCACCCCCGCCGGCCTCCTGTGGGGCCACCCGGTCCGGGACGCCGGACGTCGGAGCGCCGGCCGGGCGTGACGGGCCGGCGTCGATGGCCAGCAGGGCCGAGCGCGCCTCACTCAGCTGGGAGAGCAGCACCATGCGGACGTCGGGGTCGTCCTCCTTACGGAGCGCGGCCCACAGTTCGCTCTGCAGCCGCTGCAGCTCAGCTGCGCTCCGGGGTGCCGAGCCGCCGGCCGCCGGAGCGGTCGGTTCGTCCGCCGAAGCGCCTGCGGTCCATTCACCCCAATCACCTCGATCGGGACCGTGCCGGTTCTCGTTCATTCAGGCCGCCCCTCAGGCTTGACGTCTCGAGTGTGCATCCGCACCGCCTTCACTTGTCCTCCGTGCCGGATGGAGACCGGTCGGAACCCGCACCGCTAACCGTTGTCCAAGCCATGTTAACCATTGTCCAAGCCAAATAGCCGACTCTGGTACCCGCTCAATTGATTCCAAGTGGGAACATAGTACTAGATCTTCTAATGTTCAATCACCGATCGAGTAGCGACTCAATTCTTGTAAATAGATCACCATGCAGGGTGATGCATGGACAGGCATCGTCCGTCGGGGCGGCTGACGGGCCGATGGTCCGGTGACCTAGGCCACTGTCGGATTTGACGGCGGCCGTGCTGGAATCGACGTATGGCCGGCCCGCCCCCCGCTCCCGCAATCTCGGAGACCCACATCTCCACCGTCGCCTTCGTGGGCGATCGGGCCTACAAGCTGCTCAAGCCGCTGCGGAACGACTTTCTCGACTACTCAACGCCGGCGGCCCGAATGGCGGCGGTGGAGGCCGAGCTGCGCCTCAACCGGCGCCTCAGCCCCGACGTGTACCTGGGCACGGCCGATGTGGTGGAGCGGGGTGAGGTGGTGGACCGGATGCTGGTGATGCGCCGCCTGCCGCCCAACCGCAAGCTCGCCAACCTGGTGGCCACCCCCGGCGCGGACGAGCTCGTCCGCCAGGTGGCCCGGGAGGTGGCCCGCTTCCACAGCACGCTCCCACCGCTCACCGACCCCGAGGCCATAGAGATCGCCGGACCCGGCGGGCTGGCCCGCAACTGGGAGGACAACCTGGTCACGATGGCACCGTTCGTTGGCCCGGTGCTCCCGGCGGCCGACGTCGACGACGTGGGCGCCCTGTTTCGCCGCTACCTCAGCGGCCGCCATCACCTGCTCGACCGGCGCCTCGACGCCGGTCTGGTGCGCGAGGGCCACGGCGACCTCACCGCCGAGGACATCTTCTGCCTCGACGACGGCCCCCGCATCCTCGACTGCCTCGCCTTCGATCGCCGGTTGCGGATCAGCGACGTGCTGCTCGACATCGGCTTTCTGGCCATGGACCTCGAACGGCTGGCCGGCCCAGACCTGGCGCAGCAGTTGATGGCCTGGTACGGCGAGTACTCGGGGGAGCACCATCCGACGTCACTGGCCCACCACTACGTGGCCTACCGGGCCAACGTGCGAGCCAAGGTGGCATGCCTGGGTCACCAGCAGGGCCAACCGGGGGCGGCCCAGCTGGCCCGTGCCTATCACGACCTGTGCCTGCGCCACCTGCGATCAGCCGCTCTACGGCTCGTGCTGGTGGGTGGCGGGCCGGGCACGGGCAAGACCACGCTGGCCGCCCGCCTGTCGGACGAGCTCCGGTGGCCGGTGCTCGGCTCCGACGAGCTGCGCAAGGACCTCACCGGTCACGCCCACGCGGAACGGCTCTCCACCGGGCTCGACCAGGGCATCTACCGCCCGGAGATCACCGAGCAGACCTACCGGGCCCTGCTGGGGCAGGCCGAGGTGCTGCTCGACGGGGGCGAGTCGGTGGTGCTCGACGCCAGCTGGAGCCGCCAGGAGCACCGCGAGGCGGCTGCCGCCCTGGCCCAGCGGATGGGGGCGTCGCTGGTGGAGGTGGAGTGTTCGGTTTCCCCCGACACCGCCCGGCAACGCATCCGAGCCCGGCTGGCCGACTCGGTCGATGCCTCCGACGCCACCCCCGAACTGGTGGAACCGGCGCTGGGGCGACGCGACCCGTGGCCCGGGGCGCTGATCGTCGACACCGGCGGCGATCCGGAAGCCACGCTGGCGGCGGCCCTGGAGCCCGTCCTCGCCACCTCCACCCGCCCCCGAGTCGATTGACGCCAGATTTCGTTCATTACACCCTCACATGAGGGGACCGAAAGGCGTCACACCATTGATGTAACCTCCGCTGGCGCGGGCTGTCGTCGGGGCAGCCAGTTCTGAACGAGGGGCAGGCCCCAACACTCATGCCTGGCGACAACCAACACCTGTGTGTACCGCTGTCCGCCATCAGCCGGCGGAGCTCTCCAAGGGCGCCGGAGGGGCGTCCGCCACCGCCGGCCAGGCGTAGGGCTGGAATCGAGAGTGGCGGGCGTGGGTCTCAGGGGGCGACTCCAGAGACCCACACCCGCGCTCTTACACCGTAACGGCCGAATGAAGGGCTATCAAATTACCGTTCGGTTCCAATCGATCCCGGAAGGATGGTAGTGACCGAGGATCTTCGCACCCGCCGCGACCGGGCCCTGGGGGCCGGCGCCCCCCTCTTCTACAACGAGCCCATCGAGCTGGTGCGGGGCGAGGGCGTCCACCTCTACGACCCTCACGGCCGACGCTACGTGGACCTCTACAACAACGTACCGTGCGTTGGCCACGCCAACCCCCGGGTGGTGGAGGCGATGACCCGCCAGCAGGCCACGCTCAACGTGCACAGCCGCTACCTGCACGAGGGGATCGTGGAGTTGGCCGAGCGCCTGGCCGGCCTTCATCCGGCCGGCCCCAACCCCGACAGCCCCAACCCCGACGGCACTGGCCCGCCGATCGAGAGCGTGATCTTCAGCTGCAGCGGCACCGAGGCGGTGGAGGTAGCCCTCGCCATGGCCAGGGTGGCCACCGGCCGGCGGGGCATCGTGGCCACCGACGCCACCTACCACGGCAACAGCGAGGCGGTCCACGCCCTCACCCGGGCCGCCACCGATCCCGCCGCCCACCCCGAAATCCGCACGATCCCGTTTCCCCGCCAGTTCCGTCCGATCGAGCCCGGAGCCAGCCCCACGGCACTGGCCGCCGCCCACCTCCGCCACCTGGAGGAGGCCATCGCCAGCCTGCGCGACACCGGGCCCGGTCTGGCCGCGGTGATCTTCTGCTCGATCCTGGCCAACGAGGGTCTGCCCGACATACCGCCCGGTTTCATGCCGGCCGCTGCCGCCATGGTGCGGGAGGCCGGGGGTCTGGTGATCGCCGACGAGGTGCAGGCCGGTTACGGACGCACCGGCCGGTGGTGGGGCTACCAGGTGAGCGGCTTCGAGCCCGACATCGTCGTGACGGGCAAGCCGATGGGCAACGGGCTCCCCCTGTCGGCCACCGCGGCCCGACGGGAGCTGGTGGAGCGCTTCCGGCGCGCCTACCGGCACTTCAACACCTTCGCCGCCAGCCCCCTGCAGGCGGCCGTGGGGTTGGCCGTAATCGACGAGATCGAACAGCGCGACCTGTTGAGCCAGGTGGCCAGCGTGGGGACGGGCCTGAAGCAGGCGCTGACCGAGCGGATGGTGGGCCGGCCCTGGATGGGCGACGTGCGGGGCCACGGCCTGTTCCTCGGCATCGAGGCCGTGGACGGTGGCCCCGACCCGGTTCCCGATCGAGACCGGGCAGTCGACGTGGCCAACCGGCTGAAGGACAAGGGCTTCCTGGTGTCCAACGCCGGGGCCGACGGCAACGTGGTCAAGATCCGCCCGCCGCTGGTCTTCGGCCACGATGATGCCCGCGAGTTCCTGGCCGCCTTCGATGAGGTGCTGGCCGAGACCGATGGCGGCTGACCGCCCGCCGCCCCCAGCCGATCCGTTCCGCCCGGCGGCGGAGAGTGCCCTGGCCCGCTTCCCGCTGGCCCCCCGGGCCCTGACCATGGTGAACCGCACCGAGAACGTCACCTACCGGGTGGACGACGAGGCCGACCAGGCCTGGGTGCTGCGTCTCCACCGGCCCGGCTACCACACCGAGGCCGAGCTGGAGGCGGAGCGGGTGTGGCTGGCCGCTCTGACCCGGGACGGGGTGGCCGTGCCCGAGCCGTTGGCCGCCGTCGACGGCTCGGCCTACGTGACCGTGGACGTGCCGGCCGATGCGGCAGCGGGGGTGCCGGCCCACGCGAGATACGTCGGGCTCACCCGGTGGATCCCGGGCCAGGTGCTGGCCGGCCTGATCGACGCCAGCGGCGACCAGGCCGAGATCGCCGCCTGGTACCACCAGGTGGGGGCGATGCTGGGCCGGTTGCACCGCCTGGCGGCGGCCTGGACGCCGCCCCCCGGCTTCACCCGCCACCGCTTCGACGCCGACGGGATGCTGGGCGAGCAGCCGTTCTGGGGCCGGTTCTGGGAGAACCCGGCGCTCAGCCCGGCCCAACGCCAACTCCTGGATCGGGCCCGGCACCGGCTGCGGGGCCAGCTCGACACCCGGGGCCGTGATCCGGGGCGCTTCAGCATGATCCACGCCGACCTGCACCCGGGCAACGTGGTGGTCGACGGCGACCGCATCGCCGTCATCGACTTCGACGACGCCGGCTTCGGCCACCATCTCTACGATCTGGCCGTGGCCCTGGGCCGCCCTGGATCCGAGCCGCTGCCGGCCGCCGTGTGGGAGGCGACGCTGGTGGGCTACCGGACGGAGCATCACCTGAGCGACAAGGAGGCGGCCGAGATCCCCCGCTTCGAGCTGCTGCGGAGCCTGGCTCTCATCGGATGGAAGGCCGACCGGCCCGAGGTGGCGTGGCCCGACGGTATGTTCGACCGCCTGCTGTCCCACGTGCTCGACACGTGCGCCCGGTTACTGTCGGAGCCATGAGCGGTTCCGGGGAGGACGCAGCACCGTGACGGCAACGGACGGAAGATGGCGGCAGAACTGGTCGGGGCACACGCCGTTCCGGCGGGCCCGGGTGCACGAGCCGACCACCGTGGCCGAGGTCCAGCGGATCGTGGCCGGGGCCCGACAGGTGAAGGTGGTGGGAGCGGGGCACTCGTTCAACGGCCTGGCCGACACCGACGGTGACCTCCTGTGGCTGGGTCGGCTCGCTCCGGCCGCCATCGAGATCGCCGCCGACCGCCGCGCCGTCAGCTTCAGCGCCGGCCTCACCTACGACCAGCTGTGCCCCGCCCTCCACGCAGCCGGTCTGGCCCTGGCCAACACGGCGTCGCTGCGCCACATCACGGTGGCCGGAGCGGTGGCCACGGCCACCCACGGGTCGGGCGACCAGCTGGGCAACCTGGCCACCGCGGTGGCCGGGCTGGAGCTGGTGACGGCCGGCGGTGAGCGGGTGGCGCTACACCGGGACACCGACGGCGACCGCTTCCTGGGGGCCGTGGTCTCGCTCGGCGCCCTCGGGGTGGTGACCCGCCTCACCCTCCACGTGGAACCGACGTACGACGTCGTCCAGCATGTCTACGCCGGACTACCGTGGGACGCCCTCTACGAGTACTTCGACGACGTGACCGGGGCCGGCTACAGCGTGAGCCTGTTCCCCACCTGGCAGCAACCGGCGGTGGAGTCGGTGTGGGTGAAGCACCGCCTGACCCCGGGGGCGGCGGCGCCCGAGCCGCCGGCCGACCTGTTCGGCGCCCGCCTCCAGGCCACGCACCTGCCGACGTTGCAGAACGACCGGGTGCGTACGGCCGTCAGCGAGCCCGGCCCGTGGCACCATCGCCTCCCCCACTTCGCCCTCAACGCCCCGGGGGCGGTGGGCAACGAACTGCAGAGCGAGTACTTCGTGCCCCGCCGTCATGCCGTCGACGCCATCCGGGCGGTGGCCGCCATCGGGCCGGAGCTGGCCGGCGTGATCGGGGTGACCGAGTTGCGAACGGTGGCCGGCGACGACCTGTGGCTCAGCCCGGCCTACGGCGGCGACGTGGTGGCCATCCACTTCAACTGGTGGAAGGACTGGGCCGGCGTGTCGGCTGTGCTGCCCCGGGTGGAGGCCGCGCTGGCGCCGTTCGACCCGGTCCCCCACTGGGGCAAGCTGCACACGCTCACCCCGGGCCAGGTGGCGGCCGGCTTCCCCCGGATCGGCGACTTCCGCCGCTTGGCCACCGAGGTGGACCCGGCCGGGGTGTTCGCCAACGGTGCTGTCCGCACCTGGCTCCTCGACGTCTGAGCGGCCCTCCGGTGGGCGGCGCCCGGGGAACCTGACCGGGCCCGGCCGGCGCGCTACGTTCTGGGGCCATGACGTTCAAGGTCGTTGCCCAGCTCCCCGCCTTCGCCCAGACCGGCCCCGTCGAGCAGCGCTACGCCTGGGAGTTGGAGGCGCTGGGCCCCCTGGGGGCCGACATCGTGGAGGTGGCGGCGTCCACGGCCGAGGAGTTCCTGGCCGTGGCGGCCGACGCCGACGCCCTCATCACCTCCTGGGGTTTCCCCATCACGGCCGAGATCATCGCCGGCCTGGAGCGGTGCGTGGTGATCGGGGTCGGTTCGGTGGGCACCGACATGGTCGATGTCGACGCCGCCACCCGGGCCGGGATCGTGGTCACCAACACCCCCGACATCTTCATCGAGGAGGTGGCCGACCACGCCATGGCCCTCATCCTGGCGTGCGCCCGCCACGTGGTGGAGCAGCACCAGATGGTGGTGGAGGGCCGGTGGGCCGAGGGCCGGCCCGCCCTGTCCCGCTTCCCCCGCCTGTTCGGTACCACCCTGGGTCTCGTCAGCTACGGCAACGTGGCCCGGGCCACCGCCCGGCGGGCCAAGGCCTTCGGCTTCCGCCTCATGGCCTACGACCCCTACGTCTCCGAGTTGGCCATGACCGCCGACGGGATCGAGCCCATGACGTCACTGGGCGAGATGCTGGAACGCTGCGACTACGTCTCGATCCACGCCCCGTTCAACCCCGGGACCTACCACCTGATCGGCGAGGCCGAGCTGGCCCGGATGAAGTCGACCGCCATCATCGTCAACACCGGGCGGGGCGGGATCATCGACGAGGAGGCGCTGGCCAAGGCGATCGTCGACGGCCGCCTGGCCGGGGCCGGGCTCGACGTGCTGGAGCAGGAGCCGCCCCCCGCCGATCATCCGCTGTTCGGGCTGCCCAACGTGATCCTCAGCCCCCATGTCGCCTCGGCCACATCGCGCATGCGGCCCGAGACCCGGCGCCGGGTGGGCCGCGAGGTGTCGCTCGTGCTCCAGGGCCTGTGGCCCCGCAGCACCGTCAACCCCACCGTGCTCCCCCGCACCCAGCTCACCCGCTGGCAGCCCTATCCCATGGATCGCGGCCCCAACCGTTGATCTTGACGGCAACCGGTCAACTCCCACTAGGTTGATGCAACTGTGCTGCGATCCGGGGGACCGCAGCGAAGGGGAGGACAACTTCATGCGAGTATCACGATGGCGTTGGCTCGTCGCCGTCTTGGCGGCGGCCTCGCTCCTGGCCGCGGCCTGCGGCAGCAGCGGCGACACCACCACAGCCGAGACCGAGGGCGAGGGAAGCGGCGGCAGCACGGCCGGCTCGTCGGCCACCACCGCGGTGGACGTGACGGTGCCCCAGAGCGCCGAGTACAGCGGCCAGGCGGTGGCCGACGGTTCCAAGCTGCCCCAGGATCTCGCCGGCTGGGAGGCGCTGTGGAAGACCCAGCGCGACGCCGTGGTCCAGCGGATCAAGGACAACAAGTGGGGCGTGTCGGCCGACGGCAAGACGCTCACCGGCCCCGAGGGCTTCACGGTCGACCTGTCGGCTTGCCCCGACGGCTGGAACTCGGCCGAGGGCCTGACCGACACTGAGGTCAAGATCGGCCAGACGATCGCCCAGTCGGGCACGTTCGCCGTGGCCGGCAACTACGGCAAGGGCCAGGACGCCATCTTCCAGTACTACAACGGCAAGGGGGGCTTCCCCGACTCCACGGGCAAGACCCGCAAGGTCACCTACATCCAGAAGGACGACGGTTACGACCCGGCCAAGACCGTGCCGCTGGTCGACGAGCTACTCAACGCCGAGAAGGTGTTCTCGTTGGTGACGCTGGGCTCACCCAACATCATGAAGACCTACGACAAGGTTAACCAGCGCTGTGTGCCCCAGGTGTTCAGCCAGAGCGGCCACCCGGCCTGGGGCGATCCGGCCAACCACCCGTGGACGTCGGGCGGCCTCCTCAACTACGCCACCGAGGCCGGCCTTTGGGGCAAGTTCATCGAGGACCGGGCCGACGAGTTCCCCGAGAAGTTCACCGTCGCCGCTCTGATCGTGAACAACGAGTTCGGCAAGATCTACGACGCCAGCTTCCGGGCCTGGCTGGAACAGAGCCCGATCAAGGACCGCATCAACTACGTCACCGAGACGGTGGATCCCCAAGCCCCCACGATCACCAACCAGATGACCACGCTGGCGGCGGAGAACCCATCGGTGTTCATCGCCGAGGCGGCGGCCACGTTCTGCCCTCAGGCGGCCCAGGAGGCCTACCAGAACGGGATGCACGAGACGACCAAGTACCTGTTCCAGCCGAACACGTGCGCCGGTTCCAGCCAGCTCAGCAAGGAGAAGGTGGGCGGCGACGGCTCGGCCTCGGAGGGCTGGTGGATCGTCAACGGCGGCACCAAGGACATCCGTGACGCCGGCCTGCAGGACGACCCGATGGTGATCTGGGGCCGGCAGATGGTCACCGACCACGGCGAGGACCCCGACTCGTCCACCGAGTTGGGCCTCGGCCTGATGCACGGCTGGGCCTACGTGCAGTCGCTGCTGATCGCCGGCCAGTTGGAGGGCGGCCTCACCCGGGCCAACCTGGTGCTGGCGGCCCGCACGCTCGACACCAATAACCCGTTCCAGCTGGGCGGCATGGTGTGGCACGTCGACGGCAACGCCGACGCCTACTACACCGAGGGCGGCCTGTTCCAGCAGTACGACGTGGCCAAGCAGAGCTACGTGAGCCGCACCGAACTGTTCAACCTCGACGGCCAGTCGAAGAACTGCAAGTTCGAGACCGCCACCAGCACCTGCACTCTCTACTGAGAGCGAGCCGAGATTAGGAGCCTGAGCCGCGCTGAGCGCGGCTCGGGCTCCTCAGAACGGCGGGGTCAGTGGATCTCGGCCGCCTGGCCCTGGGCCTCACGCAGCTTGTGGATGTCGAAGCCGGGTTGGCGGGCGGCATCGATGATCACCCGCTCCCGCCGGATCACCTGGTCGGCGGCGGCCCGTAACTCACCGGCCACCTCGTGGGGGATGACGACGGCACCGTGCTGGTCGGCGTGGATCAGGTCGCCGTCGACCACCCGCATCCCGGCCACCGTCACCGGCCGGCCGAAGTCCACCACGTGGACGAAGGCATGGGACGGGATCACCCGGTCGGCCAGCATCTGGAACCCCTCGGCGATGTCGGGCAGGTCGCGGATCCCGCCGTCGGTCACGAGGCCCAGCGCCCCCAGCCCAGAGTGGATCGCCGAGTTGACCTCGCCCCAGAACGAGCCGTAGCCCCGCTGGCGGTCGATGTCGGACATCACGATCACGCTGGGCTTGGGCCCACCGTCGATATAGGCGTAGTAGGCGTCGGAGAGGGCCCGGGCCTCGGCCGAGGCCAGGTCGCTGGGGTGGCAGCTGCGGATGGTGGCGGTGCGGGCCAGGCCCACCATCGGCGGCAGCCCGGGTCGGAGGCACACCAGAGGATCGCTGGTGTAGCCGTAGCCCCGGCGCTTGGGGGCCACCAGCTCCAGGGCGTTGCACACCGTCGGGGTATCCATGCCGGCCAGTTCGGCCGCCAGCTCGGGGGTCAGCTCGAAGACGCTCATGCTGGGACTCCCCTCACGGCCCGGTGAACAGCGGGCCCCGGGCGCCGTTCTCGTTGAGCCCGGCCAGCCGCTCCGACTCCCGGTTCTTCACTTCGGAGCGGGCCACCACATGGTAGTGGACCTCGTCGGGGCCGTCGGCCAGGCGCAGGGTGCGCTGGGCGTGCCACATATCGGCCAGCGGGAACCACTGGGAGATACCGGCGGCGCCGTGCATCTGGATGGCCTCGTTGATGATGTCGCAGCACTTGTCGGGCACCATGGCCTTCACTGCGCTCACCCACACCCGGGCCTCGGCGTTGCCCAGGGTGTCCATGGCCTTGGCCGCCCGCAGCACCATGAGGCGCATCGACTCCACCTCGATGCGGGCCCGGGCCACCACCTCCATGTTCTTGCCCAGGTTGATGAGCTTCTTGCCGAAGCCCTCCCGGGTGAGACCGCGGTCCACCATCATCTCGATGGCCCGCTCGGCCGACCCGATCGAGCGCATGCAGTGGTGGATGCGGCCCGGGCCCAGACGGAGCTGGGAGATCTCGAAGCCCCGACCCTCGCCCAGCAGGATGTTCTCCTTCGGCACCCGCACGTCGTTGAACTTCACGTGCATGTGGCCGTGGGGGGCGTCGTCGGCCCCGAACACGTACATGGGCCCTACGATCTCGACCCCTTCGGTGCCCACCGGCACCAGGATCTGCGACTGCTGCTTGTAGGTGTCGGCATCGGGGTTGGACCGGACCATGACGATCATGATCTTGCACCGGGGATCGCCCAGGCCGGAGATGTAGAACTTCTCGCCGTTGATCACCCACTCGTCGCCGTCGAGCACGGCCGAGGTCTGGATCTGCTTGGCGTCCGAACTCATGATCCCGGGCTCGGTCATCACGTAGGCCGACCGGATCTTGCCTTCCAGCAACGGCTCCAGCCACGCCTCTTTCTGCTCGGGGGTGCCCACCCGCTCCAGCACCTCCATGTTGCCGGTATCGGGGGCCGAGCAGTTGAGGCACTCGGAGGCCAGCCGGTTCTTGCCCAGCTCGTTGGCGATGTAGGCGTAGTCGAGGTTCGACAAGCCGATCCCCGTCTCGGCGTTGGGCAGGAAGAAGTTCCACAGCCCCTGGGCCCGGGCCTTGTCCTTGGCCCCTTCGAGCAGCTCGAGCTGGCCCGGGGCCCAGCTCCAGCGCTCGGCCCGGTTCTCGCCCAGCCGGTAGAACTCCTCGGTGATGGGATCCACCTCATCGCGGATGAAGGCCTTGACCGCCTCGTACAGCGGGCGAACGCCCTCGGACATCCTCAGGTCGAGGTCGTCCATGTTGGCCATCCTCAGAGCACCACCGGTCATGGGGTCTACCTTTCGTCGGGTTCAGAACCTCCCATTCATAGCGGCTCTACGGACAGGCCGGCGATTCAGTGACAGCACGAGTCTTCGCCGTTGACCACCGACAGCGGGGGCACGTCGAGGGCGGGGTTGGCGTCGAAGAAGCCGTGGGCCCGCAGCATGAACCCGGTCCGCTCCACCGGCATCACCGGGTAGTCCTCGGGCCGGGCCACGTGGGTGACGCCGCACGTCACCCACACCACCACGTCGGTGTCGACCAGGTTGCGGTCGGCCGCCTGGAAGGCCGGGAGGCCGGCGCCGCCCGGATGCTGGGTGGGGTACTCGCCCGACGCCCTGGTCTCGGTCGGGTCGTAGGCGGTGACGTGGACGTGGTTGTAGGCGAACTCAGCCCGTCGGCCCACGGCCGAGTCGGGCTGGGCGAACAGCACCGGGGCCGGCCCCGTGATCAGCTGGTAGGCCACCGGGCGACCCATGGCGTTGAGCACCTCGGGGTTGACGATCCGCCAGCACCGGCTGGCCGTGGGGTCGGCCCGGCGTTTGGCCTCCGACTCCTTCTCCAGCACCGTGACCCGGGGCCGGAAAGCGTTGCCCCACGGGTTGTCGGGCCCCGGCGGCTCGGGCGATGCGTCCACCTCTTCGATCCGGTTCACCGGGCCGTCGATGTCGAGGTCGAGGCGGATGTTGAAGAAGTGCTGGTGGTGGGGGGCCTCCATGTCGTCGGTCACCTTGGTGCCGTACGGGCTGGCCGGGGCACCGGGCTCGGTGGCCCCGGTGAGCACGATGCCCGACAGCTTCACCTCGAGCTCGATGTTGCCATCCTGGTGGAAGTACCAGAAGAAGCCGTAGTCGTAGTTGCCGAGAGTGGCCCAGAACGACACCACCAGCCGCCGGTCCCGCCGGGATTCCGTGACGTTACGCAAGGTGTCACGATGGCGCCAGAGAACGTTGTTGTCCTCTTCGTGGATGCACACGGCGTGCTCCAGGATCCCGGGCTGGCCGTCCATGCCGATGATGGGGGCGTCGAGGTACACGATCTCGCCCAGGCAGTCGCATCCCAGCTTGAGGGGGTTGGCGGCCCGGCCCATGCCCACCTCGCCCTGGTCGAACACGTGGCGCCAGAAGTGTTGACCCTGGGGGTCGCCGTAGGGCACCACCATCTCGGCCATGGCCGCCCGGTACAGGATCGGGCGCACCCGCCCCGCCACCGGGTCGTCGTAGCTGATCTGGTGGAAGACGAGCCCCTCCATCGGGTGCATCGAGATCCGCATGCTCCACCGCTGCCACCTCAGCTCGTTGCCCTCGAGCGTGAAGCTCGGCCCCTCCCGCTGGATGATCTCCAGCGGCTTCACGTCGGTCCGCAGCGGGCCGAGGCTGTCGGGATCGATCCGGGTCGACACCGGCGGCACCGGCACCGGGGCGTCGTCGATCAGCTCCACCACCTCGCCCGTGGACCGGTCGACCACCGCCACCAGCCCGTGCACCGGCCGTGACCAGGGCTGATCCCCCTTCTCCTCGAAGACGTAGAACACCGCCCGGGCCAGCCGGCGATGGCTCTGGTCGTAGGGGAGGCCCTCGAACCAGGCCGCCGGCCACGGCTCCACGTACACGGTGTCGGGGTTGGTGACCCCCCGGCGGGCCAGAGCGGCCGCCACCGCCGGATCCCTGGGCAGGTTCTGGCAGTCGTTGAACTCGTCGAGCAGCACGGGGGCGTGGATCCCGGTGAGTGACTGGCAGGTCTCGATCGTGTCGTCGTCGAGGTTGACCACCGACTCGTAGGTGAGCGACGACGCCCGGTCCACCGTCACCACCTTGAGCCGGCGGGGTGGCGCCGGCTCCTCCGGCCGCCAGGCCAGCACCATCTCCTTGGGCGGCTCCTCCAGGGCGGCCAGGCAGACGTGGGGGCGCTCGCCGATACGGCCGGAGGTCCCCACCACCTTCACCGCGCGCTGCAGCTCGTCGAGGGTCGGTGGATCGAGAGGGTGCATCATGTATCCACTATCCGTGACTGCGGAACGAGTTCGCAAGGGCCGTCCTGTGCCTGTTTCGGCTGCTTGTCGCCCTCGTGGCCGGACGCTTTCGCCGGGCTGACAGCGGCCCGGCCAGGGCGCGTGGGACGCCCGGGCCAGGGTTGGACTAGCGTCCGGTTGATGGCAGCAGATTCCATTCCGGTCGAGCACCTGTTCACGTTGACCATCACGGCCGACCTCGGCGCCAGCTACCAGATCCGCACCGGCCCGGCCGGACGCCGGATCGTGGCCGGCATCACCGGGGGCACCTTCGCGGGCCCCGGGTCAAGGGCACCGTGGCCCCCAGCACCGGGGCCGACTGGGTGACGGTGCGGCCCGACAAGTCGCTGCGGATCGACGTGCGCCTCGTTCTCGTCACCGACGACGACGTCCCCATCTACATGTACTACGGCGGGCTCCTGATCGACGGCCAGGCCCGCACCGCCCCATACTTCGAGGTGGCCGACGAGCGCTACAACTGGCTCAACAACGTCCAGGCGGTGGGCGTCGGCACCGTCGGCCCCGACGGGCCCACCTACGAGATCTACGCCCTCCAGTAGGCGGAACCGGAACACGATGCGCATCGGCCTGCTCTCCGACACCCACATTCCCGAGGCCCGCGAGGTGTGGCCCCAGGTGTGGGACGCCTTCAAGGGATGCGACGCCATCCTCCACGCCGGCGACATCTACGACCTGGGTGTGCTCGACACCCTGGCCGAGATCGCCCCCACCTACGCCTGCCGGGGCAACGGCGACGACGGCTCCGGCGGCCGCCCCCGCCAGCCCGACCACCCCACCCTCCAGGACAACTGGGTGGTCACGCTGGGCGGGCTCACCATCGGCCTCACCCATTGGGTTCCCGTGCCCGAGTCTCCCGGGATCGTGAACCTGGCCGGGGCGTGCGAACGCTTCTTCGGTGGGGTCACGCCCGACGTGATCGTCCACGGCGACACCCACGTGGAGGACATCCGGGAGGTCAACGGGATCCTGTGCGTCAACCCGGGCTCCCCTACGTTCCCCCACAACCTCAACTACCAGTTCGGCACGATCGGGTTCATCGACATCGACGTCGACACCCTGGCCCCGTCGGCCTCGATCTGGCAGGTCTCCGACCACGGCATCGAGACCTTCGACTGGCTCCGCTGGGGCCCCCGCCCGTGGTGACGGGCCCGCTCTCCCCCCACACGTAGATCCAGAACCATACACCCGTAGGAGAACCCCGATCATGAGCGAACCCAAGCTTCCCGGCCGCCTCGGCACCCCGGACATGCAGCTCAAGGACGACCCCCGGGCCGATCCCCGGATGCTGGCCGCCATGGCCCCCCTGGCCATGGGCGAGCACCCGCCGCCGGCCGGGGTCGACAAGAACTCCTCGGTCGACGAGCTGCTGGAGTACCTGAACGTGGCCGAGGAGGGCTTCGGGAGCCTGTTCGACGCCCTGGGCAACCAGCTCACCGAGATCCCGGGCGTGACCAAGCGCACCGAGGTGATCAAGGGCGTCGACGGCAACGACATCACGCTCTACATCCACCAGCCGGCCAACGCCGCCGGTCCCGTGCCCTGCATCCTGCACATCCATGGCGGCGGCATGGCCATGCTCACCGCCGGCGACCCCAACTACGACCGCTGGCGCGACGAGCTGGCCCAGACCGGCCTGGTGGTGGTGGGCGTCGAGTTCCGCAACGCCGGCGGCAAGCTCGGGCCCCACCCCTTCCCGGCCGGGCTCAACGACTGCTCGTCGGCCCTGCAGTGGACGGCCGACAACCTCCAGCGCCTCGGGGCTTCCAAGATCGTGGTGTCGGGCGAGTCGGGCGGCGGCAACCTGACCCTGGCCACCACCCTCAAGGCCAAGCGCGACGGCAAGATCGGGCTGATCAGCGGCGTCTACGCCCAGTGCCCGTACATCTACGGGGCCTACGGCGACAAGAACCCCGACCTGCCCTCGCAGTACGAGAACGACGAGTACTTCCTGGCCTGCTCGATGATGGGCGGCATCGCCAAGTCCTACGATCCGGCGGGCGAGAACGCCACCAACCCGCTGGCCTGGCCGTTCCACGCCTCGGTCGACGATCTCGCTGGCCTGCCGCCTCACGTGATCTCGGTCAACGAGCTCGACCCGCTGCGGGACGAGGGCCTGGCCCATCACCGCAAGCTGCTCAAGGCCGGCGTGTCGTCGGTGGGCCGGGTGGTGGCCGGTACCTGCCACGCCGGCGACTGCCTGTTCCGTCAGGCCATGCCCGACATCTACCTGTCCACCATCCGCGACATCAAGAGCTTCGCCGAGATGGTCTGAACTGCATCCGGATCTGTGGCGCCAGCGCGCAAAATACAACTGCTGGCGCCACAGTTCGGGTCAACCGGTCGGGCGGAACAGGGGGAGGGCCACGCCGTCGGCCTCGGGAGCGAAGCACACCTCCACCGGCATGCCGATGCGGACGTCGTCGGGGTCGCACTCCACGATGTTCGTCGTGACGTGCGGGCCCTCGGCCAACTCCACGATGGCGATCACGTAGGGCCCGGTCTCGGCCCACGCCCGGTGGGTGGGGCGACGGGCCACCGTGAACGTGTACACCGTGCCCCGGCCCGAGGCGTCCTCGTCGACCAGCTCGGTGGAGCCACACTCGGTGCAGTTGACCCGGGGGTAGAAGATGGCGGCGTTGCACCGGGTGCAGCGCTGGATGAGGAACCGGCCCTCGGTGGTGGCGGCCCAGAACGCCGCTGTGAGGTCGGTGGGGTGCGGCGCCGGCCGCACGGTCGGGTCGCTCGTGGTCTTCGCCGCCATCACCGCTCCGTTCCGAAGATCAGGCTGACCTGTTCCGACAGGATCCCGCCGTTGCCGTTCACGAAGGCCAACTCGAGGTCGGGGACCTGACGGGCCCCGGCCCGGCCCTGGATCTGGCGCACCGCCTCGGTCACGTGGCTCATGCCGCCGGCGATGCCGGGTTGGCCGAAGCTCAGCTGGCCGCCGTGGGTGTTGACCGGGAAGTCGCCGTTCCACCGCATGTCGTGCTCCTCGATGAAGCGGCCCCCGGTGCCCTTGGGGGTGAAGCCGGAGTCTTCCAGCGTGAGCAGCACCGTGATCGTGTAGCAGTCGTAGACCGAGGCCAGGCCGATCTGGGCCGGGTTCACGCCGGCCTGGTCGAAGGCCCGGCGGGCCGAGGCCTGGATGGCGGTGTCGGTGAGCGACGGGGCGTAGGTGATCGTCTTGTGCGTCACCTGCTCCCCCGCCCCCAGCAGCCACGCCGGGCGGTTGGGCAGCTTCTGGGCCAGCTCCGGGCCCACCACCACCAGGGCGGCGGCGCCACCGGCCGGCATCACGATCTCCAGCATGTGGAGGGGGTCGGCGATCATGGGCGACGAGAGCACGTCGTCGACCGTGATGGGCTGGCCGTAGAAGATGGCATCGGGGTTCTGGTTGGCGTTGTCGCGCTGGTGGACGGCCACCTTGGCCAACTGCTCGGGCGTGGCCCCGTACTCGTGGAGGTAGCGGTTGGCGATCATGGCGTAGCCCACGTTGGCCCCCACGTTGCCGTAGGGCACCTCGAACTCGGAGAAGGCCGAGCGGTCGGGCATCGACCAGCCCCCGGCCGTCTTGGCCCCACCGGCCCGAGGTGTCCGGGGCCGGCGGGACGAGCCGGTGATGCACACCACGGCCTGGCACATCCCGGCTTCGATGGCGGCAACGGCCCGCCAGATCATGCCGGCGCCGGTGGCCCCGCCCAGGTCGACCACCTCGGCGAAGTTGAGCTTGAGGCCCATCAGTTCGCTCACCGTCGACGGGGTGAGCATCGACACCCCGCCGATCGGATGGCACACCATCCCGTCGATGTCGGAGAACGACAGGCCGGCGTCGTCGATGGCGGCCAGCCCGGCCTTGGCCATCAGGCTCAGCGTCGTCTCGCCCGGCGTCTCCCGGGTGGGCTTGAGCTCGCCCACCCCCACCACCGCTCCCCTACCTCGCATGGCCATGGGATCCCCTGTCTGTCCGGCTTGTCACGGGGCGGGCGCGGCCCGGCGGAACCGCCGCTCGAACCCCTCGGCCGACACTAGCGCCGCCCGGACCGCGGCGCGAAAGCCGGACCCAGGCGGACGAGGATCAGCTCAGGCGGTGGCCAGAACCAGCGGCTCCCGGTCACGGTCGCCCATCCAGGTCGCCACCACGGCCACCACGAGGACCATGCCGAGAGCGGCTGCCCCCATCGACAGGTCGTGGTAGCTGCGAGAGGCCACGATGGCCCCCGCCGAGATCCCGCTGGCTGCGCCGAAGCCGGCCATGCAGAGGTCGCCGGCGCCCTGGATGCTGGCCCGCTCCAACACCGGGAACGACTCGGTGAGCAGGCCGCTGGAGGCGATGATGCCGAAGCTCCAGTCGATGCCCAGAGCGAACAGGGCCAGCGTGATCCCGATGAAGCTGTCGGCCGGGCTGTAGGCCGCGCCCAGACCGCCGGCCACACAGATCACCCCGGCGATGAGCAGCATCGGGTAGCGGCCGAAGCGGTCGGTGAGGCGGCCCACGATGGGGCTGAAGGCGTACATGCCCATGATGTGCACGAAGAGCATCACGGCGATCTCGTTCTTCGACTGGCCCCCCACCTTCTTCATGTGGAGCGGGGTAAGGGTCATGACCCCCACCATCGTGCCCTGGCTGATCATCATGCCGAGCACGGCGACGCGGGCCCGACGGTTGGCCAGGATCCGACCCATAGCCACGGTGAAAGGCAGCCGGCCCTCGGCGACGCTCTTGCCGATCCCTCCCGCCAGCACCAGCGGATCGGGCCGGAGGCGCCACTCCACGATGGCCGCACCGGCCAGGAACAGCAGCGAACCAGTGAGGAACGAGCCCCCGTAGTCGGGCAGACCCAGCTTCTGGCCGGTCGGGTCGAGCACCGACAGCGAGATCAGAGAACCGAAGCCCGAGCCGAGGGTCGTGGCCCAGACGATGGTGCCGATGGCCTGGGCCCGCCGCTCCGGCTTGGCCAGATCGGCGGCGGCGTAGCGGGCCGCCAGGTTGGCGGCGCTGCCGGCGCCGATCGCCATCACACCGACCGGCAGAAGGATGAAGACCCGGGTGATGGCGGCCAGGACGGCCAGGAACGCCCCCACCGCCCCGATGAGGTAGCCGTTGCGCAGGCCGGGCCGGCGGCCGGAGCGGGCCATCACGCGGGCCAGGGGGAACGAGGCGATGGCGGCTCCGATCGACAGGCTGGCGGCCGACAGACCGGCCAGCGTCTCGTTGCCGGTGATGTCGTCGGCCAGGAGCGCCACCACGGAGTAGCCCGACACGAGCCCCATGCCGCCGCAGACCTGGCTCACCAGCAGGGAGCGGATAGTGCGCCGTTGGGCCTGGTCGCGCTCGGTTTCCGACAGGGGCCGGTGGGTCTCGGGGCCGGCAACTGTGTCGTCGAGCTGGGTCATGTCACCCGTCCTTCGTATTGTCCGAACATTCGGGCATGGTACTCACGATCGGCGATGAGTTAGAATTTCCGCTGTGACCACCAAGGTCCGGGGCACCCTGGCTCTCTTCGGCTTCCTGGCCGTGCTGTTCGTGGGCTCTGCTGTGCTCCTCAGCAACATGATCGCCCAGCCCGAGGGCGTCGACCGGCTGGTAGTCATCCAGCCCGGCACCGCGGCCCGGCTCGACGCCGGCGAGAACCTGGCCATCATCCCGCCCGACCTGCACTTTCAGCTGCGGGACCGTCTGGTGGTGGTGAACAACGACAGTGAGGCCCACGTGGTGGGCCCGTTCACCATCGGGGCCGGCGAGCGCCTCGAGGAGCAGATCTCCCGGGTCGCCTCCTTCGACGCGTTCTGCACCATCCATCCCAACGGTTCGGTAACGATCAACGTCTCGCGGGGCTGATCACCACCCTGTGAGGCCCTTATCCGGGGGTCAGGTTCGGCGCCCGATCTGCCGATACCGCCGGGGTGAGCGATGTCCCCACGCGCGGCGCCACCGAGCCGGAGCGGAGCTGGAGCCGGGCCCCGGCCGCGGCCCGGGCCCTTCGCGTGGCCACCCGGCTGCTACCCGTGGTCACCGCCTGGCTGGCGGTACGGGGCACCTCACACTGGTACCTCCGGCCGGAGGGGTCGCTCGGCCTCGTTGCCTGGCTGGCGCAGGCCGTCGCCGTCTCGGTTGTGGTGTCGACCGTGGTGGACCACCTGGCCCGCCGCCTCCTCCCGCTGGCGGCGCTGCTCAACCTGTCGCTCGCCTTCCCCGACGAGGCCCCCAGCCGGTTCGGGATAGCCCTTCGGGCCGGGTCGCCCCGCCGGCTGCAGGAGCGGCTCGACCAGGTAGCGGCTGAGGGACTGGGCGACAGCCCGCACGAGGCGGCCCGACGGGCGCTCGACCTGGTGGCCTCGCTCAGCACCCACGATCGGCTCACCCGAGGCCACACCGAACGGGTGCGGGCCCACGCCGAGGTCATCGCCCGGGAACTCGGCCTCGACGAGACGGAGCGCCTCCACCTGGCGTGGGGCGTGCTGTTGCACGACATCGGCAAGCTCGCCGTGCCGGCCGAGATCCTCAACAAGGACACGCCGCTGACGGCCGAGGAGTGGGCCGTGCTCCACAACCACCCGGCGGCCGGCCAGGCCATCCTCGCTCCCCTCGCCGGCTGGCTCGACGAGTGGGTACGGGCCGCCGGCGAGCACCACGAGCGGTGGGACGGCAAGGGCTACCCGGCCGGGCTGGCCGGCACCGGGATCTCACTCGCCGGCCGGATCACGGCCGTGGCCGACGCCTACGACGTCATCACCTCGGTGCGCTCGTACAAGAAGCCGATGTCGACCGCCGCCGCCCGCCAGGAGCTGGTGCGCTGCTCCGGCTCCCAGTTCGACCCGGCGGTGGTCCGGGCCTTCCTGTCGGCCTCGGTGCGACGACGGTGGCACGGCGGGCCCCTGGCCTGGGTGGCCGAGTTGCCCTCCCTCGGTCGGCTGACCACGACGCTGTCCAACTCGGCCGGCGCCGCCACCGCCACAGCGGCTGCCATCGTGGCCGGCGTCACCGGCATCGGGAGCCTGGCTCCGGAGCCGCCCGACGAGCTGGCTCTGATGGACCCGGTGTCGACGGTGACCGCCGCCCCCCTGCCGGCTCCGGCCGAGACGCCGGCCACAGCGGCGGACATCAGCGCCCAACCATCACCGACGGATCCGCCTCCCCCGGCGCCCGAGCCGACACCGGCCCCCGAGACCACGGCGGCGCCGGTGACCACCACCGCTGCCCCGCCCACCTCGGCCGTGGCGACGGCCCCGCCCTCCTCGGCGGCGGCCGCAGCCCCGCCAGCGACCACCGCCGCCCTCGCCGCGACCACCACCCCCACAACCGCCGCCCCCACCACGACCACCACCGCCAGGCCGACCACGACCCGCACGGGATGGAGCTGGGGTTGGGGTTGGGGCGGATCCGACGACCACTCGGGACGTAACTCCGGCTCGGGGTCGCGGTGGGGCGGAGGGTCGAACGGTGGCTGACGGCCCGGGCCGATCCCCGGCCACGCCGCCGCTGCACTAGCCTCGCCGTCCATGGACACCGGGCGCGGGACCACCTCCCGGCGGGCGACTGCAGCCATTCTGTCCCTGCTGACCCTGGCCTTGGCGGCCTCGATGATGGTCACGGTCGCCCTGTCAGCGGATCCGGCGGCGGCCCAGGGCGCGGGGCGGACGGTGCAGATCTCGGGTCGGGGCTGGGGCCACGGTCGGGGCATGGGCCAGTGGGGGGCGTACGGCTACGCCAGCGACCAGGGGTGGTCGTCGTCCCAGATCCTCGACCGGTTCTACGGCGGTACCACGGCCGGCCCCGCCCCCAGCCCAGGGGTGGTGTCGCCCTCGGCGGTGCGGGTGGAGCTGCGGTTCATGCTGGGCCAGATCGCTACCGTGGCCCTGGGCCAGGGCTCGATGGTGCTCCGGGCGGCCGACGGGACCGAGCTGGGCCGCTTCGGCCCCGGCGCCTTGCGCCTGGTCTGGTCGACCGACCACTACGAGGTGCAGACCGCCCCCGGATGCTCCGGCCCGTGGTCGGCGGGCGCCGGCTCGCTCGCCCCCCGCACCACCGTGCGGATCACGGCCGAGTCCACCGCCACCGGCAGCCAGCGCCTCCTCCAGGCCTGCGGGCCGTCCCAGACCACCTGGTACGAGGGCGAGCTGTGGGCGGTGGTGGAGGCCAACGCCACCCGGACCCTCAACGTGGTGCCGGTGGAGCAGTACCTCCGGGGTGTCGTGCCCAACGAGATGCCCTCGTCGTGGCCCAGCGCCGCTCTCGAAGCCCAGGCGGTGGCCGCCCGGTCCTACGTGCTGGCCGGCGACAACCGACAGCAGCCCTACGCCGACACCTGCGACTCCACCCTGTGCCAGGTCTACGACGGGGTCTACACCACCCGGGGCGGGGCGTTCCGAGGCGCCACCGCGGCCCGCACCGACGCCGCCATAGCCGCCACCGCCGGAACCGTGCGCCTGGCCGGCAATGGGTCGGTGGCCCGCACCGAGTTCTCGTCCAGCACCGGCGGGTGGACGGCCGGCGGGGCCTTTCCCGCCGTGCAGGACACGGGCGACGGCACCGCCGCCAACCCCCACAAGACCTGGACCGTCACCGTCGACCTCACGGCGGTGGAGGCGGCTTACAACCGGGGAACGATCACCGGCATCGTGGTTACCGCCCGCAACGGGCTGGGAGCCGACGGGGGCCGGGCCACCCAGGTGCAACTCCAGTTCGAGCGGGGCACCGTGACCGACAGCGGGGCCAACGTGCGAAACCTGCTCGGCCTGAAGTCCGACTGGTTCACCGTGGGCCCCGTGGTCGACAACTCGAAGCGGTCCACGGCCGAGGGGGCCTACATCGACCGGTCGTACCAGCGACTGGTGGGCCGCCCGGCCAGCGACGTGGAGATCGACCGGTGGTTCGCCGCCATCCAGCGGGGCGACCGGCTCGCCCTCACCAGCGTGCTCGTGCGCAGCGACTACTTCATCGGGCTGTTGGTCGACGACCTCTACCAGCGGGCTCTGGGCCGGGCCCCCGACGCCGCCGGCAAGGCGTACTGGGTCCAGCAGGTGATGAACGGCCTCAAGGTCCAGCACCTCGGCGTGCTGTTCTTCGGCTCCCGGGAGTACTACCTGCGCTCGGGTGGCACCGATACCAGCTTCGTGACCGCGCTGTATCAGGGGATCCTGGGCCGGGCCCCGGACCAGGGCGGGCTGGGCTACTGGGTGGGCCTGTTGGGCAACGGTAGGGCCCGCCTCGACGACGTGGCCGCCGGGTTCTACCAGTCGCTCGAGTCCCGCCGGGCCCGGGCCGTCGTCCTGCATCAGCTCACCCGGGGCGTGGCACCGTCGGACGCCGGCCGGGAGGCGCTGGCCGCCCGTGTCCTCCAGGTCGACGATCTGGTGGTCGCCGCCGAGATCGCCGCCTCCCCCGAGGCGTAGCCCGACACAACCGCGACACAGTTCGACCTTTGTAGAGAAATGCGGCGCTGCGCCGTAGTTCTCTACAAGGTTCGGCGGCGGGGCGGCTTTTCTCGGCATCGTTGGAGGGTGAGACTGTGCCGGTGACGATCATCGACGACCAGACCGACCGCCAGATCCGCCGCCGGGAGTTCGACCTCACCGCCAACGGCCGCACCGTGCCCGGCGTGCTGTGGTCGCCGGCCGAGTCCCGGGACGGGGCCCCGCTGGTGTGCCTGGGCCACGGGGCCTCGGGCGACCGCCACCAGCAGCCGCTCCCCTGGCTGGCCACCCGGTTGGTGGCCGAGCACGGCTGGTTCGCCCTGTCGATCGACGGCCCCGTCCACGGCCGGCGCATGGTGCCGCCCGGAGGCCGGGAGTCGTTCTGGCCGGAATGGAAGCGGCCCGGGACGGTGGAGGACATGATCGCCGACTGGGGCGCGGCCCTCGACTGGGCTCAGTCCCAACCCGACGTGGGCACCGGGCCAGTTGGCTACTGGGGCCTGTCGATGGGAACCATCTACGGGGCGCCGCTGGTGGGAACCGAGCGCCGGATCGATGCTGCCGTGCTCGGCCTGATGGGGATCGTGGGCCCCGACCACTACGTCCCGACCGTCGAGGCGGCGGCCGCCGCCATCACCTGCCCCGTGCTGTTCCTGGTGCAGTTGGAGGACGAGCTGTTCACCCGGGAGCAGTGCCTGGCGCTGTTCGACACCCTGGCCTCCGACGACAAGCGCCTCCACGCCAACCCCGGTCTCCACCCCGAGGTGCCGGTGGAAGAGTTGCACCACTCGATCGCCTTCCTCGTCGATCACCTGGAGGGGGCCGGCACCGACCGGGCCGCCACCTTCCAGGTGTCCGAGTAGAGCGCCGGGGCGGGATCGGCGGCGCACTGTCGCCGGGCCGACAGCCTGGCCCAAGATCGCGTATCGGCCGGCCGTCACCGGTGATCAGGTGGTGCGTGGAACCCTTGATCGCCGCCGCCGGACTGGCGGCCTCCGTGCTGGGCGTGGTCGGTGCGCTGCCCCAACTCCTGCGCACCGCCCGCACGCGGGACGTGGCCGGGCTGTCGCTGACGGCCGTGGCCTGCAGCGCCGGCTCCGACCTGGCCTGGATCGCCTACAGCCTGGCCATGGACCTGGCCATCTCGGCTGGTGCCGCCGCCTCCCTGGCCCTGGTCGAGCTGAGCCTGGGGGCCCTGTTGGCCGCCCGACTGGGGTGGCCCACCCGCCCGCTCCTGATCGCCGCCGGGTGGGCGGTTGCGCTCACCGCCGTGGCCGGGGCCGGGGGCTGGCCCGCCCTCGGGCTGGTGCTGCCCCTGTCCTACGGGGGCCGCATGGCGCCGGCCGTGTGGGCCGCCTGGCGGACCCATCTGCCCACGGGCATCTCGCTCAGCTGCTGGTTGGCGGTACTGGCCGAGTCGGTGTTGTGGGCCGTCTACGGCCTGGCCCATCACGACCGGGCCATCACCCTCTACGCCGGGTTCGGCCTGCTGGCCGGCCTGGCCGTGTCATCCCGCCTGCTGATGGCGGCGGAGCGCATCCGCCTCGCCCGGGGTCTGCTCGCCGACGGGCTGGTACCCGACGGGCCAGCGCCGGAACTGCTCGCGGTCGACGGCTGAGGCCGGCCCGGGGGGTCAGGAGCCGTCACCCTCCAGCTCCGTGCTCAGCTCCAGCCACTGCTCCTCCAGGGAGTCGAGCGCAGCCTGAGCCTCAGCCAGCTCGTTGCCGATCCGGGCCAGGGCCCCGTGGTCCGACCCCACCGTCGCCAGCTCAGCCTGCAGCTTGTCCCGGGCCGCCTCGGCCCGGGCCATGTCCTTCTCGACCATCTTGAGCTGGTGGCGCAGGGTCGACATGGACCGGCCCCGGGGCCGTTCGGGCCGGCTGGCGGCCCCGGCTCCGGCTCCGGCCTTCGTCGGTGCCGCGGATCTGGCGGCCGGCGAGGCCACTCCGGCCGACGTGGCCGACATCGCCCGCCGGCCGGCCCGCAGGTGCTGGTCGGCCTCCCAGGCGGCGAACCCGCCCCGGTAACGGCTGGCGGTGCCGTGGCCATCGAGCACCAGCACGTCGGCCACCGTGCGCTCCAGGAACGCCCGATCGTGGCTGACCACCACCAACGCCCCCGGCCACTCGTCGAGGAAGTCTTCCAGCGCCCGAAGGGTGTCGAGGTCGAGGTCGTTCGTCGGCTCGTCGAGCAGGATCACGTTGGGCTGGGCCGCCAGCATGGCCACCAGCTGGAGGCGGCGCCGCTCGCCGCCCGACAGCAGGCCGATGGGCGACCGCTGCACGTCGGCGTCGAACCAGAACGACTCGAGCAGCGCCTTGACCTGCCACGACAGGTCCTTGGAACCGTCGGAGAACAGCTCGAACACCCGCTGGGCCGGGTCGAGCTCCTTGCCCGTCTGGTCGTAGTAGCCGAGGCGGACGGTGGGACCGGTCACCACCCGGCCCTCATCGGGCTGGCGCCGGCCGGCGATCAGGTCGAGCAGGGTGGACTTGCCGGCCCCGTTGAGGCCCACGATCCCCAGCCGCTCCCGCCGATCGAGCAGGTACTCGACATCGCGGAACAGCACCCGCCCCTCCTCCCCCACCCGCTGGCCCACCCCGTGCAGCTCGATGACCTTGTCGCCCAGGCGGGGCGTGCCCTGGTGCAGGGCCAGGGCGCCGTTGCGCACGGTCGGGGCCTCGGTGGGGGCGTTGACCACGGCCAGGGCCCGCTCGATGTGGGCCTTGGGCTTCGACGTGCGGGCCGGAGCGCCCCGCCGCAGCCAGGCCAGCTCCTGGCGGGCCAGGATCAGGCGGCTGGCCTCGTCGGCCGCCGCCTGCTCGGCCCGGTCGGCCCGACCCTGGAGGTAGGCGTCGTAGCCGCCCTCGTGCACATAGGCCCGGCCCCGGTCGAGCTCCAGCACCCGGGTGGTGACCCGGTCGAGCACATGGCGGTCGTGAGTGACCATCAACAGGCCGCCCCGGAAGCCGGCCAGCTCGTCTTCCAGCCAGCGGATGGCGCCCATGTCGAGGTGGTTGGTGGGCTCGTCGAGCACCAGCAGGTCGGTGTCGGCCATGAGGGTGCGGGCCAGCGCCACCCGCTTGGCCTCGCCCCCCGACAGGCCGGCCACGTCGGCATCGAGCAGCTGCCCCAAGCCGAGACGGTCGAGCGCCGCCTCACCCCGCCAACCCTCGCCCACGGCCTGGCGTACGGTGCCCGGGGGCAGGTGGGGGGCCTGGTCGAGCACCGCCACCCGGACGCCCCGCCCGGGGCGGACGGTGCCCGACTCGGGCGGCTCGCCACCCGTGATCACCCGCAAGAGGGTCGACTTGCCGGTGCCGTTGACGCCGACCACCCCGATGCGGTCGCCGCTCGACACGGTGAGCGACACGTCGCGGAACAAGTCGCGCTCGGGGCGCGTCATCGTGACCCGCACGACATCAACCAGGATCATGCCTGCCATTGTGGAGCGAACTCTGACCCCCCGGACGCTGATGCGGGCCAGGATGTCAGAGTTCGCCCAGTAGACCGCCCGTGTGACATCTGGCGCACCAGGGGCCGATTCGCGAAACTGATCCCCCTATGGGAGCCCTCGATGGCATTCGCGTGGTGGAACTGGCGGGCGGGGTGGGTGCGGCCTACGCTGCCAAGCTCCTGGCCGACCTGGGGGCCGACGTGCTCCGGGTGGAGACGGAGCGGGACGTGGTGCGGAGCCGCCCGCACGAGGTCCACCGCTGGTTGAACACCTCGAAACGATCGGTCAGCGAGCTGGGCGACCTGCTCGACGGGGCCGACCTCCTGATCCATGACCTGGGCCCATTGGCGGCCGCCGCCGCCGGGGTGACCTACCGGGAGCTGGCGGCCCGCCACCCCCGCCTGGTGGTGGGCTCGGTCACCCCGTTCGGTATGACCGGCCCCTGGGCCGACTACGCCGGGGGCGAGCTGGCCGTGATACATGCCAGCAGCTGGGGCAACGTGTCGCCCGGGTCGGCCACCGACCCGGAGAAGCCGCCGCTGAAGGCCCCCGGCCACCACGCCACCATCCTCGGCGCCACCGTGGCCGCCACCGCCTTCCTGGCCGCGGTGGACTCCGCCCAGCGGACAGGCCAGGGCGACCACGTGGACCTGTCGCTGCTGGCGTCGGGGGCCAAGCTCACCGAGACCGCGCCGGCCAACGCCACCTTCCAGGGCTCCGACGCCACCCGCCTGGGGGTGAAGACCGTGGTGCCGTGGGCCATCTACCGCTGCAGGGACGGCCTGGTGCAGCTGGTGTGCGTGGAGCAGGTGCAGTGGGAGTCGCTGATCAAGCTGATGGGCGACCCCGAGTGGGCCCAGATGGAGATCTTCGCCACCAACGCCGACCGGCAGGAGAACGCCGATCTCGTCCACCTCTACCTCAGCGAGTGGATGGCCGAGCAGTCGCTCCAGGACGTGTATCACCGGGGCCAGGAGCTGCGGATCTGCATCACGCCCGTCTACACCATGGACCAGCTGGCCGGTGACGCCCAGTTCCAGGCCCGCGGCTTCCTCCGCACCGGCCCCGACGGGCTGCAGCTGCCCGGCCCCGGCTTCCAGTTCGACTGGCCGGCCTGGGACCTGCGCCGGCCCGCCCCCGCCCCGGCCGAGCACGACGGCGAGGGGTGGGACTCAACCGCCCCCGGGCCGGTGACCCCCACCGCGCCCCCGGTGCCGGCCGGGGCCGAACCACTGCCGGCCCGGCCCCTGGAGGGGATCCGGGTGTGCGACTTCACCTGGGTGTGGGCCGGTCCGTACTGCAACCAGATCCTGGCCCACCTGGGGGCCGAGGTGGTGCGGCTGGAGTCACCCGACCACCTGTGCCTGTTCCGTCGGCTCCCGTTCAACCCGCCGGAGTTGCCCCTCACCCCCGACACCAACGGCCTGTTCCAGCTGTACAACTCCGACAAGCGGTCGCTGGGGATCGATCTGCGCCACCCCGAGGCCAAGGACGTGGTGCGCCGGTTGGTGGCCCAGTCCGACGTGGTGATCGAGAACTTCGCCGCCGGCGCCCTGGCCGACCTGGGCTTCAGCGTGGACGAGCTGCGGGCCATCAACCCCGACGTGATCGTGGTCTCGTGCACCGGCTACGGCCAGAACGGGCCCTCGGCCGCCTACATGGCCTACGGCCCGGCCGGCGGGGCGGCCGCCGGCCTGTACGCCGCCAACGGCTACCCCGACGAGGACAAGGCCTACGAGACCGGGGTGGCGGTGGGCGACCCCGGCACCGGGCTCACCGCCGCCTTTGCCACCGTGGCCGCCATCGTGGCCAAGCGCCGCACCGGCAAGGTCAGCCGGCTCGATATCGCCATGGTGGAGGCCATCGGCGCCACCGTGGGCGAGCTGTGGATGCAGTACCTGAGTGAGGGCGTGCCGCCGGGGCCGACCGGCAACCAGGACCCGCAGTGGGCCCCCCACGGCGTGTACGCCACCGGTAACAGCGACGAGGGCGGCGAGTGGGTCACGATCGCCTGCACCACCGACGCCCAGTGGCAGGCCCTGGTGGAGGTGGCGGGCAAGCGCCCCGATGGCAGCCTCGACGGCCGCTTCGCCGATCCGCGGTTCGCCACGATGGAGGGCCGCAAGGCCAACGAAGCCGAGATCGACGGGCTGCTGGCCGGCTGGGTGCTGGGGCGGGACCGGTGGGAGTTGACGGGGCGGCTCCAGGCAGCCGGGGTGGGGGCCGTGCCGTCGATCGCACCCCTGGAGCTGTGGCTGTCGAACGAGCAGCTGGCCGCCGTGGGGATGCTGGAGCAGCCCGACCACCCGGCGACCGGGCGCCGCACCGTGCCCGGCATCCCGTGGCGGCTCACCAACGGGGCCAACGGGCTGCGTCGCCCAGCGCCCACGCTGGGTCAGCACACCGACGAGGTGCTGGCCGAGCTGGGCTATACGCCCGACGAGGTTGCCGCCCTCAAGGCCTCCGGCGCCCTCCGCAGCCTCTGACTCCGATCTGACCCCCGGGGCGAGGCCGACCTAGGCTCCGGACATGAGGGGACACGACGCCATCGCGCAAGCTCTTGTCGACCAGGGGACCGACACCGTCTTCGGTGTGCTGGGGGACGCCAACCTGTTCATCGGCGACTGCCTGATGCGGGTGCACCATGTGAACTACGTGGCCGCCACCCACGAGGCCTCGGCGGTGATGATGGCCCAGGGCTGGGCCAAGGCCACCGGCCGCCTCGGGGTGGCCACCGTCACCCACGGGCCCGGCCTCACCAACACGATGACCGCCCTGGTGGAGGGGGCCAAGGGGGCCATCCCGATGCTGCTGGTGTCGGGTGACACCCCCACCGAGGATCTCCACCACCTGCAGAACGTGCACCAGCAGGCCTTCGTGGAGGCCACCGGGTGTGGGTTCCACCCCGTGCGCAGCGCCGCCACCATCGCCGAAGACGTTGCCATCGCCATGCGCCGGGCCTGGACCGAGCGCCGCCCGGTCGTGCTCAACCTGCCCCTGGAGCTGGAATGGGAAGAGGTCGACTATGTGGCGGCGCCGGTGGTGCAGCCCGATGGCCGGGCGCTCGACGCCGACCCCGACGCCCTCGACAAGGCCCTCGGGGTCATGGCCACGGCTCAGCGGCCGCTGATCCTGGCCGGCCGGGGGGCGGTGCTGGCCGGGGCCCACGACGCCCTGCTGGAGCTGGCCGAGGTGCTGGGGGCGCCGGTGGCCACCTCGCTGCTGGGAACGGGCTACTTCCGCCACGACGACGGCGCCGTCGGCATCTTCGGCACCCTGGCCACCCCGGCCGGCTCCGAGGTGATCCACCACGCCGACTGCGTGATCGCCTTCGGGGCGTCGCTCAACAAGTTCACCACCCACGAGGGAACGCTGCTCGCCGGCAAGGCCGTGATCCAGTGCGACATCGACCCCAGCCGGATCGGCTCCACCGTGCCCATCAACGCCGGCGTGGTGGGCGACGCCCGGCGCATCGCCGAGACCATGACGGCCCTGTTGCACGAGGCCGGTCACCAGGCGTCGTCGTTCCGCTCGGGCGACCTGGCCGCCGCCCTGGCCGGCTACGACCCGGCGTCGTCGTTCACCGATCAGAGCACCAGCACCCACGTCGATCCCCGGTCGGCCGTGCTCCGCCTCGACGCCCTGCTCCCCGCCGACCGCACGGTGGTGGTCGACGCCGGCCGGTTCATGCTCGATGCCCTCAGCCTCCCCGTTCCCGACCCGGGTTCGCTGATCACCACCCATGCCTTCGGCTCGATCGGCCTGGGCACGGCGGCCGCCATCGGGGCCGGGGTGGGCCGCCCCGGCCGCCCGCTGGTGCTGCTGGTGGGCGACGGCGGGTTCATGATGGGCGGCATCCAGGAGCTCCACACCGGCGTGCACCTGGGCCTCGACCTGATCGTGGTGCTGTTCAACGACGGCAGCTACGGGGCCGAGCACGTGCAGCTGGTCAACAAGGGCATGGACACCTCGTCGTCGCTGCACCACTGGCCCGACCTGCCGGCGGTGGCCGCCGCCCTGGGCTGCGAGGCGGTGGCCGTGCGCAGCCTCGACGACTTCGCCCAGGCGACCAAGCTGGTGGAGGAGCGCCAACCGGGCCGACCGGTCTTCATCGAGATCTCGGTGGACCCCGACGTCGTTTCCCGGATCGCCCGATGAGCGGCGTGCACATCACCTGGTTCCACGCCACCCCCGACGGCGGCTCGGTGTTCGAGGACCTGGAGGTGGCCCTTCCTCGGGAGCGGACCGATCCCGAGGGCCACGTCATCGCCGGCTCCAGCTTCTACGCCTCGCCCAGCGTCCAGTTGGCCGAGCTGCCGGCCGGCCTCGACCAGACATGGCACACTGCACCCCGACGCCAGATCGTGACCATCCTGTCGGGAGCGGTGGAGGTGACCACCACCGACGGCGCCACCCGCCGCTTCGGCCCGGGTCAGATGTTCCTGGCCGACGACATGGGGGGCAAGGGCCACCTCACCCGCACCGTCGACGGGCCGGCCCAGGTGCTGTTCGCCCCCATGCCGCCCGAGGTCGACCTCACGGCGTGGGCCACCGGCGCCCGGAGCTGACAGCGCCCATGCTCTCGCCCTACCGGGTGCTCGACCTGACCGACGAGCGGGGTCACCTCTGCGGCCACATGCTGGCCGCCCTGGGGGCCGAGGTGATCGCGGTGGAGCCGCCGGGCGGGTCCCCGGCCCGCCGGCTCGGCCCGTTCGTCGACGACATCGTCGACCCCGAACGGTCGCTCACCCACTTCGCCTACAACCGGGGCAAGCGCTCGGTCATGCTCGACCTCACCACCGACGAGGGCCGGCAGCGGCTCCGGCAGCTGGCGGCCACGGCCGACGTGCTGATCGAGTCGGACCGGCCGGGACGGATGGCCGAACTGGGGCTGGGCTACGGCGACCTGGCAGCCGAACTCCCCCACCTCGTCTACGTGTCGATCTCGCCCTACGGCCAGACCGGACCCAAGGCGCAGTGGGCGGCGGCCGACCTCAACGTGATGGCCAGCTCCGCCACCCTGTCGGTCACCGGGGACGAGGACCGGCCGCCGGTGCGGGTGGCCGTGCCCCAGGGATACCACTTCGGTGCGGTGTCGGCTGCTTCGGGAGCCATCGTGGCGCTGATCGAGCGGGCCCGCTCGGGCCGGGGCCAGCACGTCGACGCCGCCGCCCAGTGGACGGCCACCCTGGGCACCCAGGCCGGGCTGCTGTCGACCGGCGTGGGCGTGGTCGACCCCACCCGCACCGCCGGCGGGGCCGTCACCGGCGACATCCGCCTCCGACTCGTGTACCCGGCGGCCGACGGCCACGTGTCGATCACCCACGTGTTCGGCATGCCGATCGGGCAGAACACAGCCCGGCTGATGGCCTGGGTGTGCGAGGAAGGGTTCTGCGACGAGGCGACGCGGGACAAGGACTGGGTGGGCTACCTCGGTCTGCTCGAGTCGGGCGAGGAGCCGATCAGCGAATGGGAGCGGTCGAAGGCGGCGGTGGAGGCGTTCACCTCGTCCAAGACCAAGCAGGAGCTGCTGGAGGGGGCCATGGCCCGGGGCCTGCTGATGGCCCCCATCTCGTCGCCCGACGACGTGGTGACCAGCGCCCACTACGCCGAGCGGGGGTTCTTCGAAACGGTGGAGCACCGTCCCGCCGGGCGGTCGTTCGCCGTGCCCGGGGCGTTCGCCCAGTGTCGCCCCACACCCCTGCGGCAGCTGGGCACAGCCCCGCTGGTGGGTGAGCACACGGCCGAGGTGCTGGCCGAGCTCGACGGCCCCGACCGCGGGCGGCGCCACCCGGCGGTGGGGGCCACAAGCTCGCCTGAGGGCGGCGGCGACCTGCCCCT
>CADEDH010000004.1:88179-107812 GCA_902826025.1 uncultured Actinomycetes bacterium
TGCCCCTCACCGGATTGAAGGTGCTCGACTTCACCTGGTCGATCGCCGGGCCCCATTCGGTACGGCTGCTGGCCGACTTCGGGGCCGAGGTGGTGAAGATCGAGTCGTCCCACAAGCAGGACGCGGCCCGGGGTTACCGGCCGGTGCACGACAACATCGCCGGGCTGGAGAACTCGGCCCTGTTCGACACGATGGCCGCCGGCAAGCGCAGCCTGGCGCTGAACATGACCCAGCCGGAGGCGCTGGACGTCGTGCGGAAGCTGGTGGCCTGGGCCGACGTGGTGGTGGAGAGCTACTCCCCTCGGGCCATGCCCAAGTGGGGCCTCGACTACGAGAACCTGAAGGCGATCAAGCCCGACGTGATCATGGTCTCCACCTGCCTGGCCGGCCAGACCGGGCCGCTGGCCCACTTCGCCGGCTACGGCAACCTCGGTGCCGCCTTCGCCGGGTTCTACGGGCTGGCCGGCTGGCCCGACCGACCCCCGGCCGGACCGTTCGGGGCCTATACCGACTACACGTCCACCCACTTCCTGGCGGCCACCGTGCTGGCCGCGGTCGACCACCGGCGCCGCACGGGCGAGGGCCAGCGGATCGACCTGGCCCAGAGCGAGGCGGCCCAGCACTTCCTGGCGCCCGCCCTGCTCGACTACGCCGCCAACGGGCGGGTGATGACCCGGGCCGGCAACCGTGACCCCGAGCTGCATCCCCACGGCGTGTACCCGGCGGCCGGCGACGACCGCTGGATCTCGATCGTGTGCCAGGACGACGCCCAGTGGTGCGCCCTGGCCGCGGCCATGGGTCGGGCCGACCTGGCCGCTGATCGGTCATTGGCCACGGCCCAGGGGCGCCTGGCCCGGGCCGACGAGCTCGACGAGGCGGTGGCGGCCTGGACCGCCGGTCGCGACGGGCTGGCTCTGGCCGACGAGCTGCAGGGGGTGGGGGTGGCCGCCCACCTCGTGTCGACCGGAGCCGACTGCCTGGCCGACCCCCAGCTGGTGGTGTCAGGCCACTTCATCCGGCCCGACCACCCGGAGCGGGCCTGCCTGCTCGAGAACACCCGGTTCCGACTGTCACGCACGCCGAGCCGGGTGGTGCGGGCCCCGTTCCTGGGCGAGCACACCTGGGACATCCTGAGCGAGATCCTGGGCTACGACGCCGAGCGCATCGCCGACCTGGCCGCCGCCGAGATCCTGGAATAGGCGCCAGGCGCCACACTTCGGCCGGTCTAGGACTTGCGGCGGCCGGGACGGCGCTGGTCGGCGTCGGAGCTGATGCCCCATCCCCGCTCCAGGGCCACGATGGACTCCCCGATCCAGCGACGGCGGTCCCGCCCCGGCGGGGGTTCCACCGTCACCCGGCCCCCCGGGGCGTGGCGTCCGAGCTGGGCCAGCACCGGCCCGAGCTGACGCTGGGCGGTGGCCTCGCTCGTGATCGAGTCGGCCACCAGGCGTTCCATCACCTCCAGCTCCGGGGGACGCACCACGGCCGCCCGCTGATCGGGTCGGTCGACGAGGGCACCGGGGCGGCGGGCGTCGACCTGGAGCTGGCGGACCAGGCCCGAAAGGGCCAGGCCGGCCAGCGCCAGCGCCAACTGGCCCAGCACCACGGCCAACAACAGGGTGGAGCTCATCGGGCCGGCTCCAGGCGGGCCCGCAGTTGCTCCAGGGCGGCCAGCGCCCCGGCCCGCAGTACCTCGGGCACCGGTTCGTCTGAGAAGCGGGCCCGCTCGAACAAAGCGGTCAGGTCGGCCAGGGCCCCACCTTCGTCGCCCAGCACGCCGAGGGCCCGGCGGAGCAGCTCCGGTTCGCTCTCGGCCGGGCGCCGCTCGATGCCGAGGGAGGCCAGGCGCTGCTCCACCCGGGCGTAGGCGTAGCGGACGGCCCGCCCGGGGTCGGGCTCGGACCGCAGATCCACCGTGATGTCGGCCACCAGGGCGGCGGCCACATCGTCGGCCAGCACTGCGTCCTCGTCGTCGAGGTCGGCCTCCGAAGCGCCCACGATGGCCAGGCCCGGCTCGTCGGGCCCCACGTCCACCAGGTCCTGGACCAATGGGATCCGGTTGCGGCGCAGGCCCGACAGCAACAGCACGATCACCCCCGCCACCAGGGTGATGAGCCCGATCGTGACGAGCGAGCCCCGGTCCCGGGGTTCGGCACCGCCGTCGGCGGGGGCGGCCGCATCGGCTCCGGCGGGTGCCTCGGGGATCGGATCGGTGGTGGCGGTGTGGGACACCGTGGCGCCGGGGCTGGTGGTGGCGGGCAGTTCGTCCCGGGCCGCCGCACCGAGAAGGGCGGAGACGATCACAGCCGCCGCCACCGCGCCGGCCAGCGCCAGCCGGACCCCGGGGCCGAGCGAACCCAGCAGCCGCGAGGCCACCGTTACCAGACGGTACGACCGTCGGCCGTCGGCGCCGCCCTGCCGCGGTGTTGGGGTGGCCACTCCGCCACCGGTCAGCGCCGGGGCCGCCACCGGTACTGCGGCCAGCACCAGTGCCACCGGTACGAGCACGCCGGGTAGGTTCCGACCAGGGAGGGCGGCGCCGACCAGGGCCGCCGCCGGCGCCACGCCCGCCACCGCCGCTCCCCCGGCGACCAGACGCCCCAGCACCTTGGGCCCGAGACGGGACGGGCGGCGCAGGTCGATCGACAACCTTCCGGCCTCGTGGCCGACGGCCACCGCCGCTCCCAGCAAAGCGGCCGCCGTCCACGGAACGGTGGCCGACGGCAGCGTGAGACCGGCCACCAGCCCCAGGCCGAGGCTGACGGCCAGCGCCGGGCGCCAACCGATCACCAGTCCCAGCCCCAGGAAGGCGGCCGACGTCACCGCCACCACCGTCACCAGGGCCTGCCCGGCCACCGCCCCCGCCACTGAGCCGCCTACCACGAGGGTGCCGACGGCCACCAGCGTCGCCAGCCCCGTCAGGAGCGACATCCGCCTCATACGAGCCCCCTCACGGGCCCTGTCCGGCCCCCGACAGGTGACGGGCGGACTGCTGTCATCGGGGGGTGGCTCCGACGGCGGTGCGGCGGCCGGCGGTGGCCCGGCGGGCCAGCGCCGCCACCACCTGCTCGATCGCCTGGTCGTGCTCCCACCGCACCACGGTGACCCCGCCCCGGCGGAGCTGTTCGGCCAGCTCCGCCCGACGCAACCGCCACAGCCGGCGGCCCAACGCCTGGGTGCGGTCGGGACGGTCGGGTAGGTGGCCCTCCGCTGTCACCTCGATCACGGCCACCTCGTGGCCTCGGGCCCGCAGCTCCAGCGGCAACTGGGCAGCACCCGGGTCGAGGAGCCCGGTCAGGGCCACGATCAGGATCCCCTCCCGCAGCTCGTGCAAGGGCAGCTGCTCCACCCGCGGTGCCCGCAGGCCCGGCTCCACCTGGGTGTCGAGCAGAGCGTCGACCAGCCGGGACGCGTGGAGCCGGCCCAGCCCGGGACGGTGCCACCGGATGTGTCGTCCCACCTGCAGCACCCCGACCCGATCATGCACGGCCAGGTTGCTCTCGGCCAGAGCCAACGCCGCCCGCACCGCCCGCTGCACCAGCCGGTCGCCCAGGGGTCCGAGGTCGCGGAAGGAGTCGACCAGGAGCACCAGATCACCCGAGCGGTCGGGGTGGCGCACCGTCACCCACCGCCCGCCGCGCCGGGCCGATGCCCGCCAGTTGACCGACCGGGCCGTGTCGCCCGGCCGCCAGGGCCGGAGCTCGGCGAAGTCGGACCCGTCGCCGTGGGCCCGGGAACCATGGGTGCCCACCCGGCGGTGGAGCTGGTTGGGAGCGACCACGGCTCGACGGCTGCCGTCGGGCGGGTGGACCCGGACCCGCAGGTCGGGCCGAATGACCTGGGACGACACGAAGAGCCCGAACCGGTCCCGGGCGATGACGGTGAGCAGGCCCGGGCTCGACACCCCCCATCGGGTGGCCTTGACCGGGATCGTCACCACCGTACGACGCCGGGGGCCGACGGCCAGCAGGGCCTGGGCGGCGCCGGGGGCCGCCTCCAACTCGGGCGGCAGGTCCAGGCTGAGATGCAGCCAGGGGATTCCGGTGGAGGTGACGATGGTGACCGTCAGGTCGATGTCGTCGCCTTCTACACAGCGGGTGGGGCCGCCCACCTCAACCGCCAGATCGGGCCAGCGGTGGAGGGCGGCGCCCACCACCACCAGAACCACCAACGGGGCCACGACCACCACGAGCTCGGGCCGCCCCGCCAGTACCGCCAGCCACAGCCCCACCGTGGCCACCGCCACCAGCACCAGCAGCCGGGCGGTGGCCTGCTCGCTGGAGAAGCGGCGGGGTCGGGCCGCCGTGGGGACCGGGCCGGAGCCACCCGCCGCCGTGGCGGGCCGGGAGGCGACACGCCCCGCCCCGGCCCCGGTGGCTGGCGCCGTCACGACCCGGCGGGAGCGGCGTCGAGGGCCGAGCGGTCGCCGACCGTGAGGCTCGACGGGGTTGGCACCGAGTCGAGGCATTCCTGGATCACGGCTTCCTCCCGCACGCCCCGCACCCATGCCTCGGTCCGCAGCACCACCCGGTGGGCCAGCACCGGCACGGCGATCTGCTTCACGTCGTCGGGGGTGGTGAAGGCCCGGCCACTCAGGCCGGCCCGGGCCCGGGCCAGCTTCACCAGGGCCAGGCCCCCCCGGGGGCTCGACCCGATCTCCAGGGCGTCGTGGGCCCGGGTGGCCTCCACCAGGCGAACGGCGTAGTCGACCACGTCGTCGCCGGCCTCGATCCGCTCCACCGCAGCCTGGAGCCGGCGTATCCCCTCGGCGTCGGTCACCGCCGTGAGGTCGGCCCGGTCGGTGCCCCGGTCGAGCCGGCGCCGGAGCAGCTCCCGCTCATCGGCCGGAGCCGGGTACCCCACGTGGATACGCACCAGGAACCGGTCGAGCTGGGCCTCAGGCAGGGGGTAGGTGCCCTCGGTCTCCACCGGGTTCTGCGTGGCGATCAGCAGGAAGGGCTTGGGCAGCGGATGGGACAGGCCGTCCACCGTGACCTGGCGTTCCTCCATGGCCTCCAGGGCCGCAGCCTGGGTCTTGGATGGGCTGCGGTTGATCTCGTCGCCCAGCACGGCGTTGGCGAACAGGGGGCCGGGGGCGAACGCCGGAGGCGACCCGTCGAGGCCCGGCAGCACGGCACCGGTGAGGTCGGATGGGATCAGGTCGGGCGTGAACTGGATCCGGCTGAAGCTGAGACCGGTGACCTCGGCCAGCGACCGGGCGATCAGGGTCTTGGCCACGCCCGGGACGTCCTCCACCAGCACGTGGCCGTCGGCCAGGAGGCCGGCGAGCACCAGCTCCAGCACCGGGCGCTTGCCCACCACCGCCTTCTCGATCTCGTCGATGATGGCGCCGCAGGTGGCGGCCAGCTCCTCGATCGTCACCCCGTGGTCCACCCAGCCTCCTCTCGGGAACAGAGAAGTATGGTCGCCCGGCTCCGAAAACGGAAAGTCGCGCCGGGTCGGCCCGCTCTGGGGCGTGACCTTGTACCGGAGTGGCGCTGCCTCCTAGTGTCCCCTTCGGGGACGGGAGTCCGGCGGCCTCCTTGGAGTTTCGCCTGGGGCGAACGTCCCGCTTGGGGCGGGCAAGGGGGAACAGATGCTGCTGCGCGATGTACGGGTGCTGGACCTGACCGACCACCGGGGCGAGATCGGGCCCTGGCTGCTGGGCTGGCTGGGGGCCGAGGTGATCCGGGTGGAGCCCCCCGAAGGGTCGGCCGCCCGGCGGGCCGAGCCTCGTCTCATCCCCGGCGCCGAGGGAAGCCCCAGCCTCCAGTTCGACGCCTACAACAGTGGCAAGCGCTCGGTGGTGGTCGACCTCGATACCCCGGCGGGCCGGGCCGAGGCGCTGGAGCTGGTGGCCGGGGCCGACATCGTGGTGGAGTCGGGCCCGCCCGGCATCCTGGCCGCTGCCGGCCTCGGCCGGGCCGAGCTGGAGGGGGCCAACGACCGGCTGGTCCATGTGCTCGTGACCCCCTTCGGAGCCGATGGCCCCCGGGCCCAGCAGCCCTTCTCGGAGCTGACCCTGGCCGCGCTGGGCGGCCCGATGAACCTCCAGGGGGTCCGGGAGCGGGCGCCGGTGAAGATCTCCATTCCCCAGGTGTGGCGCCACACCGGCAACGAGGCGGCAGTGGCCGCCCTGGTGGCCCTGCGCCGGATGGAGGTGACGGGCCGGGCCCAGTGGGTGGACGTGTCGGCCCAGGCCGCAATGACCTGGACCCTGCTGAACTCGATGGAGGCCCACGCCATCCAGGGGTTCGACTTCGAGCGCACCGGCATGAACCTGCCTCTGGCCGTGCCCATCGCGCTGCGGCACCAGGCGAAGGACGGCTACTCGGCCCAGTCGCCGATCGGGCTGATCATCGGCCCGGTGGTGCCGTGGCTGATCGAGGAGGGCATCGCCGGGCCCCACTGGGCCGACCAGGACTGGCCCACCTACGACCATCGGGCCCTGTCGGGCGAACCGGTCGACCCGTCCTACGACGAGCTCACCGCCGCCGTGGACGAGCTGTGCTCCCGCTACACCCGCCAGGAGCTGCTGGAACGGGGGCTGCGCTACGGGGCCACGTTCGCCCCGGTCAACACGGTGGCCGATCTGCTGGCCATCGAGCATCTCGACCGCCGGAGCTACTGGCTCCACGACGGCGGACCCGACGCTCGGGTGCGTCGGCCCGGGTCGCCGGTCACGATCGACGGCGCCCGCCTCCCCTCGCCTCCGACCCCGGCACCCGAGCTGGGCGAGGCCGGCCCGCCGGCCACCCTGCGCCGATCGGGCGGGCGTCGCACCCCCACCGCCCGGGCCGCCGCCGAGTTCCCGCTGGAGGGCATCCGGGTGGCCGACTTCAGCTGGATCGGGGTGGGCCCGATCACCGGCCGCATGCTGGCCGACCACGGAGCCACCGTGGTGCGGATCGAGACCGAGAAGCGGCTCGACACCACCCGGGCCCAACCGCCGTTCAAGGACGCCGAGTTCGGGATCAACCGGTCGAACTTCTACGGCAGCTTCAACACGTCCAAGTGGTCGCTGGCGGCCGACATGACCACCGCCGCCGGGCTCGACATCGCCCGCCGCATGACCGACTGGGCCGACGTGGTGATCGACAGCTTCCGCCCCGGCACCATGGACCGCCTCGGCCTCGGTCCCGACGCCATCCACACCACTAACCCCCGGGCGATCACCGTCACCACCTCGCTGCTGGGCGGGGGCGGTCCTCTGTCGCCGCTGGCCGGGTACGGCTTCCACGCCGCCGCCATCGCCGGCTTCACCGATCTCACCGGCTGGCCCGACCTCGGCCCCGACGGGCCCTGGATGGCCTACACCGACACGATCGGGCCCCGTGTGCTACTGCCCGTGATCCTGGCCGCACTCGACCGCCGGGACCGCACGGGCGAAGGCTGCCACATCGAGGGGGCCCAGCTGGAGATGGCCCTCCATTACCTCACTCCCGAGCTGCTGGCCTACCAGCGCACCGGGTGCCGGCCCGAGCGGATGGCCAACCGCGATCCCGTGATGGCGCCCCAGGGCGCCTACCCGTGCCAGGGCGACGACGAGTGGGTGGCGATCACGATCCCCGACGACGAGGCGTGGGCCGCCTTCGGCGTCGCCGTCGGATCACCGCCCTGGACCGTCGATCCGGCCCACGCCACGGCAGCCGGGCGCCGGGCCGCCCACGACGCCCTCGACACCGCCATCGGCGCCTGGACCGCTGCCCGCCCGGCCGAGGAGGTGGAACGGCTGCTGGCGGCGGCCGGCGTGCCGGCGGGCAAGGTGCAGCGGACCTGTGACCTGTTCGTCGATCCCCAGTACCGGCACCGGAGCTTCTACCGGTACCTGGAGCACGCCGAGGTGGGGGTGGTCCCCTACGCCGGGCACCAGTTCGAGATCGACGGCTACGGCAACGGGCCCCGCTTCGCCGCCCCCACGCTGGGCCAGCACACGTTCGAGGTGCTGACCGACCTGCTGGGCATGACCGACGAGGAGGTGGCCACCGCCGCCGCCGAGGGGGCCCTGGAATAGGGCTGCGGTGTGGCCAGCCCGGCCCGCCGGGTAGAGAGCGGGCATGGAAGAGACGACGGTGCTCGATCTGGAACGGGCCGGCTGGGACGCCCTGTGCAACGGTACGGCGGCCGACTTCTACGCCCGCACGATGACCCCGGGCGGCCTGATGGTGCTGGCCAACGGCCAGGTGATGAGCCGGGACGAGGTGGTTGCGTCCCTGGCCGACGCACCGCCGTGGTCCCGCTACGAGATCGGCGAGCCCCGGCTGGTACCACTGGGGGCCGACGCCGTTGCCCTCGTCTACATCGGCACCGCTCACCGTGACCCGGACGACCCCCCGTTCGTGGGCGCCATGACCAGCGTCTACGTGGCCTCGCCGGGCGACGGCGACTGGCGGTTGGCCCTTTACCAGCAGACCGCCGTGGCCAGCTAGGCTCCGGGAGTCGACCCGGGGGGGAACTGAGCATGGTCACGCGCACGCTGGTGATCGGGGGAACGGGGCCTACTGGGCCGTTCATCGTCAACGGGCTCCGGGAGCGGGGCCACCAGGTGACGATCTTCCACCGAGGCACCCACGAGATCCCCGAGATCCCCGACGACGTGACCCACATCCACGGCGATCCCCACTTCACCGAAACGATCACCGAGGCCCTGGCCGGGCACACCTTCGACGTGGTGATCGCCAGCTACGGTCGCATCCGCCTCATCGCCGAGGCCCTGGCCGGGCGGGTGGGCCGCTTCATCTCGGTTGGCGGGTTCGCCCTCTACCGCGGCTTCTCCAATCCCCGCCTGCTCCAGCCGGCCGGCCTGCCCGCCCTCGTGCGGGAGGACCAGCCGCTGGCCGACGACGAGACCGAGGAACGGTTCTCGATGCTGATCGCCCAGACCGAGCAGGCCGTGTTCCGCCACCATCCGGCGGCCACGATCTTCCGCTATCCCTACGTCTACGGGCCGTACCAGCTCGTGCCCCGGGAGTGGAGCATCGTGCGCCGCATCCTCGACGGTCGCACCCGCATCCTGGTGCCCGACGCCGGCCACCAGCTCGCCACCCACGGCTGGGCCGGCAACCTGGGCCATGCCGTCCTGCTCGCCGTCGACCACCCGGAGGCCAGCGCCGGCCGGTCCTACAACTGCGGCGACCTCGACCAGTACTCGATCAACCAGATCGTGGAGATCGTGGCCTCCACCCTGGGGGCGCCCCTCGAACCGGTGGCGGTGCCCTGGGCCGTGGCCGGCTCGGCCAAGAGCCTGGTGCTGGGCAGCCGGCAGCACCAGCTCATGGACCTGTTCCAGCTCCGCACCGACCTCGGCTACACCGACGCCCTGCCGGCGGCCGAGGCCATCGCCCGTACCGCCCGGTGGTACGCCGACAATCGCCCCGACGCCTCGGTGGAGGAGCGGATGGCCGACAACTTCGACTACGACTGGGAAGACCGGATGCTCGACCAGGCCGGCGCCTCACTGGCCCAGTGGCGCAACGTGGCCCGGCAGAACGCCGACGGCACGCCCTACGAGCCCGAGCGGCAGCTCAGCCGTACGGCGTCGGGCAAGGCGTTCCTCCCCCATCCCTACGCCCATCCCAAGGACGTGGGCCAGGCCACCGACCACCGGGGCCGCTAGTCGAGGCGATCTGTGGCGCCAGCGCGCAAAATACAGCACCAGGCGCCACAGATCGGGTTGGAGCGGGGGCGCTCACCCGATGATGTGCTCGGCCAGAGGTCGGAATCCGTTGAAGCCGACCGAGGAGTACGTGGTCGTGTAGGCGCCGGCCGACAGGATGTCGACCATGTCGCCCTCGTCCAGGGCCAACGGCAGCTCGTAGCCGCTCTTCTCGTACAGCACGTCCACCGAGTCGCACGTGGGGCCGGCCACCACGGCCCTGCCGGTGGGGCCACCGTCGTGGGCCGTGCGCAGCCGGTACCGGATGGCTTCGTCCATCGTCTCGGCCAGCCCGTGGAACTTGCCAACGTCGAGGTAGACCCAGCGGGCCATCTCGTCGACCGAGCGGTGCGACACCAGCACGACCTCCGAGCGAAGCACGCCGGCGTCGGCCACCAGGTAGCGGCCGGGCTCCACCATCAGCTCGTCGAGCCCGCTGTCCCCCGGCGGGAACCAGGCGGCCAGCGCAGCGTTGATGGCCCGGCCGTAGTCGGCGATGGCGGGGGCGTCGTCGCGGTAGGAGCCGGGGAACCCGCCGCCCAGGTTCAACAGGGTGGGCCGGGCCCCCCGGTCACGGGCCCGGCGAAACACGTCGGCCACCACGCCCAGAGTCTCGTGCCAGGTGGCCAGGTCCCGCTGTTGGGAGCCGACGTGGAACGACACCCCGCAGGTCATGCCCTCCTCGGTGCAGCTCACCAGGAGCTGCTCGGCCTCCGCCGTCGAGCAGCCGAACTTGCGGGACAGAGGCCAGTCGGCCCCACCGCACTCGTGGAACAGGCGCACGCTCACGGCGGCGCCGGGGGCGGCATCGGCCACCTTGTCGAACTCCTCGGGGCAGTCGACGGCGAAACGGGTGACCCCCACCGAGGCGGCGTAGGCCACGTCTCGCCGCTTCTTGATCGTGTGGCCGTAGGAGATCCGTTCGGGCGGCACACCGACGGCGAGGCAGTCGTCGATCTCGGCCGGGCTGGCCACGTCGAACGACGACCCGAGCCGATGGAGCCGCTCCAGGATGGGGCGGGCCGGGTTGGCTTTGACGGCGTAGAAGACCTGCGCCCGGGGCACGGCGAGGCGAAGAGCTGCGAACCGTTCGGCCACGACGTTCAGGTCGAGCACGAGGAACGGCGTGGGAGCGTCGGTGGTGGCGAGGAAGGCCTCGATGGCGGAGCTGGCGTCGGGCCGGGCGGCGGGAGAGGGATGGGCGATGGTCACGAAAGCCTCCAGGGGTCGTGCGGGGCGACGGGATGCCCCAGCGGTAGAGGTCTCGGGAGGGCGAGAGCTGCCAAACGCTATCGGCTGCCACCCCGGTGACGACCCGGGATTTCTACCCCTGCCGCCCACCGATCAGTACCCAGGGGGCCCAGTGGTAGGGGTGGGGGGCGTCGGCCCCCACCCCTACCAGCGCATCCCGTAGCGCGGCGGCCGGGCCCACAGCGGGCCGGGTGCGGTACCAGGCGTCCATTATCCGGGTCGTGGTGTCGTCGTCGGCCAGCCACAGGCTGGCCATCACGCTCGATGCCCCGGCCCCCAGGACGGCCCGAACGAACCCGTGGATCTCGGCCGCCGGCGATGCCGCCGGATGGCCGCTGTCGCCGGCGGTGGTGCAGGCACTGAGCACCACGGTCCGGCCGGTGAGATCGAGGCGGAGCAGGTCGGCGGCGTTCACCCACCGGTCGCCGAGGCGGAGGGCGCTGTACATCGGGTTGTCGGGCCGGTAGACGGCGTGGCCACACAGGTGGACATGGGAGGCGCCGGCCAGCTCGGCCGTCACCCGCTCCCAGGTGGCGTCGGCTCCCAGGAGCAGCGTGGCGTCACCCAGGGCGGCCGCCACGAGCCGGGCCTCGTCCTCCACCCGAGGGGCGAGCTCGTCGGCCACGCCCACCACCAGCGCCGGCAGCCCGGTGACGGGCGGCGGGGCGGCCCGTAGGACGGCGAGGCTGGGGGCGTAGGACACGACGTAGCGGCCCATCAGCCGAACCCCGGCCCGGTGCAGGGCGTGGAACGGCACGGCGTGGAGGGGCCCATCGGGGACGACGACCAGCGATGTGGCCCCGTCGCCGGCGGGAAGGGCGTCGGCCACGGGCTCGATCAACAGCCGGTGTAGCTGCTCCAGCACCCCGTCGGTCGCCGCCACCAGCTGCCCCAGTTGACGCGGCAGGCGTTCACCGGCCGCCGCCACCCGGGCCATCTGCAGCCGCAGCCGGTTCACCAGTTCGGTCACCTCGCCCACCGAAGCGATACCGGGCACGGCCACGATGGATCCCACCCCGGTGACGAAGGCGTGGATCGCGCCATTGGCGCAGCTGTAGGCCAGCACCGGTCCGCCGGAGGCGGGAGGGCCGGACGGCGCCGGGGCACTGGTCGGCCGGGGGGTGGTGTCGGGGGATCCATCGTCGCTTCCGGGCCGGCGGACGGCCCGCTCCGAGAGCTGCACCCGGCGCAGGCTGTCCTGGTGCTCGAGGCCAACGAGGCGCTGGTGCAGCAGGGTGCGACGCTCCGGGGTGAGCCCCTGGGCGAACAGTTCCCGCTGCACCGCCCGGAGCTCGATCAGCTCGGCCTCCTCGTCGGGCCCGGCCGACGAGCGGGCTGTGATCCCCGCCACCAGCTCCCCCAGGGCTCTCGACTTGGCCCGTTCGGCCAGATCGAGGGCCCGCTCGGCCACGAGGGCCCGCTCGGCCACGAGGACCCGCTCGGCCGAGGGCGTCGCCATCAGGAGGAGATCGAGCAGATCCTCGTACGGAGACCGACGGTCGTCGAGGTAGCGGCTGAGGAGGGCGTCGTCGCTCAGCGTGTCCCGGGTGGACTCAAGGGCCTCGATGGCGGCCAGCAGGTGGCGCTCGGCGTCGGCCGCCGCCCCTTGCGCCGCCAGCCGGCGTCCGAGCGCGTGCTCCACCTCGGCCACCAGCGGCCGCAACGGCAACAGGCCGGCGACGGAACGGGCCGTCCTGAGGTTCTCCAACCCGTCGACGTCCGGGCCGTCGAGATCGGCCCGCGCCAGCCGGGCCCGCACCTCGGCCACCAACAGCCGGTGACGGCCAGCCAGGTCGAGGGCTTCGGCCGCATCGGCCGCCGCCCCGTCGACCGCCCCCCGGGCCTGGCCCAGCCGGGCCCGGTCGACCAGGGTGCCGGCCAGCCAACCGTGATGGCCCGACTGGCGGAACTGGGCCACGGCGACATCCATGGCGGCCGCCGCCTCGGACCGGCGGGCCAGACCGGCCAAGGCCAGCCCTCTCCCCCACTGGACCCGCGCCTGCTCGATGACCAGGTCGGATCCCTCGAGAAACCGGGCCGCCTCGTCGAACGTGGCCAGCGCCTCCGGCAGCAGACGCAGCTCCAGGTAGGCGCGGCCCGCCACCAGTGCCCGCTCGTGGTCGCCGGTGGGGGCCTCGATCGAGGCCAGGGCGTCGCTGGCCTCGTTCAGCGCCACCAGGCAGCGGTCGAGCTCGCCCCGCTGCAGGTGGGCCTCGGCGGTGTGGGTCAGGGCACCGGCCAGGAGGGCCCGGAACCCGCCCTGACGGAACACGTCGGCCACGTCGTGGAGAGCGGCCAGAGCCTCGCGGTGCCGGCCCAGATTCAACAGCAGGAGGGCCCGGTCGTAGCGGACCTCGGCCCCGGCGCGGGCCTCGCCGGCCCGCCGGTAGCCGGCCTCGGCCCGGTCGTAGGCGGCCAGGGCCAGCTCGAAGCCGCCCATCAGCTCATGGCACAGGGCCGAGTTCTGCTCGGCCGCGGCCAGGAGCTCGATCTGCTCCTCCTCGGTCCGGTCGGCCGCCGATCCCGGCGCCGGACCCAGCGCGTCGATGATGCCCTGGCTGGCGGCCAGGGCCTCGTCGTGTCGGCCCATCTCGTTGAGGATGTGGGTGCGGCCCAGGTTCGTGCGCAGCGCCGACCAGGTGTCGCCCGCCACCTCGAACCCGGTCCGGGCCCGGTCGAGCAGAACCAGCGCCTGCTGGAGCTCCCCGGTGGCGGCCGAGGCCTGGGCCAGCACGTAGTCGGCCGCCGGTCCCACGTCGGGCTCCACCCCGGCGGCCACGGCTCCGGCCCGGGCCAGGCGGGCCAGGCGGGCGCCGGCGCCCGGGTCGTCCCTCATCTCCCGGCGGGCCAGATCGATCACGGCGTGGAGCCCGGCGACATCGGCCAGCCCCAGAGCCGCCAGCACCGCCACGTCGGGTGGCGCCGACGAGGCGGCGGCCGCGAGCCGATCGATGTGCTCTCCAGCCGTCATGCCCGGTCGAGGTCGGCCAGGATGGCGCGGAGTTTGTCGAGGCACCGACCCCGGGTGGGCCCGATGCTGCCGACCGGGAGGCCGAGCTCGGCCGCCACCTCGGTGTAGGGACGGGGCTCCGGGTTGAAGTAGAGGGCCAGGAGCAGGCGGGAGCAACGGTCGTCGAGGCGGCCCAACCCCTGGTGGAGCCACTCCATGTCTTCGGTCCGCCGGGTGGCCGTGGTCTCGTCGACGGGGGGTGCCGCCTCCTGGTCGTCCACCGGTGCCTCGCGGCGCATGCGTTCGACGTGACGCCAGGTCTGACGGCGGGCCACGGTGGCCAGCCAGGCGCCCAGCCGGTCCTCGTTCTCGATGCCGGCAAGGCTGCCCATGAGGATGGCGAACGTGGACTGGGTGACATCGTCGGCGTCCACCGGGCTCAGACCGAAGTTCATCGGGATGGAGTAGACAAGCCTGACGTACCGGTCGACCAGGAGACGCCAGGCGCGGTCGTCACCGGCCCGACACAACTCCAGCAACGGCTTGTCGCCCTTCACGATGCGCTTCGGCTCCTCGCTCACCACCCCCCAGACCTAGCCCGGCCCAGGGTAGCCGCGATGGATGGGCCGACCGGCACACTCCGGGCCGACGGTGGTTGGCCCTAGGCCGAGGCGACGGCCGCCGCAGCGTTGATCCGGCCCGAGCCGAACTCGCCCCTGAGCCGGGGGTTGGCGGTGTCAACCGGGACGGCGGTTGACTTGATCACCCTGGTCACCTCGGCTGGGGAGGCGGCCGGACGACGGGCCAGAACGAGCGCCGCCTCACCGGAGACGAACGGGGTGGCCATCGACGTGCCGCTGTTGGCGGCCCACGAGCCGGCGGGGAAGGCGAAGGCGGAGTGGATGGTCTCGCCGGGCGCCGCCACGTCGATCCACCGGCCCCGGTTGGTGAAGGTGGAAACGACATCGCCCGGGCCCACGGAGGCCACGGCCAGCGCCCCGTCGGCGGCCGCCGGGTACATCGTGCGGTCCTTGCCGTCGTTTCCGGCGGCGCCCACCACCAGCACACCGTCGGCCGTGACCCGGCCCACGACGGTCTTCAGCAGACCGGCCGAGCCGTGGGTACCGAAGCTGGTATTGATGACCTTCGCCCCATGGGACGCAGCCCACAAGATGCCCTCGGCCGCCTGCCACATGGTGCCCGAGCCCTCGTCGTCGAGCACCCGCACCGGCATGATCAGGGCGCCGGGGGCCACCTGGTGCACGATCCCGGCCACATGGGTGCCGTGGCCGGCCCCTTCGTCGATCGTGCCGTCGGCGTCGTCGTCCAGTCCGTTGCCGGTGTCGGCCGGCAGGTCGTCGCCCTGGACCAGGTCGCGGCCGGCGACGAGCGAAGACTGCAGCGCCGGGTGGTCGAGCTGCACGCCGGTGTCGATCACCGCCACGGTGACACCGGTACCGGTGCTGAGACGATGGGCCGCCGGCAGGCCGATGGCGTCCAGGGCGTAGGCCGACTCGGCGGGAACCGGTGTGCCCTCGCCCCATGCGTACACCCGCCAGGCGTACACCCGGTCCTGATCGATCTCGGGCGGCGTGAGGTAGTCGTTGACAGCGGCGTCGAGCACACCGGGAGCCACGGCCACGGTGTCGGCGAGCGCCTCGGCATCCGCTCCGGCCGGCACGGCCAGGAGGTAGGTGTCGGCCAGACCACTGGAGGGTGCGACCAACGTGGTACCGAACGACTGGTTGACGGCCGCCAGGGTGGTCACCGCCGGATCGATCGTCACGATGATCTCGGTGACGGGCGGCTCCACGCCGTCGGCCCCGGCCGGGGCAGCGGGCCCGGTCACCAGGGCCGTGGCGCCGGCCACGAGGGCCAAGGCGCACAGGACGGTTGTCAGCCGGCGCCGGGTCGGGACGGTGAAGGGGTCGCGGGCGGCGCTGGCCATCACGAGAGCTCCTCGGATAGGTGGGTGCTGGCAGGCGGCGTCAGGTCGAGGTGGATCAGACCGCCGGCGGTGTCGATGGTGAGGCCGAGCTCCACCGATCCCGGCGGCAGGTCGACCATCGGGAAGCTGAACTCACCGGCGCTGTCGGCGGTCACTGCCATCCGATGCTCGCCCACAACGAGTTCTACGGGGCGGGCGGGGTCGTCGGCGAAGAGCTGGCCGTCGATCCGGGTGCAGCCGTCGACCGGGGGCACCACGCTGACCGCCACCTCGACGTCTCCCGCCTCGAACAGCAGTTGGCGGGGCTCGGCCACCGGCACGCCACGGGCCCCGGCCAGCAGCGGCCCTCCCAGGCTGGCGTCACCCACCAGCTGGGCGACCACCCCGCCGGCTGCGGCCGCCAACCGCTGCACCAGCGAGGGCCGGGCCGGCATCAGACCGTGCAACCGGGCCACCAGCTCGGGCGGCGCCTCGGTGAAGTGCACCGAAGCAGCGGCCTGGTGGAACCAGGCGACCCAGTCCCGCGCCGCCAGGATGGAGGCGTCACCAGCCGACAGCCGACCGGTCACGCGCCGCGTCGCATCGGGATCGAGGCGACCCTCGGCCAGGTCGGCCAGCATGGTGAGCTCGGGAATCTCGGTCATGGGGGAATGCTCCGTCAGATCGTCGTGCGTCCAACCAGTGCTCGGCACCGGACCGCCAGATACACGACAGGGAAGATCTTGGAGGCCCCGTGGTACAGGTACCCATGAGACGTTGGTACTACGACCACAAGCTTCGGATTCGGTGTATTTGAGCCCGACCCCGCACGCACTGTTGGCCCGTCACCCCAGAGACGGCTCCACCCCGTCCCGGTGACGGACCGGGCCCCCGGGGGGCTCCCTCCGTTCCGGGGTCCTGGTCCACCGTCTCACCCACCCGTCCTGCCACCACCCGATAGCCCCCGAGGTCCAACACGGTGCTCACCCAACCGCCCACCTTCCGATCCGAGGTTTTCATCCCGGTCCGGCGGGAGCGCGCTTCGAGCTCTCGGCTGGGCCCGGGCATCCACCGTCGAGCTCGACGTCGGATCCAGCCCCGGCGGCCGTCCCGCCGGGCCGCCCTGGCGCTGCTCCTCTCCCTGGTCCTGATCTCGGCGGGCTCGGTAGCCGCCGGCCGCCTGCCGTGGATCGGCGGGCAACGGCCGGCGCCGGCCGGCCCCTCCGCCGACCAGAAGGCGTTGCTTCAGCTCTTGGCGGCCAACCACTACCGGGAGTTCGACACCGCCCCGCTGGCCGACGCCCCGGTGGCGGCCTGGTCGTCACTCCTCGACGATCCGTTCACCCGCCTCGTCCCGGCGGCCGACGTGGCCCGTGCCGACCAGGCCGAGGCGGCGGGTTACGTTGGCATCGGCGTTCGCCTGCGGGCTATGGAAAACGCATCGGCCGAGATCGCCGCTGTTGCCGACGGCTCCCCCGCCTTCCAGGGCGGACTCCGCCCAGGCGACGAGGTGGTGGCCGTGAACGGCGCCGGAATCGACGGCCTCGACATCGAAACGGTGGCCGACCTGATCGACGGCCCCGAAGGGTCGGTGCTCACGGTGTCCGTGAGCCGGCCCGGGGCCGAGGTGACGGCCACGATCCAGCGGGGCACCCTCAAGCAGGGAACGGTGGTCGCCCGGCTCCACCGCTGGGACAACGATCTCGTTGGCGTGATCACCGTACCCGAGCTCATCGCCGGGGCCAGCGACGAGATGCGGGCCGCGGTCGATCACCTGGCCGGCGACGGAGCCACGGCGTTCGTCCTCGACCTGCGCCAGAACCCGGGCGGGTCGATGTCGGAGGCGGTCGACATGGCCGCCGCCTTCCTCCCGACCGGTTCCGTCGTGGCCACCGAAATGGGCCTCGCCCGGGCTACCGAGACGTTCACCACCGAGCCGGCGCCGATCGAGCCCACCGCCCCGCTGGTCGTCCTCGTCGACGACCTCACCTCGGGCACGGCCGAGGTGGTGGCCGGCGCTCTGAGCGACCACGGTCGGGCCCTCGTGGCCGGCGCCATCACCGCCGGCGAAGGCGGGCTGCAGGAGCGCTACCCCCTACCCGGAGGCGACGCCCTCCAGACCACGTACGCCTCGTACGTGACCCCACTCGGCCACACCATCGAGCGCAACGGCATCCCGCCCGACGTCGCCGCCCCCACCACCCCCGGTGACACCGCCCAGCGGCCGTCGCCCGACGGCACCGGCGACGTGGCGCTCGACGCCGCACTACGGGCCGCCGTGAGCCAGCTGCCCCTCGCCGGGACTTCCGCTTCCGACCCGGGATCGGGCGGAAGCTAAGCTGGCGACGGCCGGCGCCACAGCCCGCGGACCGGCCGCCAGGGGGACAGCCATGGGGAACGGCTCTGCAGCCACGACGTACTGCCCGATCGATCCGGTGGTGCAGGAGAACCCGTACCCGTTCTACGACGAGCTCCGCCGGGGGTCGTCGGCCACCTATCTGCCCGACGACGACCTGTGGGTGGTGCCCCACTACCGCCCGGTGTGGGAGATCGTTCGAAACCCCGAGTCCTACTCATCCAAGGCTCTGCGTGCCCTGCCGGTGAACGCCACAAGCGTGCGCACCGGGCCCCGCCCCGACCTGCGGGAGCTCGACTCGAAGCTGGCCCGCAGCCTGATCGTCACCGACCCGCCCGACCACACCGCCATCCGGCGCCTCGTGTCCCGGCCGTTCACCCCCCGCTCCATCGCAAGGCTCGAGCCCAGGGTGCGTGCCATCTGCGAGGGCCTGGTGGACGAACTGGTGACGGCGGGCGGCGAGGGTCGGGCCGACCTCGTGACCCACCTGGCCGTGCCTCTGCCGGTGATCGTGATCGCTGAGCTGCTGGGCATCCCACCCGAGCGTCGGGCCGACTTCAAACGGTGGTCGAACGCCCTGGTCGGGCTGCTCGACGGCGCCGGCGACCCGGCGGCCAACCAGGCCGAGCTGAAGGAGATGGCGGCCTACTTCTACCAGATCACCGAGGAGCGGGTTCGGGCCCCGCAGGACGACCTGATCAGCTGGATCGTCACGGGGGCGAAGGAGTCGGGCGAGGAGCTGCACCCCCGCAACCTCGTGGCTCTGTGCACCCTGCTGCTGGTGGCCGGCAATGAGACCACCACCAACCTGATCGGCAACCTCTACCAGGCCCTGTTCGACCATCCCGACCAGCACGACACCGTCAACGGCCTCCACGACCTGTCGCCGGTAGTGGAGGAGATCCTGCGCTACGACACCTCCATCCAGGGCATCGTGCGCCTCACCAACCACGAGGTGACGATCGGTGACACCACACTGCCGCCCGATGCCCTGGTGATGGTGTTGTTCGGATCGGCCAACCGGGACGGCGCCCGGTGGGATCGGGCCGACCGTTTCGACGTCACCCGCGAGCCGCAGGATCACCTGGGCTTCGGATCCGGCATCCACCTCTGCCTCGGCGCCCACCTGGCCCGCCTGGAGGTGCGGGTGGCGGTTGACGTGCTGCGCTCCCGGCTGGCCCGGCTCGAACCTCGGGGCGCCGGCACCCGCACCCGCTCGGTCATCATGCGGGGCTTCACCTCGCTGCCGGTTTCGCTCGATCCGGCGTAGCCCGTAGCCGGGGCGGCCCCGACGCGCCGGTGCCCGGCCGTCGGTAGAGGCCGGGCACCGGATCGGGGGTACGGTTCGTCAGTTGGTGGCGGGCGGTGCGCTCGACGCCGATGTCGGCGCCGTAGTGGTGCTCGCCCCGGCCGTGGTGGTCGTCGAGCCGCTGGCCGCCGTGGAGGCGGTGGTGGACGCCGCCGTGGTCGGCGTGGTCTCTACCACCGTGGTGG
>CADEDH010000004.1:107912-148375 GCA_902826025.1 uncultured Actinomycetes bacterium
CCACCGTGGTGGGGGGCATGGTGGTGGTGGTTTCCGCCGGCTTGGTGAAGTCGATCGGCGGCGTCACCCCGTAGAGGATGTTGCGGGCCGAGATGTCGAGGTACAGCCGGTCGTTGTTGTTGTCGTTCGACACCATGTCGTTGCCGATCTTCTTGGCCTGCTTGGCCGTGGTTCCCGGGGGCATCTGCACCAGGAACGAGCCGAGGGTGTGGCCGGTGTGGGAGCCATCATTGTTGTTCGACACCATCGTGATCTTGTAGAGCCCGTTGCCCGTGTCTTCGGCCTGGGTCCACTCCTTGTCGAGGGTGTGGGTGTAGCCGAGGTCGATGATGGTGTCGGGGCTCAGCGGGGTGGTGATGTTGCCGAACGGCTGGACCGAGTGGAGGTAGTGGTTGAGCTTCATCTCCCGCTCCTTGCCCCCCATGGCCTCGAAGTCGACGCCGGCCAGCAGCGACAGCTTGGCCTGGGTCTGAGGGGTCAGGTTCTCCCAGTCGTTCAGCTCCGTCAGCCGCTTGGCGACCCGGCGCTCCAGCTCCTCGCCCTTCACCTTGGGATCGTTCTTCTTGACGTCGCTGACGGCCTGCTCGATCACAGCCCGCAGGCCGGTGATGGTGGAGCGGGCCTGGATCTGGCCCGGGGCCACCTCCTGGTAGGTGCCGTAGGCGCCCTGGTCGGGGGCCAGCAGCTTGGTCCCCAGCGAAGCGGTCACGTGGTCGAGGTAGGTGTGGTAGTCCACCTGGTGAATGTGGTCGCCGTCGTTCTTCTCGGTGTTGCCGCCACCGCCACCGCCGCCGCCACCGCCGCCACCGCCATTGTTGCCGCCGCCGTTGTCCTGCGGCTGCGGGGCGGCGGTGGTGCCGGGCGCCGCTTCCGTGGTGCCGGGCTGCACGGCGGCGAAGTAGTCCAGATCGGCGGCCGGGAGGGCCATCGGGCTGAACTGGGCGAAGCGGGCGAGTTGCCCACCGGCGCCGGTTGCTTGGATCGCCGTCTCGACGTCTTCGGGATCTTTCTCCGAGACCTTCAAGGCTACGAGGCTGACTGCACCGACTAGAAGCCCGACGACCAACACGATGATCTGACGAGCAGCGGGATACCGACTCACGACTGGGACCGTCCCCAAAAACCAATTCCGGAGATGTCCGCTCTCCGGAGGCCGGCTGCCCCGGGAGGAAGCTAGCAGCGCTCCGAGCGAATGTGAAGGTTATGCGTCACGATCCAGGCGCACTGGGTGAATATGCTCATGACCATCTGCCCATGACCTATCCCCCAAGGAACTCGTTGCCCAGGCGGAGCAGCGCCTCCTGGGTGGCCGATGCCACCAGCTCGCCCGCCTCGTTCCACACGGTGGCCGTGGCAAGACCCCGCCCGTGCCCCACGGTCACGGCCCGCTGGTCGAGGAAGTGCCACTGGTTCAGGTCGAAGGGGCGGTGGAACCACATGGCGTGGTCGAGGCTGACGAACACCACGCCTTCGCTGCCCCAGGTGGCCCCCCAGGGCGCGGCCACGTTGTCGGCCAGCGACTCGTCACTTTGGTAGGCCAGGATGGCGGTCTGGAGGTGGTGGTCGGCCGGGAGCGGTGCGGCCGAGCGGAGCCAGAGCCGGATGCCCCGCGTGCCGGCGCCGGGCCCGCTGGCGGGCCGCCAGGGCGCCTCCACCGTCCTCAGGTCGAGCCCGTAGTCCCGCAGGGCCCACTCGGACGGGAGCGGCAGAGGGTCGAGCCCGGCCATCAGCTCGGCGTGGGTGGGTAGCGAGTCGGGGCGGGGTAGGCGAGCGAAATCAGGAGGCGGCTCGGCCGCCAGCGACGGGCCGCCCTCCTCCACGGCGAACGACGCCATCAGCTCGAACTGGGTGGCCCCGCCCTCTCCCTGGGAGGTGGTGACCCGGCGGGTGCCGAAGCTGCGGCCGTCTCGCACTCGTTCCACCTGGTGGATGTAGGGCAGGCCGGGCCGCCCGCCCCGCAGGAAGTAGGCGTGGAGAGAGTGGAGGCGGCGTTCGGGTTCCACCGTGGCCTGGGCCGCCGACACGGCCTGGCCCAGGAAATGTCCGCCGAAGGTGGCGTCGACCCCGTCGTTGCGCGAGCCGCGGCCCACGAACCGGTCGGGGCCGTCAGGCTCCACCGACACGGTGGCGATCAGATCGGCGACGGCGTCAACGGTGCTCATGCCTCGAAGCTAGTGCCCCGGGGCGGCTCGGTGCCCGGGCACCGAGCCGGTGAGACGAGGTTCTACCGGGTGGTGCTGGCGGCGGCGGCCAGCTCGGGGGGCAACGGGACGGGCCGGTGGGTGTCGGGATCCAGGTTCACATGGGTCATGCGGGCGCTGACGCAGCGGGTACCGGCCCGGGTGATCTCGAAGGCGATCGTGAGGCTGGTGGTGCCTGCCTCGTCGACCCAGGTCCGCAGCTCGTAGGGATCGGCCAGCCCGAGTTGGGCGTGGTAGCTGATGTTGGCATTCACCACCGGGGTGATGGGCCACGGGCCGAGGCCCCGGGGGCGGAGGCCGAGGGCCAGGTACAGCTCGGCCTGGGCCCGGGTGAGCCAGGTGGTGACGGCGCCGTAGTAGATGAGGCCAGAGGAATCGGTGTCGGACAGGCGCACCCGCTCCTGCACCACGATGGCCGGTACGTCGCCCGGCCCCCCGGCCGGCTCGAATCGCACCGAACACCACTCGGGCCCCGGCATGGAATCTGACTCGGACACGTGTCGGCTCCGTTGGTGCGGGGTCAGCGGGTGGGGCGGGCCACCCGGCCGGGGCGGGCGCCGGTGTCGGCATCGTGCTCCCGCACGGCCACCCCGTTGACCAGGGTGGCCACGTAGCCGGAGGCGAGCTGCAGGAACCGCTGGCCGCCGGCCGGCAGATCGTGGCGCAACTCGGGGCGGTGGATGTGGAGGCGGTCGAGGTCGACGATGTTGATGTCGGCCCGTTTGCCCACTTCCAGCGTGCCCCGGTCGGTGAACCCGTAGACCCGGGCCGGCACCCCGGTGGCCTTCGCCACCACGAGCTCGATCGGGAGCCGCTCGCCCCGGGTCCGGTCCCGCACCCAGTGGGTCAGGTGGAAGGTGGGGTTGGTCATGTCGCAGATGAAGTTCACGTGGGCCCCGGCGTCGGACAGGCCCGACACGGTGTTGGGGTCGGCCAGCATCTCCCGACACACGTCGAGGTTGCCCTCCACATAGTTCGCCCCGAACAGCACGTACACCGCTGTGCCGTCGTCGTCGAGCAGCCGGTCGTACAGGAACTCGGCCGGGTCCCGCCCCGCCGCCCGGGCCTGGGCCCCCAGCGCCTGGTCGAGCGTGGGCTCGTAGTCGATCGGGTCACCCATGGGGAACGTCCGGTCGAGCGCCATCCCGAACAGCGGGGGCAGGGCGTTCTCCATCGAGCCCGGCCGCTCGTCCCGAACGTCGCTCTCGGCCAGGATCGCCGCCTTGACCTCGGGCTTGGCCAACTCGGCCACCAGCGCCGCCAGCGGCAGGCCCTTCAGCTTCAGGTAGGTGGGGCGCTGCATGAACAGGTGATAGCCCCGCAGGGTGGTCAGCACGGTGCCACCTCGGGGCGCCACCATCGGGTGGAGGCGGGCCCCGGCTGCGTTCTCCTCGCCCGAGATCGACAGGGCGTGACGCCAGGCGTCTTCCGGCAGGTTGGTCTGGAAGGTGGAGAACACGACGGGCACTCCGCTGGTCCGGGACAGGCGGCCCAGCATCCGCACCTCCTCGGCCACCGTGGCCTGCTCCTTCTTGGGCCCCATGTACTCGCCGACGGCGCTGGCCGGGATGGCCTGGAAGACCGCCCCGCCGCCCCGGCGGATCCCCTCGGCGATACCGGCCAGCTCCTCCTCGGGGGCGAACGTGCCCGGCACGGCGTAGCCCGACATGGCCCGGTGGCCCCGGATCCGGGAGGTCGAGAAGCCGGCGGCGCCGGCGGCCACCGCCTCCTCCACCAGCTTGGCCATCAGGTCCAGATCCTCGGCCGTGCAGTCCTTCGACCGGACCGCCCGCTCCCCCATCACGTAGAACCGCAGGGCCCCGTGGGCGATCTGGGCCGAGACGTCGAGCGACCACTGCCGCCGGTCGAGGAACTGGAGGTACTCGGGGAACGACTCCCACTCTCCCCACGGCATGCCCTCGTACAGGGCGGTACCGGGGATGTCCTCCACTCCCTCCATCAGGTCGATCAGGTCGGGGATGGCGCCGGGCGGGGCCGGGGCGAAGCCGACCCCGCAGTTGCCCATCACCACCGTGGTCACCCCGTTGGCGCTCGACCCTTCGAGCTGGTCGTCCCAGGTCACCTGGCCGTCGTAGTGGGTATGGGCGTCGACCCAACCAGGGGTCACCACCGCCCCGTCGGCGTCGAAGGTGCGACGGGCCTGTCCGTCGACCTGGCCGATCTCCACGATCCGGCCGTCGGTGATGGCGATGTCGCCGGTGAAGGGCCCGTTGCCGGTGCCGTCGACAACGGTCCCGGCCTTGATGATTGCGTCGAACATGTTCCCACTCCTGGTCGACGGGCGTGCGTTCTTCGCGACGCTACCGGCGCCGAGGTTCCCGGGTCAGATCCCGGCCCCATCCGACCCTCGCCGGCGCCGCCCGGCTTCCCCGGGCACTGAAGGTGCGGGTCGTATACACTCGGTGGTCGCTCGTTCGCCACGCCGGTGTCCGCCCACCGGTCGGAGGTGGTTAGCCCGATCGTGGAAGTCTGGACCTCGCACGGAGACCTGCTCCGCTGGTGGCGCTCGGAGATAGCCGGGCTCACCCAACAGCAGGCAGCCGAACGTCTCAACGTGCAGCCCAGCGCGTTGTCGAACTGGGAACGGGGCACCCGGGCGATCTCGCTCGACCTGGAAGACGTCGACAGCGCCCTCAAGGGCGACCGGGCGCTACACGGTCTGTTGTGGGGCTTCGGCACCCCGGGAGGCCTGGAGCCGGGGCGGGTGTGGACCAAGGTCTTCGCCGGGCCGTCGGCCCCGGTGTGGATGTGGGTGCGATCGGCCAGCCCCCGGATCGAGCTGGCGGCCGAGTGGGGTGTCGCCCGCCTGGAGACCACGCTGGAACTGGGGCCCAACGGTGCGTTCATCACCAACAGCGTCTCGGTACCCGACTCCCCGGTGGTCATCCAGACCGATCAGCCGGTGTGGGTCCACTTCGGCTGGGGCGAGCTGCCGCCCGACGTGCCCGGGGCGCCCGTCATCCCGGCCGTCACCCTGCTGATCCCGAGCTCGGCCGACGGGGCGTTCATGCACATGTTCCGCACCAACCTTTCGGCCAGCCTGCAGGCCGACGCCGACGATCCCGGCCGCCGGGCCGGCCACCTGCCGGCCTCGGCCCTGGGCTTCGCCCGCCCCACCGGGCCGCGGGGCGAGCCGCCCCTGCTGTGGCCACCGGCCCCCGAGGGGATCGACGCTGTGGAACGGGCCCGCTACACCCGGCTGCGCACAGCCCGGGGCCTGTCGCTGCCCGGTCTGTCCGACCGGCTGGCCGGCACCACCGACCTGGAGGCCAGCCGCGACACCCTGCGCCGGTTCGAGACCGACGTCGGTCAGCCCCACCATCCGATGCTGCCGGTGGCCCTCGATCATGCGCTGGGGGCCGAGGGCCGGCTCGCCGTGCTCCAGATCCGGTCGGGCCAGGGCCCGGGGGCCGTGTACTTCCCGCCGTACTGGCGGGGACCGGTGTGGTTGGCGCTGAACACGGCCGAGGTGAACACGGCCGAGGGGGCGCACGGGAGCGGCCGCAACATCGTGCTCCAGCGGGGAAAGTGGCAGCGCACCGTCACGCTGGCCCGGGCCGGGGCGTTGGTGTCGTTCCACTGGTTCGATCCGGCGGTGCCGCTGCGGGTCGAAACCGACCCCGGCGTGTCGTGGGCGGTCGGCGTGGGTCGGCGGGCCGGCGCCGTACCGATCGACCAGAACTGGGCTCCGAGCAGCTACGAAGTGGCCCGGGATGCCGTGAAGACGGTCGAGCAGGCCATCCTGGCTGCCGCCGACCGGGTGAATCCACCCGACGGCTGCTGACACCGTTGCAGCCGGGCCGGCACCGGCCCTGACCAGCGCATGTGACGATCCGGCGCATCACGCTGGACGGCCCATCGATCCTGGCGTTGAGTGTGACCCAGGAGACGGCCCCTGGGGGTCGACCACCGACCAGCCACGGGCGACCAGGGCGACTGATGGTCGGGCTCTCTGGCAAGAGTGGAGCGACGCGCCCGATATGGGAGTGCCAGCACGCGGTTGTTTGCTGACACCTACCCGCCGCAGTGGGCGCATCGCTCCACCCCAGAGCGACGCTACCCCGGCTGGCTTACGGCGTCGAGAGGCTTGCGCCGTCCTGTGAGGTGAAATCAGTTCGTTCTGAAGCTGCGGCTCACGAGCGGGTCGACGACAGGAACGAGGCGATCGCGGTCGCAGCCTGTCTGCCATCGGCGGCGGCGGCCACCGCCCGCTGGGCCGCCCCCCGACGGACGTCGCCCGCGGCGAACAAGCCGGGCGGGGCACCGGGCACGGCGAGGGCGTCGTCGGTTGGTATCCGACCCTCGGGATCGAGTGACACCAGGCTGGCCACCAGCTCACTGTTGGGTACCGGGTCGAGGGCGCCGAACACGCCGGCGGCGGCGATGACGGCCCCGCCCCCGATCTCGACGCCCGTCACCCGGGCACCGTCGCTGTCCACCGTCACGGCGGTGACCGTGCTCCCGGTGCGTACCTCCACCGGGCCGGCGGCCAGCGCCGCCTCGACCCAGCTGGCACCGGCTTCTGGCTCGGATCCGGCCACCACCACGGTGACCGATGCCGCCAGGTCGGCCAACGTACGGGCCTCGGCGAAGGCCACCGGGCCGTCGCCCACCACCACCACCGGCTGGCCGGCGAACAGCCCGCCGTCGCACACGGCGCAGTAGGAGACGCCCCTTCCCTCCAGCGTGCCGTCGCCGTCACGGTCGCCGGGCAAGCGGCGGGGCCGGCACCCGGTGGCCACCAGCACCGCCCGGGCCCGGATCGCCTCCCCTTCGCCGTCCACCGGCACCATCCACCCGCCGTCTCCCCAGGTGGGGGTACCGGCCCGGCCCATCGTCACCGCCGCCCCAGCCGACAGGGCGTCGTCACCCAGGTCGGCGGCCAGGTCCCAACCGGCGATGCCCGTCGGGTGATGGGGATGGTCGGGCAGATGGTCGACGTTGATCAGGGCGCCGCCGATGCCCAATGGGTCCACCAGCGTCACGGTGAAGCCCTCGGCGGCGAGGCGGGCCGCAGCCGTGGCCCCGGCCGGGCCCCCGCCCAGCACCACCACGTCGATCACGTCAGCCCCCTCCCGCTCTCGAACTGTGGCGCCCGGTGCTGCATTCTGCGCGCTGGGGCCACAGTTCGCCTTCCCGCCGGCCGGCCCATCACCCGACGGCCCGGGTGACCAGCTCCGAGCCGCCACCCCAGCCCGGCACGACCGTCGCCTTGACCCCGGTACCCCCGGTCACCACCACCAGCGGCTGCCGACCGGTGCCGGCCGCCGCCACCTCGGCCCGCAGCCTGGCCTCGCTCCAACCGTGGCGGTGGAGGAACCCGGCCGATTCGGGTGGCAGCAGCACAACGTCGGCCGGGGCGGCCAGGCCGGCCGTCACCTGGCCCAGGCGCCGGGCCACGGCGTCCGGGGTCGACGACGGCAGCACGACCTCGGCGTTGCCCACACCAGCGAACACGGTGACGCAGCCCGGGCCCGGCCCGCCGGGAGGGGCCCAGGGATCGTCGGCCCGGTTCGCCGCCACCAGCCACGTGTACTTGCCGGGGTGGCCCTGGGTGGCCATGTCGCCTTCACCCGGCGCACACTGGCCCACGCCCTGGAGTACGAGCCGGATGGCCCGCCCGATCGTGGCATTGGCCCGAGTGCCGGGGCCCAGCGAATTGGGCCCCGGATTGAGGCCGAACCGGGGCACGGCGTCGCCGGCCACCATCACCAGGGGGGCGGCCGCCCCCGTGGTGGCCTGCACGCCGAGCAGATTGAACGCCGGATCGACCAGGGCGTCGACGGCCGCCGCCACCAGCGGCAGCGAACCGATCGGGGCCCCGGCCAGCACGGCGCAGGCCGCCAGGTCCCACCAGGTGGGCACGGCGAAGGCGATCGGCACCGGACCGCCAACCGCCTCGGTATCGGCCTCGGGACCGCCGGCTCCGGCGGCCAGGTGGTCCTCGATCGCCTGGTCGTCCGGTCGGATCAGGGGCAACCCATCGCCCAGGCCGGTGCCCTCGAGGAACACCACTCCGGCCGGCTGCCCCGGCCGGCTCTCGGCCTCGGCGACCAGGGCCTCCTCCAGTCGTTCCCGGAACGTCTCCACCGGCCTCAGATCTCGAGGAGCCGGTGGACGGGGCGGGTGTCGCCCCCGAACGTGGGCATCCAGCACGAGTGCTTGCCCGGCCCACCGGCCACGATCACCTGGATGTTCTCCGGCTTGGTGGTGATGGGGGCCTCGCCCGTCTCCGAGTCGATCAGCTTGGCCACCCGCCGCTGGTAGGCCCCGTCGGCCATCCACTCGGGCGACAGCTTGGCAATCGGGAACCGGGCGTGCTCCCACACGAATCGCTGGACGTCGGACTTGGAGTAGCCCGACACCGCCACCTGGTGGGCATGCTCGGGCCCGAAGGCCAGGATCGGGTAGCCCGAGTTGGACAGGATGTTGTTGCTACCGGCCTGGGCCATGGCCCCGGCGATCGTGGTGAGCACGCCGAGGCCGCTGATCGAATAGTGGTCCTGGATGTTGTGGGGCCCCTCGCAGGCGATGGCGGTGAGCACACTGTCGGTGGCCTTGAACCCGTGGTCGGTGTGGTACGGGGCCCACGGCGACTCCTCGACGTTCTCGGCGATGCAGTAGCCGATCTTGGCCGGGCTGCCCTGGGTGGCCCGGTCTCCGTCTCCCGGGGAACCGCCGCCGATGTTGAGCAGGGCCAGACGCAGGGCGCGCCCGATGGCCAGGTTGCCCCGCAGGCCGGGGCCGGGCCCGAAGCACCCGGGCCCCGACTGGACCCCGGCCTTCTGGGCCACCGGACCGCTGAGCAACAACAGGATGGCTGTGGGGTGGGTGGTGGACTGGATGGCGTTGAGGTTCAGGGCCGGGTCGGCCACCGCCTCCACCGCTGCCAGCACGATCGGGAAGTCCTCGGCCCGGCAGCCCGCCATCACGGCGTTGGCCGCGATCCGCTCCACCGTGGCCTCCCCGTTGCGGGGGGCGAGGGTGGCCACCACGTCGTCGGGCGCCCGACCGGCGGCGCCGACGAAGCGCTCCACCCGGTCCGTGGTGGGCGGGATGATGGGGAGGCCGTCGCTCCAGCCCCGCATCTCGTAGTAGGCCTGGATGGTCTCCAGGTCGTCGTCGAGCTCGACGGTGGGAACGTGGTTGGTGTCGGTCACAGCGCCTGGTGCTTCTCCTGCAGACGGTCGACGACGGCCTTGGCCGCCACCCGGGCCTTCTCCCGGACCTCGTCGGTCTCGATCCCGCCCAGCGGGTGCTCCACCAGCACCACGGCGAGATCAGGGTGCCCCATGGCCCGGGACTGGAGGGCGGCGAGGCGGCTGAAGGCGTCGGTTCCCACGGTGACGGTGGGGACGCCGCGCTTCTCGAGCTCAACGGAGGCGTGGATACACCACGCCGTGCAGCTCCCTCAATCGGCCGAGCCGACGAGCACCCAGTCTGCCGTGGCCACCAGCTCATCGATCACGGCCGGATCGGCGGCGGCGGCCACGCTCTTGTGGGCCACCGTGACCAGCTCCACCCCGTGGCTGGCTCCGAGGAGCTCGGCGATCGAGGTGAGGATGAGCTCGGCGTGCTGCTTGCCGTTCTCCAGGACGCCCACGCGGGACTTGGCCAGATGGGCCAGGCCGGCGGTTGCTTCGGCCACCGCCGGCTCAGGGGCGGAGGGATTCACGAGCTGTACCTTCATGGCCGGAGCCTACTACCGGCCTCGGAACGCCGCCGAAGTGCCAGCCCCCGAGTCGCCGCCCTCCCTGGTGGCCCGGACCGTCATCGGCGACGGCTGGGGACTCGAGATCACCAGGGAGGAGACCGGCGGATGATCGAGACCGCCGGTGGCAGCCGGTGCACCCGAGTGCAGCCCGCACCGGGAACCGAAGCGTTGACGACTACGATCTTGGTCCGGTGGCGATCGTGGACCTGGGGATACCGCACCTGACCGGAGCCGAGGTCATCGGCCGGGGAGGGTTCAGCGTCGTCTACTCGGCCACCGACACCCGCTTCGACCGCAGGGTGGCGGTGAAGGTACTGAACGGCGTGATCGACGAGCGGACCCGACAGCGCTTCGAGCGGGAGTGCCGGGTGATGGGGCGGCTGTCGTCGCACCCCAACGTGGTCACGGTCTACGACGCCGGCCAGACCCCGGACGGCCATCCCTACCTGGTTATGGAGCTCATGGCCGGGGGCACGCTGGCCGACCGGCTGCGGAAGGGGGAGTCGATCGGCTGGCGTCAGGCCGTGGCCTACCTGGTACCGGTGCTCGACGCCCTCCACCAGGGGCATCTCCAAGGCGTGCTCCATCGAGACGTCAAGCCGGAGAACGTGTTGATCGACCCCGCCGGCGTCCCCAGCCTCACCGACTTCGGCATCGCCATCGTGCGCGATGCCGGCGGTGCCACCTCCACCAACATCACGGCCAGCTGGCTCCATACGGCGCCCGAGACCTTCGCCAACCAGCGCGACGAGCGCTCCGACCTGTACTCCGCCGGCTCCACCCTCCACACCCTTATCTCGGGCCGCCCGCCGTTCTGGCGGGCAGAAGACGAGTCGCTCAACCCACTGCTCCTTCGGCTGCTCCACGAGCCAGCGCCGCCGCTCCCGGCCAATCTGGCGCCCCCCGCTCTGACCGATCTCGTCCTGCGGGCGCTGGCCAAGAACCCGGCCGACCGGCCCCCGACGTGCCGGGCTCTCGCCGACGAGCTCGAACGGATCGCCGTCCCCGCCCCCCACACCCAGCCGGTTCCACCCCTCCCGTCGGCGGGCCCGGCGCCGGGGGTCCCAACCGTGACCCCGCCGGCGGCCAGTGCCTCCTGGACCCCTCAACCCGCACCGATGCCACCGACTCCGGCCACCTGGGCCCCCCAACCGGCCACCCCGACACCAGTGGCCTTCCCGGGCCAGCAGCTCCCGCCGTCGCCCGAGGACCATCAGCGGGGTCCGACGCGCCGACCGGTGGCGCTCATCGTCGCCGCCGTGGCGGTGGCGATGGCCGTCGCCACCATCGGCCTGGTCGTGGCCCGTTCCCGGAGCGGGAACAGCGACAAACCGGGCCCGACCGACAGCGCCGCCGCCGACTCGACCTCCACCGTCAGCGCCGCTACTGGCAGCACCGCCACCAGCACCGCCGGCGCCCCGGCGCCGGTGCGCAACGGGCTCACCGGCGAGCTGGTCGACGCCGGCACGCTCTCCTTCGGGCCGCCCGAGCACCTCGATCCGGCCCTCAACTCGTTCACCGACTCCTACCAGATCACCAACGCCCTCTACGATGGCCTGACCGACGTCGACACCTCCGACCCCGCCAGCCCTCGCGTCGTCCCGGCCGTGGCCAGCGCTGTCTCCACCAACGCCGACGCCACCGTCTGGACCTTCACCATCGGGACCGGTCAGCGCTTCTCCAACGGCGAACCGGTGCTGCCCAGCTCGTTCGTCCGGGGCTGGAACCGCGCGGCTCGACTCGATGGCGACAACAGCTATCTGGCGAGGGTGATCCAGGGCAGCGCCGGCGTCATCGCGGGCACTGCCCAGGAGATGACAGGCCTGGTGGCCGACGATGGCGCCAGGACGCTCACCGTCACGCTCACCGGTCCGGAGACGAACTTCGACGCGGTCGTCAGTCACCAGTTCTTCTCGCCGATGCCGGCCGCCGTCGACGGCCTGACTGATCAGACGACGTGGGACACCGGGCTCATGGTGGGCAACGGTCCCTACATGCTCGAGTCGGCCCGCACCGACCAGCAGATCGTGTTGGTCGCCAACCCCAACTGGCACGGCAGCACCCTGGGCACCACCAGCCCCGCCCTCACCCGGATCACGTTCCAGGTGACCACTGACCTGTACACGGGCTACGACGCGGTGCAGGCCGGCCGGGCCGGGATCGCCGCCGCTCCGGCCGAGCGTTTCACCGAAGCCCGCAACAGCCTGGGCGTCACCTTCGACACCCCTGGTCCCGGCAGCCATCTGTGGCTGGTCAACTCGAACAGCCCCCGGCTCGGAGGCGACGCCAACCTCAAGCTGCGCCAGGCCATCGCCCTGTCCATCGACCGCGACGCCGTCAACCGGACGGCCTACTCCGGCTCCCGCATCCTGGCGACCGGCCTCGTGCCACCAGTGGTGCCCGGTTACCGGGCCGGCCTCTGCGACGTGTGCCGCTACGACCCGGCCGCGGCCAAGGCCGCCCTCGACGAGTGGAGTGCCGCCGGCAACACCTTGTCGACCCCCATCACCCTGCAGTACAACGCAGGGGCTGGGAACGAGGCGATGGTGCAGCTTGTTATCGAGCAGTTGGCGGCCGCCGGCATCCCCGCCGTGGGCGAGGCCGACGACGACGCCGCCAACTACTTCACGATGCTGACCGAGGGCAAGTGCAAGGACATGTGCCGATCGAGCTGGGTGTCCGATTTTCCCACCTACGACGGCTTCCTCTACGACGGCTTCCACCAAGCCTCGATCGGCGCCGGGAACATGGGGCCCTTCGTCGACTCAGACTTCGACCGGCTGGTGGACGCCGGCCGGGCCACCCCAGACAAGGCGAGGGCCGCCCAAACCTTCAACCAGGCCGAGTCCCTGCTACTCAACCAGGTCGGTGTGATACCGATGAGCTGGCTGGCCGACCCGTACGTCTACGACCGGTCCCGCTACGCCAACGTGCAACTGGCGGCGAACGGACTCGTCCGATGGGAGGAGATCACCATCGTCGGGTGACCACCACTCGGGTGATCACCCGACGGAGCTCAGTGATGGAGGTCGAACCGGTCGAGGTTCATCACCTTGTCCCAGGCGGCAACGAAGTCCTCCACCAGCTTCTCCTGCCCGTCATCGGCGCCGTACACCTCACACAGGCCCCGCAGCTGGCTGTGGCCGCCGAACACGAGGTCGACGGCGGTGGCGGTCCAGCGGACCTGGCCGCTCGACCGGTCGCGCCCCTCGTACGCGTTCTCCTCCGACGCCGAGGCCGACCACTCCGTGCCGGCATCGAGCAGGTTCACGAAGAAGTCGTTGGTCAGCGCACCTGGGCGCTCGGTGAGCACCCCCAGGCTCGAGCCTCCGACGTTGGCCCCCAGGGCCCGCATCCCGCCGATCAGCACCGTCATCTCCGGGGCCGTCAGGGTGAGCAGGTTGGCCCGGTCCAGCAGCAACGTCTCGGGCGACAGCTTCTCGCCCGGGCGCAGGTACTGGCGGAACCCGTCGGCCATCGGTTCCAGCACGGCGAACGAGGCGGCGTCGGTCATCTCCTGGGTGGCATCGGTGCGTCCCGGAGAGAAGGGGACGGTCACGTCGTGCCCGGCCTCCTTTGCCGCCTGCTCGACGGCGGCGCAGCCCCCCAGCACGATCAGATCGGCCACCGACACCCGCTTGTTGTCGGAGCGGGAGCCGTTGAACTCCTGCTGGAGCTGCTCCAGGGAGGCCAGGGCGGTGGCCAGCTCACCCGGCTCGTTGGCCGCCCAGCTGTTCTGGGGGGCCAGTCGGATCCGAGCCCCGTTGGCCCCGCCCCGCATGTCGGTGCCCCGGAAGCTGGCGGCCGAGGCCCAGGCCGTGGCCACCAGCCGGGAGATCGGCAGGCCGGTGCCGAGCACCCGCTTCTTGAGCTCGGCGATCTCGCTCTCGCCGATCAGATCGTGGTCGGCGGCCGGCACCGGATCCTGCCACAGCTGGGCCTCGGGCACCCAGGGCCCGATGAAGCGGCTGACCGGCCCCATGTCACGGTGGAGCAGCTTGTACCAGGCCCGGCCGAAGGCGTCGGCCAGCTCCTCGGGGTTCTGGTGGAACCGCTCCACGATCGGCCGGTAGATGGGATCGACCTTGAAGGCGATGTCGGCCGTGGTCATCATCGGAGCGTGGCGCTTCGCCGGGTCATGGGCGTCGGGCACGGTGTCCTGCGCCTCGGGGTCGACCGGTCGCCACTGCTTGGCCCCGGCCGGGCTGGTGGTCAGCTCCCAGTCGTAGCCCAGAAGGTTGTCGAGGTAGCCGTTGTCCCACTGGATCGGGTTGTTGGTCCACGCCCCCTCGATGCCGCTGGTCAGCGTGTCGACGCCGGAGCCGGAGCCGTGCCGGTTGTGCCAGCCGATCCCCATGGCCTCCAGCGGGCAGCCCTCGGGCTCGGGCCCGAGGTGCTCGGGGTCCACTGCGCCGTGGCACTTGCCGAACGTGTGGCCGCCCACGACCAGAGCCGCCGTCTCCACATCGTCCATGGCCATCCGGGCGAACGTCTCCCGAATGTCGCGGGCCGAGGCCAAGGGGTCCGGGTTGCCGTTGGGCCCTTCGGGGTTCACGTAGATCAGACCCATCTGGACCGCGCCGAGGGGGCCGGTCAGCTCCCGGTCGTCGCCGTAGCGCTCGTCGCCCAGCCAGGTGTCCTCGGGGCCCCAGAAGACCTCCTCCGCCTCCGACACGTCGGGCCGGCCGAAAGCGAACCCGAAGGTCTCGAAGCCCATCGACTCGAGCGCCACGTTGCCCGTCAGCACCAGCAGGTCGGCCCACGACAGCTTCCGGCCGTACTTCTTCTTGACCGGCCACAGCAGGCGCCGGGCCTTGTCCAGGTTGGCATTGTCGGGCCAGCTGTTGAGGGGGGCGAACCGCTGGGCCCCGTCGCCTCCGCCGCCGCGCCCGTCGGCGATGCGGTAGGTACCGGCGGCGTGCCACGTCATGCGGATGAAGAGCGGACCGTAGTGGCCGTAGTCGGCCGGCCACCAGGGCTGGGAGTCGGTCATGACCGCAGTGATGTCCCGCTTCACGGCGTCGAAGTCGAGCGAGGCCACCTCGGCGGCGTAGTCGACGTCGCCGTACATGGCGTCGGCCCGGCGGGAGTTCTGGTGGAGCACCTGCAGGTTCAGCTGGTTCGGCCACCAGTCGCTGTTCGAATGCGGTCGTGCGCTGCGCTTGACCGTTGGCGCTGGAATCGCCGGGTTCTCGCTCTCGCTCTCACTCGTACTCTCGTTACCGCTGCCGCTCTCGGTGTCGCTCACGTGCGTGCTCCTCCTGTGTCGCTGGTTGTGCCGGGGCTGGGTCGGAACTCGTTGGCCGGGGGGCGGCAGCGGGGACAGCGCCCCCAGTAGACGACCTCGGCCTCGTCCACCTCGTAGCCGGCCTGGTCGGCGGCGTTGAGGCAGGGGGTGTCGCCGACGGCGCAGTCGACGTCCACCATCTGGCCGCAGACCCGGCAGATCAGGTGATGGTGGTTGTCACCGACCCGGTTCTCGTACCGGGCCGGCGAGCCGGCGGGCTGGACCCGGCGAACGATGCCGTGATCGGCCAGGGCGGCCAGCACGTCGTAGATGGTCTGGCGGGAAACTGTGCCGAGATCGGTCAACACGGCACCGTGGATCTCGTCGGCGGTGCCGTGCGGCCAGGTGGCCAGGGCCCGCAACACGGCCAGCCGTTGGGCGGTCAACCTCAAGCCGTGTCGGCGGAGCAGTGCATCGTCATCCATGGCACCAAGGGGGTGTAGGTCGGTCGTGGGTCGGCTATGCCCGATCGGGCGACCGCCCAATCCTGATGTCGGAATCGATCCGAACTCGGCCCCGTGCCAGTCCCGGTGCCATTCTGTTGTCTACGCTGTGTCGACGGTTCACGGTTCGGGACCGACGGCTCGCACGGCAGGGGAAGCACATCTATGAGTGGAGGCCTTGTCGGCCTGTTGGACGACATTGCGGCGCTGGCCAAGCTGGCCGCCGCCTCGGTGGACGACGTGGGGGCGGCCGCTGGCCGCGCCAGCGTGAAGGCCACCGGTGTGGTGGTGGACGACACGGCGGTGACGCCCACGTACGTCCATGGCCTGGCCGCCGAGCGGGAGCTGCCGATCATCAAGCGGATCGCCCGGGGGTCGCTGCGCAACAAGCTGCTGGTGATCCTGCCGGTGGCGCTCGTCCTCAGCGAGTTCGTACCGGTGTTGGTGGAGATCGTCCTGATGCTGGGCGGCACCTATCTCTGTTTCGAGGGAGCGGAGAAGATCCACCATCGGTTCTTCTCCCACCACGGCGACGACCATGAGCTGCCGGCGGCCGCTCTGGGGGCCGACCATGAGGAACGCACGATCTCGGGTGCCATCCGCACCGACTTCATCCTCTCGGCCGAGATCATGGTCATCGCTCTGAAAGAGGTGATCGACGAGGGCTTCGTCTCACGGGCCGTGATCCTGGCCGTGGTGGCCGTCGTGATCACGGTCGCCGTGTACGGCCTGGTGGCTCTGATCGTGAAGATGGACGACATCGGGCTGCGGATGGTGGAGTCGGGCCGGGCCGAGGGCATCGGTCGGGCACTGGTGAACGGAATGCCCAAGCTGCTGGCCGTCCTGTCGATCGTGGGCACCGTGGCCATGCTGTGGGTCGGCGGCCACATCCTGCTGGCCGGAGCCGACGAGCTGGGGTGGCACGCCCCCTACGAGTTCGTCCACCACCTGGAGGAGCCGGTGCACGACGTCGCTGGCGTGGGTGGGGTCCTGGCCTGGTTCGTCAACACACTGGCCTCGGCCATCCTCGGCATCGTGGTCGGCTTTCTGGTGGTGGCCGTGGTCAGCCGCATCCCCCGCCGCAAGGCCGAAGCCGACGCCGCCGCCCCCGCCGGCCACTGAACCAGGGCCCTGCGGGGGCGACCTCAGGGGGTGGCGGGGATGAGACGGGTGGTCGGCTCGTACTCGGCGGCCGACAGCTCCACGAATCCGTCGTAGCGCAGCGGCCCGCCCACGGCCGGGTCGGCCACGGCCGCCCGCAGCGCTCCGGCCAGCGCCCCACGGGCCTCGAGCGGCGTGCCCCGGCGCACCACGATGGCCGGGTTGGGGATCCAGGGCCCCCGGCCGACAACGTGCAGGCCAGCGTCGACCGCCGGGTCGACGGCACGTAGATGGGCCAGGGTCAGGCTGTCGATGCAGGCCAGGTGGGCCTCCCCGGCCCGCAGGGCGGCCAGGCTGCGCACGTGGGCCCCGGTCCAGCGCACGGCGCCGGGCCACGACCGGCCGAGGGCAGCCAGCAGGCTGATCCAACCCGACAGCGAATCGGCGCTGTTGGCCGCCAGCACCAGGTCGGGGTCGGGGTGGTGAGCCGTGGCCCGGGCCAGGGCGTCAGGCTCGGTGGCCAGGAGGACGCTGCGGTATCGGTGCCCGTCGGCATCGGCCAGAGCGAGGGTGAACGCACCGACCACCTCGATCAGGTCGCCCAGCTCGGCGGCCACCGGCCAGCCGCAGACGTGGGCCACGGCACAGCGGGGGTGGCGCCAGTGGTCCTGCACCTCTCCGTCCCAGCGAAGCTGCTCCGGTGCCCATGGCACCTGCCGCTGCACTGCGGTCCACAGGCGGTCCCATACCGGCACCAGATGGGCGAAGGGGTACATGCCGAGCGAGGCGTAGGGTCGAACCCCGGCGGTGTCAGACCCCGTCACCAACCGGCCTTTCGAGCCCGGGCCTCGTAGAGCAGCACCGACGCCGCAATCGACACATTCAGCGAGTCGGCCACCCCGAGCATGGGGATGGCGATGTGCCGGAACGAGCCCGACTCCCAGGCGGGGCTCAGGCCCTTGCGCTCGCTGCCCACCACGATGGCGGTGCGCCGCCCCTGGTAGGGCACGGCGCGATACCCCACGGCATCCTCGGTGCCGGCCAGGAAGACGTCGAACCTCTCGGCCTGGAGCCAGGCCACGGCGTGGCGGTCGTCGTCGAAGTCGACGATGGGGACGGTGAGGAGCATCCCCTGACTGGCCCGGAACACCATGGGATGGGTCAGGCGGGTCCGGCGGTTCGTGAGCACCAGAGCGTCGGCCCCGCAGGCGTCGATGGTGCGGATCAGCGTGCCGAGGTTGCCCGGGATGTTCATCCCGTCGGCCACCGCCACCAGGGCGTCGGGGCCGAGGTTCAGGTCCTCGGGGCGCCACTGGGGTAGGCGAGCCATGATCAGCAGGCCGTCGGGCCGGTCCCGCTCCGACAGCTTCTCGATCACCTTGGGGCCGATCTGGTAGGCCCGCTCGGCCCGGCGGGCCAGCTCCACCGCCAGCTTGGGGGCCTCTGTGCTCAGCACCGCCTCGGGGCACCAGAAGAACGAGTCGATGTGGACCTGGTGGCGGAGCAGCAGTTTGGCCGCCCACAGTCCCTCGGCCACGAACAGCCGGTGGGGGTTGGGGGCCGAGTTGCGCTCCACCGACCGGAGCTGGCGGACCTTGGGATGGTTCAGGCCCACCTGTTGCAGGTCGGGCTGGATCCCGGTGGGGTCGGCCGCCGGCCGATCGGTGCTCACGGCATCATGGTATTGGGCCGCTGGCGATGGTCTGCTCGCGCTGATCTCCTCGGCCCGCTGGGCCCTCGGCGCCCGTTACTCTCGAACCAGAACCGTGATCCGGCAACCGGATCCGTCACCCCTCCGACGGCCGGCGATTCCGAATCAGCCTCGATCCAAAGGCGGTTGTGATGGCTGTGTACGTGGTCGATGCTCCAGCCGCCATCGAGCTGGCCCGCCGCCACTTCGCCCCCGACGGTGAGCACCAGCTGCTCGCCCCGACGCTGCTGCGCTCGCAGGTGCTGGCCCTCCTCCACGGCGAGGCCGTAGCCGGCCGGATCCCCGCCGACGAGGCGCTGGAGCTGGCCGAAGCGGCCTGCCGGTTGCCCCGCCGGCTACTGGGCGACGCCGTACTGCGGCAGACGGCGTGGCGGATCGCCACCGCTCAGGGGCGGCCCGACACCTACGGCGCCGAGTACCTGGCGCTCACCAGCCTCCACGGAGTGGCGCTGGTGGCGGGAGACGCCGAGTTGCGCCAGGCGGCCGATGGCATCGTGCCCGTCATGACGGTCGACGCCTTCCTGGCCGGCCCCTGAACCGGCCCTCGGCTAGGCCCCGGGGACGAGGCGGCGGGCGATCCCGGTCAGCACCTCGCCCGGCTTCTGTTGCTCGCTCATGCGACTGCCGGCGACCATCAGCACCGCCGTCACGGCGGGAACGGCCCACTGCAGGATCCGCTCCTGGCGCTGCCAGTGGGCCACCTCCTCGGGTGTCTCGTCGTTGGGTCGGGTGGGACCGGCCACCGGGACCCTTCCCGCCTGCTGGATCTTGTGGCCGACGTAGCGGGACCAGGCGGTGACGCCCAGCGCTCCCAGGGTCAATCCCAGCTTGGCCGCCGACATCGAGGGCACGCCGGCCTGGAGCACCGTCCGCCGGCGGTTGGCCACGGTCAGCATCGTGGCACCGGCCAGGTGGGCACCGATGGCACCGAGACCCCACGGGGTCCAGCGCTGCCAACCGACATCGGCGATCACCGCCCGTTCCTTCGGGTCGGTGGCTTCCGACGCGGCAGCGTTGAGCCCCACCGCGCCCATCAACGACCCGCCGAACCAGGCGGCGAGGCCGGTGTCATGGAGCGCATGGGCCAGGGTGTTGGAGTTCGTGAGTTCCATTGGGGAGGCCTACCCGCCGGGGCCGCCCTGTATCCCCCCTTTGACGGTCACGGCCCCTGACCGTCGCCTGGCCGGGCCGCCGGCGACCAGGTGAGGCTCATCAGCTCCTCGCCGGTGTAGCTCATGGCCCGCAGGTCCACGCTGATCGTGGTGCCGTCGTCGTGGACGTCGATCTGGCCGAAATGCCCAGCACCGGGAATGGCTCCCATGCTGTAGGGGCCGCCCTTGTAGCTCCCTTGCCGGTCGAGGGCGGCCACGTGGAGCAGGGGGAACCCCACTCCCCCGCCAGCGGAGTAGTCGGTGTTGGTGCCGTCGTCGATGGCCACCATGTGGGCGTCGCCACTGACCATCACCAGGTTGTCGATCCCGTTGTCGGCGATGAAGTCGGCGATCTCGGCCCGCTCGTCGGCGTAACCGCCCCAGGTGTCGGCCCCGGGCTGGGCGTCGGCGATCCAGGGATCGGGGTTGGCCCACACGGTGAGGGCGGCCGAGTCGCGCGCCGCCAACAGCTCCTGCAGCAGCCACGCCTTCTGTTCGGCGCCCAACATCGTGTCGTAGCCGTCGTCGCTGGTGTTCTCCACGTCCCGGGCCGACCGGCTGTCGGTGACGATGAACCGCACCCGGCCGATGCTGAAGGCCTGGTAGATGGCGCTCTCATCCCCGGCCAGCCCGTAGTCGGGCGCGTATTCCCGGTAGGCCGCCATGGCCGCCTGGCGCCCGACGTAGGAGGCATCGACGTCGTTGCCTCCATAGTCGTGGTCGTCCCACATGTAGGCCACCGGGGCCGACCGGTAGAGCGCGGCCTGGGCCGGCCGGCTGAGCGTGAGATCCATCACCTGCCGGTAGCGCTCGATGTCGTTGCGCCCGTTGTCGCCGTAGTGGAGGTCGCCCAGGATGAGGTAGAGCAAGGGGTCGGCCTCACGTATCGCCTCGAACACCTGGCCGTTGGACCCCACCCGGGCGCACCCTCCCACGGCCACGGTGAAGCTGGCCGGCCCAGCGGGGAAGGTCTGCAGGCGCCCCTGGCGCACCCGGTCGAGCCGGCCGTCGACCTCCACCGCGTAGTGATACGTGGTGTCAGGGGCGAGGCCGGTGAGCTCGAAGCCCACCACGGCACCGGCGCTGTTGGCGGCGTCGAACCACTGGGGCTCGGTCAGTGCCTCGTCGGTGGCGACCGCCAGGCGGGCCCGGGTCCAGTCGACCGACGGTCGGGCCCGCACCTCGGCGTGATCGGTGGTCACCCCGCCCGACCACACCCAGTCGATCTCGGAGTCGGGCAGAGGGGCCCGGCTCGATTGGGGGTGCTTGGGTCCGTAGCCATAGTCGTAGAGCCACATGCCCGCCCCGTAGCCGGTCAGGCCGGCCACACCGATGGCCGCCAGGGTCAGCAGGGTGCGACCCCTCACCGCCTCCACCTCGGCTGCGATCCACAGGACCGCTGGCACCAGGAACAGGGCCACCACCAGGGCGGCCTGGGGGGCCACCAGCTGCCGGCCGGCGAACACCAGCAGGGCGGAGGCAGCGAACACGGCCAGCCCGCCGCCCAGGTGCTCCTTGAACACAGCGATCACCAGGGCCACCACGAACACCGCGGTCACCGCCGGGCGCACCTGAGAGTCGAACACGGCCCCGCCCGGCTTGTAGTCGAGCAGGATCCAGGTCGACCCTACGTAGCTGAACGCCACCGCCAGCAGAGCGAGCACGGCGGCGGTCCGCCGCATCCAGCGCGAGCGACGGTTGCGGACGCGGGCCGGTACGGCGGTGGCGCCGGTCACCGGGGCCCGGCCGTCAGTTGGGGGCCCGGAGGAGCAGCTCCAGGCGATCGAGGTCGAGATCGATCCGGGGGTAATCGAGGTTCATATCGGCCAGCGTGGCCCGCAGCACCCGGGCCACCAGCCAGTTGCGGTACCACTTGGCATCGGCCGGGATGACCAGCCAGGGGGCGTGATCCGGGCTGGTGCGGGCCAGCACCGATCCGTAGGCGGCCTGGAACTCGTTCCACCGGCGCCGGGTCTGCAGGTCGGCCTCGCTGAACTTCCACCGCTTGTCATCCCGGCGCAACCGGCGCAGGAACCGGCGGCGTTGCTCGTCGTAGGACAGGTGGAGGAAGCACTTGACCACCACCGTACCCGACCCGTGGAGGTCGGCTTCGAACTCGTTGATCCGCTCGATCCGGTCGTCCACCACCTCTGCCGGCTCGGTGCCGCAGGCCAGCGGCACGATGGCGTCCTCGTAGTAGGACCGGTTGAACACCCCGAGGTGCCCGGGCGGCGGAAGGCACCGCCGGTAGCGCCACAGGAACTCGTGGTCCTGCTCCTCCTTGGTGGGTTCGACAAACGACGACACCTTCACCCCGGCCGGGTTGCAGCCGATCACCACGTGCTTGATCGTGCCGTCCTTGCCCGAACAGTCGAGGCCCTGGAGCACGAGCAGCACCGAGCGGGAGCACTCGGCCAGCAGGCGGCCGTGGAACTCGAACAGCTCGTGTCGCAAGTCGGCCAGCTCGGCGTCGGCCGCCCGCCGCGACGGCTGGGCCGAGGTGTCGGTCGGGTCGTAGCCGGCCAGGTTCACGGCGCCGGCGGCGGGGCGGGCCCGGAGCAGGTTGTGCAGGTCGTCGAGCTCGCTCATGCCGTGGTCTCGTCCTTCTGCTCATCGGCTCGGGAGCCGCCGCCGGCCCGGCTGGCGCCCTTCTGATTGATCGTGAGGGCGGCCGGTGCCACCTCGATCTCCAGGAGCCGGGTGGCGGGCCGGAGCTCGCCGTCGAGCTCGTAGGGCCGGGCCCGTTGCTGGGTCACGACGATGCGGCGCCCCCGGGTCCGCTGCACGAGGTCGGGCGGTTCGGGCCGCCGGCGCAGGAGCCGCCAGCTCCAGGCCAGCCACTGGCGGGGAGTGGAGGCGGCGGAGACAGCCACATCGAGCAGGCCGTCGTCGGGCTCGGCGTCGGGAAACACGGCCAGGCCGCCGCTCACCGTGCCGAAGTTGCCCACCAGCACCATTGAGGCCCGGGTACGGAGCCAGGGCCGGCCGTCGACCTCGACGGTCGTGACGACCAGCCGGGTGTGGAGGTTGCGCAGGCAGGAGACGACATAGGCCGCCGTGCCGATGCGGGCCTTGAGGCCGGCGGGGGCGTCGTCGATCATGGCGGCGTCGAACCCGGTGCCGGCCATCACGGCGAAGGCTTCGCCGTTGATCCGGCCGATGTCGATGCGCAGCGGGGTTCCCCGCCCGGCATCGTCGGCGGCGGCCAAGCCAGTGGCCAGGCCCAGGTTGGAGGCCAGCAGGTTGCCGGTGCCGAGGGGCACGATGGCCAGGGCGGTGCCGGTCCCGGCCAGGGCATCGAGGCAGGCCCGCACGGTGCCGTCGCCGCCGCACACCACCACCAGGTCGGCCTCGTCGGCCACGGCCTGTTCGGTCTGGCCCTGGCCGGGATCGTCCTCGGTCGTCTCCCGCAGGTCCACCCCGTCGCCCAGAGCGGCCCGCAGATCGGCCTCGTCGGCGGCGCCGCCGCTGACCGGATTCCAGATGGCCACCGTTCCGCCCATCACGCCACCTCCCGCCCCAGCGGCATCGGATGGGCGTCGTTATTCAACCGGTAGGGGTGGGCGTCGGTCGGCCGGCCCAGGATCGAGTGGCAGATCACGATCGATACGACGCCCAGCACGATGCCGGCCACCACGTCGCTCAGGTGGTGCATCCCCTGGTAGAGGCGGGCCGCTCCCACGATCAGGGGCAGTGCCACCGCCACGACGGCGGCGATCCGCCGTACCACCGTCGACCGGCTGTGCCAGAACAGGACCATGGCCACCACGGCGTACACCGTGGCCGCTGCCACGTGGCCGGAGGGGAAGCTCGAGCCGATGGTCGAGCCTTCGAGCTGCTCGACCGGGGGACGAGAGCGCTGCACGATGGTGGTGATGGCCACGAACGCGCCGGCTTCGAACAGCAGGGTGCCGATCACGAACACCGGCTCATGCCACCGACGCCACGCCAGGGCCATGGCAGCTGCAATGATCAGGGTCACGACGACCTTGACCACCGTGCTCGACAGGAGCGAACCCACCATGGCCAGGTCGTTGAGCTGGGCGGTGCGGTCGGCCACCAGCTCCTGGGCCAGGCGCAGGTCGTAGTCGGTCAGGGCGTTGGGAGCGGCCCAGTCGACGAGGGCCTTGCCGATCACCGATCCGACCGCGATCACGGCGATCAGATACAGGATCGCCACGCCCATGTCCCCCCAGCTCAGCGGGAAGCGAGAGGCCCGGTGTCGGCTGCCGAGCAAGGCGTCCGCACGGCCCCTCAGACGAGACGAGGCGGGGTCGAGACCTAGATCAGCCATGGTTCCGGGGTCCTTCCAGTCGCTGGTAGCGGGCCGAAAGTCCGGCAAACAGGGCGTAGGCGATGAACCCCACCCCCACCAGGACGACGGCCACCGCCCCGGCCAGGTGGGAGGCCACTTCCCGCACCGAGTCGTCGAACCCGGCCGCCTCATCGGGGTTGTAGGTCCATGCCGCCCGTATGAGGAAGAAGGCGATGGGAAAGAAGGCGATGCCCCGGGCCACCCAACCGACCATGCCAAGGCGGTCGATGGCCATGCCCTCGATGCCGCCCTCACCGGCGCTCATCGATTCCCGATAGCCGCCGGTGACGCCGGTGTGGATGAACGCGGCGGCCACACCGATCACCACCAGGCCGGCGACGATGATCAGCACCCGCCCCACCGGGAGATCGAGAACGCCGGTCACCAGACGTTCCAGCCGCCGGTCCTCGGCGGCGCCCGGGTCCTGGTTCCGGTTGGCCAGGATGTCCACCGTGTTGGCCAGCAGCGACAGGTAGACCAGGGCCGACAAGGCGTACCCGATCCGCTTGAGCAGGGCCTTGCCCGTCCAGTCACCGGGCAGTACCACGGTGAAGAGCCGCCAAGCGACGTAGAGCACGATGCCGATCGCCAGAACGGTGAGCAGCGCCGCCCCGTAGGAGGTGGCGGCCACGGTCTCCACCGCGCCGGCTTGGTTGGCCTCCGCCTCCGCCCCGGAGCCGCCTTCCGCCGCGACCTGGATGAACAGCACCCCCACCAGCCCGTAGACCAGGCCCTTGGCCATCCAGCCCATCTGCCCGAAGCGGGCGAACCGGTTGGCGGCCTGCCGTGCGGCCGGCTTCGGGCCGCGACCGGCTCCGATGGATGTGGTAACCCCCATGTGGATCCCTCCTGGCGTGAGTGGGCCACGCCCCCTTGGCCCCTCGGCCGTCCGCCATGACAATGCGGCTGGCAAACGTGTCCCGCCCAGTTCCCCGGCGGGCCATCGCCGAAACCTGATCAGAGTTGCCCGGGCGCCTGCTGCGCACGGGCGCCGTCCGCCCACTTATGCTCGGTCGATGGATGGGACCGAGCCGGTGCTGCTACTGGGACCGATGCTTCGTTACGCCGACGAGACCTCAGCCTCGATCTGGTTGGAGACCGACCGGCCGACCACCGTCGAAGTGCTCGGCCGCGCGACCACCACATTCTGCGTCGGCGCCCGCCACTACGCCCTGGTGCTGGTGGAAGGGCTGACGCCGGGGGGCTGTGTTGAGTACTCGGTGGCCCTCGACGGCAGAGTCGTCTGGCCCGACCCGACACTGGGCCAGCCCCCCAGCGTCATCCGCACGCCGGTGCCGGGCCAGCGAGTGACGGTCCTGGCCGGATCGTGCCGGGCAGCGGCCCCTCACCATCCGCCGTTCAGCCTGGAGCGGCTGTTCGACCACGAGGGTCGGGGCATCGACTCGCTGTGGGCCGCCGCGCTGCTGATCCAGACCCGTCCGGTGGAGGACTGGCCCGATCTGCTGCTGTTCGTTGGCGACCAGATCTACGCCGACGACAGCTCGCCCGGTGCCCGGGAGCGGATCGCCGCGGCGCGCAGCGACGGGTCGGATCTGCCGCCGGCCATCGTGGCCGGGTTCGAGGAGTACTGCTGGCTGTACCACGAGTCGTGGTCGCAGCCGGTCGAGCGGTGGCTGCTGTCGACCGTGCCGAGCATGATGCTGTTCGACGACCACGACATGATCGACGACTGGAACATCTCGGCAGCGTGGGTGGACGACATCCGCCGGGAGTCGTGGTGGGCCGAGCACGTGATCGGCGGTCTGGTGTCGTACTGGATCTACCAGCACCTGGGTAACCTGTCGCCGGCTCAGATCCGGGAGGAGGGTCTGCTCGACCGGCTGCTGGCCATGAGCGACGGCACCGAGGTGCTGCGGCGCTGGGCTTTTGAGTCGGAGAGCAGCACGCCACTGCCCGGTGGCTACCGGTTCAGCACGGTGCGGGAGGTGGGCGACGTGACCGTGGTGATGGTCGACTGTCGGAACTCCCGGGTGCTCGAACCGGGGCGGCGGCTGATGGTGGACGACGACGAGTGGGACTGGCTGGCCGGGCGGGCCCGGGAGGCCACCGGCCACCTGGTGCTGGCCACTCCCCTGCCGGTGTTCGTGGCCGACGGCGTGCACGACCTGCAGGTGTGGAGCGAAGCCGTGTGCGACGGGGTGTGGGGCCGGCGGGCGGCCCGGATCGGGGAACGGGTGCGGCGGGCCCTCGACCTGGAGGACTGGTCGGCGTTCGGGGCGTCGTACGCGGCCTTCGTTCAGCTCGTGGCCGACCTCCAGGCCGACGAGGACGGGCCGGAGTCGGTGGTCGTGATGTCGGGCGATATCCATTTCAGCTACGCCGCCCAGGTGCTGCCGGCGGCCAGCGGGGCGCCGCCGGTGTGGCAGGTGGTGAGCTCCCCGATCCGCAATGCGCTCGACCCCCATGAGCGCAAGGTGATGAAGCTGGCCCTGTCCCGGCCGGGGCGGGCCGTCGGGGCGCTCCTGCGGCGGGCCGCCCGCCGGGCCGACAACCGGCCCGCCATCGACACCGTGGCCGGGCCGTTCTTCGCCAACAACATCAGCGAGCTGCGCTACGACGCCGACCACATCGAGTTGGTGGTGGCGAACTTCACCCCGGACGGCGACGGCCGGCCCGAGCTGCGGGAGCTGTCCCACCTCGACCTGGGATCGCGACACCACCGGCTCGAGCCCCGCAGCGAGACCGATCTCGGCCTCGTCCAATAGCGGGTTCGGAAGCTCCCTCCTCAGGGAAGGCGAAGTACGTTCCCCGAACAAAGGACGCCCCGTGCCGCCCACCTCCCCCACCCCGCCCCATGACCGAGCGCAGGATCCCGAAGCCGAGACGTCGCCCCTGGAAGACATGCGCCGGGCCGACGTTGCCAACGGCGAGAACCCGGACGAGCAGAGCAGCCAGGGGCCGCCGGGCGCCCCGCCCTCCGCAGGATCGCACCCGACCGGTGATGGTGAGGCCCGGGACAACGAGGAGAACGATCCGCCGGCGTAACGAGGCCGGGCGGGTGACGTCGTTCGTTTCAGCGGCGGTGCGTCGGGGCAGCGGACCCCAATGACTGAGAACAGCATCTCGACAGCGGCCGGGAGCGACACCGACAGCAGGCGGTTGGTGGACGATCTGAACGGCGACCTGGCGCTGGAGTTCAAGTCGATCGTGCAGTACGTCCAGCACGTCGCCACGATCACCGGACCGGAGTACACCAGCACCGTCGACGAACTCAAGGTCCACCTGGTCCAGGAATTGCATCACGCCACCGTGCTGGCCGAGCAGGTGGGGTTCCTGGGCGGCGTGCCCACAACCGAGGTGGCCGCCGCCGATCTCAGCGGCACGTCCCGGGAGGCGCTGCAAACCGACCTCGATCTGGAAACCGAGCAACTCCAGCGCTATCGGGACCGGGTGCAGCAGGCCACCGACATGGGGCTCCCCGACGTGGCCGAGGCCCTCCGACCGCTCCTCACCGAGACCCAGGAGCACGTCCGCGATCTGCAGGCGGCGCTGGGGCGCTGAGGAGCAGCCGGCGCAGCGTCAGGGCCGGCCCACGTCGGCCTGGTCCACCAGCCGCTTGATGGTGGCCAAGGTCGCCAGGTGATCAGCACGACCAGATGACTTCGGGAACTCTGACGCCGGGTGCCGCCGGGCGGCACCCGACGTCAGAGATCCGAGCTGGAGGGATCAGGCCAGGTCGAACCGGTCGTTGTTCATGACCTTCACCCAACCCGATACGAAGGCGTCGAGGAACAGCTGGTCGCCGCCGGCGGCGCTGTACTCCTCGGCGATGGCCCGCAGCTGGCTGTTGGAGCCGAACACCAGATCCACCCGGGTGCCGGTCCAGCGCACCTCGCCGGTTGCCCGGTCACGGCCCTCGAAGGTGTCTTCGCCCTCACCCACCGCGCTCCACGCCACGCTCATGTCGAGCAGGTTGGTGAAGAAGTCGGTGGTCAGCTGACCCGGTCGGCTGGTGAGCACGCCGTGGCCCTCATCGCCCACGTTGGCCCCCAACACCCGCAGGCCGCCCAACAGGGCGGTCATCTCGGGGGCCGACAGGTTCAGCATGAACGCCTTGTCGATCAGCAGGTGCTCGGTGGGCACCGACCCCTGCTTGGCCACGTAGTTGCGGAACCCGTCGGCCAGCGGCTCCAGGTACCCCATGGCCTCGACGTCGGTCGACTCCTGGCTGGCATCGGTGCGACCGGGGGTGAACGGCACGCTGATGCCGTAGCCGGCGGCCTGGGCCGCCGCCTCCACCGCCGCCGTGCCGCCCAGCACGATCAGGTCGGCCAGCGACACCGAGGCGTCGCCCTTGGCGTTGAACGTGCTCTGGATCTCACCGAGCTTGGCGATCACGGCCCCCACGCCGGACTGGACGTTGACGTCCCAGCTGGCCTGGGGCTCCAGACGGATCCGGGCCCCGTTGGCCCCGCCCCGGAAGTCGGTGGAGCGGAAGGTGGAGGCCGAGGCCCACGCCGTCTTGACCAGCTGGTCGGTGGTGAGGCCGGAGGCGAGGATGGCGCGCTTCAGCTCGGCGATGTCGGCGTCGCCGATCACCGGGCCCTGCGGGGCCGGCACATTGTCCTGCCACACCAGCTCCTCGGCCGGCGCCTGGGGGCCGACGTAGCGGATGGCGGGACCCATGTCACGGTGGAGTAGCTTGAACCAGGCCCGGGCGAAAGCGTCGGCCAGCTGATCGGGGTTCTCCCGGAAGCGCTTCGAGATCTCCAGGTAGAGCGGGTCGATGAGCATGGCCATGTCGGCGGTCGACATGGTGGGCGGGGCCTGCTTGCCGGGGATGTGGGCATCGGGCACCCAGAAGCCGTCCTTCACCTCCCGGGGCTGCCACTGGTTGGCCCCGGCCGGCGACTTGACCAGCTCCCACTCATGGGAGAACAGGGTCTCCAGGTACATGTTGTCCCACTGGGTGGGGGTGGGGGTCCACGCCCCTTCGAGGCCGGACGTGACCGTGTCGGCCCCCTTGCCCGAGGCGTTCGAGTTGATCCAGCCGAAGCCCTGGTCGGCCAGATCGCCACCCTCGGGCTCGGCCCCCACCGCCTCGGCCGGACCGTTGCCGTGCATCTTGCCGAACGTGTGGCCGCCCACCACCAGGGCCACGGTCTCCTCGTCGTTCATGGCCATACGGCTGAACGTCTCGCGGATGTCACGGCCCGAAGCGAGGGCATCAGGCACCCCGTTGGGACCCTCCGGGTTGACGTAGATCAGGCCCATCTGGACCGCAGCCAGGGGGTTGGCCAGCTCCCGGTCACCCGAGTAGCGCTGGTCGCCCAGCCACTCGTTTTCGGGACCCCAGTAGATGTCGTCCTCGGCGGCCCAGATGTCGGACCGGCCGAAGGCGAAGCCGAAGGTCCTGAAGCCCATGGTCTCCAGCGCCCGGTTGCCGGCGAAGACGAGCAGGTCGGCCCAGGAGATGGCCTTGCCGTACTTCTGCTTGATGGGGAGCAGCAGGCGGCGGGCCTTGTCGAGGTTGCCGTTGTCGGGCCAGGAGTTGAGCGGGGCGAACCGCTGGGCCCCGGTGCCGGCCCCGCCTCGCCCGTCGTGCACCCGGTAGGTGCCGGCGGCGTGCCAGCTCAGGCGGATGAAGAGGCCGCCGTAGTGGCCCCAGTCGGCCGGCCACCACTCCTTCGAATCGGTCATGAGGGCATCGACGTCGCGGGTCAGCGCATCGAAGTCGATGGCCGACACCGCCGTGCCGTAGTCGAAGTCACCCAGGGGGCTGGAGGCGGGATGCCGCTGGTGGAGGATCCGCAGGTTGAGCTGGTTGGGCCACCACTTCTCGTTGGACTGGGCCTCGCTGGAGGTGAGGGCACCCCATTCGGGAGTCTGGGTTGGGCGAGCGGTCATCGGATCTCCTGAAACAATGCTTGACGGTCTCGTGTTTGGCACTCAGGGCAAAGCCCCCAATAGATGACCTCGGCCTCGTCGACCTGGAATCCCGAGGCTTCGGAGGGCGTGAGGCATGGCGTGTAGTCGACGGCGCAGTCGACGTCGACCATCCGGTCACAGCTCCGGCACACCAGATGATGGTGGTTGTCGCCGACGCGGTCCTCGTACCGCGTGGGTGACCCGGCGGGCTGTATCCGGCGGATGACGCCGTGCTCGGCCAGCGCGGTGAGCGTGTCGTACACCGACTGCCGGGAGATCGCCCCGATCTCGCCCCGCACGATCTCGATCACGTCGTTGGGCGCGCTGTGGGGATGCGACGCGACGGCGCGGAGAACGGCGAGACGTTGGGCGGTCACCTGGAACCCGTGACTACGGAGCACCTGGGCTGGGTCGACTGACACGAATGGCAGTCTGCATCGATTTTTGGACTGAGTCAAGAAACAGATGGAAACAGACCGGAGGATGTCACATGGCGATGGCCTGCGACGCCACCAGGAGGGACGCCAACAACCGCTCGTCGCCTTCCCGGGTTGCCATCAGCGCCTCGGGAGCGAGCCGGCGCGACACCACGCGGCAGTAGTCGACCACGTCGGCCACGAGGAGATTGGCCCGGGGCCCGGGCCCTCCCAGATCGAAGGTGCCTCCTCCCGGTCCGGTCAGCACCAACCGGGTAGGGCTCAGAACCACCGGTGGCCCCGCTCCCCTTAGTGGAGGCTGAAGCGCCAGGAGTAGGGGCAGGCCCTCCACCGAGGTGGACGACATCGTGCGCAGCTCGGCCGCCGGCACGTCCTCCAGGGGCAGGCCGGTGGCCCGACGGATGTCGTCGCCATGGGTCCACAGCTCGAACGAGCGGGCCACCAGCGCCGTAGCGGCATCGAACGGCCACTGGTGGAGCGACACCGGGGCCGCCGGATCGAATCCGACCGACCCGACGTGGCCCGCGATCAGGCCGACTGCCGCCCACCAACGCTCCACGGTCGCATCGGGCGGGCCGGCAGCCAGGTCATCGGCCTGCTCGGCCCCCAGGCCCAGGTGGTCGCCGGTCGACGCCTCCCCCGGCGGCAGTGGAGCGTCCCCGGTGAGGCCCAACTGGCGGGCCGTGTACTCCTCGATCATTACCAGGTGGGCCACCAGCCGGTGGACCGTCCACCCGTACGGCGCCACCACAGCCGACCAGTCCTCGCCGGCCAGCTCGCCCAGGAGGCGGTACAGCACCGCCACCCGGGACCGGTACAGATCGGGACCGGTCGCCGGTTCCGCCCCCGCTCGGGGCCGACGGCCGATCTCGGCCACCACACGGTCGCGCAACGCCGGAGGTGGAGCCACGGCCACGGTTTCGGCCAGGGCAGCCAACACCTCGGCCCCACCCGGCTCCCCGGTCAGGTCGTCGATCCGTTCGTCGTCGCCGTTCCCGCCTACGGGGCTCACTGGCCCACCTCCTCGTGGCGGCGCAGATCCTCGGCCAGGCGCCGTAGCCCCAGCCGGATCCGCGACTTGGCCGTCCCCTCGCTGGCCCCGGTGGCCGTCGCCACCTCCCGATAGGTCAATCCCCCGAAAAAGGCGAGCTCGATGGCCCGCCCCTGCTCGGCCGGCAGCGCCGCCAGCGCCCGGCGCACCCGTTCACCGGCGATCATGGCCAAGGCCGACTCCCCCACCTCGGGGGCCACCACCGGCCGCTGCTGTTGGGCCCGTTCCTCGCGGGCCTCCCGCCGGCCCTGGCGGCGGAGCACATCGAAGCAGCGCCGGCGGGCCATGGTGACCAGGAAGGCACGTAGCGATCCCCGGGCCGGGTCGAACCGCTCGGGATGGTCCCACAGGGCGACGAACACCTCCTGGCACACGTCACCCGCCTGATCGACGCCCACCAGGCGGACGGCGATCCCGTGGACGACGGGGCTCAACTGGTCGTACAGCGCGGTCAGAGCCGAGCCGTCGCCGGCCACGATCCGCTCGACCATCGCCTGTTCCCATGCCCCGACCCCATCGGACACAGCCCGCGACATTAGCCGAAGGTGACCGCCGGGGGCGGGAGCAACGGGAGCAGAGTCCACTACTGTCGGCACGACTTCTCCGGCGGGCTGGAGCGCACGTCGGCTCAGGCGAACAGGGGCGACGACAGCCCGTGGCGGCGGGCGACCTCCGCGATCGCCGGCAGAGCGGCCGGCGTGGGAATGCCGTGATCGGCGTTGGCATCGAGGTCGGCGAAGAACAGCGAGGCCCTGGCCCCCGACGTGATCACGTGGAACGAGGCGCCGCCGTCGAGGATGCGGTAGGTGTGGAGGGCTCCGGCCGGCGCCATCGCCGTCTGCCCCGGGCCCACGATGGTGGCGACGCCGTCCACCGTGACTTCCACCTGTCCGGTCCGGCCGACGTAGGCCTCGTCCCATGGGTGGGCATGCGGTGGCGGGCCCGAGCCCTCGGGGCCGCTCAGCTCGAACATCTCGAAGGCGCCACCAGCCCGACGAACCTCGATCGTGTCGCCAACGGCGTGGAGGGTGGCCCCGCTGAGCCCGGCGGCCCGGGCCGCCATGGCCTGCTCGTGCACGGCGAAGTCGAACACGTGCTGGAAGCCCGTCACCTTGCCATCGGGGCCGAATCGCCACAGGTGGACCTCATCGGTCATCGGTACCTCGCCGCCGCCAACGATCCGCCCGGCGTGGGCCACCGGCACCGCCACCGTGTCGCCTCCGTCGCAGAAGGCCAGCGGCTCGAAGTGGGTGAGCTCGAGGTCGGCCACTAGATCGGCGAAGAAGCCGGCTGCCTCGTCCCGACCCCGCCGGGCCTTCAGGTAGGGCAGCCCGGTCTCGCGGGCCTCCGGGCGCTCCCATTCCACATCGTCGGCCAACTGCTCGAGGATGGCCGGAACGTCGCCTCGTCCGAACGCCTCGTAGATACTGATGGTGGTTTTCACGTTGTCAGCCATGTCACCGCACTCCTCGGTCTCGTCCCCCACCCCCCTCGGGCAGGATCCGATCATGGTTCGCCGCCGCCGGCCCACCGGATCACCGGCGGCTGCCGAGCGGGCGGGCTCAGGCCCAGGCGTCGGCCGGTTCGCCCCGACGCCAGCGGTCGAGGGTGGCGTCGATGGCGGTGTGGACCCGGGCCGCCCCCTGCTCGTAACGGGCGAACAGGACCTCGGTGAGGGCGCCGCTGCGCAGCCCCTGCTGGACCCCGGCTGAGGTGGCGAAGTCCTCCCCCAGAGTCTGGTCGAACAGGTCGAGGTTGGTCTCGAGATGGCGGCGGAGCTCGTCGGTGTCGGGCTGCCAGTCGGCCACGATGTGCTGGGTGCATACGGTTCGGTCGACCGCCACGGGCCACACCGACAGCCAGGACAAGTAGTCCTGGGTCCAGAACGTCTGGACGTTGGGGAAGAGGTGGTAGGTGACGAGGGCGTGGTCTCGCAGCCGCCACTGCTCCCGGGGCTGGCCGGCCAGGCGCCGGATCGACCGCCGAGGGTCGATCCGCCGGCCGTTCGGCCCGAACTCGTCGTACAGGCTCCGGTTGGGCTCGAACATCGGGCCGATGTTGCCGCTGTGCAGCACGGGCACGTGGTACATCTCGAGGAAGTTGTCGAGGAGGACTTTCCAGTTGCAGGGGACGTCCCACTGACGGAGCGCCAAGAGGTGGCCTTCCGGGCGCTGCACCCCGAGGTCGGCGTCCAACCCCACCAGCACGCTGTCGAGATCGATCAGCGCCCCGCCGACGCTGGGCCGCACGAAGATGAACCCGTGCCGTTCGGCCACCGGCACCGGCACCAGGCCGTGGGTGGCGCGATCCAGCCCGTCGAAGCCCTCGCCGTGGAGGATTCCGACCAGGCTGCCGCCCAGGTCGTAGCTCCAACCGTGGAACGGGCAGGTGAGCCGCCGGCCCTGGCCCTCGCTCTGGTCGCACAGGCGCGCGCCCCGGTGCCGGCAGACGTTGGCGAAGGCCCCGATCCGTCCCTCGTGATCCCGGGTTACGAGCAACGGGACGGGGGTGTGGTCGTGGGTGAACCAGCTGCCCGGCGCCGGCAGCTGGGCCACGTGGCCCACCACCACCGGGTGGTGCCCGAACAGCGCCGACCGTTCGGCGGCGTACCGGTCGGGATCGAGGTAGTCGGACACCGGCCGGCGGGTCATGGCGGCGGCCAGCTCCCGGGTGTCGGCCGCCGTCTGGGCCAGTACCCGGTCGATAAGGGCGAGCTCGACGGCCCGTTCCATGCTCCGGCGCCGCCCGCTCAGGCCGGCTTGCGGCCCGAGACCCGAACCAGCACGTCGGGCACGAACTCGTGGTCGCGTACGTCGACGAAACCGGCGTCGGTGAAGTAGCCCCGCACCTGGTCCCGGCGGTGGGCCTTGCCCCCTGAGTGGTAGAGGATTTCCTGCATACCCCACAGGGCGGCGTCGAGGGGGCCGACGCCGTCGTCGTCGAGCATCTCGCCCACCAGATGCATCTCGCCTCCCGGCTCCAGGGCGGCGAACGCCTTGGCCACCACCCCGCCGATCACGGCCTCGTCGTAGATCGGGAGGTTGGAAGCCATCACGATGGCGTCGCACGCCGGGAAGTCATCCGCGGTGAAGTCGCCCCCGATGGTGCCCACCCGGTCGCCGACACCGTGCTGTTCCAGGTATTCGGCGGTGACCACCACCACCGGCGGCAGGTCGAACACCGTGGCCCGCAGACCGGGGAATGCCTTCACCGCCTGGATCGAGTAGGCCCCCGATCCTCCGCCCAGATCGAGGAGGTGGGTGCGGCCGCTCAGGTCGACCGTGCGGGCGAACCGCCGGCCGGCCCCCATGCCGATCGACGAGGTGGCCCGGTGATAGGCCCGGGCCTTCTCCACCGTCAGGTCGGCGTACATGCCGAGCGGCTTGGGCGCCTCGTGCGAACGGAGTAGCTCGGTGAGGTTCATCCAGCCCGGCACGTCGGGGCGGGTGAACTGCATCCACGGCCCGGCGTAGCGGTCGGCTCCCCGCACCAGGAACCGGTCGGCGTCGGGGGCGTTGACCAGCCGCCCGTCCTGCTTGCGCAGCAGGTCGATGGCCAGCAGGCAGCTCACCAGGCGGTCGGCGTTGAGCTCGGTGATGTCACAGGCGGAAGCGAGGGCCGCCACGTCGGAGGCGCCGGCGTTCACCTCGGTGAACACCCGTAGGTCGAGCGCTGCCCACAGCAGGGCCGAGTCGCAGTAGGCCCGGGCCATCCGCTGGAGGCGGGTGCTGTCGACCTGATCGCGGCCGGTACCGGAGGGGGAGGCGTCGGACATGGGGGCGATGCTCGCCCCACCGCCCGGGCCCGGTCAAACCGCCGGCTGGTCAGCCCACGGCGTCCCGTACGTCTACCAGGGTGTGCAGCACTGCTTCGGCCGTAGCGGCGTCGACGATGGGATTGTCGGCAAAGGTGGCGAACCCGCAGTCGGGATGGAACACCACCCGGTCCCGGCCGAAGCGGTCCATGGCGGCCCGGATCCGGCGCTCCACCGCGGCCCGGTCGGTGTGGTCGGGGTGCTTCTGGTCGATCACGCCCACCCCCACCCGGCACTCGTCGGGCAGCGCCGCCAGCACCGCCAGGTCGCCCGCCCGGGGGGTGCACCCCTCGAGCAGATACATCCCCACCGGCACCACCCGCAGGACGTCCACCAGAGGGGCGTAATCGCCGTGGAGGGCCACGGCATCGTCGGGGGTCCAGTTGCCCCGGCAAAGGTGGAGCGCCGTGCGCTCCCGGGGTACGCCGGCCAGCAGCTCCTGGAGGAGGTCTCGGGCGAAGGCCAGCTCGGCCCCAGTGGTGCCCCGCTCCCCCAGCGCCCCGCACATGAACGTCCGGCCGCCCTCGCCCACCGTGCCGTGCACCACCTCGGTGAGCACCGGCTCGTCGATCTGCACCACCGACACCCCGGCCGCCAGGAGGGAGAACAGCTCCTCCCGCAGCACCCGCACGAGGTCGGCAGCGAGGTGCTCGCGGTCGGCGTAGGCCCGGTCGGAGATGCACTCCATCCACATGGTCCTGGTCAGCAGGTACGGCCCGGGGAGCGCCACCTTCACCGGCCGGTCGGTGATCGACGCCACGAACGCCGCCTCGTGGACGGCGAGCGGCCGGGACCGGCCGAGCGGCCCGAACGGTGCCGGGTGGCGGATGTCGCCGGCCGGCACGTCGAGGGCGGCCAGCTCCCGCCCGAACGCCTCGGGGTCGTCGACGTAGGGCAGCAGGTCGGTGATGGGGATGAGCTGGCAGTTGTCGAGCCGGCCGCCCACGAAGGCGGCGTAGTTGTCGCGCCGCTGCTCGCCGTCGGTCACGAGGTCCACCCCGGCCCGCACCTGGGACTCCACCGCCAGGCGCACGGCGTCGTCGGCCACCGCCTCGAACTCCTCGTCGGGCACCCTGGCTTCCAGATGCTCATGGAGCGAGCGCAGCAGCCACCGGGGCCGCGGCCACGAGCCGAGCCCGAACACCGCCCGCTCCGGCACCGGTGGGGCCGGTGACGGTGGTGGCAGCGTGGCCGGTACCGCCACCTCGACGATGGGCTGGGTGATGGGTGCCGCCACCCGTCCGTCGGCCCGGGCCACCGCCGGAGCCGGGCTGCTGACCGTCAGCACCGCGCCGGCGGCGGACCCGGGGGCGACAAAGGCCCCCTTGGCCACCAGGAACGACCGTTGGCGTCCCCCGTCGTGCCAGACGTCCACCAGCTCGTTGCCGGTCAGGCGGCACCACGACGGCAGGTCCTCGGCCACCGAGGACTCGGTGGACAGGATCTGCAGCAGCTGACCCCGATCGAGGGGATCGATGTGCTTGCGGATCAACAGCAACAGGCCGTTACCGCAATCGAGGTCCCCACCGTCGAAGCTGACCGCCGCCGGATACGGATGGTGGATGTCGGAACCCACGGCGAACTCAGTAGCTGACGCAGGGCGACCCGTTGACCAGCCATTCCACCAGCTTGGCCCCACCCACGATGGTGGCCCCCTCGATCAGCTCGGACTCGTCGATACCCCGCTTCTTGGCGCAGGGCGAGCACACGAAGACCTTCCCTCCGGCGGCCACGAAGTTGGTGATGAGCTCCTTGAGCGGAGCGAAGCCGTCTTCGTGGATGTCGTCGGCGTAGCCGGCCTTGGCCAACCAGACGCCTTCGGTGGACAGGAACACCATCGTCTCCTGGTCCGAGCCGGCGGCGGCGTTGGCCACCACGAAGCCGACAGTGGCCTTGTCGGTGTCGTTGTTGGCGTGGGTGATGGAGACGCAGAACGTGCCCATGTCAGGATTCCTCTCGTCGGATGATCAGGTAGCGCGGCGGTTCCGCCACCGCCAGGCGATGGCCGGTCAGACCGGCCCAGGCGGGCAGGTCGTGACGGACACCGGGATCGGTGGCGCGCAGCTCGAACACCTGGCCGGGTTCAAGCGCCGCGAGCCGGGCCCGCAGCACGATCACCAGCTCACCGCAGCCGAGGTCGCCGGCGTCCCAGCCGTCGGTCACCACGAAGGCGGGTTCGCCTGTGTCGTTGTCGTCATCCATCGCGTGCTCCCAGCCGACGACTCCGGGGCACGCTCGAGGCCCGCCCTAGGGTCGCAGGGGATCTCCCGGCCCGGGCACGCCGGGCACCATCGGCAATCAGTAGCGGAACTTCACCACGGCGGCAGTCTCGGCCACAGCGGTGGGCCGGTCAAGTACCCTCGTGCCGGCGGGGCTGTTGTCAGTAGCTGAAGCTCAGTAGCTGAACGTGGTGGCCGCCTCGTCACCGATCCATTCCCACAGCGGCACGGTGCCGCCCACCGTGGCCCCGTCGATCAGGGCCGCCTCCTGGAGATGCTTGGCGTTCAAGCACAGGGGGCAGACCAGAAGCCGGCCCCCGGCCGTGGCATAGCGATGCAGCAGGTCGGCCAGGGGCGGGCAGCCGTCGCAGGCGGTACCCACCGCCACTCCTTCCACGGCCAGCCGAACCGCTTCCTTGGCCAGGAACATCATCGTGGGCCGGCCCGCCTCGGCCGCCGCCACGGCCATGAGGAGGGCCACGGTGACCCGCTCGGAGTCCTCCAGCCCGGTGGTCAGGCTCACGACTGCCTTGTTCGACATGATCAGCTCCGTTTCAGATGGATCGGCTGGATCGATCGTGCGCCACCCGACGGACCCGGGGCATCGGGCAAACAGTGGACCCGGGATGGAACCGCTCGTGCGTCATTCGACCCACGGTCAGCCCGGCGGGAGCGCCGGTGGCGAACGCCCGGTCAGGGCGGGCATCGGTGCACTAGGCTCGTCTGCCATCGCTATGGCGCCGCCTTCAGCCCTGGTCGAGCAGGTGACGGCACTGGTCGCCCGCCGAGAGTGGGAGCAGGTCCGCGCCGTGCTCCAGGCCGCCCGGCCCGAGGCCGACCTCGACGCTCCGCTGCTGGAACTGGCGGCCGAGGCGTCGTGGTGGCTGGGGCGGGTGACAGAGTCGGTGGGGATCCGGCGGGAGGCGATGGCTGCCTACGAGGGGGCCGGCGACCGGATCGGGGCGGCCCGGATGGCGCTGCTGCTGTCGGAGGACCACCGCCGGCAGGGCCGGAGCACGGTGGCCGAGAGCTGGCGTCGCAGGGCGGCCCGGCTGCTCCAGGACCAACCGGAGTGCCCCGAGCACGGCTACCTCCTGCTTCACCGGGCCGAGGTCGCCCGCCGACGGGGCGAGCTCGACGAAGCCCGGGCCATGCTCACCGAAGCCACCGGTATCGCCCAGCGTGCCGACGACGCCGACCTGGCCGCCGACGTCACCCAGGAGCTGGGGCGGGTCCTGATCAGCGCCGGCGATCCCCTGGAGGGGCTGGCCCTGATGGACGAGGCCATGCTGGCGGCCTCCGACGGCGGCCTCAGCCCCTACACCACGGGCAAGGTCTACTGCTGCATGATCAGTGCCTGCGACGACCTGGGTGACGTCAAGCGGGTGGCGGAGTGGGAACAGTCCTCGGCTGCCTGGGCCCGACTGGAGGGTGTGAACGTGTTTCCCGGCATGTGCCGCGTCCACCACGCGGAACTGTTGGCCCACTTCGGCCGCTGGGCCGAAGCCGAGCACGTGGCGGCGCAGGCCTGCGAGGAGCTCCGGGAGGTGGGCTGGATCGTCGCCTACGCCTGGACCGCCCTGGGCCAGCTGCGCTCCCGAAGGGGCGACTTCGACGGTGCGGCCGAGGCGTTCGCCACCGCCGACCGGACGGGAGCCGGCGGCCCCGGCCCCGAGGCCGGATTCGCCCTGCTGCTCCTCGCCCAGGGCGACCCGAGAGGCGGGCTGCGCCGCATCACCCGAGCCCTGGGCGCCGACGGCAGCGCTCTATCCCGGGCCCGCCTCTTACCGGCCGGTGTCGAGCTCGCCGTGGCCGCCGGCGACCTGGAGCCGGCCGAAGCCTGGACGGCCGAGCTGGAGCAGACGGCGGCCCGCTACGACACATCGAAACTCCGGGCCTCGGCCAGCACCGCCCGAGGGCGTCTGGAGCTGGCCCGGGGCTCGGCCGAAGCGGCCTGCGCCGCCTTGACCGGAGCGCTGCGCCAGTGGCACGACCTGTCGGCGCCCTACGAGATCGCCACCGGCCGCGTGCTGCTGGCCCAGGCCTGCCTGGCCCTGGGAGACGACGACGGTTGGAACCGCTCGCTCGACATGGCGGTCGAGCTGTTCACCTCGCTGGGGGCAGCAGCCGACCTGGCCCGGGTGGACGAGCTCCGGCGCCCGGCCGGCGACAGCCGGCCGGCGGGCTCCACCGGGCTCACCGCCCGCGAGGCCGAGGTGCTCGGGTTGCTGGCCACGGGAGCGACGAACAAGGAGATCGCGGCCCGGCTGGTGGTGAGCCAGAAGACCGTCGCCCGCCATCTCAGCAACATCTTCACCAAGATCGGCGTGTCCACCCGGGCGGCGGCTACCGCCTACGCCTTCCGCCACGGCCTGGCCGACCACTGAGCCGCCGTCAGGGCGCTGAGCCGATCGGCGTTCTTGGTGGCGACGGGGCCGGCCACGGCGGTGACGAGCACGTAAGCGGCCGCCGTGCTGCCCAGCTCGGGGCCGTCGCCCAGCCCGGCCCCCAGCGAGGCGATGACGACCGAGAACTCGCCCCGGGCCACGAGGGCCGTGCCGGCCCGCACCCGACCCCGGGTGGCAATCCCGGCCCGGGCGGCGGCCAGCCACCCCGTGCCGATCTTGGTGGCCGCCGTAACCACGGCCAGGGCCAGGGCCGGCACGATGGCGCCGGTCAGATCTCCGGGGTCGATCTGGAACGAGAAGAACAGGAAGAAGATGGCGGCGAACAGGTCGCGAAGCGGTTCGATCAGGGTGCTGGCCCGCTCCTGGGCCGGGCCCGACAGGGCCAGACCTACCAGGAAGGCCCCGATGGCGGCCGAGATCTGGAGTTGCTGGGCCACGCCCCCGGCCACCAGGGTGAGACCGAACACGGCGAGCACCAGGGCTTCGTTGCTCCCCCGGGACAGACGGGTGCTGACCGCCGACCCGTATCGGCTGGCCGCCCACAGCACGGCCCCCACCGTCACCAGGGCCACCCCCACGGTGGTGGCCGTGGCCAGGGTGTCGGCCCCCACCACGACGGCCGCCACCACCGGCAGATACACGGCCATGGCCAGATCCTCTATCACCAGCAGGTTCAGGATCACCGGGGTCTCCCGGAAGCC
>CADEDH010000004.1:148475-152514 GCA_902826025.1 uncultured Actinomycetes bacterium
GTGATGCCGAGCGCTGAGGCCAGGCGGGCCAGCGCCGACAGCACGAGGGCGAGCAGCCCGATCTCGATGAAGGCGGTGGCCGTCTCGGATCCGACCGCCGCCAGCAGCGGGGTCACGAACCGAGCATGGCCCGAACGGCATCCAACCCCGAAGGCGTGCCCACCGCCACCGCCACGTCACCGGCGGCGAAGGCGAACGTGGGCTCCGGCGCCGGCGTGGTGTCGGCGCCCCGGACCACGGCCACGATCGACACGCCGGTCCGGGAGCGGATCTCGCCGTCGGCGATGGTGCGCCCCACGAAACCGGAGGCGGCGGGCACCGTGATCCAATCGATCGACAGTCCCTCGATGCGCTGCTGGACGGCAGCCACGGTCTCACTGACCCGGGAGGCGCCGAGCACCTCGGCCAGGGTGCGGGAGTCGTCGGTGTCGAGCTGCATCACCGTGCGGCAGGCGTCGGGATCGTCGGTGTCGTACACCAGCAGCTCCCGGCGCCCGCCCCGATGGGCGATCACCCCGAGGCGCTGACCGGCGGCCGTGGTGAAGTCGTGGCGCACACCGACGCCGGGCAGTTGGGTCTCGGTGACCTCCGGCATCCGGCCTCAGTCGAGGCTGTCGGCCAGCTGGGGCGGCTCCCGCAGGGAGCGCTTCAGCTCGGCCAGGCCGGGGAAGGTGGCGATCTCCCAGACCGCGTCCCAGAGGCGCAGGGCCTCGTCGCCCCGGGGCACCCGGCTGATGACGGGACCGAAGAAGGAGTACGAGGAGCCGCCCTGGTTGAAGCTGATGATAGGGGTGCCCACGTCCTTGCCGGTGCGGCTCAGGGCCTCGTCGGTCTCGGCCTGGAGCACGGCGTCCCACTGCTCGTCGTTGGCCGCCGCCGCGTACTCGGCCAGCCCCACCGAGGCCAGGTAGTCGGGGAAGCCCGCCTCCCAGTGGTCGGTCAGCTCCTTGCGCCGGCGGTGCACGTGGATGTCGCCCCCGAACTGGGTGTACAGCTCGCCCATCCGGCCCCGACCCTCGGCCTCCCGCACGGCCGCTGCCACCCGGAGCAGCTTGAGGCCACTGCCGTGCCCGGCGATGTAGCCCTCGGCGAAATCGGTCTCGTAGTTCTTGTCCTTGTTAAGAAGGCGGAGGCTGATGAACCGCCAGTCGACGTCGAGTGAGCGGAGCTTCGCCACCTCGGCCACCCAGCGGGAGGTGATCCAGGCCCAGGGGCAGACCGGATCCCAGTAGAACTCGACGTCGGCTTGCTCGGTCATCGGTGGGTACCTCGGTTTTCAGGTGGACGGGATTTCGGATGGACGGGCTTGTCGCCCGACGGACCGGGACCGGTCCAGTATCGGTCAAGCCGGCGCCCACCGCGCACCCCACCGGGCGGTGACGGCCGAGATCGTCAGCAGGCCGCCACCGACGCCAGCCCCCTACACCACCGCGCCGCTGGCGATGAGGGCATCGAGCTCGGCGTCGGTCAGGCCGAGCTCGGCAGCCAGGACCTCTCGGGTGTGCTGGCCCAGGAGGGGGGCCGGCTCCAGGGGGACATCGTTGGCCGACATCCGGAACGGAGCCTGCATCATCACCATGTCACCCCGCTCCGGATGGGCCACGGTGGTGAAGAACCCCCGGGCGTTGAGATGGGGATCGGCGAAGACCTCGGCCGTGTCGAGCACGGCGGCCACCGGCACCCCGGCCTCGCCCAGCTCGGTCATGGCGTCCTGCTTGGTCCGCTCCAGGAACCAGGGTTGGGCCGCCGCCCGCAGCTCGGCGGCGTTGCGCAGGCGGTGGCCGGGCTTGGCGAAGCGGGGGTCGGTGGCCAGCTCGGGTTGGCCGATGGCGGCGCAGAACCCGGCCCACATGCTCTCGTTGGCCGCCGTCACCAGCACGCAGTCGTTGGGGCCATCGCCCTTGCACCGCCAGCGGCCGCTGGGCAGCACCCCCTCGGAGCGCTGCGCCACCGGTGGGGCGTCGGGGCCCCAGGTCCAGGCGGCCATGGTGCGGATGAACATCGTCATCACCTCGTGCATCGACATCTCGATGACCTGGCCCTCACCAGTGCGCTGCTGCTGCACGTAGGCCGACACGATGGCGAAAGCAGTGTGGACGCCGGTGCCGGTGTCGGCGAACGTGCCGCCGGGGCTGATGGGCCCGCTATCGGCCGTGCCCGTCATCGACGTGATGCCGGCCGCCGCCATGGCCAACGGGTCGAAGCTCTTGTAGTCGGCGTAGGGGCCGGACAGGCCGAAGCCCTTGATGCGGGCGATCACCAGGCGGGGGTTGATCGCGTGCAACGCCTCAGGGCCGAGACCGAGGCGCTCCAGCACGCCGGGGCCCTGGTTCTCCACCAGCACATCGAAACGGGGCAGGAGCCGGCGCAGCAGGTCGAGGCCCTCGGGGCTCTTGAGGTTGAGGACGATGCCCCGCTTGTTGCCGTTGTGGTTGCAGAAGTACTGGGAATCGGTGCCGTCGGTGCTCATGATGGTGCGGCCGGGATCACCCGACGGCGACTCCAGCTTCACCACGTCGGCCCCCATCCAGGCCAGGTACTGGCCGCAGGTGGGCCCCGCCTCCCACTGGGTGAAGTCGAGCACCCGCATGGTCTCCAACGCCGGCATGGTCGTCCCCCTCGGTCGTCCCCGACCCCGAGGCTACGCCCCCTGGCCGATCAGCTCCAGATGCGGTGGGCGCAATCGACGAGGTGGGTGAGCTTGGCCCACTGCTGATCGGCGGTGAGGTTGTTGCCCTCCACGGTGGAGGCGAAGCCGCACTGGGGGCTGAGGCACAGCTGTTCCATCGGCACGTACGCCGCCGCCTCGGCCACCCGGGCCGCCAGCTCGTCGTAGCCCTCGAGCTCAGGGCGCTTCGACGTCATCAGGCCCAGGACCACGGTTTTGCCCGCCGGTACGTGACGCAGCGGGGCGAAGTCGCCGGAGCGTTCATCGTCGTACTCGAGGAAGTAGGCATCGACGTTGAGCTCGTTGAACAGCACCTCGGCCACCGGCTCGTAGCCCCCGGACGCGAACCAGGTGGACCGGAAGTTGCCCCGGCACAGGTGGATGCCAACCGTGAGATCGTCGGGCCGGCCGGCCAGGGCGGCGTTGATCAGCTCGGCGTACGACCGGGGCAGCTCGTCGGGATCGTCGCCCCGCTCCACCGCCCCTTGGCGCATCACCGGATCGCACAGGTAGGCCAGGTTGGTGTCGTCGAGCTGGAGGTACCGGCAGCCGGCGGCGTACAGGGCGGCGATCTCGGCCTGGTAGCAGGCGGCCAGATCGGCGAAGAACGGCTCCATGTCGGGATAGGCCTGGATGTCGACGGCGGCCCGCCCGCCCCGGAAGTGCACGGTGGCCGGCGACGGGATGCACACCTTGGTCATCACCTCCGGCCGGCCCAACCCGTCGACCACCGAGGCCAGGTAGCGGAAGTCGTCGACCTGGATGTCGTGGGTGTGGCGGATCGGCCCGACCACCGCCAGCTTGGGTGGGCTCATGTGCACCGTCTCCTCGGAGTCCGAGCTGGAGGCGATACGGCCGGTCACGGCCACCCCCGCCAGCTGCTCGAGGAAGTCGAGGTGGAAGAAGGCACGCCGGAACTCGCCGTCGGTGAGCGACCGGATGCCGGTATCGGCCAGGCGGCCCACGGCGGCGGCGATGGCGGCGTCTTCGACCGAGCGCAGCTCGGCCGCCGTGATGTCCCCGGCGGCGGCCCGGGCCCGGGCCTCGTGCACGTCCGAGGGCCGGAGCAGGCTCCCCACATGGTCGGCTCGGAACGGCGGATCGATTCGGTTGCTCATCGTGGTCGTCCTTTCGGCCCACTGGGGGAGGTCATGCCCGGTCCGGAGCCCGACCTGGGCAGGTCACCGTAACCGCTGGCGCGGATCGGCGGCGCCCCAACGGAAGGCAAAGGGCGCCGCCGATACCTACTGTGGCACTGGAACCGGCCCCGATGGGCGCGGTTCCGGCGTCAATCGGCCTACTTGCAGCTGCTGGTGTTCACGTCCCAGGCGCACGGCTTGGACTTGCCCGACAGCTCGATGATCCCCAGCG
>CADEDH010000004.1:152614-169130 GCA_902826025.1 uncultured Actinomycetes bacterium
GCGTCGGGGAAGTTCTTCTCGATGAGGTTGCCCCACAGGATGGCCTCGGTGTTGTAGGCCATCTGGTGGCCCCAGGTCCAGGGGTGGTTGACCGGATCGCCCCACGCCGGGTGGCCGCTCATCACGTAGGGATCGGGCACGCACCGGGCGTTCATCTTGTCGTAGACCTTGATCGTGTTGGGTGAGCCCAGCGTCTGCAGCGCGAACACCCCGACCGAGTCGAGCAGCTCGTCGACCAGGGGAACGGTCTTGGCCGCGTCGTAGCCGTCGTCCCGCTGGTCGGTGACGATCGTGTAGGTCTTGCCCTCCGAGTCGGTGATCCCGCCCTTGGCGTTCTCGTACTCGTAGAGCACGTTCTGGCCGGTCCCGATGTTGCCGTAGTCGGCGGCGATTCCTGAGAAGGCCATCGTCTGGCCGATCGTGATCTTGCCGTCCTCCAGGCCGCCGTAGGGATCCCAGCCGGCGGCACACGTCGACAGGTCGACCTCGAACCCGCCGGGGCCCGTGACCTTGTTCGCTGCCTTGTCCCAGCCCCAGCCGTTGTCGGTGATCTCTTTGACGATCGCCGCCCGTTCGGTGTCCCAGAGCTTCTCCCAGTCTTCGATCGTGGCGATCTCGCTCTGGCTGACGGCCGAGGAGTCGACTGTGGTGCTCGATGCGTTCTGCACCTGATCCTGAGCCGCCTGCTGGGCGTTCTCGTCGATGATGTCGCCCTTGGCGTCGGTATCTCCCCCGGTGCTGCCGCTGCTACCACAGGCCCCGGCCACCAGGGCCAGGGCGACGAGAGGCAACAGCCATCGCCGGGACGTGCTGATCTTCACTGGTCTCTCCCCCTGTTTCGTCGGTTCTTCGACGATTGGCCAAGCTAGCCCAAGGGGTGACGGTGATCACAGTTCAGGTTGATCGAGTCTGGTCGGCCAGCCAACGTCGGGCGCCGGCCACGGCCACGGTGATGGCGTCGGTCTCGGCCGTCCCCTTGGCGTCGAGGAGCACCTGCTCGCCCTCGGTGCGCTGGGCCACCACTGCCAGCACGCACCCGGCGGCCAGGCCGTACACCGAGCACTGCTTGAACAGCGTGCCCGACTCCATCTCGTAGTTGAGGATCCCCAGGTTGCGGTATTCCTCGGTGATCCCCTGAAGGGCCCGCAGGAGATTGGGATTGGCCGACGAGGCCTGCCGCTCCTGCCCCTCGTAGAACGTGTCGACCGACGCCGTGACCCCCACATGGGCCGTGATCCCGGCATCGGCCGCGGCCCGGGCCAGGGCGACGGTGAGGAACGGGTCGGCCGCGGCCGGGTACTCCACCGGGGCGATGTCGGCCGCCGCCCCCTGGCGGCACAGGGCGGCCCGGGTGATCACCACTGCCCCCGCCGGGACGTGGGGCTGGATGGACCCGGTGGTGCCGATCCGCACGATGGCCTGCACGCCCACCTGGGCCAGCTCGTTGACCACGATGGTGAGCGACGGTCCGCCCATGCCCGACGTCGATGACAGCACCGGGTGGCCGTCGAGGGAGCCGAGCCAGCTCACCAGGCCCCGGTGGTCGGACAGGAGGCGGGGTTGGTCGAGGTGGCCGGTGGCCACTCGCTCGGCCCGCTCCGGATCACCGGAAAGGAAGGCGAAGGCGGGGGGCGGGCTGGGCAGGTCGGACGGGCCGAACCCGATGTGATAGAGCCGATCGTCGCTCATCCACCCAACCTAACGCCCCGGCCGACGCCGGACGCGGGTGCTCCCCCGGCCAGGAGGGCGACAACCCGGCCGGGGAAGCGATCTGTTTGGCGGTGCGATGGGGCGAACGGCGATCAGGTGCTGCGGAAGGGGTCGACGTACACGTCGTCGATCTGCCAGGTGGCCGGGGTGCCCCGGGTGCTGAACACGAACGTCAGCTCCTGGGTACCGATGGTGCTCCACTGCTGGGCGATGCCGAGACGCATCGTGGGGGCCCAGCCGAGGGGGGCGGCGTCGCCGTTGACGTCGAAGGCGGTCTGGGCCACCGCCCCGTTGTCGGGGTTGCGGACGATCACCTCCACGTGGAGGATCGAACCCCGGACCCTGGGGTTGTTGACGAACAGCCGGATCACGTCTTCCCCTTTGGACACGCAGATCGTGCGACTCTCGGCCGTGGCGCCGTAGGGGATCCGCAGGCTGCGGTTGTCGGCGCCGTTCCGTACCTTCCACGGCTCGTTGCCGGTGACTACCGACGCGCCGCCGGCCAGCTTCCAGTCGACGGTGCCGCCCTCGAAGCCGCCGTTCGGCATCAGGAAGTAGTTCGAGCTGTCGCTCCAGGGGGAGAAGACCCTCGACTCCGAGCGGGCGGTGCAGGCCACCGCGGTGCCGTGGGCGCTGGCCGGGGCGGCCGACAGGGTGGTGACGGCGGCCGCTCCCGCCAGCGCGGCGGCGGCCAGCCGCCGGCCGAGACGACGGGGGGGTCGAGCAGGGGACGATTGGCTGGGGGCAACAACGGGCATCTCGACGACCTCTCGGTGGAGCGATTCGAGGACGCCGGGTTCGCCACTGGCTCGCCCCGCCCTAGGCGACCACATTGCCGGCCGGGGGTCATAGCTTCGTCCGTTGCGCCGGTTGTTCGTCCGGCGACCTCCCTGTCATCGGACGTGGAAGCACCGAACTTGAGGGTGCTGGCAGCCGATGATCCGATCGGCTCAGACGATTTTCAGCACCTGGGGTCGCCAGGCCAGGAACAGCCATAGGCAGGCCACGCCGGCCACGTTCGCCACCACCAGGGCGGTCGAAGCGCCGACGGCCTGGGCCAACTCCCCTAACAGGTACATCCCCACCGGCAGCCAGCCGATGGCCATCGACAGCATGCCCAGGGCCCGGCCCCTCATGTGGGGCTCGACGGCCGTCATCACCAGCACGCTCTGCGTGGCGCCGAACACCCCGACGAACGAGCTGGCCAGCAGCAGCGACACATACACCGGCACGTAGTGCTGAAACAGGGCGAAGCCGTTGAGCAGGAGGAAGGCGCCGGTGGCCCCGATCACGTAGGCCCGTCCCCGGGCCGGCCCCCGGGTGATGACGAACGTGGAGCCCACGGCCATGCCGAACCCGGTGGCGGCGGCCAGGAAACCGGCGAAGAAGGCCGACGCCCCCACCCGTTCGGCCACCAACGGCACGATGGGGAAATAGGCGAAGTGGAAGAAGTTGGTGATGGCGGTGACGCCGAGGATCGACAGCAGGACGGGGGCCCGACGGAGGAACCGGAGGCCGTCGGCCACCTCGGTGAAGAACGACTGACTGCCGGCCGGCGCCGGAGCCGGCGATGACGCCGCCGGTTGGGGCCCGCCGGGGGACGGGGCGGCCTGGGCTGCCGACGGAGCGGGGGCGGCCGGTACCGGCCGGTGCAGCGAGGCGGCGCTCGGCGTGCGCAGCACGAGCAGGGCCGCTACCAGCATGGCCCCGGCCACCACGAGGTAGGCGGTGCCGGCGCCGAGGCTGGCCAGGGCGCCTCCGGCCATGGCCCCGGCGGCCAGGCCCAGCGACGACGACAGGCCTTCGAAGGCCATGGCCCGGTTGAGGTAGGCGTCGCCCACGATGTCGTAGACCATGGCCCGCCGCACGGTCATGTCGATCACCCACCCGAAGCCGGCGGCCACCATGTAGGCGTAGAGCAGTCCGAGGGGGAGCCGATCGGCGGCGGCCAGGGCGGCCATGCCCAGCGTGAGGGGGCACAGCACCACGAACTGACCGAACAGCACCTTGCGACGCGAGAAGCGGTCGCTCACCGCTCCGCCCACCATGCCGGCCAGCAGCAGGGGGGCCCACAACATGGCCCCGGTGAGCTGCACCAGCCGGGGTGAACCGGTCTTGTGCGTCACCACATAGGCACCGAGGAAACCGAGACCCCACCGGCACATGCTCCACACCACACCGACGGCGTAGGTGGCGGCGAAGCCCGGCACGCCGAACACGGCGTACCGGGACTCCTTCGGAGCGGCCGCGATCGCGGAGCCGGTCGCCGCCTGGTCGGTCCGCACCTCGGTCATCATCCCCCTGTCGTCTGTCTGACCAACGCTAACGCCGGAGCGGTGGACCGTACAGCCCGGTTCGGCAAGGATGAGGCCCATGAAGATCGGCTTGTTCTCGTTCGTGGAGACCATCGACAGTCTCACCGCCCTCGCCGCCACGGCCCGGGAGCAGGGGTTCGACAGCCTCTGGGTTCCCCAGACCTTCGGGCTCGACACGCTCACGGCCATCGCCGTGGCCGGCCAGACCGTGCCCGACATCACCTTCGCCACCGCCGTGGTGCCCACCTACCCCCGGCACCCGATGATGCTGGCCCAGCAGGCCCTCACGGTGAACGCAGCCATCGGCGGCCGCCTCGTCCTCGGTATCGGGCCGTCGCACAAGCCGGTGGTGGAGGGCTCCTGGAACATCTCGTTCGACAAGCCCATCCGTCATCTCCGGGAGTACCTCGAGATCCTGATGCCGCTCCTGCACGAGAAGTCGGTGCGCTATCAGGGCGAGACGCTCACCACCAAGGCCGACATCCAGATCGACGCCCCCGCCCCCAAGGTGATGCTGTCGGCCCTCGGCCCCCAACTGCTGAAGGTGACCGGACGCCTGGCCGACGGCACGATCCTGTGGATGACCGGGCCCAGGACGATTGCCGACCACTCCACGCCGGTGATCAAGGAGGCGGCGGCCGCCGCCGGCCGGCCCGAGCCCGAGATCGTGGCTGGGTTCCCGATCTGCGTGACCGACGGATCGGCCGAGGCCAACACCGACACCCGGGAGCGGGCTGCCCGGTCGTTCGCCATGTACGGCACGCTGCCCTCGTACAAGGCCATGCTCGACCGGGAGGGCTACGAGGGCCCGGGTGACATCGCCATCATCGGCGGGGCCGGTGAGGTGGAGGACCGGGTGCGGGCCCTGGCCGACGCCGGCGTCACCACCTTCGCCGCCTCCGAGTTCGGCAGCCGCGACCAGCGGGCCGCCACCCGCGAGCTCCTCGTCTCGATGCTCTGAGCTCATGCCAGGGGCGCACTCCGGTGTTCGCCGAAGCCGAACCCGAGGCGCCCGAACGGGGCACCTTAGGCCCGGACGACCTCGACGTCCGGAACGCCCAACGCTGTCACCAGGAGCCTCAGGTCCTCGGGGTCGCTGGTGAGTACCATGTCCCCGGGCCGGCACAGCAGCGCAAGCGCACCGTCGAGCACATCGGCGGTGCCGCTGGCGGCCAGCAGCTCACCAGCCCGGCGGGCCAGCTCCGGCGTCAGCGACTGCACGTCGATCGAAGGCAGGGCCCGGGCGAGAACGGCCTGGCGCTCGGGCTTCCGCCACACCTGCCCGAGAATGCCGGCGTGAGTCACGAGCTTCGTGCCTTGGGTCAGCGCCCGGTCGAATCGCCGCCACATCGGTCGCTGGCTTCGCCCCAGGGCGATGAGAGCGCCGGCATCGAGCACCAGCCGGCTCATGCCGCTGGCCGAGGCCGCGTGCGTCCTGTCTTCTTCACCGGCGTAGTGATCGCATTGGCCTTGTCGGCCGCGGCCTGCGCCTCCAGCTCCTCCTCGGTGAACGCCCCGTGCTCGGATTCGTACCAGGCGACTGCCTCGGCCAACGCTTTGCGGCGACGGATCTGGGCAAGGTGCTCGCCCAGAGCTTCCTGCAAGATGGCTGACACGTTGATCCGGTCGCCCTCCTCTTTCACCTGCCGGTAGAGATCTTCCGGTAAGTAGACCTGCATCTTCGGCATACCCCCAACTATACCCCCACGCAGACTTCCACGCAGGAGGGCGGAGCCACCATGGCCGCCGCAGCCATGATGACCCCGCCCTGTGACAACCAGCCCGAAGAGCGCTTCAGTCGCCGTTCTGGCCGAAGACGGTGGTGTCGTCGCCGAAGGGGACGGCGTTGGCCGGGGCCTCGACGTCGAGGTTGGCGCCGAGGTCGCTGAACACGGTGGTGAGGGTGAAGGTGGCCCCGTCGGTGCTGTCGGGGTCCTGGGCGTTGCCGGTCACGTCGAGGTGGCGGAGCAGGCCGTCGCCGCCCACGTACAGATCGACGGTGGCCTCACCCTCGGCCTGCACTTTCTCCGCCGACGGGTCCATGCTGGCCAGCCAGCTGGCCACCGACTCGCCGCCCAGATCCACGACACCCCGATAGTGGGTGGTCTCGATCCCGTCGATGGTGGCCGGGCCCAGGTCGGTGATGTCGGTCAGGTCCTTCACCGTGTCGAGCACGGCCCGGGGATCGAGGAACTTCTTGGCCGTGGAGCTGGCCAACGAGCCACCAGGGGCCGAACGCCAGGTGTCGCCGTCGCGGACGTACACCGAGTCGTCAACGATCCGACCCTCGAGCTGGTCGGCCCGATCGGCGGCCCCGGGATCGCTCGACGACGACACGTCGGACACGGTCACAGCCACATTGGAGCCGTCGAACACCGCCTCCAGCGTGGCGCTTCCGCTCTCGGTAGCGGTACCCGAGCCCGCCACGCTGAGGGTGGTGGTGACCCGCCCACTCGACACCGAGGCGGTGTCGGCCACGGCGGCCAGGGCCGGACTGGTGCCCCCCGGCCACAAGGCCACAGCGCCGGCGGCGATCACCGCCATGGCGGCGGCCGAGGCCGCCAACAACCGCCCCCGGGGCGAGGGCACAGCCCGGGAGCGGCGCCGGTTGACCACCGGCGGGGCCACGAAGCGGACGGCCCCGGGGCCGCCGTCGGTTCCGGTGGGGGCGAGCTCCACGACTGGGGCCGCCTCGGCGGCGTCGACAGCGATCTCAGCGGCGGCGGTCTGGGGAGTCATGGCGGCGGCCAGGACCTGGCGGGCCTCGGGGCCGTCGGGGGCGGGCAGGGCCGCCGGGTCCACCGGGTCGGCCGCCCGTAGGGCGTCGAGCAGGGTGTCGGGGGGTGCGGAGCGGGGGGTGCGGTCGTCGGTCATCGCTGGTCGTCCTCACGGGCTGGATGGGTGGTGGTGGCTAGGTCGGCCGTCGGTTGGTCGGCCGTCGGTTGGTCGGCCTTCAGTTGGTCGGCGAGGCGCTGGCGGGCCCGGTGGGCCCGGATGGCCACGGCGTTGGGCGTGCAGCCGAGCACCTGGCCGACCTCGGCGTGGGTCAGGCCCTCCCAGGCGATCAGCCGCAGGAGCTCCTGGTCGTCGTGCGACAGCTCGGCCAGGGCGGAGCGCAGGTCGGCCCCCGGCCGCTCGGCCGGGTCGGCCCCGAGCGGGCCGGTGCCGGCGGTTGGCGTCGGCTCGGCTGCCAGCTTGTCCACCAGGCGAAGCCGGCGGCCATCGGCTCGGCGGGCGTTGCGAACCAGGTTGCCGGCCACGGCATACAGCCAGGGCAGGGGCGACAGGTCGGCTCGGAGCTCATGGCGGCGGCGCCAGGCGGTGGCGTAGACCTCGGCCACCAGGTCGTCGGCGTCGGCCGGGCTCGGCGTGCGGCGCCGTGCGTAGGCCACCAACGGGCGGTAGGTGGCCTCGAAGAGCTGAGCGAACCCGTCCCGGTCGGTCACGCCGTCGGAGGCAGGCCCGACGGCGGCGAGGGTGGGAGAGGGAGTCACATCCGGTTCTTGTCCGGTCATGCCCCCACCCTTTCACGAAGACGGCCGGATTCAAGCCAGGGTGGGCAGCTCGATGAACGACGGGTGGTGGACGGTGTTGGTGGCCACGTGGAGGTCGTCCGGTCCGTCGGCCGCCAGGAGGGGATTACCACTGTTGGTGTTGCGGGCCCGGCGGGGGAAGTTGCTCGACGTCACGTCGACCTCGACCCGGCTGCCGGGGGCGAACGTGTGATGGATGTGGCCCAGGTCGACCCGGATCTCGTGCACCTCGCCCGCCACGAGGGGGCGGGGATCGGGGCCGCCGTGGCGGAACAGGGCCCGGGTGACGCCGTCCATCAGCAGCATGGCCCGCCCGTCGGGCTGGTGCTCGACGAGCTTCACCACCACGTCGGTGTCGGGCCGATCCGATGCGAGCAGCACAGTGGCGCTCACCGGTCCGGCGATCGTCAGCTCGGCCTCCAGCGGGGCGCTCGAGTAGACGAGCCCGTAGTCGGGCCGGTCCCGCACCGGCCGCTGGTCGCGACTGCCGGCCGTGATCAGCATGTTGCGCCCGCCCAGCGACGGGACGGGATGGGCCGGGTCGTAGCGGAAGCTGCGGGTGCCTCCGGAGGCACCGGGACCGTCGGCGCCGCCTGGGGTGAGGCTGCCGTCGGCCTGCAGCCACCACTGTTGCGCCGTCACACCGGGCGGGGGCCAGGTGTCGGCGTGGCGCCAGTCGTCGGGCACGTAGCCGGCGGGATCGGCCACCCAGCACCGGGGCGAGTAGTGGACGGCGGGTTCGGCGGCGATAGGGGCCGGCTGGTCTTTCAGCCAGAGGCCGAACCACTCGAACCACGGGTCCCGGGTCCAGTACTGCGTCTCGTACACGAAGTAGTGGTCGTTCGGTCCGATCCACAGCCGCTGGTTGCCCGCCCGGGCCTGGATCTCGGTGAACGCCGCCAGCACGCTGGTGAGGAAGATGTCGAACCAGGTGGTGGCGTGGAAGCCGGGCACGTCGATCGTGGCCCGGAAGCTGTGGGCGGCCCGAAAGGTGTCGGGCGCGGGGTGACTGATCAGCTCGTCGAGGTAGGGCTGCCAGACCGAGAAGTCGGGGTAGCCGAGCAGGGGCAGGTGCATCCACTCGGGACAATCGAGGTAGGGCGGGCGTTGATGGCGGGCCCCGTCGAGCGCGGTGTAGCGGGCCCGGGCGCCAGCAGCGACGACGTCGAGCTCGGCGTCGCTCAGCCCGCTGCGGGCCTTCACCACCTTCCGGTGGGAGGCCGACAGGCCCGGGATGTTGTTGGCCACCCACAGCCACAGCCGCTCCAGCTCGATCGAGTTGCCCTCGTAGACCACGTCGTCGTAGATGCTGGAGCCGCCCACCTGGCAGAAGAAGGCCTGGACGCTGGGGTGGCGGGTGGAGGCGGCGGCCAGGGCGGTGGTGGCCCCGGCCGACGAGCCCGACAGACCAACCCGCCCGTTCGACCACGACTCGGAGGCGATCCACTCCAGCGTGTCGAACCCGTCGGCGGCATCGTCGCCGTACACGTGGTCTTCGCCCTCGGAGCCGTTCCGGCCCCGACAGTCCTGGTAGACGGCGGCGTAACCGGCGGCGGTGATGGTCCGCCAGCCCCGCAGGATCGAGCCCCGCAGCGGCTGGGCCGGATCGGGCAGCCAGCCCCGGGCGGGATCGGTGAGGGCGGCGGGCTCACCCCCACCGGGGGCGAGCGGGTCCGTGATTCCGTACGGTGTGCGTTGGAGGATGACCGGGAACCGGTCGCCGGCGCCGGCGGTGGCGGGCAGGAACACGAAGGTGTTCATCCGGGCGCCGTCCCGCATCGGCACCATGGCCTGGAAGCACCGGGCGCCGTCGACGTCGAGCAGGTTCATGCCGGCGACAGTAGCGCCCGCCCTGGCGGCGGCCCCAGGCCCTTGATGCTTCAGGCGTCGGGCACCGACGACCAGGCGGCGGCGCGGGCAGGCGGTGGTCCGAGCCTGCCCGTCACGGCGTCGAGCGCGGCCAGGAGCCGGTCGACGTCGTCGTCGGTGTTGGCGGCGGTGAAGCTGATCCGGAATCCGCCCCGATCGATTGGGGCAGCCGGGAACACCGACGGGGTGAACAGGATCCCGTGGTCCCACATCACCTGGGAGGCGGCGATGGTCTGCTCCACCCCGCCGGTCACCAGGTTGATGACCGGGAACGCCAGCGGGTTGTCTACGGTCCAGGCCCGCTCCCGGGCCCCGTCGATGGTCCTGGTTGTGAGCCGGTGGAGGTGCCGGCGCAGGCCGTCGCCCCGCTCGGCGTTCACCACCAGGCCGGCCAGGGCCGTGGCCAGGCTGGCCACGGGCACCGGGCCCGAGAACACAGCGGTGGACGCCTGCTCGAACCGGGCCCGCTCGTCGGGATCCCGGCAGGTGACGAAGGCTGCCATCGACGAGAACGCCTTGGACAGACCGGCCACGTAGACGATGTTGTCGTAGCCAAGCCCGAGGTGGGCCACCACGCCCCCACCGCCCGTGCCATAAGGCTCACCCCCCAACGGGTCTCGACCCAGGATGCCCAGGCCGTGGGCATCGTCGACGTAGACGAGCCCGCCGGCGCCGGCCGTCAGATCTGCGATGGCGGCCAGATCGGGCACGGTGCCCGTCATCGAGTAGACACCGTTCAGGGCGACCACCGGCCGCCCCCGGGCCCCGTCGAGGGCCCGGACCAGGCTGGCCGGATCACGGTGCTCGAAGCGGCGCAGGGTGGCCCCCCGAGCCGCCGCCAGCTCGGCCGCCTCCTGCACCGAGCGGTGGGCCGAGCGATCGATCACCAGGGTGTCGGCTCGGGTGGCGAGCAGGGGCAGGAGCCCGAGGTGGGTGAGGGTGATCGTGGGGAACACCAGGGTGTCGGCGGCCCCGGTCAGCCCGGCCAGCGCCTCCTCCAGTTCGTGATAGGGGGCAGGCGAGGCCACGATCCGGGTCCAGCTCGGGTGGCTCCCCCACCGCTCGACCATCGGCGCCACGGATCCCAGCACCTCCGGCTCGAGGTCGAGGCCGAGGTAGTTCACGCTGGCCAGGTCGGTCACCCAGCGGCCGTCGATCAGGAGCTGGCGACCCTGCTGGGCGTCGACCCGGCGCAGGAGCTGGGGCAGCTCGACGCTCAGGCGCGCCATCAGCGCGGCCGATCTGTCGGACCCCGGGGTGGCGGTGTCGTCGCCGACCGGCTGGGCCAGCCGCGCCAGGTCGCCCACGGTCACGGCGGCACCCAGCGCCTCGTCGGGAACGGCGAGGCCGAGGGGAAGGAGGTCGGCCGCCAGTTCGACCACGGCCAGGGAGTCGAGCCCGAGATCGTCGGCCAGCACAGTCCACTCCCCCACCCCTTCGCCGGACCATCCGAGGCGGCGGGCATGCTCGGCCGCCACAGCCGCCACCCGACCCAGCGCGCTGCCGGCCGGCCCTACTCCCGAAACCCCGATGTCGGAGTCCTCAGCACCCGACCGGAGATCGATCTCGACTTCTACCGCCGGCCGCAGCACCTCGCGGCCAAGCACCTCGATGCCATCGGCGGCCAGCGCGGCACGTAGCGCCAGGTGCCGCTTCTTCCCGCTCGTCGTCCGGGGGATGGCACCCCGCCGCACCAGTAGGATCTCGTCGATCCCGGGTTCCAGCCGGGACGCTGCGCTCCGAATGGCAGCCAGCAACTCGATGTCGTCATCGGCCCGCCGCCCGCGCTCCACCACCGCCGCCACTCGGCCGGAGCCGAGCACCGCTTGCACCACAGCGCAGCGGTCGAGTGGGAACCCGGCATCGGCGGCCAGACGGGCCTCGACGGCAGCCGCCGACCAATTGGCTCCGTGGCGGATGATGACGTTCTTCAGCCGTTCCACCAGATACAGCTCGCCCTGGTTGACGAAGCCGAGATCGCCGGTGGCGCACCGACCATCGGTGGGGTCAACCGTGCCGTCGGGGCGTCGATGCCCCGGGGAGACCGACGGACCGGTCACCACCACCTCGCCGATCTCGTCGGGGCCGAGCCGGCGGCCGGTGCCCGGCTCGACGATCTCCAGCCCGACGCCGGGCACCGGTGGCCCGAGGCAGGCCACGGTGGCCCCGGGCGGGATCGACGGCCGGCCGTCTCCGCTCAGCCTCACGGTGATGGCCGTTGGCACCGGGCCGGCAACGGGGAACGACGCCCTGGAATCGAGCGACCGACCGCGGGGGGCGCCGGTGGCCACCGACACCGACAGCGTCGCCTCGGCCAGACCGTAGCCCGGCCGGATCGTCTCCGGCCGCAGGCCGAGCGGCGCCAGCCGGTGGAGGAAACGGTCCACGGTGGGGAGGTCGACGGGCTCGGCCCCCACGATGCAGGTGTGCCAGCCCGACAGGTCGAGATCGGGGTGGCGATCGGGATCGAACCGGCGGACCACCTGGTCCAGGGCGAAGGTGGGGGCGGCGGACACCGCTCCCGGACTGGCGGCCACAGCCCGCAGCCAGTTCGCCGGGTCGGCCAGGAAGTCGAACGGGCTGAGCAGGCCGAGGGGCCGGCCGGCCAGCAGCGCCACGAGACAGGAACCGACGAGAGCCAGATCGTGGTAGAGGGGCAGCCAGCTCACCAGTGGACTCCCCGGCGCCACCCCCACGCCGGCCACGAACGACTCGACGTTGGCCTCGGCGTTGGCCCGGGTTACCACCACCGGTCGGGGCTCGCCAGTGGAGCCGCTCGTCAGCTGGAGGTGCAGGGGCGTCGACCGGTCAGCCCCCCGATGCTCCAGCCCATCGATCAGGTCGGCGGCGTCGTCCCGGCCCTCACCGGCGGCGACCCGTTCGACGAGGAGCGGCACCCACCGGCCGGGGCCCGGCTCCACCACCGGAACGCCGCTCGGGGCGGCCACCGCCAGCAGCCCGTCGGGCACCTGGCGGCGCAGCGAGGCCAACCTGCCGGCGACCTGGACCGCTCGGTCCAATGAAGGACGCACCGGTACCAGCAGCGGCACGCCGCCGGCCAACACGGCAGCCAGGTAGCCGAGCCACAGATGTTCAGGCCCGGAGCCGACAACCAGCACCGGTTGGCCCGGCCCGATGCCACCGTCCATCAATCGCCGGGCGGCGAGCGCCGCCCGACCCAGTAGATGGCCGGCAGTCGTCGTGTCGAAGCCGCCGGTTCGACGGTCGTAGATGCCGACGGTGAGTGTGGGGTCGGCGAGGGCGCGGCGCAGCGCGGCGGGAAGAGTTGCGGCGGATCGATTTGTCATTTGAAGTAAAACGATGCGCTCCAGCGCAGTCGTTAGAATTGAGACTAGCTGATGCGGAGGCACCCGATCGTGACGGTCGAGCCTTCTGCGTGATGCGGGATTTTCTGCCCGGGACGGATCCAGGGTGGCATCAGGTCAGGACGGAACCACCGGTGGCCGCCCGGCGGTGCATCTCGGCCTCAGCCTCGGCTGCCGGTACCGGGCGGGCGAAGTAGAAGCCCTGGGCATGGTCGCAGCGCAGGGTGCGTAGCACTGCGGCCTGGGCTCCCGACTCGATCCCTTCGGCCACCACACGCAGACCGGTGGTGGCTGCCATCGAGATGATGGAGCGGATCTGGGCCTCGGCCCGATCGGCCGACGCCCCGTCGAGCCCGCTGACCAGCGACCGGTCGATCTTCACCCCCGTGAACGGGAGGCTCTGGAGGGCGGCGTAGGAGGCGAACCCAGTGCCGAAGTCGTCGGCATGCAGGCCCACCCCCAAGGCCCGGATCTCCTCCAGACGCCGCACCAGAACGGGTGAGTCGTCGACCATGATGCCCTCGGTCAGTTCCACCACCACGGCCGACGCCGGTACGCCGGCCCGGTCCAGGGCTGCGCTGAGGTCGCCGACCACCGACTCCTCCTCCAGCTGCCGCCCCGACAGGTTGATGCTCATCGACAGCGGGCCCGAGGCCGGGAACCGGTCGATCCAGCAGCGGAGTTGGCCCAGCGCCTCGTTCATCAGCCACCGGCCGATCGGCACGATCAACCCGGTCTCCTCCGCCAGCGGTATGAACGTGCCCGGTCCCACCATTCCTCGGGCGTGGTGTTCCCACCGCATGAGCGCCTCGAAGCCGGCAATCGTGCCCCGGGCCAGATCGATGACGGGCTGGTAGTGGAGGCGCAGCTCATCCCGCTCCAGAGCGCGGGCCAGATCCGCCTTCAGCTCCAGCCGCTCGAAGGCCCCCTCGTGCATCGACTCGTCGAACACCGCCACCCGGCCCTTGCCCCGGCTCTTGGCCCCGTACATGGCCAGGTCGGCGCTCCGCAGCATCGTCTCTGCGCCCACGGTGCCGGGGTCGGTATCGGCGACAAAGGCCACCCCGATCGAGGCGTGCAGAGCGATCTCCCGGCCCGACACCGTCATGGGCTCCTCGATGGCCCGCAGCAGGCGTTGGGCCGTGGTCATCACGGCAGCCCGGTCGGTCCCTTCCATGAGGACGGCAAACTCGTCGCCCCCGAGGCGGGCGGCCACATCGTCGGGGCGGAGGGCGGCGGAGAGCCGGGCCGATACCTGCCGCAGGAGGTTGTCCCCGATCGAATGGCCGAGGCCGTCGTTGATCGTCTTGAAGTCGTCGAGATCGATGACCAGCATGGCCAGGTCCCTTCCCGATCGGAGCGCCGCCTCCTCGGTGCGCTGGCGCAGCAACACCCGGTTGGGCAGGCCAGTGAGATCGTCGTGGAGGGCCTGGTGGCGCAGGCTTTGCTCCAAGTTCCGTCGATCGGTGACGTCGTGAGCGTTGAACACGATGCCCTCCACGCTGGCCTCGCCCAGCAGGTTGGTAACGGTCACCTCCAACGTCCGCCACCCGCCACCGGCCTGTTCCAGCCTCAGATCCACCGAGTTGGCGCCCGGCACGCCCCGCTCCGCGATTCGGCACAGCAGATCGGCCAAGGCCACCCGGTCGCCGGGATGAGCCAGATCCACTGCCGAACGGTCCACCACCTCGGCCTGGCTCCGCCCCAGCACCCGGGTGACCGACGGCGACACCCACGACACGATCCCGCTGGCGTCGAGCACGGCCACCAGGTCGCTGGCGTGCTGGACCAGCGACCGGAAGCGGGCCTCGCTGCGTTCCAGGTCGAGCTGGGCCTGCTTGCGGCCAGAGATCTCGCTGGCCGTGATCACGATGCCTCGGATCTCGGGTTCGTCCCGCCAGTCGCCGGCCGAGATCTCGAACCACCGGCTGGGTCCGTCGCCGGCCACGAGTTGCAGCTCCGCCGTTTCCTGACCGGGCCGCTCGACGAGACCCCAGAACCGCTCCAGGTGGTCGGGGTCCACCAGTTCGGCGTAGGACCGGCCCACGATCTCGTGTTCCGGCCGCCGGAGCAGGCGGGGCCCGGCAGGGCTCACGAAACGGATCACGTGGTTGCCGTCCACCACCATGACGATGTCGGCCGACCGCTCCACCAGGGCCCGAAAGCGCCGCTCCGACCGCTCCCGCACGAGATCCTCCCGCAGCGCGGCTGACTCGAGTGCCCGGGCCAGATCGTCCACCAGCCGGGCCACCCGCCCCATCTCCAGCGGGTCGGGGGGCGCCGAGCAGGCGATCGTTACCACGCCGGCCTCCATCTCGCCGGCGCTCAGATGGAGGTCCAAGACGGCGTCGCCGTGCCGCCAGGTCCAGTCGTCTCCGGGCCCGATGGGGGGCGCAGTGGCCACGGGCTCGCCCGCTGGTCCGCGTCGGGCCACCGGGTGCCAACCGTCGTCCCAGGTGTGGACGGCCGCCCACCGGAACGGGCCGATGAGCGCCATCGCGCCGTCGACCACGGCGTCCGCCATCTGGGCCATGTCCGTGGCGGCGGCCAGGGACGCCTCGGCGCCGGCCAGCGCCTGATCCAGATCGGCCACATGCTCTCTCACCCGGGCCAGGGAGTAGATGCGGAGCATCACCATGGCCGACAGCACGGCCCACACCGCGATGATGGCCACCGACTCCAGATTCCGGCGCCGGGTCGGCTCGGCCACCAGGAGGACCGGCGGGATGAGCACGGCGACGGTCATGGCCACCAGGCGACGCCGGGTGACCCGGGGCATGACCTCGGTCGGGGGAAGGGTCAGCGACGCCATCGTGGGATGGAGCGCCGCCGCCGCTACCAGCAGCACGGCGGTGGCGCTTATCAGCGTGCTGAACAGTTCCGAGCCCGGAATCCGGGCCTCGCCCGAGAGCTCGATCTCGAGTGCCACTTCGGCGGCGAAGGCCCCCGCCGCCGCCAGCGACAGGAGCCGGTAGGCGATCGGCCGGGCGCCGGGCCCGATCGCCACCCGGACGGTCACGAACCCCAGCGCCAGCGACACGATGGTGAACGCCATCCCAGTGGCCTTGCCCAGCGCGGTCAGCTCCTGGCTGTGCAGATAGCTCGACATCACCGTGGCCCAGGCGAGGGCGCCGACACCGCCCATGCTGATGGCGGCGTCGAGGGTGATGGTGCGGTCACGGCTGGCCTGGCGGGCCCGGGCCATGCTGCCCACAGCCACCGCACAGCCCACGTACCCGATGAGATCGAACGGCTCCTGCCACCCGGGATAGGCGGCCGTGTCGCCGGCGTCAGGCGGGAAGATCTCAGCCGCCAGGCCACCGGCCAGGAAGAGGGCCACCGACGCGGCCAGGAGGTACCAGGCGACGGCGTGGTGGGGGCGATAGTGCCGAGCGCCCGACATGAGGCCGACGATGGAGGCCAGCCCCACCAGGAAGAAGGCGATCCCGACGCCGTCGAGCCCGAACGGCGTCGAGAGCACGAGCAGAGCGAGGCCGAGCGCCAGGAACCGCTTCCAGCCCAATCGGATCATCGGTTCCGCGTCGGCTCGTCATGCCGGTGATCAAGGCATGGCCAACGAGGTGAGCCGTCCGACCCACGGCTCCTGGGCCCGACGGCCCATCCGCCGGGCCGGGAGCCGGGTGGCGGCTAGGGTGGGCGGCCGTGACTCACCTGGTGATCGACGGCCGCCGGGTCGAGCTGGCTGATGGCGACGACGTGCTCACCGCGGTGCTGCGGGCCGGGCTCACCCCACCCGGCGCCC
>CADEDH010000005.1:0-59137 GCA_902826025.1 uncultured Actinomycetes bacterium
TCCCGGTGACGGCGTACTTGGTGGCGGCGTAGGCGAAGGAGTACTTGGTGGCCCGCAGGCCGGCCCCGGAGGAGATGTTGACGATCGAGCCGCCACCCCGGGCCCGCATCGGCTCGATGGCGGCCCGGATGCCGAGGAAGACGCCCACCTGGTTGACGGCCACCACCCGCTCGTAGTCGGCCAGGGTGTGGCGGGCAATGGTGGCGTTGTGGAGGATGCCGGCATTGTTGACGAGGATGTCGAGCCCGCCGAACTGCTCGGCGGCCAGGTTCATCACGGCCTCCCAGTCCTCCTCCCGGCTCACGTCCTGGCGGAAGAAGACGGCCGAGTCGCCCAGGCTGGCGGCCACGGCCTGGCCGGCGTCGACCAGCACGTCGGACACGATCACCTTGGCCCCCTCGGCGGCGAACAGCCGGACCTCGGCCTCACCCTGGCCCCGGGCCCCGCCGGTCACGATCGCCACCTTGCCGTCGAGCCGTCCCATGCCCGCTCCTCCTGTGTACTGGCCCCTGTGTCTGTGGGTGCCTTCGCTACCTGTGGCGTCAACCTAGCTGGTCAGCTGATCGCCAGCAGCTCCAGGGTGCGGCGAGCGGTCTCCTCGCTGACCCCGGCTGGCTGGACCCGGAGCTGGAGGCGGGTGATGCCCGCCGCCTCATAGGCGGCCAGTTGCTCCCGGGCCTGTTCCCGGGTGCCGATGACGGCCAGCTCCCCCACCATCGGCGAGCCGAGGCGGATGTCGGCGGCCGTGACAGGGGAACCGTCGGGATGGCGGGCGGCGCCGAGACGGGTGTAGAGCCGGAGCAGGTCGAGGGCCGGCCCGGCGGCCGCCTCCACCTCAGCCTCCCGCTCCACCACCACCGCCAGGCGGTTCGCCACGACCTGGCCCCGGGGCCGGCCGGCCGCCTCACACCGTTGGTGATAGCGCTCCACGGCCGGGACGATCTGCCGGCTGAGCTGGTAGTTGGTGCCGGCGAACCAACCGTCGCCCAGCTCGGCCGCCCGGCGGAGGGCCCGGCCGGCCATGCCGCCCACGATCACGGGCGGGCCGCCGGAGCTGGTGGGCCGGGGCCGCAGGTCGGGGCCGAGGCCGCCTACCAGGTCGCCGTCGAAATCCTCACCCGACCAGGCCGCCTTGAGGGCCTGGAGGGTCTGGTCGAGGCGGTCGGCCAGGCGGTCTTGTGACACGCCGAAGCGGGCCCAGGTGGGCGGGTTGCCGCCGGCGACGCCGAGGACGAGGCGGCCCCCGCACAGCTGATCGAGCACGGCGACGTCGTAGGCCAGACGCAGCGGATCCCAGGCTGGCAGCAGGATGACGCCGGTGCCGAGGGCCATGCCCGATTCGGCCGCCGCCGCGGCCAGAGCGGCCAGAGCGACGAAGGGCGACGGGAGGTGGAAGTACTCGCCGTCGGTGGGGTGCTGCTCCCCCGTCGACAGCATCGTGTAGCCGAGCCGGCCGGCGTGGGAGGTCAGGTCGGCCAGGCGGGCGAAGCGCCGCTCAATCGGCTCGGCGTCGTGGCCGAGATCGAGGGTGATGCCGAGGTCCATCTCAGTCCTGTTCGGGGTCCGTGGGCGTGAGGATCACCGGCAGCTCGTCGATGGTGAGGAACGCGCCGAAGGTGGTGGGGGTGAACACGGGCTCCCGGTCGGGATGGCCCAGGCGCAGGTCATAGGCCACCAGTTCCTCCACGAGGACGTGCAGCTCCACCTCGGCCAGGAAAGCGCCGACGCAGCGGTGGATGCCGGCTCCGTAGGCCAGGTGGCGGCCGGCGTCGCGGTCGCTGGCGTGGCGGTCGAGGTCGTAGTGGCTGGGGCCGGGGTCGCCGGGCCAGCGCTCGGGGTCCCGATTGGCCGACCCGAACAGCAGCATCACCTTGTCGCCGGCCCGCATCGTGACGCCGTGGTGCTCCACGTCTCGGGTGAGGGTGCGCACGAAGTTCTGTACCGGCGGGCGGTGGCGGAGGCTCTCGTCGACGGCCCGGGGGATCAGGTGGGGCTCGGCCCGCAGCCGTGACTGCAGGGCAGGGTCGAGCCCCATCTGGTAGGCCAGGTTGGTGGCGGCGATGAGCGTGGTCTCGTGGCCGGCGATCACCGCCCCCACCAGGAACGACAGCATCCCGATGGGGGGCAGGTCCTGCTGGACGAGCAGGGTGGCGAAGTCGTCGCGGGGGTGGTCCCGGCGGTCGTCGATCTGGGCCCGCAAGAGGTCCATGAGGGTCAGTTCGGGTCGGGCGGCGGCCTCGTCGGCCGGACGGTGGATGCGGGCCAGCTCGGCCACCGTGAGGTCCCGCAGTTGGGCTGTGATGTCGGGGTCGAAGCCGAGCAGGATGGCCAACGCCTCGATCGGCACGGGGGCGGCCACGTGGGCGATGAAGTCGGCCGGCTCTCCGCCTGCGGTGGCCTCGGCCAGGGCGGCCAGGCGGGCGGCGGCGTTGGCCCGGATGTCGCCCTCGATGGCCCGGACCCGGGGCCGGCTCAGCAGTTCGGCATAGAGCTTGCGGTAGACGGTGTGCTCCGGCGGGTCCTGCTCCAGGGCCACCTGGCGGGCCCGGCGGCCGGCCGGGGGCGGGGCCAGCACCCCGTCGGCCGAGGAGTAGGTGCGCCAGTCTTCGGCGGCGGCCAACACGTCGTCGTGGCGGGACAGGATCCAGAACCCGCCCGACGCCTCCGATCGGGCCACGGGGCAGGCCCGGAGCTCGGCGTAGCGCTCGTAGCGCTCGGCGTCGCCCAGTGTCTGGTGATGGTCGAAGTGGGGGCAGTCCACCAACGGGACGCTACTGCCCTGTAGCTCGGCGCATCAGATCGACATGCCCCCGTCGACCGCCAACTCGGCCCCGGTGGTGAAGCTGGAGGCGGGGGAGGCCAGCCACAGAATGGCCTGGGCGATCTCGTCGGGCTGGCCCATGCGGCGCATGGGGGTGGTCTTGACCAGCACGTCGTTCATGCCCTCGGGATTGCCGTCGTTCATCGGGGTGTCGATCACGCCGGGGAACACGCAGTTGACCCGGATGTTGAACCGGGCCAGCTCGAGGGCGGCCGACTGGCTCATGCCCCGCACGGCCCACTTGGTGGCGGTGTAGGCGAACAGGCTGTTGGTGCCCTGGAGGCCGGCCACCGACGAGATGTTGATGATCGACCCGCCGCCGGCGGCCCGCATGGGGGCCACCACCGCCCTCATACCGAGGAACACGCCGAGCTGGTTGACCCGGTAGATCCGGTCGAAGGTCTCCTGATCGGTGTCGATCAGCTTGAGCGGGGCGACGATGGCGGCGTTGTTGACCAGGATGTCCACCCGGCCGAAGGCGTCGGTGGCGGCGGTGACGACCTCGTCCCAGCCTTCGGCCGAGGAGACGTCGTGGGCCACGAAGCGGGCGGCGTCGCCGATGCTGGCCGCCGCCGCCTGACCCTGCTCGACCAGGATGTCGGTCAGCACCACCTTGGCCCCGTGGGCGGCCAGCAGCCGGGCCTCGGCCTCGCCCTGGCCCCGGGCGGCGCCGGTGACGATGGCGACCCTGCCTTCCAGTGCATTCGACATCAGGCGTTCTCCTTGTGCGTGTGCTCGGTGGTGAGCGATCAGGGGACCATGGCCAGGCGGCCGGTGACGGAGCGGGCTTCGAGCTCGGCCAGGGCGGCCGGCACGTCGCTCAAAGGCAGGGTGCGGACGTCGGTGCGGATGCGGCCCGTCCGATGCAGGTCGAGCAGGTCGGCGTGGGCCTCCTCGACGACGGGGCGGCGGCGCACGGCGTACTCGGCCCAGGCCATGCCCAGCACCCCGTAGTTCTTCACCAGCACGTGGTTGCCGGGGTAGGCGGGGATCGTGCCGGAGGCGAACCCGATGACCACCAAGCGGCCCTCGAAGCCCATGAGGCGACGGGTCACGTCGCCCAGCGGGCCACCCACCGGGTCGAACGCCACCTCGACGCCCTGGCCGCTGGTGGCCGCCATCGTGGCCTCGTAGAGGGCGGCGGCCGGCTCGGGGCCGGTGGAGTCGACCACCACCTCGGCGCCGAGGGCGGTGCAGTGGGCCAGCTTCTCGGCGCCGCCGGCGGTGGCGATCACCCGGGCCCCCCGGGCCACCGCCAGCTGTACGGCGGCGGCACCGACCCCGCTGGAGGCGCCGAGCACGAGCACCCACTGGCCGGCCTGGAGCTGGCCCCGGTGGAACAGCCCGACGTGGGCCGTCTGGAACGTGGAGTAGAGGACGGTGGCGTCGGCGGCGTCGAGGTCGGCCGGGATCGGGAGGAGCGTGGGGCCCTTGAGCAGGGCGTGGGTGCCGTAGCCGCCGTGGCGGAGGTCGGCCAGGCCGGCCACCCTGGTGCCGGGGGCGACGTCGACGCCGGGCCCCGCCGCCACCACGATCCCGCAGCTCTCGGTGCCGGGGGTGAGGGGCACGCCGGGACGGTCCTGGTAGATGCCCTGGCACACGAGGATGTCGGCGAAATTGACGTTGGTCGCCTCCACCCGCACCAGCACCCGCTCGGGGCCGGGCTCGGGGGTGGGGATCTCCTCCAGGCGGAGCGAGTCCCGCGGGTGGCCGAGCTCGTTGACCCGCCAGGCCGTGATCGTGGTCGGGAGGGTGGTCACGGGGGTGCCGCTCATTGGAACCGGGTGATCTCGGCGTCGGTGAGGCCCCACTCCCGTAGGGCGTCGGCTCCGCCTTCGCCCGGGTACGGGCTGCGGCGGGCGACCTCGGACGGGGTGCGGCTGAACCGGGGGGCGGGGGCCGGCTGGGTGGTGCCGTCGACGTCGACGAACGAGCCCCTGGCCTGGAGGTGGGGGTGACCGGGGGCCTCGGTGAGGTCGAGCACGGGCTGGACGCAGTCGTCGTCGTCACCGAACAGGGCCACCCACCCGTCGCGGGTGCGGGTGGCGATCAGGTCGGCCATCCAGGCCCGGTAGGCGGGCCAGTTGGCCGTGTCGTTGGGGTCGCCCAACTCGGCCGGTGGGGTGGCGTCGGCCTTGGCCAGGAACTGGCGGAGGAACTTGGCCTGGATGATGGCCAGGGAGACGAAGCGGTCGTCGGCGCAGCGGTAGACGGCGTAGCGCCAGTCGCCCCCGTCGATCAGGTTGCTCTGGCGTTCGTGTTTCCAGGTGCCGCCCTGGAGGTTGCCGTAGACGTAGGCCATGAGGGAGAGGGCGCCGTCGACGATGGCGGCGTCGACCACCTGGCCCTTCCCCGAGCGCGAGGCCTCCCACAGGGCCGACACCATGCCCAGGGCGAGGTACATGCCGCCCCCGCCGAAATCGCCGGCCAGGATGAGCGGGGGTACCGGGGGGCGGTCGGCTTCGCCGATGGCCCACAGGGCGCCGGTGAGGGAGATGAAGTTGAGGTCGAACCCGGCCCGGGTGGTGAGGGGGCCGCTCTGGCCGTAGCCGGTCATGCGGCCGTAGACGAGCTTGGGGTTCACGGCCAGGCAGTCGTCGGGGCCGAGGCCGAGGCGCTCGGCCACACCGGGGCGGAAGCCCTCGATCACGCCGTCGGCCCGGCTGATCAGGTCGAGCACGGCGTCGCGGCCCTCGGGTGTCTTGAGGTCGGCCCGCACCGAGCGGCGGTTGCGGTAGAGGAACCGGTAGGGGTGGTCGGGGTAGCCGAGGTCGGGTTCCTCGGTGCGGTCGACGAGGATGACGTCGGCCCCCATGTCGGACAGCAGCATCCCGGCGAACGGACCTGGTCCGATGCAGAACAGCTCGACGATCTTCACGCCTGCGAGTGGTCCCATAGGGGCTCCCTTCTAGCGGTCCATGCCGAACAGCGCCAGCACGTCCGGGTGGCCGGTGCCGGCGGTGACCCCGCCGTCGACCAGCAGGTTGGCCCCGTTGACGAAGCTGGCCTCCTCGGCGGCGAGAAAGGCGACGGCGGCCGCGATCTCGGCTGGTTGGCCGTAGCGGCGAACCGGGATGGCCTGCTCGAAGGCGGCCCGGGCCACCGGATTGCCGGTGGTCATGGCGGTGAGGGGGGTCTCGACGGCGCCCGGGGACACGGCGTTGACCCGGATGCCCTCCGGCCCGAACTCGAGGGCCAGGGCCCGGGTGAAGTTGACGAGGCCGGCCTTGGCCGCGTTGTAGGCGGCGAAGCCACGGTCGGCGCCCACCGAGTCGAGCGAGGCGACGTTGACGATGGCGGCGGTTCTCGGATGGGGGCTGCCCGGGGCGGCGTCGGGGTGGGCGGCCAGCGTGGCCAGGAGATGGGGGATGGCGAGCTGGCAGCTGTCGAAGGCGGAGTCGAGGTTGAGGGCGATCGTGCGCCGCCAGTGCTCGGGTTTGAGCTTGAGCAGGGGGCCGACGACCACGTTGCCGGCGTTGTTGACCAGGACGTCGAGGCGGCCGTGGTGGTCGACGGCGGTGGCGTGGAGGGCTTCGAACTCGTCCCGTTGGGTGACGTCGGCGGTCACGAACTCGGCGGGGTTGGGGGCGGCGGGGTCGAGCGTGGCCAGCGCCTCGGCGCCGACGTCGGGGCGGCGGCCGCAGAACACGACCGCGGCGCCCTCGGCGTGGAGGCGCTGGACGATGGCCAGGCCGATGCCGGTGGTGCCGCCGGTGACCACGGCCACCCGACCGTCGAAGCGGCGGGCGCCGGCGCTCAGCGCCCGGTTTCGGTCGGGGTCGCTCACTGGTCTGCGGTGGCCAGCGCCTCGTTGAGGGCGGTGTGGAAGTGGATGAGCGGCGGCTCGATGCGGCCGTAGACGACCTCGGGAATGGCGCCCGAGGCCATGGCGGCGTGGATGCGCTCCATGGTGGGGAAGTCTTCCGTCCCGGTCACCTGGAGCAACAGGTCGAGGTTCTTGGTCCAGTAGCGCTGGGCCTTCTCGTTGGCCGGGGGTTCGGGAGCGAACAGGGAGGTGTGGGTACGGACCTTGTCGACGGCGAGGGGCTCCAGGCGCCAGACCTCGATGTGGTCGAGCTGGTGGACCACGAGGGCGTTGGGGACGAGGAAGTATTGGATGGTGCCGAAGGGGATGAGCGACCACTCGTCTTGCGGCTTGGTGGTCTCGTCGAGCACATCGGCCCGGAGGCCGACCGAGAGGAAGTTCCGGCCGAAGCCCTCGTAGATCACACAGTCGGAGTTGAACGTGCCGGCGAGCGTGTTCTTGTGGAGCCAGCGGATGTGGTAGCTCTCGGTGAACGTGTCGAGGATGAGCTTCCAGTTCATGTCCCACGTGTTGGTGCGGGTCTCGATGTGGGTGTAACCGTCGAGGCCGAACGAGCCCAGGTCGTCCTGGGCGCCGCCCAGGGTCTCGTCGACGTCGATGGGGTCGGACGAGCCGCCCCGCACGAAGATCAGGCCGTACTTCTCGGCCACGGCGACGGGGTGGAGATCGCAGGGAAGGGTGAAGTCGTCGAAGGCGCCGGAGGAGAGGGGGCGGGCCCGGAGGGTGCCGTCGGGGTCGTAGGTCCAGCCGTGGTAGTTGCACACGATGCTGCGGCCGGTGTTGCCGGCGCGCTCGGTCACGAGGGGGGCGGCCCGGTGGCGGCAGGCGTTGACCATGGCTCGAAGGGAGCCGTCGGGTTGGCGGACGGCGAAGACGGGGACTCCGTCGAGGGTGGTACTGAGGTAGTCGCCCGGGTTCGCCATCTCGCAACTGAGGCCGAGCAGGGTGGGGCCGTTGCGGAACAGGACCTTCAGCTCGCGGGCGAAGCGGCCGGGGTCGGTGTAGGCCGAAGTCGGGTTGACCATCGAGTGGGGGGCGTGCATGCCCTGGAAGTGGGGGCCGGAGCGGGCGAGGCGCTGGAGCAGCTCGACCTGGCGTTCATGGCGCATGGATGGATCTCCCGGTACCTGTCGTGGTCCCTCTGTCCGAATCTAACTCGAGTTAGACCAGTCACGGTAGACGACGTGCCAGGGGGTGGCGAGCCGTGGTGTGACATCCGCCCGGTTCAGCCCAGTGAGGTTCGGGCAGTGTTACGAACGTGCGCGGGTGCGCCATGACGTAACTAGGAGGTTGGTCATGACCACCACACCCAAGTTCAGTGGTTCGACCCTGGTCGACGAGAACGGTACCGAGGTCGGCGAGGTGAAGGATGTCATCTACGACAGCTCGGAGACGGAGCCCGAGTGGCTGGTTGTAAAGGCCGGGCGGCTGCGAGGGGAGCATCTGGTGCCCGCCGACGGGGCCTGGCAGAAGGACGGGGGCCAAGTCGTGGTTCCGTTCCCGGCGGACGTGATCAAGGCCGCACCCAAGGCCGGCAAGGATCACGTGCTCACCAAGGAACAGCAGGCACAACTGACCGAGCACTACCGGCTCAGCTGATCTCAACTGAGCTGCTGGCGAGCTGCTTCGATCAGCTCTTGAAGATGCAGGCCGTGGGCGGCGTCGAGCGGGTGGGGCGTGTTGGTGCGCACGGCGTGGGCGAAGGCCGAGACGAGGTGGTCGAAGGCATCGCCCGCGAGTTGCATGAGGTCGATCTCGGCCGTGCCCAATTCGCCCACGATGCGCACCAGGCGCTCCGGACGGTTGTGCGGGAGCGGCACGCAGAGCGACGCTTCGGACACCGCGCCTCCGGCATGATCCAGTAACAAACCTGTCCACCCGCTCGGCCGACCATGGGCCCGGATCCGCTCGATCGGGCCCAGGGCGGCCTCGAGCAGGTCGAGCACGTGCGGCCCAACGTCGAGCAGCGGCCCACCAGCGACCCGCCACGGCGAGCGGGGCGTGGCCAAGTTGTGGGCGCCGGAGATCCACGTCGCCGAGCCCCCGATCGGCCGGATCCGCTGCACCTCTTCCAGGAACGCCTGTACCTCCGGAGCGAACCGAAGGATCAGCGCCATGACCGAGATCACCCCCGACTCAGCCACTGCGTCGGCGAGCCGCCTCGCCGATGGCAGGTCGGGCCCGAGAGGCTTCTCTAGGAGGAGCGCCTTGCCAGCGCGGGCTGCGCGGACTCCATATTCAACCTGAGCGTGAGGGTCTACGGCGAATGCCACGAGCTGGCAATCGTCAACTAGTTCATCAAATGACGGGTACGCGCTCAATCCAAATAGTGCCGCCAACTGGGCGGCTCTGCGCAGATCACGGGACCAAGCACCTGCGATCGCGAAGTCTTTGGACCGTGCTAAAGCCGGCCCGTGAGCGCGACTAGCCCAAGCACCAGCGCCAACCAGTCCGATCTTTCCTAGCAGGGATTTGCTCCGTCAGACGTCAAACTCGCCGCATTTAACAGCTCGAACAAAGGCCCGCCATTCAGAGACGGAAAATTGAAGCATCGAATCAGCATCCGCCTCAAGCGCCTTCGAGTCGCGGACGAATACGCCAGCGGCCGACCGCGCTACTTCGACGCAATTGGACTCTGAGCAGAACGATCCCTTGGAGAATGAAAGATCACTCTGAACCTTCATTGTCCGGACATACGGCTCTTCTATCACATCTTCACCTTTGAAGAAACTCCCCGACTCTACAGTCCGGCGGGTACGGTGGTCATGGCTTGCTCAGAATGTCGACGAATCGCATGTCGGCTAGCGTAACCCCTGCTCAGGGGCTACGGGGCTCGTGTCCTATGCCACTGGTCGAACGGAAGATTATCTGCCGTCGAGGTTCATGGCGCGCCTCGTGGCAATTTCATCGGTGGATTCCGCAAGCCGGTGAGAATGTTTCTTTGGCCGACCCAGGCGGAGTTGCAGGGATCTTCCTCCAAGGAGCAACATCCCGATACCAATTGAGCCCGAATTACATTGCTATTGATCGAGCACGCGAACACGCTCCTTCAATAGATCAACTGAGGCAGTCGGATCCAGACTTGACCCTGAGACAAGGTCTAAGTTCATCACCAGTTGAGCAACTAAATCGGAGTTCATGCTGAGATCTATTGGCCATCCGGCCTCACGGTAGGCGACGGTCGAGAGATGCGAGGACTCGAAGCTTAGGAGCGTCAAATTTGCGACTGAGTGAAGGCCAGGAGGTGTCGTGGAAAAAGGCTGGATTCGGACCTCTATTGAGTGAGATTCAATCAACTCTAGGACATGAATTAGCTGGCGCCTTAAGACCGCCGGACCACCGAACTGCTGCCACAAGAGCGTCTCCCCGAGCAGGAAACGCAACCGCACACCAGACCGTTGTCTGAAGATCTCTTCCTGTCGCCTCAGTCGAATATCCAGGAGCCGCTGGGAGTTGACCGTACTGACGTTGGGTGATGCACGCACCACTGCAAGTGCGAACTCTGCACTCTGGAGGAGTCCGTTGAAGATGAGGCTCTCATACGAGCTGATGCTGGAGGCGCCGCATTCCAGGCCCAGATACTGCACGAACGTGTCTTCAAGGACATTTGCATAAGGCTGCCACCAGCCGGGGGTGCGGGCTTGTTCGAGGAGGGTGGTGAGGGTGTGGGCGTCGGAGTCGTCGAACTGGAGGGCTTCGATGAGTAGGGGAAGCTTGGCGGTGGCGAGAAGGCTGCGGCTGTTCTCGACTGCGCTGTAGAAGTTGCGGGTGAAACCCAGGTGCTTGCTGACAGCAGCGGCCGGCAGGCCGAGCTCCTCTCGGCGCTTGCGCACGCGGGCAGCGAACTCGAACTGCGCTACTACCGGTGATGTCCGCCCCATGCCTCTCCTTACGTAACTACCGACCGCAAGCATAGACTTAATTTGCTACGTGCGTGTGCCCCATGGCACTGTGTCATAAGTCGGCTCCCGGGACTCGCCGTCAGCACCCTCCCGGGACGTCAGGCGCAGGAGGGGAGACCGCCCATGTTCACTCCCGACACCAGTGGAGCCGTACCTACCGCTGGGGGTCGCCATGAGTGACCCCTGGCAGATGCCGACCCCCGAGCAGCTCGAGGAGATCTACCGGATCGCCCGCTTCGCCGCCGCTGGCGCCGGCGCAGCAGGCCCCGACCTCGACGATGTCACCCAGAACGTGGCCGAACGTCTCACGAAGAAGTGGAACGAGCCTCACGTGGTTGAGGCCCGCAGCCGCAAGCCCGAAGCGTGGCAGGCCTACGTGGTGGTCGCCGCCCGCAACGCCTGCCGCGACTTCCTCCGCCGGGAACGGCGGCTCAAAGCCCGGGAGGACCGCGCCAATCGGGCCACCGATGGCACGGATCTCCCGGTCCGGCCCAACGTGCGCCGGCCGGTGGACCAACGCACCTTGAGCCCGAACGAGTACCTCGCCCGCCGGCTGATCGTGGATCTGATCGAGGAGTGCCTCGAAGGCCGGGCCCGGCTCGTCGCCATCCATACCTTCGTTGAAGGCCTGTCGACACGAGAGATCGCGACGCTCCTGGGGCTCAGCATCCGGTCGGTCAACCAGCACAAGCAGGCCTCGGTCGAACAGCTCCGGCGCCGGCTCCGGGCCGACCGACCGGAGCCGGGAACTACATAAGAATTCGGGTCGTAGCGACAATGGGTTGGGGGCCGGTGGGGTTGTCGCTGTGACCCGAATTCAGATCAACTACGGGAGGGAGACCGGGCTGGATGGGCGGTTCACTGTCACACCCCCCGGGGACAATGGTGAGCGTGTCGATGTTCTCCTCTCCTCCCGCCGAACTGTTCACCGCAATGTCTGTCACGGTGATCGACCCGGCTGACCATCCACCCCTGCGGGGCCGGGGCCTGCGGTGGGTCCTGCTCGACGAACTCAAACGCCACACCCAACTCACCGTCGCCGCCATGGCCCGCATCCTCGCTGACCACGGGTTCCACCTCGGCCCGGGCCGCGCCTCGAAACTGATCTCCGACGCCCTGCGGTGGGAAGTACGCCGGGGCCGGATCACCCGACCCGCCCGCGGCGTGTACCAATGGGTGAACGCCACCCAGGCCACGTCCCGGCGGATCACCATCCTCGCCCGCCGCTCCCGAGACTGGGTCATCGTTGCCCGCTCACAGCGGACACCACCCCCGTTCCCCCAGACGTGGCGCCAACGCAAACACGACGGCATCCCCATCCCACCCACCAGCCCACCCTGGTACGTCTACGGCTGGCTCTGGAACACCTAGGTTGTGTTACGGAACTGACCAGGGCATAGTGGGTTCTATGACAGAACTTGCCCTGGCGACGACTGAGTTCGATCTCACGACGACGGTGACCCCATCGAGCCAGAGCCCAGGCTGGTACGACGTGGAGCTGTCGGAGCTGTGGCTCTCGTTGGTAGGTATCCACGGCGGGTACCAGGCAGCGATTGCGGTGCGGGCGGCCACAGCGGCCGTTCCCGGGCGACCGGCGAGAACCTTGAGCACCAGCTTCATCCGCTCAGGCCGGCCGGGTGGGGCCAACCTGCGGGTTCACGAGCTGCGACGAGGCCGAACGGCCAGCACCATGACGGTTGAGCTGTGGCAGCAGGGCGAGCTGCTGACGTCCACCCGGCTGACCCTGATCGATGCCGGAGCCGAGGGGGTGGCGTGGGCGACCCCGATGCCCGTCGACCTACCGGCGCCCGAGAGCTGCCAGCCGGTGGTGCCCCCCAACCGGGTGGCTCACTTCGAGCGGGTGGACGGCCGGCTCGACCCCGCCACCATCCCGTTCACCGGTGGTGATCAGGCCCGGATCGCCGGTTGGTTCCGACCGCTCGAGCCCCGCCCGATCGATGCCGCCTGGCTGGCCATGGCCTCCGACTGGTTCCCGCCCCCGGCCTTCGTCCGCATCGACCCGCCCACCGGCGGTATCAGCGTGGATCTCACCACCCACATCCACCGGCCCATCGCCGACCTCGGCGACGATTGGCTGGCTGGAACGTTCGAGATCGCCGAGAGCGCCGGCGGCCTGGCGGTGGAGCACGGACGGATCACCACGGCCGATGGTCTGGTGGTGGCCGAGTCGTTTCACACCCGACTCACGGCCACTCGCTGACTGCTGCCTAGCAGGTGGGCCAGGAGGCCAGGATGCGGGCCTCGGGTGGCGGGACGGCCCGGCCGGCGAGCCGGCCCAGGTCCTCAGCCAGGATGCGGCGGGTGTCGGCCGGATCGATGATCTCGTCGATCCGCATGGTGCCGGCCGCCTCGTAGGGCGAGGTGGCATCAGCCACCTCGGCCACCAGCGCCTTGCGCTCCATCTCCCGGGCCTCGGGATCGGTGATCTTGTCGAGCTTGGACCCGAAGGCCACGTTCACCCCGACGTCGGGATCCATGAACCCGATCTCGGCCCCCGGCCACGAGTACAGGCCCTTGCTCACCATCCCGGCCCCGTTCATGGCCTGCCAGGCCAGCCCGAACGCCTTACGGATACACACCGTGAGCGTGGGGGTGGACGCCATCTGCAGCGCCTGCATCATCCGCATCCCCCAGTGGAGCATCCGGTCGTGCTCCACCCGCTTGCCCACCATGAAGCCCGGCACGTCGACCAGCCACACGATCGGCAGGTTGAACGAGTCGCACAGCACGCACAGCCGGACGATCTTCTGGCACGTCTCGGGATCCAGCACGCCGGCGTTGAACATCGGATTGTTGGCGATGAACCCGATGGGCCAGCCATCGATCCGGGCCAGGCCGGTGGAGGCCGACCGGGCGAATTGCGGCTGCAACTCGAACACCGAGCCGGAGTCGCAGATGCGCGCCACCACCCGCCGCATGTCGTAGCCCCGGGTCCGGCGGGTGGGTACGAGGGTGGCCAGCTCGGGGTCGGCCTCTACCGGGCCGGTCGGCTCGGTGCGGGGCGCCACCTCCCGGATGTTGTTGGGGAGATAGGACAGCCAGCGCTTGACGGCGGCGTAGGCCTCCTCGTCGGTCTCGACCCCCAGGTCGATCTGGCCCGTGATCCGGTTGTGTACGTCGACCCCGCCCACCTCCTCGAAGGTGATGATCTCGCCGGTGGCGATCTCGAACACCTTGGGTGACGTGACGGCCAGGGTGGACCCGCGGGTCATCACCACGAAATCGGACAGGGCCGACAGGAACGAGGAGCCCCCGAAGCTCTGGCCAACGATCGCCGTGGCCATCGGTATCTCGTGGCGACGCCTGGCCATGGCGAACAGCTCGCCCGCCTCCGAGATCCCTTCCGATCCGATCAGGTCGGGAATGCGGCCACCGCCGGTCTGGCCGAAGTGGACCAACGGAATGCCCATGGCCAACGCCCGCTCGTAGAGCCGGTGCTCCTTGCGCCCTCCGACGAGCGAGCTCGAGCCCCGCTTGACCGTGATGTCGTCGCCGAAGACGGCTACCGGACGGCCCTCGGCCGTACCGTGCCCCCCGATCTTGCCGTCGCCCGGCGTGCTGGACCGGTCGGCCAGTCGCATCGAGCGGGAGAACGTGCCCAGTTCCCGGAACGAGCCAGGATCGAGGAAGGCGTCGATGTGGTCCCGGATCGTCTTGTGGCCCTCAGCGTGCAGGGCGGCCACTTTGTCGGCCCCGCCCATGTCGGTGCGGATCCGGGCCGCCCGGGCCGCCCGATCCTCCGTCGGGTCCATATCGCTCATCAGGTTGCTGCCTCCCCGGGGCCGGGCCGGCCGGCACCCCCGCCGGACACTACCGTCAGCGGGGAACGGCGAACCAGTGCTCGGCGATACCCCAACCGGTCCGGTCGCCGGTTCGGAACCGGGCCAGGCCCTCGTTGACGAACGTGACCCCGTCGCGCCGGGGGATCTTCGTGGGGCAGATCGACACCACCTCACCGGTCACCTGCACCGTCTCGCCGCCGGCGTCGACGGCGGACAGCTCCACCGACCGGTGTAGTAACGGGTTGGCCGGATCGAACACGGTCCGCATCGTCACCTCGGTCAGCTCCATCGTTTCACCGTGGCGTTGGATCCACCCTTTGCCCCGGAACGAGCCGTCGCCCAACCGGCCACAGGCCCCGCCCAGCGCCAGGTCGGACCCGAAGTTCATCGAGAACCAGTTGAGGAAGCAGCCCTCGGTCACGACGGCCGGGCTTGCCGCCTTGGCTCCCGAGCCGCTCGGCGCCTGCCAGGTGCGGGGACCCCACGACTTGTCCCGAACGCCGAATCCGTCGACCATCCACGTCTCGCCGTCGACCCTTATGGAGCCCGTCACCCCCGTCGGGCCCATCCCGGTGGCCGGTCCCGGGTGGCGGCCAACATCGCCGTTGGATCGGCCATGTCCTGGCCCTCTCCCCGGTAGACGATCTCCCACCGAGCGAATGGCTCGCCCCGCCGGAGCACGAGGTTGCCCACGGTCGGGTCGGCCCCACCCAGGGAGTCGACCACGGCCGGAGACAGGTCGGTGCGCCGGCCGTAGGTGAACACCACCCGCCCCTCGGGCAGGTAGACGGCGTGGAGGGCGTCGGCCCAGCCGTCGTTGGGGCGGAACCCCATCCGGGTGAACGCACCCACCCCGCTCACCGGGTCGACGAAGTTGAAGTAGTAGCTCTCGCTCCACGCCCCGTGGTCGCCGACCGGATGGAACAGCTCGTCGGCCGGGTCGTACGACGGGTCGGAGGTCATGACACCGGTCTACCCCCCGAACTGGCGGACGTCGAGTACGGCGCCGTTGGCCCAGTCATCGGCCAGAGCCAGCGCCCAGATGTGGGCCCCCACCTGGCCCGGGTCGGCCAGGTGGCCCCCGGCGTAGAGGTCCCGGAACCGTTCGACGTTGGGGAAGGCGGCCGAGGTGCTGGAACGGATCTCGGCCTGCATCTCGGTGGCCACGATCCCGGGCCGCACGGCGGCCACCCGCACCAGGTCGTCGCCTTCGGCGATCTCGGTGGCCACGGACTTCACCCACATCTCCACCGCCGCCTTGGCCGCGCAATACCCCGACCAGCCCGGATAGGGGCTCTCGGCCGCCCCCGACGACAACTGGAGGATCACCGTGGGCCGACCCAACCGGCGGGCCGTGCGGATGGCGGCGTCGCCCAACACCTGGGGGGCGGCCGAGTTCAGCAGTACGTGGGTGCGGTAGGCGTCGGGATCGACGGTCCCAGCGGGCCCGATCGGGGTGAGGGTGGCCGAGTTGTGCACGAACACCACCCGGTCGGGCGCCGCCAGCTCCACCAGCTGCTCGTACCAGTGGGCGAACACGGGCCAGGCCGCCGGGTCGGCCAGGTCAACCGTGAGCTGGCGCTGGATCTCGGTCGGTGTCCGGTTGACGGCGGCGACGGTGGCGCCCGAACGGCCGGCAGCCAGGGCGATTCCGGCCCCGATACCCCGGGACGCTCCGGTGATGACGGCGAGGGTTGTGGTCACGGCGCACCAGGTTGGCCGACCGGAACCGCCGGCTCAAGCCCTTCGCCCGGATCAATGCCGTCAGGGATCGGTGACGGCCGGGACGACGGCCTCCCCCAGGAGGTCGTGGGCCAGGCCCAACAGGAGCTCCTCGGCCCCCGGGGCAGCCATCAGCTGGGCCCCTACCGGGGGATTCCCCACCGGCACAGGTGCCGGGATCGACAGCGCCGGCCAGCCGGTGACGTTGGCCAGATAGAGACGGTCGAACCATTCGTCGCCGTCGGCCAGGTACCGGTCCATCGGGCAGGAACCGGCCATGCGACCGAGAGGTACGACGGCCCGGTCGAGCGTGGGGGTGAGTAGGGCATCGAACCCGGCCAGGTTGACCTCGAGATCGACCGTCACCAGCTCCCCGGCGATCAGGGCCTCGTGGCGGGCGCCCGGCGCCAGGGCCGCCACCCGTTCCAACAGCTCCAGCGTGTTGGGCTCGAGGTGGGGGGCCACCGTCGGGCGGCCGGTGCGGGCCGCGGTGGCGTGGATCAGCTCGGCGATGCCCAGGCCGAACAGGGGGAACCAGGTGGACATGAGCTGCTCGTAGCTGAACGGCCGGCCGATCGGTTCGACCGTGTGGCCCGCCGCCTCCAGCGCCCGGGCGACGGCGGCAACCGCCTCCCGGACCGCCGGTTCCGTGGTGCCACCGGCCCAGTGGTCGAGGCTGAGGGCGATCCGTCGGGGCCGGCGGGAGCGGCGGTCGGACCCGTCGGACGGCGCCGCGGTGGCGACGGCCTCGAAGGCGGAGGTCAGGTCGCGGACCGAGCGGGCGATCACCAGCTCCACCAGCAGGCCATTCCAGTCGAACCCGCAACCGGGCACCCGACCCCGGCCGGGTTTGAGGCCCAGTAGCCCCGTGACCGAAGCCGGGATCCGGATCGAGCCGGCCGAGTCGGAGGCATGGGCCAGGGGCACCACGCCGGCTCGCACCGCGGCCGCCGCCCCGCCCGAGGAGCCCCCGGCCGAGGTGGCGGGATCGACCGGGTTGCGGGTGGCGCCGACAAGATCGGTCTCGGTCGTGCCGTGCTGGGCGAACTCGGGCACCGCGGTTCGGCCCAGCACCTGGACCCCGGCGGCGGCCATGGCCCCGAAGTAGGGGCTCGTCTCGGTGGCCCGCAGACCTACCGCCAGGCGAGAGCCCATCTCGACCAGGCGACCGGCCTCGGTGGAACCGATGTCCTTGCGCAGGAAGGGGACACCGCCCAGGGGGCCACCGACCGGAGGCACCACCACCGTTTCCGGGTCGTACCACTCGACAACGGCGTTGATGACGGGATGGGTGTTGGCGTGCTGGGCCCCGGCGGCCGCCGCCAGCTCAGCCGCCGTCACTTCACCCCGGCGCACGAGACCGGCCAGGGCGACGGCGTCGTGGCTCGTGTACTCCCGACGGTCCACGCCCGAAAGTGTAAGGGCCGGCGTCGATCTCCCCTAGCCTCTGCCCAGGAGGACGGCGATGGGGGACGAGACCGATCGGGCGGGGGGCCGACTCCGCTGGGCGATGGCGGCGGCCACCGCCGCGCTGGTGGGCTCGTGGCTGGTCATGACGGCGGCCACCGGGCTGCTCCAGGCCATGTCGCCCGGCACCTGCCGGGCCGGAGGCATCATCGACGCCCAGTACCGGGGCGCCACTCGCGCCGAGCTGACCGAGACCGTCACGGGCTGGGTGCTGTTCGACCTCGAGACCCGGGGCTACACCACCGATCCGGTCCGCTGCGCCATTGCCGCCGATCCCCCGCCCGACGGCCAAGCCCGAGCCATCGAGGTGAGATCGGGCCTGACGATCGCCAGGGCCTGGCTGCTCACCGACCTGCTCGGCTTCACGCCGGCCTACGTCGTGCTGCTGGTGGGTGCCCAGCGTTGGGCGGTGAAGCGCCGGACAGACCGCAGCGGCTCCACCTCGGTGCCGGCCGGCCTGGTGCGGGCGTTCGCCGCCCATCCCGTCCTGGCCGTGGCCGCCGTGATCGGGGGGCTGGCCGACGCCGCCGAGAACCTCCAGATCCTGGCCCGATTGGGCGGGTGGTGGCGGGTGGGCGACTCGGGGCCGGAGGTGGCTATCGGCTCGGGCGCGCTCCGGCTCATCCACCTGTCCGGCGAAATCAAGATCGTGCTGGTGGCGGCGGCCGCCCTGGGTGCCCTGGTGTCGGTGGCCGACTGGCTGGCCGGCCAGGCCCGCCCGGTGCTGGAGGCCGGGCGCCACCTCTGGGTCCAGGCCGCGGTAGCCGCCGTTTTTGCCGCCGGGCTCGTCGTGCCGGGCCAGTCGACCGACGCCGTGCGCCGCCTGTCGCCGGCCCAGTGGGTCACTTCGCTGGCGGCGGTGGGGGTGTTGGCCGCCGTCCTCGCCCTCACCGCGGCGGGGGCCTTGAAGCCCCGGGCCGCCGGGCCGGCGTTTCCCCGGGCCCGAGCGGGCGCCGCCGGTGGCGGCCTCCGGATCCGCTGGCTCGACGGGGCCTCGCCCCGCTCCCCCGCCGACTGGTGGCACTGGCTCAGGAGCCGGCCCTTGGCGCTGCACCAGATGGTCACCGCCGACCGGCTACGGGCGACCCGCGTGGGTCTGACGGTGGCCCTGGTCGGTGCCGCCCTCATCACCGCCTCGATCGTCCTGCCCTGGAAGGGCCTGCGGGTACCGGGAGGGCTGATCATTCTCGTCGGCCTGGCCTCACTGGTGATCGACACGGCCACCGTCACCCGGTCCGGGCCCGAAGCCACCGGCGACGATCGGGCCTGGCGGGTGGAACCGGCCGGCGCCGCCGTCGGCGCCACCGATCCCGTCCTACCGCCCCGGCGCCGGGGCGATCCGACCGTCCGCCTCCGGCTCGCCGCCCTCATCGGGTCGCTGGTGCCGGCCGCCCTGGCCGTGGTGGCCGTCCGGGCCACCGCCACCGATGTGCTGTTCCTCGCTCCCGGCAGCGCCCGCCAGGGGCAGCTCGCCCTCCGGCTGGCCGTCGGTCTCGGGCTGCTGGCGGTGGTGCCGCCCGTCGTGCATGGTTTACGGCGCCTGGCCCACTCGGTGGGCGCCCAGCCCGACGGCGGCCGGCGCCGGGTGCTGGCGGCGCTGGCCGCCCTCCATGCGCCCGCCGTGCTGTTCCACGACCCTGATGTCGTGGTGGGCCACGCCCACCGGGTGGGGGCCCTTGTGCTGCTGGCCGTGTTCCTCTCCGGGTTCTGCCTGATCGGCTCGGCCGCCGACACGGTGTCGGTCGCCGCCGTCGGCACGTCGCGGCTCCGCCCCTACGTGGTGCCGTCGGCCCTGCGCCAGCTGTCGCTGCGCCGGCCCCCGCTGATGGGGTTCCTCGTGGTGTGGGTGGCGCTGGCGCCGCTGGGCGGGTCGCTCAACGGCTATCACACGGTGCCCAGCCTCCCCAGCCATCCGGCCCCTACCCCCCTGCGCAGCAACTCGTTCATCCAGGCCTGGGCCGCCGCCCGCGGCCTCGACACCTCCGCCGGGCCGGAGACGGCGGCGGCCACCCCCGGTGCCGCCCCGATGCCGGTGCTACTGGTGGCGGCGTCGGGCGGCGGGATCCGGGCCGCCTACTGGACTGCGGCTGTGGTCGACTGCCTGATCGAGCGCACCGACAACGGCGACGATCCGTGCGCCGACCCCGCCACCGACGCCGACCGGGCCCGGGCCGCCTCCCGACGGGACCGCTTCCTGCTCGGATCGGGCGTCTCCGGGGGCAGCCTCGGCCTCACCGCCTACGTCACTGCCGCCGGTCCGTCGTTCGTGCCCCGAAGCCTGGGAGCCGGCTCGGCCGCGGCCCCTCCCCTGGTCGGTGGCCCACCCAACCGCTGGTACGCCGACCGGCTGGGCGACGACTACCTGGCGCCGGTGGTGGCCTCGTGGCTGTTCAACGACGGGCTGAACACCCTGCTCCGGCCGAGCCAGGGGGTGGACCGGGGGGCGATCCTGGAGCGGGCCTGGTCGGCGTCCTGGCCCGACGGTGAGCTGACCCGACCCTGGTTCAACGCCCAGGCCACCGGCCTGGAGCCGCTGCTCGTGCTCAACGGCTACAGCGTGAACGACGGCTGCCGGTTCGCCGTGAGCCCTATCAACACCAACGCCCGCCGCAGCCCCAACACCTGCCGCACCCCCGAGTCCGACGGTGAGACCCTGCTCGACGCCACCATCGACGCCGCCGACGTGCTGTGCGACGACATCAGTGCCGCCAGCGCCGCCCTGCTGTCGGCCCGGTTCCCGTTCGTGAGCCCGTCGGGGCGGATAGACCGATGCAACGGCGGCCCCCGGCCGCCCGAATCGGTGGAGGTGGTGGACGGCGGCTACCGGGAGACCTCGGGGGCCTCCAGCGTGGTCGAGGCGTGGCCCCGTCTCGGGACCGAGCTGGCCACCGCCTCCGGCCGCTGTGTGCTGCCGGTGTTCGTGCAGATCGACAACGGCTACCGCCGCGACGAGATCGCCCCGTCGGGCTCGTCGAGCCAGCTGCTGGCCCCGGTGGTGGGGCTGAGCAACGCGGCGGCCGGCTACGAGGCGGCGGCCCGCAGCGCCAGCCGCCGCCAGTTCGACCAGTGGTTCACGGTCACCACCCGGGCCCACCCCGGCTCCCAGGCCCCACTGGGCTGGGTGCTGTCGGGCGACGCCAAGGCCGACCTGGAGAACCAGCTACAGGTCAACGCCGCCGGCATACGGGCCGTGCGGGCCCTGCTCGACGGGAACGGCCCACCCACCGCCCCGTCGGCCATCTGCCCGGGAGAAACCCCGCTGGCGGCCGGCGAAGGACCGGGGGGGGCCGCTCAGTAGCCGAGCTTCTTGTCCACCACGCCGTCGAGCGGTTCGCCCCGCTGGGCCCGGCCCAGGTTGTCGCAGAAGCGGTTGACGTTGCGGATCGAGCGAAGCTGGCTGGCTCCCGCCGTATGGGGGGTCATGGCCACGTTGGGGTGGCTGAACAACGGGTGATCGGCCGGCAGGGGCTCCCCCGGGGCCACGTCGGTGGCCAGGCCGCCCAGTTGGCCGCTCTCCAGGGCCCGCACCACCGACGCGTCGTCGAAGATCTCGCCCCGGGTCACGTTGACCACGTAGGCCCCCGGCTTCATCTTGGCGAAGGTGGCGTCGTTGAACAGGCCGTTGGTCTCGGGCGTGAGCGGGCAGCAGATGGCCACCACGTCGGACTGGGCCAGCAGGTCGTCGAGGCGGCCGGCCGGCCACACCTCGGCCACACCGTGATCGGCTTGCGAGGGGAACTCGTCGACCGCGATCGTCTTCATGCCGAAGGCGACAGCCCGCTTGGCCATGGCCCGCCCGGTGCCACCGAAGCCGATGATCCCCATCGTCATACCCTCCAACTCCACCTCCTTCATACGCATGTCCACCCGCTTGGACCAGGCGTCGGGGCCGAGGCGGAGGGCGGTGCCGATCTGCCGGGTGAGGGCGAGCAGAAGACCCCAACCGGTGTCGGCCAGGTGCCCGCCCACAAGGCCCTTCTCGCCGGTGAGGATCACGTCGCTGTCCACGAAGGCGGGGAACAGCAGCGAATCGACCCCGGAGGCGATGGCGTGGACCCAACGCAGGCCGGGGGCGGCGGCGAACAAGGGCTCGTTGAGGATGCCGAACACGACCTCGACGTCGGCCGCCTGGGAGGCGGCGTCGCGCATGCCCTTGGCCAGCCGGACGGTGGATCCGGCAGGGGCGGCGGCCGAGATCGCCTCCAGGAACTCGGGCTTGGCCTCGGGCAGGGTCAGCCCCTCGATCACCAGAATGGTGGTGGGGCCGTCGAGCGTGATGGTCGTCATGTCGCGACCGTACCGGCGCCGACCCGGCCCGGCCAGCGGAGGCCTGGCGGGCCCCAGGGCGTGTGCCGGGCCGACCTGTGGGGTAGCCGAACAGGGTGTGCGGGCTGCGCTACGGTGGCACCGACCCGCCGACACCGACCAGCCCGCCGCCCGCACCGCACGAGGTCTCCCAACCGCATGGACGTGCAACTCGAGTTCCGCCTCCCGTCGGCCGGCGACGGCGCGCTCAAGGCCGAGATCGTGGAGTGGTTCGTCTCCGTGGGCCAGCGGGTCGACCCCGGCGACCTCCTCTGCACTGTCGAGACCGAGAAGTCGATGGTGGACCTCACGGCCCCGTTCACCGGCTGGGTCCTCCGGCTGGGGGGCGAGGTGGGGGAGATGCTGGAGATCGGCTCGATCCTGGTGACCGCGAGCCTCGATCCCCCCGCTGGCGCCGCCGGCGAGGCCGCTCCGGCCGGCGACGACGAGCCGCAGATCATCGACGACGAGCAACCGGCACCGGCCAGCCGCTCTGACAGCCACGACGACGACGGAGAGCCTGACGACCCGGGCACCGGCAGCCGGGCCGTGGCGTCGCCCATGGTGCGCCGCCTGGCCGAAGAGTTCGGCGTGGACCTCACCACCCTCACCGGCTCCGGCCCTGACGGCCGGATCACCCGGGCCGACGTGCAGCGGGCCGCATTCGGCACCGTGATCGGGGAGCCGGCCCCGGCCGAGCCGACACCCGTGCCGGTCACCACCGACACCACGATCTCCACCCCGGTCGACCCGGATGCCAGCGACGACATCCTGGCCGGTCACCACCATCCGCCCCCCGCCCACCGCCCAGCCAGCCCGGCCGAGCCCCTCACCCCCGCCGATCTCATGCCCTCCACCCCCGCCGCCACCCCGTCCCCCGCCGCCCCGTCGGCCAGCGCCCCGTCGGGTCCGGGCCAGACCCGGACCGGCCACTCCGGCGAGCCGGTCGTGGTGCCCGACACCTTGTTCGGCCACACACTCACCCTCTACCGGGAGGTGGAGGTGGAGCAGCTCCTGCGGGCCCACGAACGGCTCCACGCCACCATCGATGGTGGCCTGCCCCTCGAGGCCCTGTTCATGCGGTTGGCCCTCCCGGTGCTGGTGGAGCACCCCCGGATGAACGCCCGGGTCGACGCCCAGCACCAACTCGTCCCGGCCGACCTCTACGACGTGGCCTTCACCTGCGCCGGCCCCCGGGGCCTGGCCGCGCCCGTGGTGCGCCAGGTGAACGACCGCTCACTGCGGGCCCTCGGCCGGGCCGTGACCGACCTGGGCGGGCGGGCCGGCCAGGGCCGCCTCCGGGCCGGCGAGACCGGGGGCCAAACGTTCACCGTGCACAACCTGGGCCCGCTGGGGGTCACCGCCGGCACCACCACCCTTCCCGCCGGCACCGCCGCCCTGGTCAGCTACGGCCAGCCCCGGCCCAGCCTGCGCCTGGTGGCCGGCGCACCCCGGGAGGTGCCGGTGATGACGGTGGGGGTCACGGTGGACCACCGCCTGCTCGACGATGGCGAAGCCGCCCGGTTCCTGGCCAAGATCGGCCTCTACCTGGAGGAACCCATCCTCGCCTTCACGGACTAAGTGAACGTCGCCCTTCGGGTTCCTCGGGTTCGCCTCCGGCGAACACCGGAGGTGAACCCCTGGTTGACTGGTGAGATGGCGAACGATCGATGGGGATGCCCGGTGACGGCCCCGGCGGACGAGGTGGCCCTGATCGAAGGGGCGGCGGTCGACTACCTCACAATGTCGCCCGCCATCGCCGCCCGGCTGGAGCCGCTGGCCGCCAGCGGCCCTCTGGCCCGGGCGGTGGCGGCCCAACTCCTGGCTCAGACCCACAAGCCGGCTCTGATGAACCGGGCCCGTCAGCTCGCCGACGACGCCCAGTCGGCCACCGGTGGGCTCAGCCCCCGGGAACGGCACCTGGTGGAGGCGTCGTGGCACTGGACCCGGGGCGACATCGACCGTACCCTGGCGGCGCTCGACACGGTGGTGGCCGAGCACCCCACCGATCTCCACACCATCCGTAGCCGCTACCTCCTGCAGTTCTCCACCGGCCGCCTACCGGCCATGCTGGCCGGCGTGCAGGCGGTGCGGCCGGTGTGGACCGGAGCCGAGCTGCCCCTGGCCAGCTACCTCGACGGAATGGAGTCGTTCGCCCTCGAGGAGAACGGCCGGTACGACGAAGCCGAGCCGCTGGGCCGCCGAGGAGTGGAAGCCGACCCCGGCGACCTGTGGGCCATCCACGCCGTGGCCCACGTGCTGGAGATGGAACAGCGGCGGGAGGAGGGCGCGGCCTGGATCGGGCGCGACAATCCGGGCCTCGACGGCCGGGCCGGGTTCGCCGGGCACCTGTGGTGGCACCAGGCGCTGGCGCTGTGGGCACTCGGCCGCCACCACGAGGCACTCGACTCGTTCGATCGCCACATCTACCCCGGCGGGAGCGAAGAGGGCCTCGACCTGACCAACGCCATCGCCCTGCTGGCCCGGCTGGAGGCAGCTGGGCTCGATGTAGGGCCGCGCTGGGAGCGTCTGGTGGCGCCGTCCCTCGTGCGGTTGGGCCAGCACTCCAACCCGTTCAACGACACCCACCTGGTGCTCGGCCTGAGCCGGGCCGGGCGACACGACGAGGTAGCAGAGATGCTGGCCGGGATGACCGCCTGGTCCAGCCGAGACGACGACCATGCCGCCGATGTCCTGCGCCGGGCCGGCCTCGGCGTGGCCCGGGGCCTCGCCGCCTATGGTCGGGGCCGGTGGCGGGAGGCGACGGCCCAATTGGCCCCGGTGGCCGACCAGTGGTGGCGCCTGGGCGGGAGCCACGCCCAGCGTCACCTCTACCGCCTCGCCCTCGAGACCGCTCGGGCCCGATCCGGGGAGTGAGCCCGATCTCCGAGCCCTACTTGCCGGCCCGATGACGCAGCCGCGCCTCGTCGAGCACAGCGAGGCTGCCCCGACCGGTGGTCACGATCCCCTGGCGGCCCAGGTCGCTGAGTACGGTCGACACCGTGGGCCGGGTGGTGTGGGCCAGCGACGCCAGCTCTTCCTGCTTGAGCTTGATCGGCCCGTCGTCGAACACCTTGGCCAACCGCAGCACCACGCTGCACACCCGCTTCTCAGCCGGTGTCCACGCGGCATCGGACAGCTGATCGGTCAGCCGCTCGACGCGACGGGTGAGCATGGCCACCAGGAACCGGTCGACTTCGGGCAGGGACAGGCGCAGCTCGGCGAACCGCTCGGCGTCGAGGCACATGGTCTCCGATCGCCGCAACGCCCGGATCGTCGCCGTGCGCCGGCCCTGGCTGTCGAGCAGGGCCAGCTCCCCGAACACGTCACCGGGGCCCTCGATCGTCATCCCCACCCGGCTCCCGCTGGCGGTGACGGCCTGCACCAGGAACCAGCCCGATTCGATCACGTGGAGGCTCGCCCCCGGATCCCCCTGGTGAAACACCACCTCGTTCCGCTCGAAGCGGCGCCTGACCATCAGGCTCCGTATTCGGCGTCGGTCGGCCTCTGACAGCATGGCGTAGAAATCGGTCGTCGTCATAACAGTGTGTCACCCTAGGCCCCGGTGAGACCGCCCCAAACCCGCTTGTGGCACCGATACCAAAGATGACGATCGCACCCCCTCGCCAACCAGCGTAGGCCAGGTATTACAGGGTGAACCAAGGTGTCAGAGCCGTTCCCGTGGACCACGTCAGCTCGAGGCGGGCCGGGCCCGGCTCCGCCCTACCAATGGGCTCCGCCGTGCCGTCGGGGCGGCGGAGCACGACGGCGTCGACCGGCGGGCTGGCAGTCACGGCCAGATGGCCACCGTCGATCGCCACCTCGATCACCCCGTGGTCGGTGGTGAACGTCACCACCCGGGCCGCCGGCTGGGGTTGGTGGAGGAAGCCGACCACCTCGGGCTCGAACAGTTGGGCCAGGTCGGCCTCCAGGGTCCGCCACCCGAAGGCGGCGTAGGCCGCCTCCACGGCGCCGGGCGGGGGTCCGTCGCCAGCCACGGCGTCGGCCACCAGAGCGAGCAGGGCATCGTCGTCCATCGGTGTCGTCATGACGAACGCAGCCCGGCGCTGATACGAGAGATCTCGGGCGTGGACCGCAACGTCTGCAGGCAGCGGGCCCGCGTGGGCCCGATCGAGCCCACCGGGATCCCGAGCGACTCGGAGATCAGCTCGTAGCTCACCGGCGGATCGCACACCAGCAGGCGGAGCAACTCCTGGCACCGCTCCCCCAGCCGGTCGAAGGCGGCCGCCACCGCGGCCCGGGTCTCGTCCCGCTCGAGGCGGGAACCGGGCTCCGCCCAGGCGGCCAGGTCAACCGGCTCGCCGCCCGCCCGCACGTGCTCCGGCTCGTCGGTGAGCACGATCCGGCTCCGCTGGCGCACCACGCCCACGCACTCGTTGCGGGTGGTCTGACCCAACCAACCGGCCAGGCGACCCGGCTCCCGGATGCGGTCGAGGTGCTCAGCCAGGCGGAGCCACACGGTCTGGTAGACGTCGCGGGCGGTCTCGTGGTCGAGGCGGTAGCCGCGCACGATGCTCCACACGAGCCCCGTGTGCCCATCGACCAGGGCCCTCCATGCGGCGGCATCACCCTGGCGGGCCGCCTCGACCAGGCGTGCGACATCCTCCACGACTCCACACTAGCGAGCGCCACCGGGCCGCCCGGGGAGGGTGGGACCTTAGGCCCTGATGAACGGCGGCGCCGGTGGTTTCATGGAGTGGTGACAGCCGACCCGCATGCATCCACCACCAGCCATCCCCCCGAGCACTGGTCGTCCGACGTGGTGCTGGCCGACGGCACCACGGCCCACATCCGCCCGATCAACCGGGCCGACGGGCCGGCCCTGCAGGCCTTCCACCTCGCCTTGTCCGACGAGAGCCGCTACATGCGGTTCTTCACCGCCAAGCCCCGCCTGTCGGACGCCATGGTGGAGCACTTCACGACGGTGGACTTCCACAACCAGCTCACGCTGGTGGCCGAGGTGGGCGGGCATCTGGCGGCGGTGGCCAGCTACGAGCGGGAAGGCGACGCCGACCGGGCTGAGGTGGCCTTCGTGGTGGCCGACGAGCACCAGGGTCGGGGCCTGGGCACCGTGCTGCTGGAGCACCTGGCGGCCGACGCCCGGGAGCGGGACATCACCCGGTTCACGGCCGAGACCCTGGCCACCAACCGCCAGATGTTGGGCGTGTTCCGTTCGGCCGGCTTCGCCGAGACCACTCACCTCGACCACGGGGTGGTGGGCGTCGAGCTGCTGATCGAGCCGAGCCCGGCGGCCCAGGCGGCGATGGAGCAGCGGGAACACCGGGCCGAGGCGGCCTCGATCGCAAGGCTGCTCCTACCCCGGTCGGTGGCCGTGGTGGGGGCCAGCCGGTCGCGCCAGAACGTCGGCCACCAGGTGCTCCGCAACCTGCTCGGGGGCAACTTCGACGGCCCTGTCTATCCCGTGAACCCGGGCAGCCCCCATGTGGCCAGCGTGCCCGCCTACCCCAGCGTCACGGCCATCCCCGGCCCGGTCGACCTGGCCGTGATCGCCGTGCCGGCCCCGGCCGTGGCCTCCGTGCTGGAGGAGTGCGGGACCAAGGGGGTGAAGGGCGTGGTGGTACTGTCGGCCGGGTTCGGCGAGGTGGGAGAGGGTGACGGCGAGGCCCAGCTCCGGCACCTGGCCCGACTCCACAGCATGCGCCTGGTCGGCCCGAACTGCATCGGCATGGTGAACACCGCCATCGGCCTCGACGCCACCTTCTCGCCCTACCGGCCCTCGGCCGGGCGGGTGGCCATGCTGTCGCAGTCGGGCGCGATCGGGATTGCCATCCTGGAGCGGTCGCAGCGGCTGGGGCTGGGGGTGTCGGCCTTCGTGTCGGTGGGCAACAAGGCCGACGTCAGCTCCAACGACCTCCTCCAGTACTGGGAAGACGATCCCGGGACCGACGTGGTGCTGCTGTACCTGGAGTCGTTCGGCAACCCCCGCAAGTTCGCCCGGATCGCCCGCCGGGTGTCGCGCCGCAAACCGATCATCGCCGTCAAGAGCGGCCGGAGCCCGGTGGGCGTGCGGGCCGCCTCGTCCCACACGGCCGCCATGGCCAGCCCCGACACGGCGGTCGACGCCCTGTTCCGCCAGACCGGCGTGATCCGGGTCGACACGCTGGAGGAGCAGTTCGACATGGCCCTGGTGCTGGGGTCGCAGCCTCTACCGGCCGGCAACCGGGTGGCGATCGTGGGCAACTCGGGTGGGCCGGGAATCCTGGCCACCGACGCCTGTGTGGCCGCCGGGCTCGACGTGCCGACCCTGGGGGCGGGCACCCAGCAGGCGTTGCGGGCCATCCTCGACCCCAAGGCGGCCACCGCCAACCCGGTGGATCTGGTGGCCGGGGCGACACCCGAGCACTACCGGCAGGCCACCGAGCTGTTGCTGGCCGACCCCGACGTCGACGCCGTGCTCGTGATCTGCACGCCAACCTTCGCCGCCCCGCCCCGTCAGGTGGCGGCCGGCGTGGCCGGCGTGGTGGCTACCGCCGGGCCGGCCGTCCCCCCGCCGGCCGTCCCCCAAGGGGAACGCGGCGGTACCGCCGCCGGGGCGGCGGCCACCGGACCCGACCCGGTGCCGGCGGCCAAGCCGGTGGTGGTCAGCTTTCTGGCCTGGCCCGACATGCCGGCGCTACTCGAACCGGCCCGGTCCCCGGCCCCGGCCGCAGGGGCCGGGACCGACATTGCTGCCCCGCCGGCCGACGTGCGGGTGCCGGCCTTCTCCTCGCCCGAGGCGGCGGTGCGGGCCCTGGGTCGGGCCGCCGCCTACGCCGAATGGCGCCGCCGGCCCCCGGGCCGGGTGCGGGAACTGGAGCGGTTCGACGTGGACCGGGCGGCCGACGTGATCGCCGGCGCCCTGGCCGCCGCCCCCGCCGGCGGGTGGTTGACACCCGACCAGGTGTGGGACGTGCTGGAGGCGGTGGGCGTGAAAACCGCCCGCACGGTGGCCGTGGGCTCGGCCGACGAGGCGGCGGCCGCAGCAGCCCGGATCGGGTTCCCGGTGGCCCTCAAGGCCAGCGGACCTGATCTCGTACACAAAAGCGACGTGGGCGGGGTGGCCCTCGACCTGGGCGACGAGGCGGCGGTGCTGACTGCCTACAGCGATATGGCGACGAGGATCGGCGAACGGATGACGGGCGGTGTGGTGCAGGCCATGGCCGCCGCCGGCACCGAGACGATCATCGGCGTGGTGCAGGACGCCGTGTTCGGCCCGCTCGTGATGTTCGGTCTGGGGGGCGTGGCCACCGAGTTGCTGGGCGACCGGTCGTTCCGGGTGCTACCCCTCACCGACGCCGACGCCGCCGACCTGGTCCGCTCGTTGCGGGCGTCGCCCCTGCTGTTCGGCTACCGGGGGGCGCCCCCGGCCGACACCGCCGCCCTGGAAGACCTGTTGGAGCGGGTGGCCCGCCTGGCCGGCCACCACGACGACCGGGGGGCCGAGATCGCCGAACTCGACCTGAACCCGGTGATCGTGGGCCCCGACGGGGCGGTGGTGGTCGACGCCCGCATCCGGATCGGGCCCGAGCCGGCCGGGCCCCCCCTCGACGTGCGCCGCATGACCGACCGCGCCCGCCCCGGCGCCTGAACCGCAGGACCGAGCGGGAAGCGGAGCCCCACTGCGGCCAAAAAGCTGAGAGCGGCAGGCCTCCCTCCAGGCCTACCGCTCTCTCGCCGTTTGCGCCGGGCTGCCCCCAAAGGGCACGCCGTACCGTTTGCACCGGCGCACACATACAGACGAGGTACCGGAACCGGTGATACAAGTTCTTTCCGGTTTTCGGCGCCGGAACGCCGGGGTCACGGCTCGGTGAAGCCGGCCTCCTTGTGGGAGCCGTCGCACAGCGGTTTGTTGCCCGAGGCCCCGCACCGGCACAGCGTCACCCGGGCCCGGACCTCCAGGTCCCGCCCGTCGGCGGTGGTCACCGGGATGCCACCGGTCACCCACAGGGGGCCGTTGTCGACGATGCCGATCTGGGTGGGGTAGTCGGGCTCGGTGTCGCCCTCGACCCCGTCGAAGCGGTAGGTGAGGGCGCCTGAGGGGCACTTCTCCACGGCGTTGATCACGGCCAGTCGCACGGTCGACTCGTCGGTGCCGGCCATCTCCTTCCATACGTTCGACACGCGCGTGCCGCAGAACCCGGCGTGGACGCAGATCGAACGGTCGTCCCGCACCGTGATCCCGGTGCCACCGAGGGTCTTGGACCGGCCGTCGTAGGTGCCGGCCGCAGTGTCGGCGGCGGCTGCGGTCTCGGTGCCGTCGAAGCCCACCTTGGCGTGCGTGCCGTCGCAGAACGGCCGCTTGGCCGACGCGCCGCACCGGCACAGGGCGTAGTTGGCGGCGTCGGTGACCGGGGCGCTGGTGATCCAGGTGAGGGGCTCGCCGTGCTCGGAGTGGACGGCGGTCTTGCGTACCAGGGGCACCGAGCCCTTCACCAGCAACGGGCCGTTGGGCCGGGCTGTGATACTCGCCTCGTCGTCATCGCTCATGGTGTCCCCCAGGGTCGGTTGTCGTGTCGGTTGTCGGGTCGGGTGTTGTCGAGTCGGCTCGGGGCCGGATCGCAGATCGTACCGGGGGCGGGCCGGGCGTGGGGAACCACGGCCGGCGGGCTGGATACTGGAGCCGACATGCTGTTGATAGAGCTCGCCCGAACCTCGGCCGCGGTGGCCGCCACCGCCAGCCGGCGAGAGAAGCAGCAGCTCCTGGCGGCCACCCTGCGGGGGCTGGCGCCCGATGAGATCGAGCCGGCCGTGGGCCTGCTGATGGGCGCGCCCCGCCAGGGGTCGCTCGGGGTGGGTTGGGCCACCGTGTCCCGCCTGCAGGTGGCCCCGGCGGCTGAGCCGTCGCTGCCGATCCTGGCCCTCGACACCCTGCTCGGTGAGCTGGTGGCCACCTCCGGGCCGGGCTCGGTGAAGGCCCGGGACCAGCTGCTCGGCGCCTTCCTGGCCCGGGCCACGGCCGACGAGCACGAGCTTGTGCGCCGCATCCTCATCGGCGACCTGCGCCAGGGCGCCCTCCAGGGGGTGCTGACCGCTGCCGTGGCCCTGGCCGCCGACGTGAAAGCGGCGGAGCTGCGGCGGGCCGTGATGCTGCAGGGCGACCTGGGCCGGGCCGCCCGCATCGCCCTCACCGAGGGGCCCGGGGGCCTGGCCGCGGTGCAACTCGAGGTGGGACGCCCCATTCATCCCATGCTCGCCTCCACCGCCACCGACGTGGGGGCCGCCGTGGCCGCCTTCGGGGGAACGGCCCAGGTGGAGTGGAAGCTCGACGGGGCCCGGGTGCAGGTCCACGTCGATGGCGACGAGGTGGCGATCTACACCCGCAACCTCAACCCCGTGACCGACCGCCTGCCCCATGTGGTGGCGTGGGCCCGGGCCCTGCCCTGCCGCAGCGCCATCCTCGACGGTGAGGTGCTGGGCTTCCACACCGACGACGATGGCCGCGACGTCGGCCCCCGGTCGTTCCAGGACACGATCAGCACCTTCGCCACCCAGGCCGCTCCCGGGCTCGAGACCGACGGTGGAGCGGGCGGCTTCCTCGTGCGGCCGTTCTTCTTCGATCTGATGGCGCTCGACGGGCGCAGCCTCATCGACGAACCCCTCCACCACCGCTCGGCCGCCCTGGGCGAGCTGGTGGGCGAGCGGCGGATCCCGGCGGTGGTGGCCACCTCGGCCGAGGCGGCGGCCGCCCATCTGGATCTCGCCCTGGCCCAGGGGCACGAGGGGGTGATGGTGAAATCGGTCGACGGCCTCTACGAGGCGGGGCGTCGGGGCAAGAGCTGGCTCAAGGTGAAGCCGGTCCACACTCTCGACCTGGTGGTGCTGGCCGCCGAGTGGGGCCACGGCCGGCGCCGGGGCTGGCTGTCGAACCTCCACCTGGGCGCCCGCCATCCTGAGACGGGGGAGTTGGTGATGGTGGGCAAGACGTTCAAGGGCCTCACCGACGAGTTGCTGGCCTGGCAGACCGAGCAGTTCCTGGCCCGCAGGGTGGGCGAGGACGCAAGCGGCCACACCGTGTTCGTGGCCCCCGAGCTGGTGGTGGAGATCGCCCTCGACGGGGCCCAGCGCTCGCCCCGCTACCCCGGGGGCGTGGCCCTCCGCTTCGCCCGGGTGAAGGGCTACCGCCCCGACAAGTCGCCCGTCGACGCCGACACCCTCGACGCGGTGCGGGCTCTGCTCTGACGGGGGCTGCTCTGACGGGGGCTGGCCTCATCGCCCTGACCGGCGTTGAGGGTGGTGGAGGTACGCAACGGGAGCTCCTCCAGCACCACGGCCAGCACGAACACCAGCAGGGCGATCGGCACCGCGGCCAGGAACACGGCGGCCACGGAGTGGGCCATGGCCTCCTGGACCAGGGTCTTCAGAGGTTCGGCCAGATCGTGGATGGCGGCCGGTCGGTCGGCCAGGGTCTTGGCCGTCACTCCCTCGGGCAGGGTGGTGGTGGCCGCGATCTCGTTCAACTTCCCGTCGAACCGGCCCCGGAGCACGGCGCCGAACACGGCGATCCCGAACGTACCGCCCAGGGTACGGAAGAAGGTGACGGCGGCCGTCACCACCCCCAGGTCGGTCAGCTCCACCGCGTTCTGGGAGGCGGTGGACATCACCGGCAGGGCCATCCCCAGCGCCACCCCGATGGCCAGCATCATCACCGCCATGTGGGGGGTGCCCCAGTGGGAGTCGAGCCGGGACATGAGCACCATGTCGGCGATGAGCAGGGCCGAGCCCCCCACCACCCAGTGCTTGTAGCGCCCGGTGCGGGTGGTGAGCCGGCCGGTGATGATGGCGGCGATGCTCATGCCGGCGGCGTTGGGGGCCAGCATCAGGCCCGACTCGGTGGCCGTGAACCCCTTCACCCCCTGCATGAACAGGGGCACGAAGGCGGCGGCGGCGTAGAAGATCGGGCCGAACAGGAAGCTCAGGGCCAGCAGGGTGGCCGCCACCTTGTTGCGGAACAGGCGCAGGGGCAGGATCGGCTCGGCCACCCGGGACTCCCACAGCAGGAAGGCCACCAGCAGCACGGCCGAGGCCACCCCCAGGCCGATGATCTGAGCGGAGCCCCAGGCGTAGGTGTCGCCGCCCCACACGCTGCCCAGGATCAGGCAGATCACACCGGCCACCAGCAGGATCGCCCCGAACAGGTCGAGGCGGGCGTCGCGGCGGGTGGACGGGAGATGGAGGGTGAGGGCGGTCACCACCAGCGAACCGATCCCGATCGGAAGGTTGATGGTGAAGATCCAGCGCCAGCCGATGTGGTCGGTGATGAGGCCGCCCACCAGGGGCCCGATCACGCCGGCGGTGGCGAACATGCCGGCGAAGTAGCCGATGTAGCGGCCCCGCTGACGGGGGGCCACCAGGTCGCCCACGATGCCGAAGCACAGGGCGTAGAGCCCGCCGCCCCCGATGCCCTGCACCAGCCGGCCGATCACGAGCGTCATCATGGACGGGGCCAGGCCGCACATGAGCGAGCCGATGAGGAAGATCACGATGGCGGTCTGGAACATACGGCGACGGCCGTAGAGGTCGCCGATCTTGCCCCACAACGGGGTGGAGGCGGTGGACGTGAGCAGGTAGCCCACGATCACCCACGACAGGTACTTGAGGCCGCCCAGATCGGTGACGATGGCGGGCAAGGCGGTGGCCACGATCGTCTGGTCGATGGCGGCGATGAACATGCCCACCATCAGGCCCGATAGTGACAGCATTATCTGGCGGTGGGTGATCGAACCGCCCACCTCATGGGTTACCGGGCCCGAGGTGTCCTTGGATGCCATCGGCCCAAGGTAGTTAGAGAAGCTAACAAAGCTCAAGCCGGGACGGGTACGGCCGCCGAGCCGGCAGGATGGGGCCATGATCGATCTGCGCTCCGACACCGTCACCCGACCCTCGCCTGAGATGCGGGCCGTGATGGCGGCAGCTGAGGTGGGCGACGACGTGTGGGGCGACGACCCGACGGTGGCCGCCCTGGAGCGGGCGGCGGCCGAGTTGTTGGGCAAGGAGGCGGCCGTGTACGTGCCGTCGGGAACCCAGAGCAACCTGTGCGCCCTGATGGCCCACTGCCAGCGGGGTGACGAATACATCGTGGGCGACAACGCCCACACCTACCGCTACGAGGCCGGGGGTGGGGCGGTGCTGGGGTCGATCCAGCCCCAGCCGGTGCGGATGCTCGACGACGGCCGGCTCGATCTGGATCACGTTGCGGCCGTGGTGAAGCCGCCCGACAGTCACTTCGCCCGCAGCCGGCTGCTGTGCCTGGAGAACACCCACGACGGCAAGGTGCTGCCCCTGAGCCACCTGGCTGAGGCAGCCGAGCTGGCCCGGGCCCGAGGGCTCGGCCTGCACCTCGACGGGGCCCGCCTGTGGAACGCGGCGGTGGCCCTCGGGGTGGCGCCGGCGGCGGTGGCCGAGGTGTTCGACACCGTGTCGGTGTGCCTCTCCAAGGGGCTGGGGGCGCCGGTGGGCTCGGTGCTGGTGGGCCGGGCCGACCTGGTCGAGTCGGCCCGGCGGTGGCGCAAGATGCTGGGGGGCGGGATGCGCCAGGCCGGCATGATCGCCGCCGGCGGGCTCTACGCCCTGGAGCACAACATCGAGCGGTTGGCCGACGACCACGCCAACGCCGGGCGATTGGCGGAGGGCCTGGCCAAGATCGAGGGGGTGACGGTGACCGGGCAGAACACCAACATGGTGTTCACCCGGTTCGACGACACCGTCGATCCCGAGCCGGTGCGGGAGGCCCTGGCCGCCAACGACATGCTGGTCGCCATCAACGGCCGGGCCAGCCGTATGGTCACCCACCTCGATGTGTCCGCCCCCGACATCGACGCCGTCTGCACCGTCGTCGCCGGCGCCCTGAGCTGAGGCAAGGGTCAGCCCGGGGCGCCGGCCCCGCTCACACGACCTTGGAGAAGCGGATGGTGTAGCCGCCCGAGGTCTGGTTCCCGGTGCCGCCGAGGAATGCTCGGAACACGAGCTTCCCGTCGGCCCCGATCGTGGCGTTCGGCTGGTAGAGCCCGCAACCGTTGAAGCCGACGTCGTGGACCGACAGGTCGAACCAGTTCTCGGGGTTGTAGACGTCGACCTCCAGCGGGAAGACCTGGGTGGTGTCACAGCTGGCCGGGGCCTCCAGGCTCAGTACCTCGAACCGCACCTGGTCGCCGGGCAGCCCGGTGACCAGGTAGTTGGTGCCGTCGAGCGGTATCTCGAGGTGGCCCGAGACCTCCTGGGGCCCGCCCGTGATGTCGACCGGAACCGTCTCGTAGTCGAAGGTGTCGAACGTGAGCCGGTACGAGCCGGCCACCGGGAACGGCTCACGCTGGCTGCTGACCTGCACGTGGATGACCCCGCTGGCGGGGATCCGGAAGGGGCCGAACCAACCGCAGACGGTCGATGGCCTCCGTAGGGAGGGATCGAAGGTGGCGTCGTTCGACGAGACGGTCAACGATTCGCCCGGGAACAGGCACGTCCCGCTGGGCAGCAAGCGATCGGGATCGTGGGCCACCAGGATCCGTCCGGGAGGACCGGTGATCACGTACTCGTTGACGTCGCCGCCCACATCGATCGAGCCGCTCACGGTGGACGGGCCGGCGGTGACGTTGACCGGTGTGCGGGTGGTGTGGAGGGGGTGGATCGCAACGCGGTACTTCCCGGTGGAGGGCCGGTCACCCGACCGGCTGAAGCCGGTGATCCGTACGACCAGCGACCGGTTCCAGACCTTCGCTGTGGCGATGCTCCTGCCGCAGCTCAGCGGTTGCCGGCCGGTCGGAATGCCGTCGACGATCAGCTCGACATTGAGCTCGACCGAGGTGGCGTCCTCGGCACACCCGTCGTTCGAGGTGAGGCCGAGCACCTCGACGGCCAGGCTGTCGACGTCGGCCGAATCGGTGACGACGTAGTCGGTGCCTCCCATCGGCACGGTGACGGTGTCGCGCACCTCGACCGTCTCGCGGCGGGGCGGGAGCTTCACGGTGGGGTAGCGGAAGACGTTGACCGTGAAGTCGTAGCGTGCCTGCGTGGGGAAGCCGGTGAGCGGGCCGACGTGGCCGACCCGCACCTTGACGACGCCGCCAGGGGGGATCTGCCACGTGCCCACCGTGCTGCAGCTACCCGCTTCCGGTAGCCGGAGCTCACGCTCGTCGGAGCCGAGGACCTTCACCTGCGGGGTGAAGAAGTCGCAGAAGGTATTGGCGGTCTGGATCACGAGCTGCTGGCCGGGATCGGCCCGCACGACGTAGTCGGTGCCGTCCAACGCCACCGAGAAGGCGCCGGTGAGACGGGCCGACCCGGAGCGCAGCCGAACCGGCACGTCCTCGAAGTCGACCGGCCCGAACCGCAGCTGGAAGCTCTGGTCGATCACCGACGTGCGCAGCTGCACGACGAGCACCCCGTCGGCCGGGAAGGTCCAGGGCCCGTAGGAGGCACAGTCCCGCATGTCGGCTAGGCCCACCGGCGCACCGCCTGCGGTGCTCAGCGACAGATCCAACGGAAAGAACGAGTGGCAGGCGCCGGCGTTCAGGTCGATCAGCTCCATGCTCACCTGGCCGCCGGGGCGCCCCCGCAGCTCGTACTCGGCGACTGCGCCGGGCGCCACCGCCCCTGAGGCGTTGGCGGGGCCCCTGGTCACATCGAGGACAGGCCCACCGGCGGCCGACGCCGGTCCCGCCGCGAGCAGGCTGGCCAACAGGGCCAACAGCAGGCCGATGGCCGCCAGGGTCGGCGCCGAGGCGCGCGTTCGTCTCATCATCATGCTCTCCCCTGCCGGTGGGCCCCGATCCGCCGTCACCCACCCTTTCGTCCCCTCTCCGGGACGTGGGGCGAGAACCTAGCTCGACGTTCTGTTCTCGTCCACCCCCACCTTGGGCGGAGGACGGGTCACCGCAGCTCGGCTGAGGCCCGGTAGCCGGTGGTGAGCTCGTCGATGCGGCGGTACAGGTCGGCGTCGAGGGTGACGTCGAGCGCGGCGACCGAGGCCTGGAGCTGGTCGGGGCGGCTGGCGCCGATGATGGGCGACGTGATCGCCGGCTGGGCCAGGCACCAGGCGACGGCCAGCGTCACCAGCGGCATCCCCGCCTCCTCGGCCAGGCGCTTCAGCTCCTCGACGGTGTCGAACACCGGGTCGTGCCAGTAGCGGTCCTGGTAGCGGCCGGCGGCCGATCCCAGGGTGAACCGGGTGCCCTCGGTTGCGGTGCCGGGCCGGTGCTTGCCCGACAGCATCCCCCCGGCGATCGGGTTGTAGGGGATCACGCCGATCCCCTCCTGCTCGCACAGGGGGAACAGCTCCAGCTCGTTGCGTCGGTACAGCAGGTTGTAGCGGGGCTGGATGCAATCGAAGCGCACCAGGTTGCGGGCCTCGCTGCGGCCTACGGACAGCGCCAGCTGCCAGGCGGCGAAGTTGGAGCAGCCCACGTAGCCCACCTTGCCCTGGTGGACCAGGTCGTCGAGGGCCGACAGCGACTCCTCGATCGGGGTGTCGGGGTCGAAAGAGTGGAGCTGGTAGAGGTCGATCCGGTCGGTGCCGAGCCGGCGCAACGAGGCGTCGACCGCTTCCTTTATGTGCTTACGCGAGGCGCCCCGGTCCCACCGGCGGCGGCTCATCACACCCACGCACTTGGTGGCCACCACGAAGTCATCGCGCTTGCCCTGGAGCCAGCGGCCGATGATCTCCTCGGTGCGTCCCACCTCGGCCCCGGTGCCACCGAGCGGGTAGACGTCGGCCGTGTCGAGGAAGGTGATGCCGGCTTCGGCGGCGGCGTCGAGGATGGCGAACGACTCCGCCTCGTCGCACTGGAGGCCGAAGGTCATGGTGCCGAGGCACAGGCGGGAGACGGGCAGGCCGGTGCGGCCCAGGGTCACATGGCGCATGGGGCCGACCCTACTCACCCCCATCCCGGCGCGCCGGTGTCTCGTTCTGTGTCGCGTTTTCTGCTTTCTCCGGTTTTCTCCGGATTTCTTCCCAGGAGGGGCCTCGATTCGGGGTTCGCTGTCACACCTCCTGCGTAGGGTTGCCTCATGGATTCGGCGGCGGAACCCGGGTTTGCCAGCGGAGGGCTGGCCAACGCGTTCGCTGATCTCGTGGCCGCCGCCCGCCGGGTCGCCGATCAGCTGAGCGAACCCCAGCAGGCCGCCGATGTGCTGGTGGCCGAACGCCAACTGGAGCTCGTTCGCCGAATCGTCAGCACCGCCCCGATCGACAACGTCGCCCACATCGACACCGAACGCCTGCACCGGATCGACGGGCACCGCTCTGTCAGAGCACACATCCGCCACGCCCTGAAAGTCTCGTCCGCCGAGGCCCACCGGCGGGCCCAGGCCGCCCGGGCACTGCATGACCTTCCCGAGATCGCGGCCGCCGCCCGGGCGGGGCGGATCGGCCCCGACCATGTGCAGGTCCTGGCCCAGGTCCACGCCAACCGCCGGATCAGGGACAAGGTCCCGGCCCGGCAGGAGAAGTTCCTCCAGTTGGCCGACGAAGAATCGTTCGACGGGTTCAGGGACAAGATCCTCGACTGGGAACGCGCCGTCGACGCCGACGGTGCGTTCAAGGACAACAACCGCAACCACGACAACCGCAACATCCGCCTGGTCCACAGCAGCATCGACGGCACCTGGGACCTGTCGGGCCACCTGGCCGACGACCAGGGCGCCCGGGCCCGGGAGATCTTCGACCACTACATCCAGGCCGAATGGTTGGCCGACTGGGCCGAAGCCCGAGCCAAGCTCGGCGACGCCGCCACCCTCTCCGACCTGAAACGCACCGACGCCCAACGGCGAGCCGACGCATTCATGAAGATGTGCAACGACGCCGCCGGCGCACCCCCCGGCACCACCGCCCCCAAGATCGTCCACAACATCGTCTGGTCCGCCGAGACCTACCACTCGATGCTCGAGCTGCTCGGGAGCGACGCCGCGGCGCTCGACACCCACTGGTCCGCATCGCTAACCGACGCACGGACCCAGCGAGCGCTGTGGTGCGACCCCGACACCTACCGGTGCTCCACCCTCAACGGGGTACCCCTCGAACCCGTCGAACAGTTCTTCTCCAGCCTCGCCAACGAGATCCGCCGGGTCGTCATCAACACCAAAGGCGTCGTCATCGACCTCGGACGCAAAGCCCGGTTGTTCACCGGCTCCGCCCGCCACGCCGCCCAACTGCAGAGCTCCCACTGCGTGTGGCCCGGCTGTGATCACCCCACCACTCGCTGCGAAATCGACCACCTCCACGACCACGCCAACGGCGGACACACCAACCCCGCCAACGGCGCACCCCTCTGTGGGTTCCACAACAGGTGGAAACAGAAAGGCTTCACCGTCACCCGAGACCCCGACACCGGCAGGTGGCGCACCTACCGCCCCGACGGAACGGTCATCGCATGAGGCGGCGCCGATCGACGGCAGGGCGCCTACGCTCGCACGCCATGAGCGCACAGCGGGACGACAGCCGGATCGACGGGGCCGAGGTGGTGGTGATCGGCGGCGGCTCGGGGGGAGCCGTGGTGGCCGGGCGGCTGGCCGAGGCCGGGGTGAGCGTGGTGCTGGTGGAGGCCGGCCCCGACTACGGCCACATCGACGAGGGTCGTTGGCCGGCGGAGATCCTCGGTGCCGACCTGATCGCCACCACCCACGACTGGGGCTACACCTCGGGCCCGGTGCCGGGCCGGGACGAGCCGTGGACGTGGGAGCGGGCGCGCATCCTGGGCGGCTGCTCGGCCCACAACGGCGCCATCGCCGCCGTCGGCCATCACAGCGACTACGACGCCTGGAACCTCCCTGGCTGGGACACCGCCACCCTGCGGCCCCTGTTCGCCAGTGCCCTGGAGCGCATGCGGGTCCGCACCTACACCCGGGCCGAGGCCGGCCCCTTCCACGACCGCTGCCTCGACGCCGCCGTCTCCGCCGGCTGGCCGGTGAACACCACCACCTTCGCCTCCGACCTGTGCGACCTCGACGCCGGCGACAACTTCGGCCTGGAGCCGGTCAACGTGTTCGAGGGCATCCGCTGGAACACCGCCTTCGCCTACCTCGACCCGGTGCGGTCCACGGGCCGGCTGCAGATCGTCGACCACACCCTGGTGGACCGGGTCACCGGCGGCGCTGGCGACGGCCCGGTGATCATCCACGCCATCCGCCACGGACAGCCCCTCACGATCACGGCCGACCGGGCGGTGCTGGCGGCCGGCGTCTACGGCACGCCCGCCATCCTCCAGCGCTCCGGCATCGGGCCGGCCGACGCCCTCCGCGCCCTCGGCATCACCCCGGTGGTCGACCTGTCGACGGTGGGGGCCAACCTCCACGACCACCCGATGATCAACGCCTCCCGGGCCCTCGCCCCCGAGCTACAGCGGTGGCTCACCGAGGCGGCCGCCGCCGGGTTCGTGCCCGAGGAACAGACGCTGGGCAAGGCCCGCTCGTCGCTCGCCACCGACGGGATCTACGACATGCATGTGTTCCCGGTGTGCTCATCCACCCAGACCCAGCTCACCCGAGGTCGGGCCCTGGTGGAGGTGGCCTGCGTGACCCCCCGGTCCCGGGGCACCGTGCTGGTGACCGGCCCAGACCCGGAGGCCCATCCCCGGATCGACCACGGCTACCTCAGCGACCCCGAGGGCCACGACTGGCAGGTGCTGCGCGACGGTCTGGAGCAGGCCGAGGAGTTCCTGTCCCAGCCGGCGCTGCGGGCGATCCTGATCGACGAGCCGCCCGGCGACCGGTCGGAGGCCGCCATCCGGCGGGGGGTGCTCCACTACTACCACCCGGTGGGCACGGCGGCCATGGGCCTCGACCCCGCCACCTCGGTGTGCGACCCCACCGGCCGGGTCCACGGAGCCGAGCGGTTGGTGGTGGCCGACGCCGCGCTCTTCCCCACCATCCCCCGGGCCAACACCAACATCCCGGCCGTGGTGGTGGGCGAGCGGATCGCCCAGTTCCTCCTGGGCGATCCGCAGGGCTAGCGCAGCTTGACGGGGACCGAGCGGGGGCCCCTCACCTGGCCGTTGGCCCAGGTGACGGGGGCCCGGCTGTCGAGGGTGTAGCCGGGGAAGGCGTCGATCCACTCCTGCAGGGCCACCAGCAGCTCCATCCGGGCCAGGTTCGACCCCAGGCAGCGGTGGACCCCCAACCCGAAGGCGGCGTGACGGTTGACCCGGCGGTCGATCACGAACTCGTCGGCCCGCTCGAACACGGCGGGATCCCGGTTGGCGGCAGGGAAGGTGAGCAGCACCTGCTCCCCGTGGCGTACCGGGCAACCCGACACCTCGGTGTCGGCCACCACCTGGCGGGCCATCGTGACCGGCGAGTAGAACCGCAGCACCTCCTCCATGGCCATCACCCACCGCGGGTCGTCGTGGGGGAGGCCCACCAGCCGGTCGCGGTCTTCGGGGTGGGTGGCGAAGTGCCACAGACCCGACCCGATGCTCGACCAGGTGGTGTCGACCCCGGCCAGGATCAACAGCATCAGGTAGCCGCACTGGAGATCCCGGGGCACGGGCTCGCCCTCGATGTCGGCGTTCACGATCACCGTGGCCAGGTCGTCCCGGGGGTCGGCGGCCCGGGCATCGAGCAGGGCGTTGAAGTACTCGAACATCTCGACCTGGAGGGCGCGCTTCACGTCGTTGTCGCGCGGGGCCAGCTGGAAGTTGCGGAACACCCAGTCCCGGAACAGGTCGGCGTCGCTCTCCGGCACCCCGATCATCTCGGCGATCACGTGCACTGGGATGTGCTGGCTGTAGTCGACAGCGGCGTCGGCGATGTCCTGCCCGTCGAGGGCGGCGATCAGGCTGCGGCAGTACTCCCGGGTCGGCTTCTCCTTGGCCTCGATCTGGCGGGGGCTGAAGGCGGCCAGCAGCAGGCGGCGTTGGGCGGCGTGCTCCGGCGGATCGGTGGTGATGGGCGGCGCCTTGCGCACCGGGGAATCGGGCAGCGACACCGACACCCGGAACGACGAGAACCGCTCCGGATCGTGAGCGATGGCGCTCACCGCCTCGTGGGTGAGGGGCATGAAGGCCCGGCCGTAGCGCTCGGTGAAGGCCACCGTGCAGCCCTGGGCCCGCAGGTCGGCCCAGATCTCGGGGGCCCGCTCGCCCCACTGGTCGTCGAGCCAGTCCCAGTCGTTGGCCCAGTCGGTCACCGGTTCGGGTCCGTCGGTGCCGGTGTGGGTGTCGTAGGCCATGCCGCCCCCTCGAGGTGGATCAGTTGGACCAAGGCTAGAGCCCAGTGGGAACACCGATCCAGGGGTCGGGCCGAGGGCCTACGCCGAGCGCGGGGCAAAGCCTCAAAACCTCCGGCCGGATTCCGATCCGTTTACGATGGAGCCTTCAGCGGCGGTTTACCCCTACCGAAGGCTCCGGCGCGTCGGGGGAGCGGTGGTGGCGCTCCTCACCGCAGTGTCGTTCCTGGCGCTCGTGCTCCACGACGGGCCGCCCGTGCCGACCGGGCTGGCCGCCGCCGTTCCCGGCTGCGCTACGCCGGTGGCCGTCCAGCCTCCGGCCGCCGACCTCGCCGCCACCGTCGCCCAGGCTCCGGCCGGTACCTGTTTCCTCCTGGCCCCCGGCACCTACTCGTTCCACGACGTCGTGCCCAAGGACGGCATGGCGTTCGTCGGAACAGCGACCGACCAGGTGGTGGTCGACGGCACCGGCCACGAGAACGCCTTCCACGGCACCGCCGCCGACGTGGTGATCGGCCAGATGACCTTCGACGGATTCGACAACTCGGGCGGCACCTCGCGCCAGGAGCAGGCACCGATCCGGGGCACGCCCGGCCTGTGGCAGGGGGTGCGGGGCGCCATGGCCACGAACTGGCTGATCTCCGACGTCGTGAGCGAGAACAACTACGCCAGCGGCCTGTTCCTGGGCGAGCACTGGACCGTGCGCAACAGCGTCTTTCGAAACAACGGCGTGACCGGCATCGGGGGCAACCTGATCGTGGGCGGCCTCATCGAGAACAACATCATCCACGGGAACGGGGCCCAACAGGCCTCGGGTGCTGCCACCAACGGCGGCGGGATCAAGGTCACCCAGGCCGGCACGAGCGCGGCCCCGGTGGTGGTGAAGAACAACGAGCTGTACGGCAACGAGGAGATCGCCATCTGGTGCGACCTCGGGTGCGGCGGCTTCCAGGTGCTCGACAACTACATCCACGACCACTTCAGCCAGGCCGTCATGTTCGAGCTGTCGAACAACCTCGTGGTCAGGGGCAACACGATCCTGCGGTCCAACACCTGGACCGACTTTCTCGGTGACTTCAACGCCGCCGCCGTGACGGTGGGCGAGTCGCGTGACGCCTTGATCGAGAACAACCGGATCGATGTCGCCCAGGCCGGGGTGGCGATCCGCCAGACGGCCCGTCCCTATCCCGGCGAGAACCTCACCCTCTACATCAACCTGACCTATGTCTCCGGCGCAGTGACGGTCCGCAACAATCTGATCGGTCAGGTGGGCAGCATGGGGATCTCCACCGGCACCACCGGCACCGGAATGATCACCGATCCCGGCTCGATCACCTTCGCCGGCAACACCTACCAGAACCCGCAGGCCATGTCGTTCTGGTGGAACAACGGGACCCAGATGACCTTCGCCCAATGGCAGGCAGATGGGCGCGACACCTCGAGCAGCGGCACGCAGCCGTCCGTTCCCGAGAACCAGACCCGGGGTCCCGGAACCGGTGACGGGCTGCAGCTCGGGTCGACGACGACCACCACCAGCCCGACGACGGCCCCTCCTACCACGCCCGCCCCGTCGACCACGGTCCCGTCGGGGATCTCCTCCACCGTGGTGCCCCCCATCCCGGCGCAGGGCCAGGCGAAATTGACGCAGGCCGCGCCGGCGCCGGGCGGTCCTGCGCCGCAGGCCAGCGCCACGCCCGGGGAGCCGATCGGCAGCCAGCCCGCGGGCCAGCCGACGGACACCGCCCCGTCCACCGCCCCGTCCACCGCCGTCGCCCCGTCCACCGCTGTCGCCCCGTCCACCTCGACCGATGGAGCGGGGTGGCGTCGCCGATCCGGATCCGACCCCGACCTCACGCCGGGCCGTGGTCGGCCATTGGGTCCGCCGGCCGGCACCACCCCGATCGACGGGCCGCGGGCCAGCGCCGTGGTGCCCGCTGCCACCCCGACTGGCACCGCCACCGGCTCGGTTACCGCCCACCCACCGTGGGGCGGCGGGTCCCGACCGGTCATGGTGCTGTGCCTGGCCCTGGCCGGCGCCGCGATCGGAGGTGGGGCCGCCGTGAGAGCCGCCAAACGAGGGCCCGCCCGCTGATCCCGCTGCTAGCCTGACCCACCGGGGCAGTCCGACGGAGGTAGGCCCACCAAGCGTGATCTGCACACAACTACGGCAACGGGCCGCGGTGATCGGCATCGTCGGCGGGCTGGCCCTGCTGTTCGGGTTGGTGCCGAGCGACGTCGAGGACGGCGAACGCATCGACACGAAGCCGCCGACGTCAACCTCGTTCCCCACCGAGCAACTCGCCGCCGTCGGGCTCCTTCCCGCCACCCCGCAGGCTCCCCCCACCATTCCGGCAACCGTGCCGGAGTCGACCACGACCCCCACTGCGCCCCCCACGTCGGCCACCGGCGAAACGGTGGTCGACGCCGCCGCGTCCTCCCAGGCGGCGGCCACTCCCACTCCCGCTCCCACGCCCGGGCGTCACGACCCGCCGTCGGCCAGGCGGTCGCTCGACGCCGGCTGCGCCAAACCCACGGTCATCCATCCGCCGGCCTCCGATCTCGCCACCGTGGTGGCGAACGCCCCAGCCGGCACCTGCTTCGTGCTCCAGGCCGGCCAGTACGGGTTCCACAACGTCGTGCCCAAGGACGACATGACGTTCATCGGCGTGAACCGGAACCAGGTCTCGGTGGTGGGCAACTCGGGCACCGAGAACGCCTTCCACGGAACCGCCGCCCGGGTGTCGATCGGGCGCATGAAGTTCAGCGCCTTCACCGGTAGCGGTGGGGAGAAGCGCCAGGAGCAGGCCGCCATTCGGGGCACAGGCAAGATCTGGGCCACGGTGCCGGGCACGATGGCCAAGGAGTGGCTCATCGAGGATGTCGAGGTCTCGGGGGGCTACGCCTCCGGTGTGTTCCTGGGCGACGACTTCACGGTGCGCAGGAGCACGTTCACCAACAACGGGGTGACCGGCATCGGGGGCACTGAGGTGCACGGCGGCCTGATCGAGCGGAACGTGATATCGGGCAACGGCTTCCACCAGGCCGACGGTGAGTACGGCAACGGGGCCGGCATCAAGATCACCCAGTCGGGTAGCCCGGGGCGCCCGGTGGTGGTGCGCCACAACGAGCTCTTCGGCAACGACGAGATCGCCGTCTGGTTCGACGTCGGCTGCAACGGGTTCGAGGTGATCAACAACTACATCCACGACCATCGGAGCCAGGCCGTGATGGTGGAGGTCTCGGGCAACGGCCTGATCCAGGGCAACCTGCTGGTCAACACGAACACCTGGTCGGACTTCCGGCGCGACTTCAACGCCGGGGCCATCACCGTCGGCGAGTCACGCGACGTGACGGTGGAGGGCAACTTCATCGAAGGGGCGGTGTCGGGGGTGGTCGTGCGCCAGACCCGCCGGCCCCTGCCCCAGGAGTCGTTCCTCTACAACTTCGACAACGTGAACTTCCAGGCCCAGCGGGTGGTGGTGCGCAACAACAACCTGGTCGGTGTGCAGTCGATGGGCATCTCGACCGGAGTCACCGGGAACGGCCTCATCCCGGACGCGTCGAACATCAAGTTCGAGAACAACCGGTACTCGAACGCCAGCGCCGTGCAGTTCTGGTGGGACGGCGGAGCCAGCCTCAACCTCGAGCAGTGGCGGGCCGCCGGGCGTGACACCACGGCCACATCCCCCGTGCCCGCCCGCCCCGCCTGGAGTATCTCGTCCTGACCTTCGTCGGGTCGGCCCACTAGCTTGTCCGCCATGAGCGGACCGTTGAGCGGAATCAGGGTGCTGGACCTCACGCGAGTGGTGGCGGGGCCGTTTGCCACCCGGGTGCTGGCCGATCAGGGGGCCGAGGTGATCAAGGTCGAGCCGCCCGACGGCGACCTGAGCCGCACCTTCCCGCCCCTGGCCGACGACGGCATCACCCCTTACTTCGCCCAGCAGAACGCCGGCAAGCGGTTCTGCTCGGTAGATCTCACGGTGGCCGGGGCCGCCGACCTGCTCCGGGAGCTCCTGGCCCACTGCGACGTGCTGGTGGAGAACTTCCGCCCCGGCGTGCTCGACCGCTACGGGCTCGGTCCGGCCGCCATGCTGGAGCGGTTCCCCCGCCTCGTGTACTGCTCGATCACCGGCTTCGGCCAGGACGGGCCGTGGGCCGACCGCCGGGCCTACGCCCCCATCGGGCACCTCGAATCGGGCCTGCTCCACTACGACGAGGCCAAGACCGGGCGCCCGGCCCGCCAGCCGGCCCTCGTGCTGGGCGACGTCACCACCGCGCTCATGGCCGCCGGCTCGATCAATGCGCTGCTGGTGCAGTCGGCCCGCACCGGACAAGGCGGCCACCTCGACGTGTGCATGGTGGAGTCGATGGTGTACCTGCAGGAGTGGGCCTCGACCGAGCTGGCCGGGGGGTGGCAGGGCACCAATGCCGGGGCCTGCGACCAGACCCCGATCTTGCGCCTGCCCGACGGCCGGGTGTGGGGCCTGGGCGGCAATCCGGTGGCCTGGTTCGACACCCTCCCCGAGGCCATGGGCCGGCCCGAGCTGCACCACGACCCCCGGTTCGCCGACCCGGTGACCCGGGAGGCCAACCGGGTCGAGCTGGAGGCGGAGCTGACGGCCTGGGCCGCCACCTTCGATCGCTTCGACGACTTCCGCCGGGAGCTGGAGGCCCGTACCCCCTTCACGGTGGCCGAGATGCACTCGATCCACGAGCTGGCGGCGTCCGACTTCGCCGCCCACCGCCAGTTGTTCGCCTCCGCCGGGCCCGACGGGGGCGACGGAGGCGGCGTCCGCATTCCCGCTCGGCCCGCCGCCGGGGCCGGCATCGGCACCAGCGGCCGCGTCGCCTCTCGGGGGGCCGACAACCGGGCCGTGCTCGGCGAGATCCTGGGCTACGACGACACCCGCATCGACGCCCTGGCCGCCGCCGGGATCCTCAGCGCCGCCACCCCGCCCGGCTGACACCCGCCCTCCCCTTATCTCGGTGCACCACGCACCGCCGGTGGCGCCCCACGCACCCGGTGCACCACGCACCCCCGGCGGCACCACCCGGCCCCCGGGTTGCCCGTCGGGGGCCGACCCGGCACCATCGTGCGATCGCCTCGCTCCTCGCCGACATCACGCCGCTGCGGCGTTCGCCCGACTACCGGCGTCTGTTCGGCGGTCAGGCCGTCGCCTTCCTGGGCCGGCAGGTCACGATCGTGGCCGCCCCCCTGCAGGTCTACACCCTGACCAACTCGTCGGCCATGGTCGGTCTGCTGGGCCTGGCCCAGCTGCCATTCCTGATCGTGGGCTCGATGCTGGGTGGCACCCTGGCCGACGCCTACGAGCGGCGCCGCCTGCTGCTGATCGCCAACGTCTTCCCCCTCGTGTTCGCCGCCGGGCTGGCCTGGAACGCCTCCCGCCCCGGCCAGGGCTCGGTGTGGCCGGTCTTCGTGCTCACCGCCCTCCAGGCCGGGATCTCCGGGATCGACTCCCCCACCCGGTCCGCCGTCACCCCCGAGCTGGTGGGCGACGACATGATCACGGCCGCCTCCGCCCTCAACCAGATCCTGTTCCACGTGGGCGGGGTGAGCGGCCCGGCCCTGGCCGGCCTGGTCATCGTCCAGTGGGGCCTGGCCCCCGCCTACTGGTTGGAAGTGGTGGCGTTCGGGTTGGCCCTCCTCTTGCTCCTGCGCATGCGGCGTCTGCCCCCGCCCGACGGCGGCACCCGGGCCGGCGTGGCCTCCATCCTGGAGGGCCTCCGGTTCCTGAAGGGCCGCCGGGCGCTGCAGGGCACCTTCCTGATCGACATCAACGCCATGGTGTTCGGCATGCCGCGGGCCCTGTTCCCCGAGCTGGCGGCCACCGTGTTCGGCGGGGGGGCGGCCACGGTGGGCCTGCTCCACTCGTCGGTGGCGGTGGGCGGGCTGCTGGGGGCCATCACGTCGGGCTGGACGGGCCGCGTCCGCCACGCCGGCCGGGCCGTGCTGTGGGCGGTGGCGGGGTGGGGCCTGGCCACGGCCGCCTTCGCCGCCACCTCCTACCTGCCCCTGGCCCTGGTGTGCCTGGCAGTGGCCGGCGGTAGCGACGTGGTGTCGGCCGTGTTCCGCAACACGATCCTCCAGCTCACGGTGCCCAAGGCGCTGCGGGGCCGGCTCAACGCGGTCCACATATCGGTGGTGGCCGGCGGTCCCCGCCTGGGCGACCTGGAGTCGGGCCTGGTGGCATCGGTGGCCGGCCCCCAGGTGTCGGCCATCTCCGGGGGGCTGATCTGCGTGGCCGGGGTGGCGGTGGTGGCCCGGTTCCTGCCGGAGTTCGCCCGCTGGACCCCGGCCGACGCCGCCGAGCCGGCCATCGCGCCCACCCCGTCGGACGGCCCCGGGGACGGCTGACGACAGCCACCGCTTTGCTCTGTCCCACCCCGATGTCAGACTATGACGACAGGAGGTCGAACCCCCATGGCTGAAAACGAACCGACCCAAGCCGAGCTGCGCGCCGCCTACGACCGCGAGATGGCGAGGGCCAAGCTGCGGGAGATCCCGTTCGAGACGATGTCGGGCGTTCCGGTGGACTCGGTGTACGGCGACGGTCCGTACCCCGGGCAGTACCCCTACACCCGGGGCGTGCACGCCTCGATGTACCGGTCCCGGCTGTGGACCATGCGCATGTTCGCCGGCTTCGGCACGGCCGAAGACACCAATGCCCGGTTCAAGGAATTGCTGGCCAACGGCGGCACGGGCCTGTCCACCGCCTTCGACATGCCCACCCTGATGGGCCGAGACTCCGACTCGCCCTGGTCCACCGGCGAGGTCGGGCGGGCCGGGGTGGCCGTCGACACCCTGGCCGACATGGAAGACCTGTTCGGTGGGATCGACACCTCGGCGGTCTCCACGTCGATGACCATCAACGGCCCGGCCGCCATCGTGCTGGCCATGTACGTGGCCAACGCCGAGAAGAACGGGGTGCCCCGCAAGGCGCTGGCCGGCACCATCCAGAACGACATCTTCAAGGAGTACCAGGCCCAGAAGGAGTACATCTATCCGCCCCGGCCGTCGGTGCGGATCGTGACCGACATGATCCGCTTCACGGCGGCCGAGATGCCCAAGTGGAACTCCGTGTCGATCTCCGGGTACCACATCCGGGAGGCTGGCTCCACGGCGGCCCAGGAACTGGCGTTCACCCTGGCCAACGGGTTCGCCTACGTGGAGGCGGCCATGGCGGCCGGGGTCGACGTCGACGTCTTCGCTCCCCGGCTCAGCTTCTTCTTCAACAGCCACATCGACTTCTTCGAGGAGATCGGCAAGTTCCGGGCCGCCCGCCGGATCTGGGCCCGGTGGCTGAAGGAGCGCTACGGGGCGAAAGACGAGCGGTCGCTGCTGTGCCGCTTCCACACCCAGACCGCCGGTGTGTCGCTCACCGCCCAGCAGCCCGAGATCAACATCGCCCGGGTGGCCATCCAGGCCCTGGCGGGCGCGATCGGGGGCACCCAGAGCCTCCACACCGACTCCTTCGACGAGGCCTTGGCCCTGCCCACCGAAAAGGCGGCCCGCATCGCACTGCGCACCCAGCAGATCGTGGCCCACGAGACGGGCGTGGCCAACGTGGCCGACCCGCTGGGCGGCGCCCCGTTCATCGAGTGGATGACCGACGAGATGGAACGCCAGGCCGAGGCGATCTTCGCCCACCTGGAAGACCTGGGCAACGGCTCGATCCTGGAGGGCGTCTACGCCGGCATCGAGAACGGCTACTTCGTGGGCGAGATCGCGGATGCCTCCTACCGCTTCGAGCGGGAGGTCAATGCCGGGCGCCGCATCATCGTGGCGGTCAACGACTTCACCGACGGTGCCGAGCCCCAGAAAGACCTGCTCCGCATCGACGCCACCACCGAGGAGTACCAGCTCAAGCGGCTGGCCGACGTGAAACTGAAGCGGAATCAGGCGGCGGTCGACGAGGCCCTGGCCGGGGTGACGAAGGCGGCGGCCGACCCGACGGCCAACGTCATGCCTCCGATCCTGGAGGCGGTCAATGCCTACGCCACGCTGGAAGAAGTGGTGAAGGCCATGGAGACGGTATTCGGCACCTACGTGGAGAAAGCGATCATCTGAGTGTCTGACCAACCGGAGAATCTGCGGGTCATCCTGGCCAAGCTCGGCCTCGACGGGCACGATCGGGGCCTGAAGGTGGTGGCCCGGATCCTGCGCGATGCCGGGATGGAGGTCATCTACCTCGGGCTGCGCCAGACCACCGACTCGATCGTGTCCGCCGCCGAGCAGGAAGACGCCGACGCCATCGGCCTGTCGATGCACAACGCCGGGCACATGACGCTGGCCCCCAACATGGTCAAGGCCCTCAAGGCAGCCGAGCTCGACATCCCCGTGATCGTGGGCGGCATCGTGCCCGACGACGACGTGGCCCTGCTCCACGAGGCAGGGGTGGCGGCCGTATTGGGCCCCGGGGCGTCGGCCGAGGAGGTGGCGCGGGTGGTGCGCGACGCGGTGCAGGCCAACCGGGCCGGGGCCCAGGCCTGAGGGCCGCCGGCCCACAACCGCCTCCCGCACCGATGGCACCTCCCCCCAACCTCGTCGAGTTGTACGACGCCGCCCGCGGCGGGCACCGCCGCAGCCTGGGCCGCCTCCTCACCCTGGTGGAACGGGGCGGGGCCGAGGCCGAGCGGATCAGCGAGCTGGCCCACCCCGATTCCGGTCGGGCCCACATCATCGGCATCACCGGCGCCCCCGGGGCCGGCAAGTCCACACTCACCGGCCAGCTCGTGGCCAAGCTCATCGAAGCGGGCAAGCGGCCGGCGATCCTGGCCGTTGACCCGTCGTCGCCCCTCACCGGCGGCGCCATCCTGGGCGACCGGATCCGCATGGACGACGTGGTGGGGGTGGTCGCCACCGACGCCGCGGCCGCCGCCGACGGCCCCGACCGGACCAGCGCCTTCATCCGCTCCATGGCCACCCGGGGCCACTCCGGGGGCCTGGCTCTGGCCGTCCCCCTGGCCGTGCGGTTGTTCGACGCCGTCGGCTACGACCCGGTGATCATCGAAACGGTGGGCGTCGGCCAGGTGGAGGTGGACGTGGTGGGAGCGGCCGACACCGCCATCGTGGTGGTCACCCCCGGCATGGGCGACGCCGTGCAGGCCAACAAGGCCGGCCTGCTGGAGGTGGCCGACGTGTTCGTGGTCAACAAGGCCGACCGGCCAGGGGCCAACGACGTCCGGCGGGATCTGGATCTCATGCTCGACCTGAGCCACCTCACGGGCCAGGAAGCGGCCGACGGCTACCGGCCTCCGATCCTGATGACCTCGGCCCTCACCGGGGTAGGCGCCCCCGAGGTGCTGGAGGCGGCCACCGCCCATCTCGACCATCTCGACGCCAGCGGCCAGCGCACCACCCGGCGCCGAGCCCGGATCCGCAGCGAGATCCAGGCCCGGATGGAGCAGAAGCTGGCCGCCCTCACCGAGCAGATGCTGGCCTCCACCGACGGGGCCGAGCTGCTCAGCAAGGCCGAAGCCGGCGCCATCCCCCCCACCGAAGCCAGCACCGCTCTCCTCCAACGCCTCCTGTCCGGCGATCACAGCGCCTGACGCCAACTCGGGCCGGCCACGGCGCCCGAAGGGGGCGGGAGGCGATGACGGGGCCGGTGGGGTGGGATGCCGGTTCGACCGGGGCGGAGGGATCGGGCAGCCTGGAGCGGTGAGTAACCGGGGATGGCGTCTGATCGGGGACGAGCTGCGCCACCGGGCGGGGCGTATCGCCCTGGGCGTCGCCGTGGCCGTGGTGTGGGCCCTGTCCCGGGTGTTCGTCCCCTACCTGGTGAAGGTGGCCATCGACCGGGGCATCAGCGGGCGCGACACCGGCGCCCTCGTGCGCTGGACGGGGGCCGTGGTGGCCGTCGGCGCCGTGTCGGCGGCCTGTGCCGGGGGCCGCCGCTATCTCGCCTTCCGTGAGGCCCGGCTGGTGGAAGCCGATCTCCGCAACCGCCTGTTCGCCCACATCCAGGGCCTCGACTTCGCTTACTTCGACCGCTCGTCGAGCGGTGATCTGCTGTCTCGGGCCAACAGCGACCTGCTCCAGATCCAGAGCTTCCTCAACATGATCCCCTTCACCCTGGGCAACGGCCTGCAGATCCTGGCCGCGGCCGTGATCCTGGTGACGATCAACCCCCTGCTGGCGCTGTGCGCCCTGGGCACGTTACCCCTGGTCAACGTGTTGGGTCGGCGGTTCTCGCTCCGGCTCCACCCCTCCATGCAGGGCATCCAGCGGGCCTCGGCCAAGGTGGCAGGGGTGGTGGAGGAGACCGTGGCCGGCACACGGGTGGTGAAGGGCCTCGGGGCCGAGCCGGTGCAGCAGGCCCGCCTCGAGACCGAGGCCGACGGCCTCTACGACCAGGCCATGACCGCGGTGCGGACCCGGGCCCGGTTCAGCCCGGTGCTGGAGGTGCTTCCCACCGTGGGCCTCCTGCTGGTGGTGGCGGTCGGTGGCCACCAAGTGGTCAACGGATCACTCAGCCTCGGCTCCCTGGTGGCGTTCAACGTCTACGTCAACCAGCTGATCTGGCCCATCCGGTCATTGGGGTTCGTGATCGCCCTGGGCCAGCGGGCCGTGGCCTCGGCCGAGCGCGTGGCCGAGGTGCTCGACACCGAGCCGGCGGTCACCGAACCGGTCCCGGCCCGTTCGCTGCCCGCCACCCCCCGGGGCGAAGTCCGCTTCGAGGGCGTACGGTTCGCCTATCCGCCGGCCCCCCGGCGATCGCCGACACCACAGCTCGCCGGGCGCAACGGGACGGCCAGCACCCCCGCACGGGCGCCGGTGCTCAGCCACCTCGACCTGGTGATCCACCCGGGCGAGACGGTGGCGCTGGTAGGGGCGACCGGGTCGGGCAAGTCGACCGTGCCCCGCCTGCTGGCCCGGTTCTACGACGTCGACGCCGGCCGGGTGCTGGTGGACGGCGTTGACGTGCGCCAGGTCTCGCTGGCCGAGCTGCGGCGGGCCGTGGCCATCGTGTTCGAGGACAGCTTCCTGTTCACCGACTCGATCGCCGCCAACATCGCCTTCGCCCGCCCCGACGCCGACGATGCCACCATCCGCCGGGCGGCCGAGGCGGCCGGCGCCAGCGAGTTCGTGGAGGCGCTGGCCGGCGGCTACGACACCGAGGTGGGTGAGCGGGGCTACTCCCTGTCGGGCGGCCAACGCCAGCGCCTGGCCATCGCCCGGGCGCTGGTGGCCTCACCCCGGGTGCTGGTGCTCGACGATGCCACCTCGGCCATCGACCCGGCGAAGGAACAGGAGATCCTCGACGGCCTCAAGGCAGCGGCGGCCGGCTGCACCACCCTGGTGATCAGCCATCGGCCGGCCACCATCGCCCTGGCCGACCGGGTGATCTTCCTCGACGGGGGCCGGGTGGCGGCCACCGGCACCCACGACGAGCTGCTGGCCACCACCCCCCGCTACGGGGCCGTGCTCGCCGCCGCCCACGCCAGCGAGGGCAACCGGGACCCGGAGGCGGCGGTCTGATGTGGATCGTGGGCGGGGTCTCCGACGACGAACGGCTCGACGCCGCCGCCACCCGGCACGTGATCCGCCGCACCGCGGCGCTGCTGCGACCCCATCGCCGGCTGGTGGCCATGGCGGCGGCCATGGCCGTGGGCTACGTGGGCACCCAGCTGGCCGGCCCCTACCTGGTACGCATCGCCATCGACCACGGGGTCATCAAGCGCCGGGAGGGTGTGATCTGGGCCGCGGTGGCGGCCTACACCGGGGTGGCGGCGCTCAACTACGTCTTCGCCCGACGCCAGATCCTGGCCATCGGCACCCTGGGCGAGAGCTTCCTGCGCGACCTGCGGATCCGCCTGTTCGCCCACCTCCAGCGACTGGGCCTCGGTTACCACGACCGCCACCCCACCGGCGTGATCGTCAGCCGCCTCACCTCCGACGTCGACTCCATGCAGGAGCTGGTGCAGCAGGGGCTCCAACTGCTGGTGGCCAACCTGCTGCTGGTCGTGCTGGCCATGGTGCTGCTGGCCGCCGCCTCGCCCCTGCTGGCCCTGTCGTGCTTCGCCTTCGCTCCGGTGCTGATCTGGTCGTCGCGCCGCTTCAAGCGGCAGTCGAACGACGCCTACCTGGCCGTCCGGGACCGGATCGGGGCCATGCTGGCCCGCCTGTCGGAGTCGCTCAACGGGGTACGGGTGATCCAGGCCTACACCAGGGAGCCGGTGGAGATCGAGCGGTTCGGTCGGGCCAACCGCTCGTTGTACGAGGCCCACATGCAGGCGGTGCGGGCCCAGAGCTGGTACTTGCCCACGGTGGAGGGATGCGGGGTGGCCACCACCGCCCTGGCCGTGGGCTTCGGGGGCTGGCTCGTGCTCCACGACCGTACGACGGTGGGCGTGGTCGCCTTCTTCGTGCTCACGCTCAACCAGCTGTTCGAGCCGATCCAGCAGCTCAGCCAGCTGTTCAACGTGGTCCAGTCGGCCGGGGCCGCCCTCCACAAGCTCTACGACCTGCTCGACACGGAACCCGAGGTGACCGAGGCCCCTGATGCCGTGAGCCTGCCGCCGACGGGCGACCTCACCCTCACCGGCGTCGGCTTCGCCTACGGGCCCGACGCCCCGGCCGTGCTGGCCGATGTGGACCTGACGGTGCACCGGGGCGAGCGGTTGGCCCTGGTGGGCCCGACCGGGGCGGGCAAGAGCACGGTGGCCAAGCTGGCGGCCCGCCTCTACGACCCGGTGGCCGGCACCGTGGCCTACGGCGGGGTCGACCTCCGCCACGCCACGCTGCACTCGATCCGGGCCCGAATTGTGCTCGCCCCCCAGGAAGGGTTCCTGTTCGCCGGCATCCTGCGAGACAACCTCCGCATCGGGCGCCCCGGAGCCACCGACGCCGAGATCGAGACGGCTCTGGGGCGCCTCGGGATCCTGGAGCGGTTCCAACAGTTGGAGGACGGTCTCGACACCGAGGTCCAGGAGCGGGGGTCGCGCCTGTCGGCCGGGGAGAAGCAGCTGGTGTCACTGGCCCGGGCCGCCCTGGTGGATCCGCCGGTGCTGATCCTCGACGAGGCCACGTCCAGCCTCGACCCCGGCACCGAGGTGGAGGTGGAGGCGGCCCTGGAACGGCTGAGCGAAGGCCGCACCGTGATCGTGATCGCCCACCGCCTGTCGAGCGCGGCCCGGGCCGACCGGGTGGCCGTGATCGACGGCGGGCATCTGGTGGAGGTCGGCACCCACACCGAGCTGGTGGCGGCCGGGGGCCGGTACGCCGCGCTGTTCGACGCCTGGCTGGCCGGTGTGGGCGCCGCCTACGGCACCGCCCCCGCCGGCGACGGCACGATCGGCCACGGCACGATCGGCGATGGCACGGTCAGACAGCCCGGTATGGATCGCCTCCCACCCTCATGACAGACTTGAACCAGCTCGCACGCCCTCCAACGAGGCGTCAAACCAGCCGGAGAAACACCATGGCAACCAGCAGCGGCACCGGACCGGTCGTCATTCTCGAAGGGGCCCGGACCCCGATCGGGAAGTTCAACGGGGCCTTGACCTCCTTCTCCGCCACCGACCTGGGCGGCATGGCCATCGCCGCCGCGGTGGAGCGGGCCGGGGTGACCGGGGCCGACGTGGACCAGGTGGTGATGGGCCACGTGCTCACCGCCGGCGAGGGCCAATCGGGCGCCCGCAACGCCAGCGTGAAGGGCGGGATGCCACTCACCGTCCCCGCCGTGACCGTCAACAAGGTGTGCCTGTCGGGCATCCAGGCCATCAACTACGCCTGGATGCTGATCGCCACCGGCCAGGCCGACGTGGTGGTGGCCGGCGGCATGGAATCGATGACCAACGCCCCCTACCTGCTGCCCAAGGGCCGCCACGGCTACGGCTACGGCCACGGCCAGGTGACCGACTCGCTCCTGTACGACGGCCTGACCTGCGCCATCGAGTCGATGCTGATGGGCGAGAGCACCGATCGCTACGCCGCCACCGAGCACATCAGCCGGGCCGCCCAGGATCAGTACGCCGCCAACTCCCACGAGCGGGCGGCCAAGGCCATCAAGGACGGCGCGTTCGCCAGCGAGATCGCCGCCGTCAGCATTCCTCAGCGCAAGGGCGACCCGGTGGTGTTCTCGGAGGACGAGGGCGTGCGCCCCGGCACCGACGCCGACAGCCTGGGCACGCTCAAGCCGGTGTTCGTGGCCGACGGCACCGTCACCGCCGGCAACGCCTCCCAGCTCAGCGACGGGGCGTCGGCCATGGTGCTGGCCTCGGCCGCCGCCGCCGAGCGCCTGGGGGCCACCCCGCTGGCCGAGATCATCGCCTACGGCCAGGTGGCCGGGCCTGACAACTGCTCGCTGCTGCGCCAGCCCTCTACCGCCATCCTCAACGCCCTCGAACGGGCGGGTATGGGGGTGGCCGACGTCGACCTGTACGAGATGAACGAGGCCTTCTCGGCCGTTGCCCTGGGGGCCATGGAGCACCTGGGCGTGTCCGACGACGTGGTGAACGTGAACGGTGGGGCCATCGCTCTCGGCCACCCCCTCGGCATGTCGGGCAACCGCATCACGCTCACCCTGGCCCATGAGCTGCGCCGCCGGGGCGGCGGCGTGGGGGCGGCCGCTCTGTGCGGCGGCGGCGGCCAGGGCGACGCCCTCCTCATCCGGGTCGCCGGCTGAGCGGGAGCGACCCGATCTGACCGTCCGGAACGTGTCGCCCGCCGCCCGGCGGGCGACCATCACCCGACGTACCAGCGTGGCGGCGGTGGCCCTGGCCGCCATTGCCGCCACCGCCGGACTGTGGGCCGATCGCCCGCTGGCCGCCATCGGCGCCTGCGGGTACTTGGCGGCGTTGGCTGTGCTGGCCGAGATCGACCTGGCCGAGCACCGCCTGCCCAACAACCTGGTGGGCCCGCTGGCCGGCGCCGTCGCCCTGTGGCTGGTGACGGCCGGGATCATCGGCGACGACGTGGGGCGGGCGGTGCGGGCCCTGGCCGTGGGGTTGGCGGTGGCCGCCGCCTTCCTGGCCGTGGCCGTGGTGGGGGACCTCGGGATGGGCGATGTGAAACTGGCCTTCCCGGTGGGCATGGTCGCCGGTTGGCTGGGAGCCCAGGCCGGCCAGGCCACGGTGGTGGTCACCGGGCTCGGTGCGGCGGTGGCCGCCGCTGTGGTGCTGGCCCGGGGCCGGGGCCGGGGTGGCGGGCCGCGTCCCCGGCTGCCCTTCGGGCCATTCCTGGCTCTCGGCGCCCTGGCCGGCCTGCTGGTGGCCGCCCCCGGCTGACGGGCGCCGCCGGCCGCCGTCAAGGGGATCGATCCCCCCTCTCCTGCCCTTACGGGGGCGGTGACCAGGTGCTTTAGTCGCTTCACCGGCCATCCGTCGACGGCCGGGGAGGAGACGGACAGGCGCATGACCAGTGCACCCACGGCACACCATAACGGCAGCCATCCCGGCGTCGGTCACCTGAACGGCGGCGGCGTAGCCACCCAACCCCGGCCTCCGGCCCCTCCGCCGAGTGCCGACCAGACGGCGGCCGGCATCGACCTCCAACGACCGGTGGGAGTCCCCACCGCACCCCGTCGGCCCCGCAACAAGCTGTGGATGGTGGCCGGTGCCGTGCTGGTGCTGTTGTCGGGTCTGTCGGCCCTCGTGATCGCCCAGAGCCTGTCGAGCCGGGTCGACGTGCTGGTGGCCACCCGGGACATCGCCCGGGGCCAGGTGATCACCGACGACGACCTGTCGACGGCGTCGATCTCGGCCACCAGTGGCGTGAAGGCCATCGATCCCGGCCGGCGGGGTGAGATCGTGGGCCAGATCGCCACCGGCCCTATCGGGCCGGGCACCATCCTGCACCCGTCCCAGTTCGTCGACGGGGCGGCCGGTGACGGCGAGAAGGTGATCGTGGGTGCGGCGCTGGAGCCGGGCCAGTTCCCCCGCTTCGGTCTCAACCCGGGCGACGAGGTGGTGCTGATGGAGGTCAGCTCCCGCACCGCCACTGCCGGCGACGGCCTCGCCGCCGGACCCCGGGAGCTGGGCCGGGGCGAGGTGGTGGAGGTGGTGGAGCTCACCGACCCCGACAAGCTCCTGGTGACGCTGCGGGTCAACGCCGCCCTTGCCGTGTCGATCAGCGAGCGGGCCGAGCAGGGTCGCCTCCGCCTCGGCCTGGTCGACAACGGCTTCCCCGATGAGGTGGTGAAACCCCTCGACCCGGCCGACCCGGTGACGCCGGCCGAGCCCAATACCACGGCCACCTCGGCCATCACCGCCACCACGCAGGGCTGAGCCGATGATCGTGTCCCTCACCTCCGCCCGGTCCAGCCCCGGGGTGACGTCGCTGGCCGTGGGCATGGCCTATGTCTGGCAGGAGCTCGGCTACCAGCCCCTGCTGGTGGAGGCCGACCCGGCCGGCGGTGTGCTCGGCCTGCGGTTCGACCTTCCGTCCGAGCCCTCGTTCACCACCCTCAGCGCCGACCTGCGGCGGGGTTCGGACCCCCAGCGGATCGTCGACAACACGGCCCGGATCCGGGGGGTCACCACCCTGCTCAGCTCGGTCGACCCGGCCCAGGCCGCTCGTGTGCTCAGCCGCAGCGCCGGCATCATGGCCGCCGAGCTGCCATCGCTGCGGCGACCGGTTGTGATCGACGCCGGCCGGCTCGGCGCCGACAGCCCCAGCCTCCCTTTGCTCCAGGCCTCGCACCGGGTGCTGGTGTTGTGCCGGCCGCGGGTGGAGGAGGCCCAGGCCATGCTGTTCGGCCTCCGGGTCCTGCGGGGGTTGGACTGCCGCTGCGGGCTGGTGGTGGTGGGTGAGCGGGGACCCCACGATCCCCACGAGATCGCAGCCCTGGCCGGGGTGCCTCTGGTGGCCGTGCTGCCCGACGATGCCGTGCTGGCCACCGCCCTCACCGGCGGTGTCTACAACGAGAAGCGGCTGAAGCGGTCGCTGTTGTGGCGCTCGATCGCCGCCCTGTCCCGCTCGGTCCTCCAGGCCCCGGTTCCGGCCCCTGCTGCCCGGGCGGCGACCCGGCCTGGGGCGCAGGCCACCGCGGCGCCAGTCCCCGTCGCCCCGATGGCGACGGCCGACCAGATCGACCCCGCGGCGGCGGCACCCATCCCGATGGGCCTGGCCCTGGCTGCGGCCCAGGCTGTCGC
>CADEDH010000005.1:59237-75506 GCA_902826025.1 uncultured Actinomycetes bacterium
GCCGGCCCCAGCCCAGCCGTCCCCAGCCCAGCCGTCTCCGGCCCGGCCGGTCCCGCCGCCCGCCGTCATGGCGCACTGGCCACCGCCCACGCCGAGGACACCCCACCGGTCGGCGCCGGCACCCGTCGCCGCGCCTCTCGCCGTGACCGCACCGGTGGCCGGGGCGGCCCACGCCTCGGAGCAGCAGGAGGTGGCGCCACGATGACCGCCGAGCTGTCCACCCTGCCCCCCCACGCCCGCCCCGGCGGACCCGGCCACTCCCCCATCGGGCTCGACCTGGCCCTGGTGGCCCAGATCCGGGAGGAGACGGCGGCCGAGATCACCGAGGCCCGCCGCAAGGACCGCACCGCCGGGCCCGGCGGCCCCGTGATCGACGAGGCCGACGAGGCGGCCCGCTCCGAGGCTGTGATCTGGCGCCGGCTCGACGTCCACGCCCGCCGCCTGGAGTCCGAAGGCCGTCCCGTCCTCGACCTCGACGTGGAGGAGGCGGTGTTCCGCCGGGTCCGGGCCGACCTGTTCGGCCTGGGCGGCTTCGAGGAGTACCTCACCGACCCCACGGTGGAGAACATCTTCGTCAACGGCTGCGACCGGGTGTTCGTCAACCGCTCCGGTGTCGCCCAACCCGACCGGGTGCCCCCCATCGCCGAGAGCGACCAGGCCCTGATCGAGCTGATCAACCGATGGTCGTCCCGCCTCGGCCGCACCGAGCGCCGCTTCGACGTGTCCAACCCCCGGGTCGACCTCCGCCTCCCCGGCGGCTACCGCCTCCACGCCATCATGGAGGTCACCGCCCGGCCCACGATCACCATCCGCTGCCCCTACCACCGCCGAGTGGGCCTGGCCGACCTGCTCGATCTGGGCACGATCGACGAGACGATGCTGCTCTTCCTGCGGGCCGCGGTGCGCAGCCGGTGCAACATCATCGTGGCCGGCGGCACCGGCACCGGGAAGACCACCCTGCTGCGGGCCCTGCTGTTCGAGGCCCCGGCCCACGAGCGGATCATCACCATCGAAGACACCGCCGAGCTGGGCATCGCCCAGTTCGAGAGCGACCACCCCAACGTGGTGGAGATGGAGACCCGCCAGGCCAACATCGAAGGCGTCGGCGAGCTGACCATGATGGACCTCACCCGGGAGTGCCTCCGCATGTCGCCCGACCGGGTGGTGGTGGGCGAGGTCCGGGGGGCCGAGGCCCTGTACATGCTCAAGGCCATGAGCCAGGGCAACGACGGCTCGATGTGCACCGTGCACGCCGACTCGGCCCGGGGCGTGGCCGACCGGGTGCGGGGCTACGTGGCCGAAGGCACCGACATCCCGATCCCCGTGATCGACGGCTTCTACCGCAATGCCGTGCACCTGGTGCTGCACCTCAAGGTGCTCCCCACCCGTCAGCGGGTGGTGTCGTCGATCGTCGAGATCCAGAAGGACTTCGACGAGGGCATCCGCTACAACGAGCTCTTCGCCCCCCGGCTCGACCGCACGGCGATGCCGGCCACGCCCCCTTCCCAGTCGCTGTACGAACGCCTCCAGTCGGGCGGCCTCGAGAGGAACCTGTGGTGAGCGAGCTCCTGTTCGCCCTGGCCGCCATGGCCGCCGTGACCGGCCTGCTGGTGGTGATGGCCGGCGCCTGCGGGGCACTCCCCCACCGGATCGAGCGGGGTACCGGGGCCGGTGGCCCCGACCGGCCGGGCATGCGGATCGGCCTCACCCTCGGCGGGTTCCTCCTCGTGCTCGTGATCACCGGCTGGCCGATCGCCGCCCTGTTCTGCGGGGCCGCCGGCTGGTCCCTACCCACGCTGGCCGAGGCCCGGCGCAAGCGGCAGTCGGCGGTGGACCGGGTGGAGGCCATCGCGGCGTGGGCCGAGACCCTGCGGGACACGATGGCGGCCTCGGCCGGCATCCAGGAGGCGTTGCGCACATCGGCCAAGGTGGCCCCCGCCCCCATCCGGGCCGAGGTCACCGACATGGCACTGCGCCTCCAGCACGAGTCGGTGGTGTCGTCGCTGCGCCGCTTCGCCGCCGACATGAACCATCCCCTGGCCGACACCCTGGTGGCGTCGCTGATCCTGGCCACCTCCCGCCACGGCGGCAGCCTCCAGGGGGTGCTGGCCATGGCGGCCAAGAACGCACGGGACTCGGCCTCCATGTGGCGCCACATCGAGGGCAGCCGGTCCAAGACCTACGCCCAGAGCCGGATGGCGGGCTGGGTGAGCGCCATCACCATCGTGCTGGTGGTGTTGGGCCGGCGCAGCTTCGTCGAGCCGTTCGACAGCGCGTTCGGCCAGATCGTGCTGGGCGTGGTGTGCCTGGCCTTCTTCGCCTCCGGCGTGGCCCTCTACCAGTTGGCCAAGCCGCTGCCGGCCAAGCGGATGTTCCAGGGCATCGAGCGGTGGGCCGAGCCCAGCACCACCGAGATCGGAGGCCGGCGGTGATCCGGGCGTTCCTCACCGGCGCCGCCCTCGGCCTCGGCACCTGGCTCCTGCTCCGGGGGTTCTTCCCGGCCCGGGTCGACCTGCGCACCAAGCTGGCCCGCCACGCCGACCTCGAGTCCCGCCGGCCCGACGGCGCCCCCACCCGGGTCGACTCGCTGCTGGGCCGGCCGGCGGTGTGGCTGCTGCGCTCGCTGCGGGCCGAGCTGCTGCCCCAGATCGAGGCCGACCTGGCCGTCACCGAGGGCAACCTGGTGGCCTTCGCCCTGGAGAAGCTGAAGGTAGGCGGGGCGCTGGCGGTGCTGTTCCCCATCTCGTTCTACTTCGTGGGCGTCGCCCACTCCGCCCTCACCCTGCTGATCCTGGCCCTCATCGGATTCTGCCTCGGTTACCTGGTGCCCGACCTCGACCTCAAGCAGAAGGCGGCCACCCGACGCAAGGAGTTCACCGAGGTCCTCACGGGCTTCGTGGGCCTGATCGCGGTGAGCATCTCCGGTGGCGGCGGTGTCAACTCGGCCATGCTCGACGCCACCTCGATCGGCGAGGGCTGGTGCTTCGACATGATCCGCCGCACCCTCGACGAGTCGTTCCTGGCCGGCGAGTCGCCCTGGACCGGCTTCGAGCGGCTGGGCAAGGACCTCAACCTGCTGCCGCTGGTGGAACTGGCGGGCGCCCTGGCCCTGGCTGGCAATTCGGGGGCCCGGGTGGTGGAGACCCTGCGGGCCCGGGCCGAGTCGGGCCGGGACCGGGAGCTGGCCGAGGCCCTGTCGAAGGCCGAGCGCAAGAGCGAGTCGATGGGGATCCCCATCGGGGCCATGTTGCTCGGCTGGTTCCTGTTCCTCGGCTACCCGGCGGTGGCCGGGCTGATCGGATCGTGACCGGGGCCATGACCAACCACACCAGAGATCTCGTCAAGAGAACCCAGACACAGACCTACACAGACAACACAGACAACAAGGAGATGGCAGATGAGCGACCTTCCACTGAAGCTGGCGATCCGCGGACAGCTGGCGGCCGAGGACGGCAAGGAGCTGGTTCGCCGGCTGGCGAGCGAGGACCGGGGCGAGGTGGGCTCGTGGATGATCATGGCCGCCGGCCTGGCCGCCGCCGCCGCCGGCGCCGTGGCCCTGATCAGCACCTGGATCAACACCAAGGCCACGACGATCACCGGCAACTGAGCCGCCGTGGCCGGCTCCATCCGGTCGCCCGGGCTCTATCCCGGGCGGCCGGGCGAGCCCGGCATGTCCGCCGGGACGAACGGGGCGACGTCCCACTCACGCTGATCGTGTTCCCCAGCGTGATCCTCGCCTTCTACACCGCCGTCCACGCCGCCCTGGTGTTCCACGGGCGGGAAGTGGTGGCGGCCGCCGCCCAGGACGGGCTCCGGGCGGCCCAGATCGAAGGGGGTACGGCGGCCGACGGCCAAGCCGCCGCCGATCAGACCCTCGGCCTGTCCCCCGGGCTGCGCAATGTGGTGGTGGTGGTCGACGACGGCGGCGACACCATCACCGTGCGGGTGTCGGCCGAGGTCGACACCCTGCTGGCCGAGCTGTTCACCGACGTCAAGGCCGAGGCCAGCGGGCCCCGGGAACGCTTCTACTCCGAGGCGGAACGGCAATGAGGCGGGAAGTTCGCCGCCGCCCGCCTCGGCGGAACGAGCAGGGGATGGCGGTGGTCGAGTACGTGCTGCTGCTCCCCCTGTTCGTGCTGATCCTGGAGTTGATCGTGGTGGGGGGCCGGGTGGCCGCCACCCACGCCGACGTCCAGTCGGCGGCCCGGGAGGCGGCCCGCCAGGCGTCACTGGCCGCCGGGCCGTCGTCGGCCGCCGGGGTGATCAGCCCCACCGCCGACGCCTCCCTGGCCTCCAAGGGTGTGTCGTGCACGTCGAACACGGCCCGTTTCGGGGCCGGCACGAATTACGTCCAGGGCGGGGCCGTGGCGGTGGAGGTGACGTGCGTGGTGTCGCTGTCCGACATCGACCTGCTGTCGGTGCCGGGCTCGATCACCGTCACCCGCACGGCGGTGGAACCGATCGAGAAGTACCGGGTGGTGGAGCCGTGAACCGAACCAGGCAGGCCTGTGAACCGCGGACCAACGAACGGGGCTCGGTGAGCCCGTTCATCATGATCCTCATGCCGGCCCTGGTGGCCCTGGCCGGCCTGGCCTACGACGGCGGGATGCTGTTCGCCGGGCGGCGGGAGGCCAACATCCTGGCCGCGGCGGCGGCCCGGGCCGGCACCAACGACCTCGACGAGACCTCGATCCACGAGGGCGACCCGGTGATGGCCGGCACCGCCCCCGGCTCGGCCGCCGGCTTCGCCTACGCCCACGGGGCCAGCACGGCCACCCCCACCGTCATCGACCCCAAGCACCTCGAGGTCGAGGTGACCAAGCAGGTCAGCCTCACCTTCCTCGGCATCGTCGGCCTCGGCGACCAGACCGTGCGAGGTACCGGCACATCCCACGTCGTACCAGGAGTAACCGCGCCATGAGGAGCCCTCGTATCCCGGCCCTGGCCGCCACCGCCCTGTCGCTGCTCGCGCTGCTGGCCGGCTGCGGCGGGGGCGACAAGGCCGACATCACCGGCGGCACCGGCGGCCCAGCCGGCGGGCCCGCCACCACCGCCGAGGGCGGCAGCCTGGCCGGCCCGGCGGCGCCGCTGGGCCCGGCCCCCTCGTCGGCCGTGCCCCCCGACACCAGCGGGGCCGAGCTCACTGCCGAGCAGCTGGCCGGGGTGACCGACACCTACCTCCGCTTTCTCGCCATCGCCGACCGGGCCGGGCTGGGTGACCCCGAGGCCGGCCGGGCCCTGACCTCCCTGGCTGATCAGGGCGTGATCGACGTCGTCGACAACGCGAGGCGGGCCAACGAGCAGCTCCGACCCGACGGCGCCACCACCACGGCCCGCCTCACCACGGCCAACATGGCCACGATCACGGGCGACCCGGGAGCGGTGGTGATCGCCGACTGCCTCGCCACCAGCGCCGACCGGGAGGTGCTCAGCCTCACCAGCCTCCAGTTCGTCGACCAGATCACCACCCTGCGGCTCGACGGCGACACCTGGAAGGTGGCCCGGGTGGAGGTCCGCAACGACGGCACGCTCGGCTCGGGCCGAACCACCAGCTGCGCTCCCCTGGCCGACCGTCAGCGGCTCACCACCACGGTCACCGACCTGATGCAGGCGCTCGACCAGCTGTGGACCGATCCGTCGCAGCCGACGCCGGCGGCCGTCACCGATCACGTCGACACCGCCTTCGTCGACGCCATCACCGCCGGCCAGTCGGAGGCGGCAACCGCCGGCCAGTACCTCGACGCCCCGGCCCAGCACCAGGTCTCGGTGCTGGGGTCGGACCTCATGGCCAGCGGGCCGGCCTGGGTGGTTGGCGTGTGCACCCTGTACCCCGAGGGCCTGACCCCTCGGTCGAAAGCCACCGGCCAGCCGGCCGGGCCGGCCATCCTGGCCCCCGGGGCCGCCGTCTACCGGGAGTTCGGCGTCCGCTCCGAAACCGGCGACAGCGGCACCGTGGTGGACCGGGTCTACGAGGGCCGACGGGTCGACACCGCCTCCACCTGCGGGGAGCGGCCGTGATCCGGCGGCGGACGGCCCGGACGCTGGGGGCCACGCTGGTGGTGTTGGTGGGGTTGTCGGGTCTCGTCTCGGCCCCCCTGGTTGGCATACTCACGTCGCCCGGCGGCCCGTCTCGGTGGGCGGTGCGGGGCGCCCTGGCCATCTGGGTGGCGGTGGCCGTGGTCATCGCAGTGTCGCTGGCCGGGCTGCGGCGGCCGCCCCGCCGCCAGTGGCTGCTCCCGCTGTGGGCCCAACACCGGCTGCAGGGGCTGGTGGAGCTGAGCGCCTTCGGCGTCGGCGGCCTCCGGGGCTGGACCGGGGCCAACCCCGCTGTGGGGCTCGACCGGGTGCGGCGCCCGTCCGACGACGACACCCGCCAGCTCCCCCAGCCGGCTGGCGCCCATCACCGATCCCCGGTGGACCCGGGCGACCCCCGGGCCCGCCCCCGCCGAGCTGGCCCCACCGGGGAGGTAAGGGCCGCGGGCGCCAGGCCCGCCGCCGATCCCGGCGGGGGAGCACCGTCCGGCCCGGTGGGCGGCCCGTTGACCGGTCGCCCCGTGAGCGTGCACGAGATCCGCCGGGGCGAGACGTGGTGGTCGCTGGCCGAGCGGCACCTGGGTGACGGGCGGCTGTGGACGGCGTTGCGTGACCTCAACCTGGGGCTCGAGACCGCCCCCGGCGTGTTGATCGATCAGGACTCGGTGCTGCGGCCTGGGTGGCGGATCAACGTGCCGGCTCCGGCCGGTGCGGCTCCGGTGGCCTGGTCCGTCCCGGGTGGCAGCCCGGCCCCGGTGAGGAGTTGACCGGTGTCGACGGCGGGAACCGGCCCGGGAGTGGACGGACACGGGCGATGACGAGGGACGGCGCAGGGGTGCGGGACACACGGGTGCGAGGCGACGGGGTGGGAGACGGCAGGGTGAGCGACAGCAGGGTGACGATGGAACGGTGGAGGACGGCGGGGTCCGTGGCCCCGCGGGCCAGCATGTGGTTGGCCGCCGTGCTCGGCGTGTTGAGCCTGGCCACACTGCTGACGGTTGTTCCGCGGGCCGAACCGGTGGCGGCCGCCCCGGCGGCTCCGGCCCAACCCCCGGCGCCACCGGTCACCGGCACCGTGCTCGATCTGGCCCTGCTCGATCTGCGGGCCCAGTCGTGGAAGCCGGCGCCCCGCCTCTCGCCCGACCACCGGGGCATGCAGGTGGTCGGCCTCGAGACCTGGCTGGCCATCGACATCGGGGCCTGGACGACCCTGTCGACGTTCCAGTCCGACGGGGCGGTGGCGGTGGCGGCCACCGCCACCCCGGTGCGCACCGTGTGGGTGTTCTCCGACGAGGTGATCCGTTGCGACGGCCCCGGCGTGGAGTACTCGGCGGGGGCGGCAGGCCCGGCGCCCTGTGGCCGGGACTGGGAGCACACCACCGCGGTGGCCCCCATGGCCATGGAGGTCTACATCGAGTACCGGGTCGAGTGGGAGGCGTCCACCGGGGAGACGGGCACCCTCGACCCGCTGGCCGGCAACTCGCTGGGCCGGTTCGACCTGAGCGTGGGCGAGATCCAGTCGGTCGGGACCCTGGGCGACGACCCCCATCCGAACGACCCTGGCATCACCCAGGCCGACCTCGGGTCACGGGCGGCGTGCACGCTCTACATGCTGTCGTCGGGGCAGTGCTCCGATCCTCAGGACCCCCCGGTTGCCTCCGAGCCCGGCGCCGAGGGTGACAAGCCCCCGACATGCGACCTCGGCACCTACCTCCCCTGGAACTGGGGATCGGACACGGTGGACTGCGCCACGGCGGCGGCCGGCGAGGTCATCGACTACGTGAAGGACAAGGCGACCGAGCTCTACGCCCTGCTACCCGGGCCGCTCAAGGCGGTGGTCGACGCCCTCGCCGGGTGCGCCGAGTTCGGCATCGACGCGGTGAAGAACCTGTGGAGCAGTGTCGAGACGGTGGGCCGGGCCATCGCCGACCCCCAGGGTTTCGTGACCGAGCAGTTGGACCTGTTGAAATCGTTGAAACAGGCCCTCGAAACCGACCCCGAAGGGTTCATCAAGGAGTTCCTGGGCGAGCAGGTGGACCTGGACCTCCTTCAGGAGAACAAGGCCAAGTGGATCGGCAAGATGGGCTGCGAGGTGGCCGTCGCCCTGTTCAGCGCGGGCGCCGGCTCCAGTACCCGCATCGGCAAGATCTTCAGCCGGATCGACGACATCAGGGCCTGGATCAACGGCAAGCTCCACCTGCCCGGCGGCGGAGACAACATCCCGGGCGAGGGCGTCCCTGGCGACGGCACCCCGGACGTGGACCTGCCCGGCGACAAGACGCCCGACGGCGACGGGCCGACCTGTGGGATCGGCGGAGGCGGTTGCGGCTGCAACAGCTTCCCAGCCGGCACGCTGGTGGCTCTGGCCGACGGCACCCGGGTTCCGATCGAGCTGATCGAGCCCGGCGACCGGGTGACCACCTACGACACGGCGAGTGGCGCCTGGCGCAGCCAGCTCGTGCTGGCCCAGTGGTCGGCCGTCGACCTCGGCTCCATGGCCACCGCCGTCGTGGCCGGCGGCGGCACCCTCACCGCTACCGACAACCACCGGTTCTGGGTCGACAGCCAGGGCGCCTGGGTCGACCTGGCCGATCTCCAGCCCGGCGACCTGCTGCTGACGCCCGACGGCGTCACTCCGGTGACGGCGATCGACGTCGGCCCCCCAACCGCTACCGTGGTGTGGGAGCTGGACGTCGCCGTCGACGACGACTTCGTGGTCACGCAGGGCACGGCCTCGGCGCTCGTGCACAACGCCGATCCCATCTGCCAGCGTCGGTCCGACAACGCCGACCTCATGAACGACACCGAGAACTTCGCTCGGGACCGTGAACGAGCCGGCGTGACCGAGCAGGACATCGATCTGATGCGAACGAAGCGCAAGCCGCTCGGCTTCGATTCGGAAGCGCAATGGACCGATTTCCAGTCCGAACTGCGGGATGTTCTACGTCAAAGCGGCCTGGACGATGCCGAAATCGGGCTCAAAGGAACTGCCACGACCTTCTATTCGGAAAATCCAAAGAAGCCGCTCGGTCACTTCTGGGACGCCGATCCGGAAAAACCCGGCGACTACGACTTCAACGTCCTGAGCCAGAAGATGCGGGACGACATGGCCGCCGCCGGGATCGAGCCGAGCCGCCTGGATATCTTCGCCACCCGATTCCTCGAACAGCAGTACCCCGATCTGGCCGCGTTCGCCCGCCGCTGGGAGGCCACGCTGGGTCGGGAGGTGAACTTCGTCGGCCTACCCACCAGTGAGGTCATCCGTGATCCGACCGAGTTCGTCATACCATGAGCGCCATGAGGCAACTGTCGATCACCATCCACTCGACTCTCGATCGGGCGCAGGTCACCGAGATAGTCCGCGACAGGATGCCCGATCGCCGCTGGTCGAGCAGTGAGCGAGATGAGCAGGGTGGTTGGCGGGTCTCCACATTGGATCTTCCGGGCTCAGTTCTCCTCTGGGGATTTTATGATGAACCCGGACGGGTGTACGCCGAGTTGTTCGGGTTGAATGATGACCTCGCTGGCGGCGAGCTCGATGATTGGCGGAGGAGCTTTTACGGCCAGATCATTTCGAGCCTGATCCCGGCTCTGGGCCAGGCGGAACCCCTGGATCCGGCCCTCCTCTCGTTCCTGGACGGCGGGTGACGTGCGCCTCATCACCGCCGCTGCCCTCGTGTTGGCCCAGCTCACGCTCGCCGCCTGCGGCCGGGGCGCCGATCCCGGGCTCACCGCCGAGGCGACGCCCGCCATCGAGGCGGCACCGGCGTCTCCCCCGGTGGTCGACCTGACCGTGACGCTGCCCCCGATACCGGCGGTGGTGATGCCCGACGTGTCGGAGCTGACCCAGACCGGCGACGTGGTGGCCGAGCAGCTGGGCGACCTGATCTCACCCGTCACCGGGGTCGTCCTCCTCACCGCCGCCTGCCCCAGTGCCACCGGCGAGCTCGTCTACCAGGGCACCACCGGCGGCGACGACGTGTTCGCCATCGACACCGACGGCTCCGGCCACTACGAGAAGACCACCCCCCAGGGCCTGATCACGCTCGACGTCGCGGCCGACGGCTCCGGCGTCTACTACGACAAGACAGGGGGCAAGCTGGCCACCATCACCGTGGCCACCGACGGGGCCGGCGAGTACTACCGGGAGGAACCCGCGGGCACGGTGACCTTGCAGGTGGCGGCCGACGGCTCGGGGGCATACACCGACGACCGCGACGGCGCCACCAACACCATCACGCTCACTCCCGACGGGGCCGGCCAGCTCTACGACAAGACCGACGAAAGTCTGGTCACCGTCAACGCCCGCCCCGACGGCACCGGCGAGTACTACCACAAGCTCACCACCGGCCCCCTCACCACGGTGGAGGTGTTCGCCGACGGCGGCTGGAAGCTCTCCGAGCTCACCACCGCCCAGCTGCTGGAGGTCACGGTGGCGGCCGACGGCACCGGCACCTACCGCCAGTCGGGCCTCCACCCGGTCGACGTGGCGTTCGACGCCGACGGCCACGGCCTGGCCCCGGCCGCCGGCGTCACCGTGGCCGTGCCCGCAGCACCCTCGTTCTCGGTGGCCGGCCGATTCCCCCCGCTGGGCAAGCTGGGCACACTGTCACCCCCGTGCGCCACCGTGCTGCGGTTCCAGCAGGAGCTGCTGTTCGAATTCGGCCGGTCGGACCTGCGGCCCGAGGCCGGGCCCGTGCTCGACCAGGTGGTGCCGGCCCTCAACCAGGCGGGCAAGCCGGTGGAGATCAACGGCCACACCGACGACAAGGGCAGCGACGAGTCCAACCTCGCGTTGTCGCAGGAACGGGCCACCGCCGTCGACGCCGCCCTCAAGGCCCGGGGCCTCACCGTGGCCACCACCGTCACCGGCTACGGCGAGAGCCAACCCATCGCCCCCAACGCCACCCCCGACGGCGCCGACGACCCCGCCGGCCGGGCCCAGAACCGCCGGGTCGAGATCGTCATCCCCGAGCCCGACACCCCAGCCACTCCTTGACCCTGCCCCGCCCCGCCGCCACGGGAGCGCCGTGGGAGCATGGACACCGATGAAGTCCGACAGCAGGTGACGATGCGTCGATATCTGATTGACAAGCTGAGCTGGGTGCAGGGGGTACTGCACCACCCCGGCGGCCCGCCTTTCACCGGAGCCGCTTTCGAGCGCTCCGGCACCGGCGAGCTGACAGGCCGCATGTACGCCGACGGGGTCGACATCGGGACCTACCAGAGCCCGACCATCCCCTCGGTTGGACGATTCACCATCCTCGACGCCGAGATGGTGGTCAACGACGGCACCGGAGTCTGGCCCTATCCGGGCGACCCCATGTTCCTGCTCCGAGGCGAACGGTTCACCGGCGTCACCCTCGAACCGGTCGAAGGCTGCGAAACCCTGTGGATCGACGGCCTACCCGTGCTCAGCGCCACCCACGGCGAGGGCCTGGTGGAGTACATGAGGGTCGACGGGCCCGTCTACCAGACCTACGAGACCAATCCCGACTCAGGTCCCCGACAGCCCGTCAGGGTGGACGTGAAGGTCAAGGCAGCCGGCGCCACCGCCCTCACCCTCACCCTGGAATACGGGCTGGTCAAGCACCGCTCGATTGGCGACGACTACCTCCGACTCATCGAGCCATTCCGAAACGTGCTGCTCGTCCCCCAGCTGGCCGACCCCGAGTTCGTTGCCTCGATCCCCGCTGTCGGGGAACCGTTCGACCTCGCCCTGCACCCCTGAGGCAAGGGCATCAGTCGGTGAGGTTCGATCCCGACCAGGCCCGGGCCGAGCAGGCGGCGATGGCCCACCGGGTGATCCTGGCCGACGATTCCCGGCCCGTCAGCCGGGTGTGCGGTGTCGACCTGGCCTACGCCATCGGCAGCGACCGGCTGGTGGCCGCAGCCGTGGTGCTCGACCGCGCCACGTTCGAGGTGCTCGACGAGGCGGTGGTGGCGGGCACGGCCACCGTGCCCTACGCACCCGGCCTGCTGTCGTTCCGGGAGGCGCCATGGGCCTTGGCCGCCATCGAGCGCCTCACCGTGGCCCCCGACCTGCTGGTGTGCGACGGCCAGGGCATCGCCCACCCGGCCCGTTTCGGGCTGGCCTGCCACCTGGGCCTGGCCCTCGACCTGCCCGCCGTCGGCTGTGCCAAGACCCACTTCGTCGGCGCCTTCGACCAACCGGCCGAGGAGCGGGGCGCCCGCTCGCCCCTCACCATCGACGGCGAGGTGGTCGGCATGGTGGTCCGCACCCAGCATCGAACCAAGCCGCTGTTCGTCTCCCCCGGCCACCGGATCTCGGTGGGCACCGCCGCCGACCTGGTGGTGGAGTTGGCCCCCCGCTACCGCCAGCCCGAGACCACCCGGGCCGCCGATCACCTGGCCCGCACCCACCTCCGCCAGCTCGACGACGGCTGAACCCCCGGAGTGATTGGATCGGCGGCCCGGCCGGGCACCATGGAGCCATGGCCACCCTCGTGCTGTTCCACGCCCATCCCGACGACGAATCGATCGGCACCGGCGGCACGGCCGCCCGGGCCGCGGCCGAGGGGCACCGGGTGGTGCTGGTGGTGGCCACCGGCGGCGAACACGGCGAAGTGCCCGACGACCTGGCCCCCGAAGAGTCGCTGGTGGAGCGGCGGCGGGCCGAGACCGAGCGGTCGGCCGCCGTGCTCGGCATCCAGCGGGTGGCCTGGCTCGGCTACCGCGACTCGGGTATGACGGGCTGGGAGCAGAACACCGACCCTCGCTCGTTCCACCTGGCCCCCCTGGACGAGGCGGCCGAGCGCCTGGCCGCCATCCTGCGGGAGGAAGAGGCCGACGTGCTCACCTGCTACGACTGGCACGGCAACTACGGCCATCCCGACCATGTGCAGGTCCACCGGGTGGGCCACGCCGCCGCCGCCCGGGCCGGGGTGACCGAGGTGTGGGAGACGACCATGAACCGCGACGAGCTGCGCCGGTTCATGGACCTGGCCCGGGAGGCCGGGGCCCCCGAGGAGGAGCTGTTCGACCCCGAGAGCCCGATGGACGACGGCAACCCCATGGGCACGCCCGAGGCCGAGATCTCGCTGCGGGTTGACGTGTCGGCCTTCGTGGACCGTAAGCGGGCCTCGATCACCTGCCACGCCTCCCAGGTCACCGACACCGGCATGTTCCTATCGATGCCCGACGACCAGTTCCAGCTGGCCTTCGGCACCGAGTGGTTCATCCGGCCCGGCGCCGCCCCCTCACCCGACGGCCCGGTGGACGGCTGGCTGCTGCCGTCGGCCTGAGCTCGCGCTTGGCCGCCCTTCGAAACCCGAAGTAGTTTTCATCTCAGAGGGTCGTGGTGGTTCGACCCGGTTCTGAAGGGTTGCCCCACGTGTACGACCTCATCATCCGCAACGCCCGCATCGTCGACGGCACCGGCGCACCCGCCTTCACCGGCAGCGTCGCCGTGGAGGGCGGCCGGATCGCGGCCGTCGCCCCGTCGATCGACGGGAGCGCAGCCCGGGAGATCGACGCCGGCGGACACCTGCTCACGCCGGGCTTCGTCGACATCCACACCCACTACGACGGCCAGGTGTGCTGGGACAAGCTCGTCACGCCCAGCTGCTACCACGGCGTGACCACCGTGGTGATGGGCAACTGCGGCGTGGGCTTCGCCCCCGTGCGCCCCGGCAGCGAAACCGAGCTGGTGGAGATCATGGAGGCGGTGGAGGACATCCCCGGCACCGCCCTCCACGAGGGCATCCCGTGGGGCTGGGAGACGTTCGGCCAGTACCTCGACGCCATCGACACCCCCTACGTCATGGACATCGGGGCCCAGATCCCCCACGTGTCGCTCCGCCACTACGTGATGGGCGAGCGCTGCTACGACGACGCCACCGAGGCCGACATCGCCCAGATGGCCGAGATCACCCGCCAGGCCATGCTCGACGGCGCCCTCGGGTTCACCACCAGCCGCTTCTACGGCCACATCGACTCAAAGGGCAACACCGTGCCCGGCACCGACGCCACCGCCGATGAGATCATGGGCATCGGCGATGCCCTGGCCTCGGTGGGCCACGGGGCGGTGGAGATCATCTCCGACCACATGGCCGATCCCGACGAGCAGTACTGGATCGAGTACATCGCCCGCCGCACCGGCCGTCCCGTCACCACCCTGGTGGCCCCGAACACGGCCCCCGAGATCTGGGGCTTCGCCGAGCGGCTCAACGCCGAGGGCGTGCAGTTCCGGCCCCAGGTGGGGGCCCGGCCGCCGTCGATCCTGATGAGCCTCGAGGGCACGGTGAACCCGATGCGCCAGTTCCCCTCGTTCAGCGACATCAAGGGCCTCCCGTTCGACGAGCAGCGGGCCATGCTGCGCGACCCCGCGTTCCGGGCCCGGATCCTGGCCGACGGCCAGAAGCAGAGCCGCTTCGCCGACACCACCGAGATGATCTCCACCTGGGACCGCATGTACGTGCTCCCCGAGGACCTGAGCTACGAGCCCGACTACACCGACTCGATCGGCGGGATCGCCGAGGCCCAGGGGTGCGACCCCCGCGAGGCCCTGATGGACGTCATGGCCGACGGCAAGCTCATCTTGTGGCTGGCCGGGAAGTACGAGGGCAACCTGGAGACGGTGCGGGAGCGGATCGAGCACGAGCTGTCGGTGTTCGGCCTGAGCGACGGCGGCGCCCACTGCGGCCTGCTGTGCGACGCCTCCATCCCCACCTACATGCTGGCTTACATGTGCCGCGACCGGACCAAGGGCCCGCTGCTCTCCCTCGAGCGCACCGTGCACAAGATGACGAAGGACACCGCCGAGTTCTACGGCCTCACCGACCGGGGCGTCATTGCCCCCGGCTACCGGGCCGACATGAACCTCATCGACTTCGACAACCTGGCCCTCGACGCCCCCCACATGGTCCACGACCTGCCGGCCGGCGGCCGCCGCCTCACCCAGGGCGCCACCGGCTACCTGGCCACGGTCTGCGGCGGCGAGGTCACGTTCGAGAACGGCGAGCACACCGGCGCCATGCCCGGACGCCTCATCCGCGGCGGCCAGCAGTAGAGGCTCCCGCCACCCACCTCCCGCCTCCCGCCGTCCATTCTGCGCGGCGGAGGCCAGGAGGTCAGTAGCCCCGGGCCCAGTCGACGACGTTGGCCAGGGGTGTCCCGCCCACGAAGGCCGCCAGGTTGTCGACGAACAGCTCGAACGGGCGCTGGGATGCGTCGTCGGACCCGCCCGACACGTGCGGGGTGATCAGCACCCGGGGGTGGCGCCACAACCACTCGGGTGGGGGGTGTTCGAACTCGCCGACATAGACGTCGAGGGCCACCCCGCCCAGGCGGTCGACGTGGTTCCGTAGGGCGTCCTCGTCGATCAGCTCGCCCCGGGCCACGTTGGCCAGCACGGCCCCGTCGGGCATGGCCGCCAGCGTCTCGGCCCCGATCAGGCCGTGGGTCTCCGGTGTCCACTGGGCGCACACGGCCACGAACGTCGACTCCGCCAGCAGCTCGGGAAGCCGCTCGGGCCCGGCGATCTCGGCGAACCCTTCGGGCAACGGCTGGCCGGCCGACGGCGCAGCCGAGCGGCGGGTGCCCACCACCCGGGCCCCCAGGGCGGCGCACAGGCGGCCCACGTCCTGGCCGATCCCGCCGGCGCCGACCACGCACACGGTCTTGCCGGCGAACAGCACCGGTGAGTAGGCGAAGCGGTCGAACCGGCCGGCGGCGGCCTCGGCCGGGGCCCGATGCAGCTGGCGGGCGAAGTGGAGGAAGCTGGCCACCACCCACTCGGCGATGGCCAGCGTGTTGCCCAGGCCCCGGGAGGTGGTGACAGTCACGCCGTCGGCTTCCCACAGGTCGCAACGGCGCAGGTTGCTGGCCCCGGCCGGCGTCTGGTGGAGCCAGCGCAACCGGGGGCAGCGGGCCCGCAGGTCCACCGGCACCGGGAACCCGGCCAGCACCACGTCGGCCCCGGCCAGCACGGCCTCCCGCTCCTGCGGGGGCGGGACGACCAGCGGCGCGGCCGTGGCGGGCCGGGGCCGGAGGTAGGAGTCGGCCGTCCAGTCACCCCAACCGGCCCGAATGTCGTCGTCGAACCAGCCGGCGGCCACAGTGAGCCGAACCGATGGGTCGACGGCCTCGATGGCCGATACCCAGCGCCGGCCCACCGGCACCAGGGAGACGACCGACAGCTCACCGTCGGCGGTAGCAGCGGGCAACAGCCTGGCTACATGTTCTTCTCGGAGGCGACCTCGTACATCGTGATCG
>CADEDH010000005.1:75606-153353 GCA_902826025.1 uncultured Actinomycetes bacterium
GGGCAACAGCCTGGCTACATGTTCTTCTCGGAGGCGACCTCGTACATCGTGATCGACCGGCCCGTGATCTTGAGCTCCTTGAGGGCCCGGCCGAAGGTGCGCATGTGGTCGGCCTTCATGTGGGGGCCGAGGGCGGCCTCGTTGTCCCACTTCTCGAACAGGTGGATCACGCCCGGGTCGTTGATGTCGGGGGCGAAGTTGTAGGCCTGGCAGCCCTCTTCCTTGTGGGTCTCGGCCATCATCGCCTTGGCCGCCGTGAGGAAGGCGTCACGGTCTTCGGGCTCGATCTGGAACGTTCCTGCAATCACGACTGTCATGAGCCGCACCCTAGTGGCAGGCGGCCCGACGGCTTCAAGTCGGCGGCGGCCCGAGAGTAGGGTCGGATCACAGAAGCAGAAGAGGGGAACCACCATGAAGTTCGGTCTGCTGTACGAGATGGAGACGCCGCGGCCGTGGCACGACCGCTCGGAGTACAACATCTACTGGGAGGCGCTGGCCCAGATCGAGCTGGCCGACCGCCTCGGGTTCGACCACGTGTGGGAGGTGGAGCACCACTTCCTCGAGGAGTACTCCCACTCGTCGGCCCCCGAGGTGTTCTTCGGCGCCGTGAGCCAGCGCACCCGCAACATCCGCATCTCGCACGGGGTGCGGCTGCTGCCGTTCAAGTTCAACAACCCGATCAAGGTGGCCGAGCAGGCCGCCGTGCTCGACATCTTGTCCAACGGCCGGGTGGACGTGGGCACCGGCCGGTCCACCACAGCGGCCGAGCTCGACGGGTTCGGCATCGATTACGACCGCACCCGGGCCGAGGTCCGCGAGGCACTCGAGATCCTGGTCAAGGCGTGGACCGACGAGTACCTGGAGCACGACGGCGAGCTGATCCAGATCCCCCGTCGCATGGTGGTGCCCAAGCCCATCCAGAGGCCCCACCCACCGATGTGGATGGCCTGCGTGGCCCCCGACAGCTACGAGATGGCGGCCAACCGGGGCCTGGGGGTGCTGAGCTTCTCCCTCAACTTCGAGGGGGTGGCCAAGGCCATCGACAAGTTCCGGGTGACGGCGCAGACCCCCAACGACGTGATCCCCAAGATCGTCAACGACCAGTTCGGGGCCATGGCCATCGTGCACGTGTGTGAGAACGCCGAGGAGGAGCGGGTGGGCCTGGCCGGGGCCCGCTGGTTCCTGCACCACGTGGCCAAGCTGTTCGAGCCGTTCATGACGAAGAACGAGCTCTACTCCTACGAGTACCTGCGCCGGGTGTTCGGGCTGGGGGCCGACGCCAACGACCTGTCGGACGCCGAGATCAAGGAGCACCCGATGGTGGTGGTCGGCAACCCCGACGAGTGCGTGGCCAAGCTCGAGGGCTTCGCCTCCATCGGGGTGGATCAGGTGCTGTGCTTCAAGCAGTGCGGGGCCATCCCCCACGCCAACATCATGCGCTCGCTCCAGCGCATGGGCACCTACATCCTGCCCTACTTCAACCCGGGCAAGCTGGCGGCGGTGGACACGCTGCCCACCGGCGTCGTGGACTGACTGCCCACCGGCGTCGTGGACTGACTGCCCACCGGCGTCGTGGACTAGGCGCAGCCTAGGCGGCCGGTGGGTGGGGCCCCACCGGCGATGGGGGAGGCGGCCGAAGGACGCCGTCGGGGGCGCAGCCCCCGCAGGACACAGCCGGTGTGTATCGGTGGCGGGGTAGGGCCAGCACCTCGGCCAGGGGTCGGGGTCGGGCGAAGTGGTAGCCCTGGCCGTAGAGAATGCCGGCCTCGGCAACCAGGGCCGCCACCTCCGCCGACTCGATCCCTTCGGCCACCACCCGGTAGCCGAGCTGGTGGCCGAGGCCGGCCACGCACTCCAGAACGGGCCGGGCCCGCTGGCTGGTCGACAATCGGAGGGCCAGCTCCGGCGCCGTCTTGAGGTAGGTACAGGGGAGCTGGTCGGCCAGGGCCAACGACGAAGCGCCGACACCGAAGTCGTCGATGGCCATGGCCGCCCCCAGGGCCTCGATCCGGCCGGCCTCGGCCGCCGCCCGGGTGATGTCGGTCATCACCTGGGACTCGGTGATCTCCACGATGAGACGGTCGGCCGACGCCCCCGTCCGCTCCAGCACCTCGCACAGGTCGTGGTAGAGATGGCCCGACAGGAGATGGTTGGGGGTGACGTTCACCCCGAAGCGGAGCCCGCTGGCCAGCGCCGCCTCCGCCGCCTGGGCCAGCATGGCCCGGCCCAGCGCCCGGTCGTGGCCATAGTGCTCGGTCAGGGGGATGAACAGGTCTGGCGAGATCACGGTGCCGTCGGGCCGGACCCAACGGGCCAACAGCTCGTAGCCTCGGCATTCGCCGCTGGCCAGGGTGACGGCGGGCTGGGCGTAGGCCACGATCTCGCCTCGCTCGATGGCGCCCGGCAGCTCCCGGGCCAGTGCCAGCTGGCCTCGGCGGCGGTCGGCCTGGCCCAGCTGGTAGTGCTGGGCGGCCCGGCCCCCACTGCCTTTGGCGGCGTACATGGCCAGATCGGCCCGGCTCAGGATCTCCTCGGTGCTCACCGCCTCGCCGCTCTCGGCGATCCCCACCGACGCCGTGACCCGCACCGGGGGCTCGTCGCCGATCGGCTCGCCCAGGGCGGCGATCACCCGCTCGGCCACGGCGTCGGCCCGGGAGGTGTCGAGCCCGCCGGGCAGGGCCACCACGAACTCGTCGCCTCCCAGGCGGCCCACCACATCGCCCGAGCGCACGAGCTGCTGTAGGCGGTCGGCCACGGTCACCAGCACCTCGTCGCCCCGGGCGTGGCCCAGACCGTCGTTCACGTCCTTGAACCCGTCGAGGTCGATGAACAGCATCGTGATCGCGCCGTGGCGTTCGAGCAGGGCGTCGGCGGCGTCGACTACGGCGCCCCGGTTGAGCAGCCCGGTGAGCGAGTCGGTGGAGGCCTGGACGGCCAGCTCGTCGGCCAGCACCGTGGAGCGGACCCGGGCGTCGACCGTGCGGGCAAGGATCAGGTGGACCACGGTCTGGTACGACATGCCAGCCACCATCGCGGCCACCCCTACCAGAGCGGCCGCCGGCGACGAGCGGGCCAGCATCACCGTGATGTACAGCGACCACTGGCCGACCAGGTAGAACCGGCCGGCCAGGAGCGATCCGGCGAAGGAGATGGCGGCCGTGGCCGAAGCGGCCACCATGAACGCCAGCAGCAGCATGTCGACGCCGAACCGGTCCTGGGTGGTGCGGTCGATGAGCACGAACGACGCCCAGATCACGCCGTTCAGACCGCTGATGAGGGCGTAGGCCCGTTCCCACCGCACGATCGCCCGATTCGACGTCGACCACCAGCGGCTGTGGCCGGCGATCCCGAGGCCGTGGAGCACGGCCCCGGCCCACACCGCACCCGCCCACCACCAGGTCTGACCCGGGTCGAGGTACATCCCGGCCAGCAGGCGGAACAGCAGGGGCACGGCCACCAGCGCCCCCAGGTTGAACCAACCCATGGGCACCAGCGCCTCGAGCAGGAGGCGCTGGCGGAGCTGATTGCAGCCCGGTTCGGTCACACGATGGAGTATCGAGCGGCCGATCCTGGGGCTTGAGAACTACACCGTGATCAGTAGCGCCGGCTAGGGCACCGGGGCTGGGATCTCGCCCGAGCCCCGGGGAATGAGCCGGGTGGGCACCACATGGCTGACTGTTGGCGACCGGTCGCCGTCGAGGCGGCGCAGCAGCACCTCGGCCGCCACCTGGCCGATCCGGGCCGGGTCCTGGGCGATCACGGTGATGCCGGGCTCGAGCAGATCGGCGAGGAGGATGTCGTCGAAGCCGACCAGGGCCACGGCCCGGTGGCGGCCGGCCCGCCGCAGGGCCCGCAGGGCGCCGATGGTGAGGAAGTTCTGGGCCGAGAACACGGCCGTGGGCGGCTCGGACCGCCCCAGCAGCTCGGTGGTCACGGCCTCGGCCGCCTCCATGCCGTGCAGGTCGAGACGCACCAGGGCCTCGTCAACACCGATCCCCTGGGCCGCCAGCTCCTCCCGGTAGCCCTGGTGGCGCTGGTGGGCGGTGGAGATCGACTGCAGATCGCCCAGGTAGGCGATGCGGCGGTGACCGTGGGCGATCAGATGGCGAACCCCCAGGCGGGTGCCGGCCACGTTGTCGGCCACCACGGCATCGGCGTCGAGGAAGGCGGGGGGCCGGTCCACGAACACGATCGGGGTCCCGGCCCGACGCTCGGTGAGCAGGTAGCTGTGGTCGGCGCCGGCCGGCATGATCACCAGTGCGTCGACCCGGCGGCCGGTGAGGGCCGACACCAGGATCCGCTCCCGTGCGTCGTCGTTGTCGCAGCTCCCGGCGAGCACCATCATGCGCCGGGTGCGGACCACATCTTCCACCGCCCGCAGGACGGCGGCGGAGTAGGGGTTGGCCAGATCTTCCAGCACCATGCCGATGGTGGCCGACCGGCGGTGGGTGCGGCGCAGCTCGCTGGCGGCGAAGTCCTGCCGGTAGTCGAGGCGCTCCACCGCCCGCGCCACCCGCCGGGCCGTGTCGGCCGACACCCCGGCCTCGCCGTTGATCACCCGGCTCACGGTCTTGATACTCACCCCGGCCAGCGCCGCCACTTCGCGCATCGTGGCCCGCACGGCGGCGCGGTCGGTGGACGGCGCCGTGGAGTCGGTGGGAGGTGGGAGCGGTGGAGACGTCAACGTTGCCAAAGCTGCCGGCGGTGGGTCGCCGACAACCGTACCGACATCGGCCACCACCTTCAATGCAGGAACCAACGTGAGAAAATGCTCGTGAACGAAGCATGACGATGCGGTTACGAAGACCCTACCGGGGACTTGCCTGTGACCGGTGTCCTACTTATGCTGACAACGTTGTCAAGACCGACAACGTTGTCAGGTGCCCGGTCCGACCGGACGCCGAGGGAGAAGGACACCCATATGCGCACCACCCGTTTCCGTCGCCTCCAGGTGGCGGCAGGCCTGCTGCTGGCCGGGTCGCTGACCGCAGCGGCCTGCGGCAGCTCCACTGACGACACCGAGACCTCGACCTCGGCGGGCTCGGGCGGCTCCACCGCCAGCTCCGAGGCGTCCACCGCTGCTTCCGGCGGCGGGTCGAGCTCGTCGTCGGGCGACGAGGTCGGCGTCTCGCTGATCCTGAAGAACACCACCAACCAGTTCTTCGTCTCGATGCAGAAGTCGGCCGAGGCCGAGGCCGACAAGATCGGCGTGGAGCTCACCGTGGCCGCCGGCAAGGAAGACGGCGACACCGCCTCCCAGATCACCGCCATCGAGAACGCCGTGTCCAAGGGCGACCAGGGCATCCTCATCACCCCCAACGGCGACGCCGTGGTGCCCGCCATCAAGAAGGCCCGCGACGCCGGCCTGCTGGTGATCGCCCTCGACACCCCGCCCAACCCGGCCGACAGCGTCGACATCACCTTCGCCACCGACAACTACCTGGCCGGCCAGCTCATCGGCCAATGGGCCGCCGCCCAGCTCGACGGCAAGAAGGCCACGATCGCCATGCTCGACCTGTTCAACGACAAGGTCGTCTCGGTCGACACCCGCCGTGACCAGGGCTTCCTCAACGGCATGGGCATCATCGAGAAGGAGGACCCGTCGGGCAACGGCAAGGAGCCGGCCACCGGCAAGTACACCGGCGGCAAGGGCGGCGACTACGAGGTCGTCTGCCACGAGCCGACCAAGGGCTCGGCCGACGGCGGCAAGACGGCCATGGAGACCTGCCTGTCGAAGAACCCCGACGTCAACGTCGTCTACACGATCAACGAGCCGGCCGCTCAGGGCGCCGACGGCGTGCTGAAGAGCGAGGGCAAGGAAGGCGTGATCATCGTGTCGGTCGACGGTGGCTGCAAGCCCGGCCTCGAGCTGGTGGCGTCGGGCGTGATCGGCGCCACGGCCCAGCAGTACCCGGGCAAGATGGCCACCCTCGGCATGCAGGCCATCAAGGACCTGGCCGCCGGCAAGCCGAAGCCCGCCGTCACCCCCGGCCTCGACTTCTTCAACACCGGCGTGGCGCTGGTGACCGACACCAAGGCCGACGGCGTGGAGTCGATCTCGGTGGCCGACGGCCAGAAGATCTGCTGGGGCGCCTGATCGCTCCCTAGTTTCGAGGGGTCGTCCCGCAGGGCGAAGCGGGGCGGCCCCTCTTGTTGTTCCCGGGCACCCGGGAACGCAGCATGATCAGTTGACGCAAGCAGAGGGGACAGGGAGGAAGCGATGGCAGTCGACGTCGTCGCGGCGGACGATACCGACGATCAGGAGATCGCGGCCGACGCCGGACAGGAACAGGGGCGGGGAAACCTCGTCTCGAGCATTCAGAGTGTGTTGCACCGGTACCCGGCGCTCAGCCCGGCCCTGGTGCTGCTGGCGGCCTACGTGGTCTTCACCTTCCTGGGCGACGGGCGCTTCGCCCGCCTCGACACGACCGGCCGCATGCTGCAGCAGACGGCGGTGGTGGGCGTGCTGGCCATCGGCCAGACGATCATCGTGCTCACCGCCGGCATCGACCTGTCGATCGGCGTGATCGCCATCTTCTCCCACCTGTTCATGGCCCGGCTGGCCATGAACAACGGGTGGCCCTCGATACTGGCCCTGCTGGCCGGGTTCGTGGCCGCCACCCTGTTCGGCACGCTCAACGGGGCCCTGGTGTCGAAGGTGAAGCTGCCGCCGTTCATCGTGACGCTGGGGACACTGAACATCTTCGTGGCCCTGGGCCTGATCTACAGCCAGGCCCGGGAGATCTCGGGCGACGACCTGCGGGGCTCGGGCAACGGCCTGCTGGTGTGGACGGGCAAGACGATCTCGTTCGGCTCGCTGCGGATCACCACCGGCGTGCTGATGGTGGTGGTGCTGTACGCCGTGTTCGCCTATGTGCTGTCGAACACGGCCTGGGGTCGTCACATCTATGCCGTGGGCGACGACGCCGACGCCGCCGCCCTGGCCGGCATCGACGTGAACCGGGTGAAGCTCAGCGCCTATGCCGTGGCCGGTCTGATCTACGGCATCGGCGGGTGGATCCTTCTGGGCCGGGCCGACACGGCCAGCACCAACAACGCCGGGGGGGCCAACCTCGACACGATCACCGCCGTGGTGATCGGGGGCACCAGCCTGTTCGGCGGGCGGGGCCTGATCTGGGGCACCCTGTTGGGGGCCCTCATCGTGACCGTCTACAACACCGGGCTGTCGCTGGCCGGCGTGAACCAGGATTACCGGACGCTGGCCATCGGCATCCTCGTGATCGTGGCCGTTGCCATCGACCAGTGGATCAGGAAGGCCCGCAAGTGAGCGCCGCTGACACCCCCGCTGCCCCCATCCTCACCGCTCAGGGCCTGGTCAAGCGGTTCGGCCGGGTGGTGGCCCTGTCGGGCGCCGACCTCGAGCTCTACCCGGGCGAGGTGCTGGCCGTCATCGGCGACAATGGCGCCGGCAAGTCGTCGCTGATCAAGTGCCTGTCGGGGGCCATGATGCCCGACGAGGGCGTGATCGAGCTCGACGGCCAGGCTGTCCACTTCCGCCGGCCCCAGGACGCCCGGGCCGCCGGGATCGAGACCGTGTACCAGACGCTGGCCGTGGCCCCGGCGCTCGACATCGCCGCCAACATGTTCCTCGGACGGGAGAAGCGGCGCCCCGGGCCGCTGGGCTCGATCCTACGGATGATCGACAAGCCGGGGATGCGGCGCTCGGCCCAGGAGGCGGTGCAGAAGCTCGGCATCGCCACCATCCAGAACATGAATCAGGCAGTGGAAACGCTGTCGGGCGGGCAGCGCCAGGCGGTGGCGGTGGCCCGGGCGGCGGCGTTCGGGTCGAAGGTGGTGATTCTCGACGAGCCGACTGCGGCGCTGGGCGTGAAGGAGTCGGGTCTGGTGCTGCAGATGATCCGGGACCTGCGGGAGAACGGGCTGCCCGTGATCCTGATCAGCCACAACATGCCTCACGTGTTCGAGGTGGCGGACCGGATCCATGTCCAGCGGCTGGGCCGCCGGGTGGCCGTGATCAAGCCCGACGAGTATTCGATGTCGGATGCGGTGGCCATCATGACCGGCGCCGCCACCGTCGCCGGCGGGGCGTAGCCTCCCCCCGGATTTCCCGCGGGAAATCGATGGGCTAGAACTCGACGATGGATCTGGCTCCCGATCACCGCACCCGCAAGCTGCGCAACCAGGCCGACGTGATCGCCGGTGTCGGCTTCTTCGCCGACGAGATCCAGCGGGCCTACGCCGAGCTCGGCTTCCGGGATCCCGGCTTCGTCCGCAACGGCCTGCGCATGTTCAACTGGCAGCCCTACTTCCTGGCCCGTTCGGCTCCGATGGGCCAGGTGACGGGCGAGGTGGTGGCCGCCACCTTCGGCGTGTTCCCCCTCCACCGGGTGCTGGCCAACGTGGCCGAGGGGCTGCAGCTGGCCGACTTCCCCACCATGCTCGCCACCCGGTTGACCGCCACCACCGCCGCCATGACCCGCATCCTCGGCGCCGAACCGGAGGGGGCCCGGCGGGCCACCGAGCTCCTGCGCCGGGGCGTCGACCACGCCGATGTGTCGGGCCGGGCCCTCTACGCCGGGCTCCGCTCGCTCCCCTACCCCGGCACCACCGTGGGCGACCTGTGGCACGCCTGCACCCTGTACCGGGAGCACCGCAACGACGTCCACATCTCGGCCTGGACCACGGCCGGGCTCACCGGGGCCCAGGCCTGCCTGCTCAACGACCTGCGCCAGAAGCTCGGGTTCAAGACGTTCGTACGCACCCGGGGCTGGAGCGAGGAGGAGCTGCAGGTGGCGGTGGCCGGCCTGGAGCGGCGGGGCCTGATCGAGGGCGAGACGATGACGCCGGCCGGCCATGAGCTGCGGGAATGGATCGAAGCGGCCACCGATGTCCAGCAGACCCCGATCGTCGACGCCATCGGCGACGACCTCGACGAGTTGCTCGCCCTCCTCGACCCCATGCGGCGGGCGGTGCTGGCCGACGGTGCCTACCCGTCGAGCAACTACGTTCACACCACGGCCAAGGACCGGAAAGCCGGGACATCGTTGGGCGACGACGTGCAGGGCTGAGCGCCTCGAAACTAGCGTTGAGGTCATACGGGGGCCGGCGAGACCCAGCAGGCCCGCAGGCAAGGGGACCCGCAATGCACGACCTGATCATCCGCAACGCCCGCGTCGTCGACGGCACCGGGGCGACGGCCTTCACCGGCGACGTCGCCGTGAGCGACGGCCGCATCACCGCCGTGGCTCGCACCAGCGACGGCGACGAGCCGATCGAGGGGACGGCCGCCCGGGAGATCGACGCCCAGGGCCACCTGCTCACCCCCGGCTTCGTCGACATCCACACCCACTACGACGGCCAGGTGTGCTGGGACAAGATGGTCACCCCGTCGTGCTGGCACGGCGTCACCACGGTGGTGATGGGCAACTGCGGCGTCGGTTTCGCCCCCGTCCGCCCCGGCACCGAGACCGAGCTGGTCGAGATCATGGAGTCCGTCGAGGACATTCCGGGCACGGCGCTGCACGAGGGGATCCCGTGGGGGTGGGAGACCTTCGGCGACTACCTCGACGCCATCGACACCCCCTACGTCATGGACATCGGGGCCCAGGTGCCCCACGTGGCCCTGCGCCACTACGTGATGGGCGAGCGCTGCTACGACGACGCCACGGCCGACGACATCGTGGCCATGGCCGCTATCACCCGCCAGGCCATGCTCGACGGCGCCCTCGGCTTCTCCACCTCGCGCTTCTACGGCCACATCGACAAACACGGCAACACCGTGCCCGGCACCGACGCCACGGCCGATGAGATCATGGGCATCGGCGACGCCTTGGCCTCGGTCGATCACGGCACGGTGGAGATCATCACCGACCACATGGACAACCCCGACGAGCGGGCCTGGATCGAGTACATCGCCCGCCGCACCGGCCGGCCCGTCACCACCCTCGTCGCCTCCAACGCCTCGGAAGCGGTGTGGGACCTGGCGGCACAGATGGCGGCCGAGGGCCTGAGCTTCCGGCCCCAGGTGGGCGCCCGCCCGGCCTCGGTGCTGATGAGCCTGCAGGGCACGGTCAACCCGATGCGCCAGTTCCCGTCGTACGACGAGATCAAGAACCTCCCGTTCGACGAGCAGCGCACCATGCTGCTCGACCCGGCGTTCCGGGCCAGGGTGCTGGCCGACGAGCCCAAGGTGTCCCGCTACGCCGACACCAACCGGATGATCTCCACGTGGGACCGCATGTACGTGCTACCGGAGGACCTGAGCTACGAGCCCGACTACTCCGACTCGGTCGGCGGCATCGCCGAGGCCAAGGGCATCCACGTTCGGGAGGCGCTGATGGACGTCATGGCCGCCGGCCGGCCGATCCTGTTCCTGCTCGGCGGGTACAACGGGAAGCTGGAGCGTCAGCGGGAACGGATCGAGAACGAGCTGTCGGTGTTCGGCCTCAGCGACGGCGGGGCCCACTGCGGGGCCCTGTGCGACGCCTCGGTGCCCACCTACATGCTGGCCTACTTCTGCCGGGACCGGACCCGGGGCCCGAAGATGGCACTCGAGTTCACCGTGCACAAGATGACGCAGGACACGGCCCTGCTCTACGGCCTGGCCGACCGGGGGGTGATCGCCCCCGGCTACCGGGCCGACCTCAACCTCATCGACTTCGACCGCCTGGCCCTGGAAGATCCGCAGATGGTCTACGACCTGCCGGCCGGGGGCAAGCGGCTGATCCAGGGGTCGAAGGGCTACCTGGCCACGATCTGCGCCGGTGAGGTGACCTTCGAGAACGGCGAGCCCACCGGCGCCATGCCGGGCCGGCTGATCCGGGGAGGCACCACCGCCTGATGATCATCGACGCCCAGGTCCACTGCTACGAGGCCGACACTCCGATCCGGCCGTGGGCGGCCCACCTCCACGGGCCGCCCGAGGTCACGGGGGACGACATGGTGGCGGCCATGGATGCCGTCGGCGTCGACGGCGCCATCCTGGTGTCGCCCTGGACCCTGTACCGGTTCGACCCGAGCTACGTGGTGGGGGCCCAGGCCGCCCACCCCGGCCGGTTCGGGCTGGTGAAGCCGATCGACACCACGGCCGACGATGCCGGCGAGGTGGTGGCGGCCTGGGCGTCGGCCCCCGGGGCGGTGGGGGTGCGGATCATGATGGTGGGCGACGTCGGGCGTGACGCCGGCCAGCCCGGGGTGAACGCCGTGCTGGCCTCGGCCGGTCGGGTGGGCCTGCCCGTCAACCTGCTGTGCTGGGGCAAGACCGATGTGGTGGCCGAGCTGGCCCGCCGCCACCCCGACACCCAGCTCGTGATCGACCACCTGGGGCTGCGCCAACCGTTCGAGCCGCCGGCCCCGCCCGAGCCATGGGCCGACCTGCCGAAGGTCACGGCGCTGGCCGCCTTCCCCAACGTGGTGGTGAAGGTGACCGGGGCCTGCACGCTGGCCCACGAGCCCTACCCCTACCCCGACATCTGGGACCCGCTGGCCCGCCTGTTCGACGCCTTCGGCATCGAGCGCTGCCTGTGGGGCACCGACTGGACCCGGGCCGTGAACCTGCTCACCTACGAGCAGGGGGTGCGGCCGTTCGTGCTCACCGACCGGCTGACCGACGCCGAGCGCGACCAGCTGATGGGAGCGAACTCGGCCCGGGTCTACAACTGGTCGCCCAGCTGATCCTCAGCTGGTCGCACCACCTTTTCTTCAAACGTTGTAACACCTCGGGGACCAGGGAGGACTGCCATCGTCGACGGGCCCGGACTGGCCGGGCCCCGACGAAAGGCTCGTTCCCGTGCAACGTTCGCACTCTGTTCGGCGCGCCCTGTTGGCTGCGCTCCTCCTCCTGGCCACCGTGCTGGGGCTGTCCACCACCGCCGGTGCCTCCGGCGGCCAGACCGTGTATGTCCCGTCGGCCACCGTGAACGGCAAGACCGTCACGTTCCCGCTCCACGAGGGGATCGGCCCCGACGGCCGGCCGGTGTGGTTCATCGTGATCGAGGCAGCCGATTCGGCCACGGCCGACCGGTGGCGCGCAGGCGTGGTCAACAAGCTCAGCAACGTCGGAGCCGGAGCCCAGCAGGCCCGGTGGGAGAACGGCAGACTCCGGTTCGAAGGCGGCGTGGACTTCACGCCCGACCAGGATGTGAAGGGCACCCCCGGTACCGGATTCCCCCCGACGGTGGCCGAGCCCGGCTCGGTGGGCGACGTCCGCTACAGCCCCATCGCCCGTATCGCCGGCGGCGGCGTGATCAACGCCCCCCAGATCGCCAACGCCTCCGGTGTGCACGACAAGGTGGTGTCGATCGACTACACGGCCAAGCGGGTGACGCTGGCCCTGACCGATGGCTTCGCCCGGAGTGACGCCGTGATCTACCTGTCGACCGACGCCTCCGACCACGACGTGGCGGCACTGGAAGGTTCCACCTGGGCTTCCCGCCTGGCCCAGGCCCCCACGGCCGGCGACGACTCCACCGCCTCGGGTCGGGCTTCGCTGGCGGCCTTCGTCAACGGCCCCACGGGCGCCGCCAACCCAGACCGCCAAGGGGTCAACTCGGCCCTGCTCGGTGAGGGCGACCCCCTCAACGTGCTGGCCTGGACCCCGAACCAGGGCCGCTACAGCCCCCTGTGGGACGTCCACCTCACCCAGTGGGCGGCCGGACGCGCCCCGGCGCGGATCACCCGGTTCGCCGACGTGGAAGACCTGGCGGCCAGCGGCACCGTGACCGGCCCCAGCGGCGCGCCGTGGCAGGCCAACGACGTCGTCGTGAACTGCCCGATCATCGCCAGGGTGTGACCAGCGGCCGGGCTAGGCCGGAAGCACCTCGACCCGGGTGTCGTTGAAGCAGGCGCCGTTGACCAGCGGGTCGCCGGTGTCGGGAGTGAGCAGGTTGAGGCCGGCAGGGTGGATCACTCCCCTGCCGGCGTCGGCGTTTTCGGGACCGCTGGCCGCGGGGGCGAAGCTGCGGCGCCAGATGCCCTTGGGGATCGACACCACGCCGGGGCGGACGTCGTCGGTCACCCGAACGGTGACCGACAGGGCGCCCTGGCCGTTGCGGATCGTGGCGGCGGCCCCCGAGCTGAGACCGCGGGATGCGGCGTCGTCGGGGTGGATGAGGAGCTGGGCCGCCGGGCTCTGGAACTCGCCGAACATGGAGTTGACCAGCTTGTCCGACGCCGGCGAGATCAGAGTGAGAGGCTCGGCCGCAGGCAGGGGCTCGTAGCGGGGGGCGCCCTGACCGGCATCGATCAGGCGGGCCTTCCCTTCGGGCGGGAACGACTCGGCGAACTGGCGGGGGCTGGCCGCCAGGCGGGGCCCGGGATCGGCCACGGCGTCGGTGAGGGGGGCCGCCCGCCACGGCTGGCCGTGGTCGTCGACCAGGCCGAGGGTGGTGGCGAGGGCCAGACCCACCTCGTCGTTGGAGCGGGACTCGCCCACCCGGCCGATCACGGCCCGCACCGGCTCCACCGACATCGAGCCGTAGCTGACATTGACGTCGTCGATCTCGAAGCTGGTGGTGGCGGGCAACACCACGTCGGCGAACCGGGCGGTGTCGGTGAGCACCTGGTCGTGGACGACGGTGAACACGTCGTCCCGGGCCAGGGCCCGGTCGACCGCCGCCGTGTGGGGGCACATCACCGCCGGGTTGGAGCCCTGCACGAACAGCACCCGGTACGGGGTGCCGGCGTCGGGGGCCAGCCAGCGGCCGATCTGGTGCATCGGTACCACGGGCCGGTCGGCGGCCCGGGCCGCCCGGCGGGCGGACTCGGGCCAGCGGCGTTGAGGGCGCACGTCGGCCCCGGTGGCGTAGATCACGCCGGCCCCCGGCACGCCGAACGAGCCGGCCAGTACGGCCAGGGCCAGGATGGCCCGGGACGAGGCCCCGCCGTTGGCGTTGCGCTCCTGCCCCCAGCCCAGGCGGAGCATGGTGGCCGGGGTGGCGGCCCAGGCGTCGGCCACGGCCTCGATGGCGGCGACCTCCAGGCCGCACACCTCGGCCGCCCGGGCCAGCGGCCATTCGGCCGCCGCCGCCAGGAACTCCTCGACCCCGGTGGCGTGGACGTCGGTGAACGACCGGTTGATCCGGCCCTGCTCGGCCCATCGGTGGGCGATGGCCAGGGCCAGCACGGCATCGGTGCCGGGGCGGACGGCGAGGTGATGGTGGGCCCGGCGGGCCATGGCGGTGCGCCGGGGGTCGATCACCACCAGCGTTGCCCCCTCGGCCACGGCCCGGGTGACGAGAGGGGGGAAGTGGGTGTTGGACACGGTGGGGTTGGCCCCCCAGATCACGATCAGCTTCGAGTGCACCACGTCGGTGGGGTCGCCGCTGGCCATGGCCCCGAACACGCTGCCCCAGGCGGCCGATGCGGTGGCGGCGCAGATCGTGTGCTCGGCCGAGGTGGCCCCGATGGCGGCGAAGAAGGCGTCGGTCAGCGAGGCCTTCTCCACTGCGGCGGCCGAGGAGTTGTAGGTGTAGCCCACGATCGAGGCCGGGCCGCCCGGACCGGCGATCGCTTCCCTCAGGCGCTCTCCGATCAGGCCCAACGCCTCGTCCCACGTGGCTGGCTGGAACTCCCCCGTGCCCTTGGGCCCCGTGCGGATCAGTGGGGTGAGCACCCGGTCGGGGCCATACACCCGTTTGGCGTGCTGGCGGACCTTGGCGCAGATCCAGCCATCGGTGAAGGGGTTGGCGGGGCCGGCGTCGACCCGGGTGATCCGGCCGTCGGTGACGGTGACAGCCAGCGAACAGGCGTCGGGGCAGTCGAGCGTGCAGGCGGTGTGATGAACGTGACTGGAGCTGACCTCGGTGCTCATCGGACCGGCATCTCCGCCGGGGGCGGCCCGCTGAGCCAGCGGGCATCGACCGTGACCGTCTCGAACTTCCAGGCTCCTCCCGCCTTCACGTAGGTGTCGGCATAGGTGCCGGTGAGCCAGGCCTGCCACTCGGTCCCGTTGGACGAACGGCGGGTGCAGGGCTGCCACAGGTACCAGGTGCCCGAGGCCCGCCGTTGCGGCCCCGGCGGACCCTCCAGGGTGATCTCAGGGACCAGGGTGAAGTGGAGGGCCCACGGGATGCGGGCCGGCGCCCCTCGGAAATGCTCCCGGATCACCTCCAGGCCCTCCCGGCGGCCGAACAAGGCACCGCCGTCCCACACTCCGCCGTCGGCGAACAGCGAGGCGATCCCGTCGGGGTCGTACCCGTTATCGCAGAATCGGGCGTAGCGGGCCTTCAGGGCCCGGATCGCCTCCAGGTCTTCCAGGTCGGCCACCCGGGCTGCCAGGTCATCGTCGGCCACTGCTGCATCTCCCCTGCCGGTCGCTGCCACCGCGTTCGTTTGTCGCCACCGTAGTTGACCGGTGTGACAGCGGGCCCGTCGACAGGCGGGGGTTCAGCGGCCCCAGGACACCCGCAGGACCAGCTCGCTCGACGGGATCAGGGCGTCGTCGGCGTCGACCACGGCCAGCACCCGCAGCTCGCCCCGGGCCGCCCCTCCGGCCAGATCGGCCAGATCGGCCAGATCGGCTGGAGCCGGCCCCTGGAGGAGGGCCAGGCCCTCGATCTTCGGCACCTGGCCGCTCACCAGGGGCACCTGGCCGTGGTGGACCACCCCCAGCTCGGGGCCGGCCACGATCGACAGGGCGGTGCCCACAACCGGGCCGTCGTCGACGTTGTTCGGTGTGTCCTCGGCCGCCGACGAGACGAGGATGGCCCCGCCCCCCAACGACACGGCGTCGGTGACCGACAGGGCAACGCCGGCCACGGTGCCGAGCTCATGCCACAACGGTTCGCCCACCGCCACCTCGCCGGCCGGGCGCCGACCTTCGATGGCGTCGAGCAGCCCGCGGCCGTCGATCTCGACGCTGGCCGAGCCGACGCCGAGGGCCCCGTTGCCCCGGTTGAACCAGCGCAGCGTGCCCCCGCCGGACCGGCCCACGCTCAGCCCCTCGAAGTTGACCTGGGACGGCTCGAGCCCGAGAACGGCCGTGGCCCGCTCGTACAGCGGGCCCAGGTCGGCCCAGGTGACCGACGGGCCGCCGATGACGTTGCCGCTGTCGTCGGGCCAGGTGACCACGGCCCCCCGGCGACGGGCGGCGGTGGAGCCCGAACCCAGCACGAGGACGGCCGGGGTGGCGCTGAACGGCACCTCGCAGGCCGCCTCCAGGTCGGGCTTGAGGTGCTTGGTGCCATCGTGCTCGGCGAAGTGGTCGAGGCCTTCCACCGGGGGAAAGATCCGCAGGGGGGTCACGGGGCCATCGGGCATCACCAGGGCGGCGTGGGTGCCGTCGTCCTGCACCACCAGCCACCCGCCGGCGAAGCGGGCCACCCCGGACGCCGCCCGCACCGGCGCCCCATCGGCGAACACCAGCTCGCGGACCCGCTCCACCTCGATCGTCAGCTCGCCCATCGAGGGAACAGGGTACGGGACCACACCGGATCGGTGCACGGAGGACGCCACCGGCGGCGGCGTGCTGGTCACGTGATCCCACGGGGGCGTAGCGTCTTGGGTCATGGAGATCGAACAGGGTCCTCGAGCCGATGTGGTCGTGATCGGGGCGGGCAACGCGGCGCTGGTGGCCGCGCTGTCGGCCAAGGAGCAGGGCGCCAGCGTGCTGGTGCTGGAGGCCGCCCCCCGGGAGCAGCGAGGGGGCAACAGCCGGTTCTCGGGCGGGATCTTCCGCTTCGCCCACGGCGGGCGCGACCACATCGCCCCCCTGCTCACCGAGGAGGGGGCCACCTGGCTCGACCGGGTGACGATCGAGCCCTACGAGCCCCACCGGTTCCGGGCCGACATCGACCTGGTGTGCCAGGGGCAGAGCGATCCCGACCTGATCACCACCCTGATCGACACCAGCTACGACACGATGGCGTGGATGCAGGGCCACGGCGTGCGCTGGGAGCTGGTGACCGACAAACTGTTCGACCCGAAGAAGATCGAGCCCGGCGTCACCTACGCCATGCCCCCGGGCGGGGCCGTGCGGGCCACCAACGAGGGCGTCGGCCTCATGTACGACCTGTTCAACGCGGTGGAGGCCCAGGGCATCGAGGTGCTGTACGACGCCCCGGCCCACGAGCTGCTGATGGACGGGGCCCGCTGCACCGGGGTCCGGATCCGGCGGCCCGACCGGTTCGTCGACGTCGGGGCCGGGGCCGTGGTGCTGGCCTGTGGCGGGTTCGAGTCGAACCCCGAGCTGCGCCTCCGCTACCTGGGCCCGGGCTGGGACCTGGTGAAGGTGCGGGGCACCCGGTTCAACATGGGCTCGATGCTGATGCACGCCCTGGCCGTGGGGGCCGCCCCCGGCGGGCACTGGGGCGGGGCCCATGCCTCCCCGCTCGACGCCCACGCCCCCGACGTCGGCGAGCTGTCGCTCACCGACCGGATGAGCCGCTACTCGTATCCCTACTGCCTGCTGGTGGACCGGGACGGCAACCGCTTCGTCGACGAGGGCGAGGACGAGGTGTGGCTCACCTACGCCAAGACGGGGTGGGCCATCCGGGCCCAGAAGGGAGCCCGGGCCTGGCAGATCTTCGACCAGAAGACGATCAACCTGTTGGAGCCCCGCTACTCGACGGGCACCCCGGTGGAGGCCGGCTCGCTGGAGGACCTGGCCAACAAGCTGGGCATCTCGGCCGAAGGGCTGCAGCAGACCGTGGCCGAGTTCAACGCCGCCTGCGGCCCCAACGATGCGTTCGACCCGTTCCACAAGGACGGGCTGCGGTCCGGGGCCGGGATCACGCCCCCCAAGTCGAACTGGGCCCAGCCGATCGACAAGGCCCCCTATGTGGCCTACGCCGTGACCTGCGGGATCACGTTCACCTACGGCGGGCTCAAGATCGATACCGGGGCCAAGGTGATCTCCACCGTCAACGCCCCCCTCGGCGGGCTCTACGCCACGGGCGAGATCGCCGGCGGGTTCTTCTACCACAACTACGCCGCCGGCTCCGGCCTGATGCGGGGGGCCACGTTCGGCCGCATCGCCGGGCGGGAAGCGGCGGCCCACGCCCTCGGCGGCGGGGCGGCAGGCTGAGGATGGCCGATCTGCCGGTGGCGATCGTGCGGGGCGGGACGTCGAAGGGCGTGTTCCTCCATCTCGGCCTGCTGCCGGGCGATCCGGCCGAGCGGGACCGACTGCTGCTGCGGCTGATGGGTTCGCCCGACCCGATGCAGCTCGACGGGTTGGGCGGCACCCATTCGTCGACCTCGAAGGTGATGGCGGTGGGGCCGGCGGGTGAGCCGGGGGCCGACGTCGACTACCTGTTCGCCCAGGTGGCGGTGGACGAGGCGGTGGTCGATCTCACCGGCAACTGCGGCAACCTGACGGCCGCCGTTGGCCACTACGCCATCGACGAGGGCATGGTGCCGGGTCTTGTTCCCCCGGGCCCGGCCACCACCGTGGTGCGGCTGCGGAACCTGAACACGGGAGTGGTGATCCGGGCCACGATCCCGGTCACGGCCGACGGCCGGGCGGCCTGGGAGGGCGACACCGTGATCGACGGGGTGCCCGGCACCGGGGCCGCCATCGTCACCGACTACCTCGACCCCGGCGGCTCGGTGACGGGCAAGCTGTTCCCCACGGGCTCCCGGGCTGAAGATCTGGGCGGGCACATCGCCTCGATCGTGGACGTGTCGAGCCCGTACCTGTTCCTGGCCGCTTCGTCGTTCGGGCTGACCGGCCACGAGGCCACGGCCGAGCTGAACGGCCGGCCCGAGCTCCTGGGCGAGCTGGAGCAGCTGCGAGCCGAGGCCGGGCGCCGGATCGGGGTGGCGTCGAAGGCGATCCCCCGCACCGTGCTGGTGGCCGAGGGTCGTGACCTGCGGGTCCTGGCCACGTCGATGGGCCGGTTCCACCACGCCGTGCCCATGACGGGGGCGTTGTGCATCGGGGCCGCCGCCCGCCTGGCCGGCACCGTCGTCCACCACGTCACCCGCCCGGCTGATGGGGCGGGGGCCGGGTCGGTGGTGCGCATCGAGCACCCCAAGGGGGCGGTGGAGGCCGCGGTGGAGATCGACGGCGACGACCATGTGGCCAGCGCCGGCGTGGTCCGCACCGCCCGCCGCCTCCTCACCGGCACGGCCCACCTATGAGCAACGAGACCATGGGGGCCCGGCTGCGGGAGCTGATCGCCGCCCCGGAGATCCTGGTGGCCCCCGGGGCCTACGACGCCATCACGGCCCGGGTGCTGGCCCGGGCCGGGTTCGGGGCCATCTACATGACCGGGGCCGGCACCGTGAACGCCCACCTCGGCCTGCCCGACATCGCGCTCGGCACGCTGGACGAGTTCGTGGAGAACGCCGCCCGGATCGTCGAGGTGGTGGACGTGCCCGTGTTCTGCGACGCCGACACCGGCTTCGGCAACGCCGTGAACGTGGTGCGCACGATCCGCCGCTTCGAGCAGGTGGGGGTGGCCGGCCTCCACCTGGAAGACCAGGAAAGCCCCAAGCGGTGCGGCCACCTCGACGGCAAGCGCACGGTGAGCGTGGGCGAGATGACGGGCAAGATCCGGGCCGCCTGCGACGCCAGACGCAGCGACGACTTCGTGATCATCGCCCGGGTCGACGCCCTGGCCGTGGAGGGCCTGCAGGCCGCCGTCGACCGGGCCGGGGCCTACGCCGAGGCCGGGGCCGACGTGATCTTCACCGAGGCCCTCACCACCTACGAGCAGTTCAAGGCGTTCGGCGCCGCCGGGGTGGGGGCCCCGCTCCTGGCCAACATGACCGAGTTCGGCAAGACCCCCTACCTCACGGCCTCACAGTTCGAGGCGGCCGGCTATGGGGCGGTGATCTTCCCCATGATGGCGTTCCGCCTGATGTTGAAGGCGGTGGTGGACGGGGCCGCCGAGCTGGCCCGCAGCGGCACCCAGGAGGCCCTGCTCGATCGCATGGCCACCCGGGCCGAGCTGTACGAGATCATCGATTACCCCGCGTGGGACGACCACGAGCGCCGCTACGTGACCGACGTCGGCGATCTCTGACATGGCCTGGCCTATTCGGCCGCGCCCTGTCAGAGATCCACCGAAGAGCAGGTCAGCGGGCCCCGCTAGCGGGCGGCGTCGATCATGATCTCGACCCGGGCCTTGGGGGCGGCCAGCTTGGCCTCCACCGTGGCCCGGGCCGGCGTGTTGGCCGGGTCGACCCAGGCCTTCCACGCCTCGTTCATGTTGGCCCACTCGCCGATGTCGGTCAGCCAGATGTTGGCCTTCAGGATCTTGGACTTGTCGGACCCGGCGGCGGCCAGAAGCTCGTCGACCTGGGCCAGGATCTGCTCGGTCTGACCCTTGGTGTCGGCGTCCTGGTCGGCCGCCACCAGGCCGGCCAGGAACACCCGGTCGCCGTGGACCACCGCCTGGCTCATGATGGGGCCGGGCTTGATGCGTTCGATCGTCATGGCCCTGTTCTAGCAGGTGGCTCGGGGGCCGGCAGGGGTGGGAGGATGGCGCCGTGAGCGATCAGGCCGTCACCGAGTTCACCGCCATCGAGGATCCGCCCGAGATCCAGAAGGCCAACCCGATCCACGCCGAGGGGGCCACGGCCTACGGCTACGAACGGCCGATCGTGGCCGGCCTGTCGAGCTACGGTTGGGCGGCGGCGGCCCTTATCGAGCTGCTGGGCGAGCACTGGCTCGACCTCGGCTGGGCCGACCTGGCCCTGCGTCGCCCGGTGTTCGCCGGCGACCGGTTGACCACCACCGCCACCCTCACCGGCGACGGCCGCTGCCACTACGTGCAGGTCAACGAGGCGGGCAAGGCCACGGTGGAGGGCGACGCCGGCCTGGGCCTGGCCCCCTTCCACGACCAGTGGCAGCTCCCCACCCGGCGCGGCCCGGTGCCCCCGGCCGAGGTGCGGCCGCTGCTGTTGCCCGAGGAAGCCCCGGTTGACGAGGACTACCCGCCGATGGCGGCCGACTTGTCGCTGGAGCGCACCCGCTGGTGGTCGGCCGGGCGCCTGGGCGACCATCACCCCCGTTACCACCAGGGCGACCATCCCCGCGCCCACCCCAGTTGGGTGCCGGGCCAGATGACGCCCCTGATCCGCCACAGCTACCGCTTCGCCGCCGGCATCCACACCACGGGCCGGGTGCAATACCTGGCGCCCATGCGGGCCCCGATGACGGTGACGGTGGCCGGCCGCTGGATCGGCAACACCGAACGCAACGGGAAGTGGTGGTCCACCAGCGACGCCGTGTTCCTCGCCCCCGACGGCACCGAGCTGGCCCGCTGCCAGCAGGCCCAGATCCTCCTCCCCCCACTCCCGAAGAAGGAGACCCCCTGATGTCCGATCCCGTCCCGGTGCCGGCCGAGACCGAGGTGCTCGTCACCCACGAGCAGCACGACGGTGCCGTGGCCACGGTGACCCTCCACCGGCCCGAGGCCCTCAACGCCATCACCCCCACCATGCTGGGCTCCCTGGGCGACGCCCTGGAGGGCCTGGCCGCCGACCCCGCCACCCGGCTGGTGATCCTCACCGGGGCGGGCCGGGCGTTCAGCGCCGGGGTCGACCTCAAGGCGCTGGGCGACCGGGAGCTGCACAACGGCAAGGTGGGCGACATCCTCGACCTGCCGGCCCGGCGGGTCACCGCCCTGCTGGCCACCATGCCGCAGGTGACCGTGGCCAAAGTCAACGGGTTCTGCTTCACCGGCGCCCTGGAGCTGGCCCTGGCCTGCGACCTGATGGTGGTGGCCGACGAGGCCAAGCTGGGCGACACCCACGCCAAGTTCGGGATACGACCGACCTGGGGGATGAGCCAGCGCCTGCCCCGGGCGGTGGGGATGCAGGCGGCCCGGGAGCTGTCGCTCACGGCCCGCACGTTCACCGGGGCCGAGGCCAAGGCGATGGGTATGGCGGCCCGTAGCGCCCCCGCCGCCGAGCTCGACGGGGAGGTGGCCGAGCTGGTGACGGCGATCCTGGCCAACAGCGACGACGCGCTTCGGGCCTACAAGGATCTCTACCGCCAGACTCAGGAGCTGCCCCTCACGCAGGCCCTGGCCTACGAGTACGGCACCGACTACGACATCGCCGACACCGCCGAGCGCCTGGCCGGCTTCCGGTAGGGATCAGGGGGCGCCGCCCCCGTCGCCGCCTGCCGGGTGGGATTCCTCCATCCGGCGGAGCAGATGGCGCCGCTCGGCCGGGTTGCCGGTGAGGTCCCGGGCCCGGGCGAACGCCGCGACGGCCTCAGCCGGGCGGCCGGCGCGCGCCAGCAACTCAGCCCGGGCGGCATGGAAGAGGTGGTAGCCGTCCACCCCATGGAGCGTGTCGAGCACGGCCAGGCCGGCCGCCGGCCCGTCGAACATGGCCACGGCCACCGCGTGGTTCACCTGCACGACGGGCGAGCCGGTCATGGCCACGAGGTGACGGTAGGCGGCGGCGATACCGGGCCAGTCGGTGTCGGCCGCCGTGGGGGCGTTGGCGTGGTAGCCGGCGATGACGGCCTGCAGCTGATAGGGGCCGGGCCGCATCCGGCCGATGGCCTGGTGGAGGAGGGCGTTGGCGGCGACGATCTCGCCCCGGTCCCACCGGGCCCGGTCCTGGTGATCGAGCAGCACCAGATCGCCCAGGGCGTCGGTGCGGGTGGCCAGGCGGGCCCGGTGGAAGCGCTGCAGGGCGAGCAGCCCGATCACCTCAGCATGGTCGGGAACCAGCGTGGCGAGAAGGCCGGTGAGCCGCACCGCCTCGTCCACCAGATCCACCCGCACCACGTCGCCCGAGTCGCTGCGGCTCAGGTAGCCCTCGTTGAACACGAGGTACAGCACCGACAGTACGACCTCGATCCGGGTGTCGAGGTCGGCCGGGATCCGCAGCGGGATCCCGGCGTCGCGGATCTTGCGCTTGGCCCGCACGATCCGCTGGGCCAAGGTGGCCTCGGGCACGAGGAAGGCGGCGGCGATCTCCGACGACGACAGGCCGCCCACCAGGCGCAGGATGAGGGCCACCTGGGCCTCCCGACCGAGCGCCGGGTGGCAGCACAGCAGCATGAGCCGCAACCGGTCGTCGTCGACCGCAGGGTCGCCGGGATCGTCGACCAGGAGCGGGCCCCGGGCCGCCGAGGGCTCGTCGCCCCCGGCGGCCAGCTCGGCGGCGGCCGCCATCGTCCGGCGCCGGGCGCTCGAGGTGCGCCGCAGGCGGTCGATGGCGTTGCGCCGGGCCACCGTCAGCAGCCAGCCCGCCGGGTTGGCCGGCACGCCCCGCTGGGGCCAGGTGCGTGCAGCGTCGGCCAGAGCGTCCTGCACCGACTCGTCGGCCAGATCGAGGTCACCGAACCGACGGGCCAGGAGGGCGAGCACCCGGCCGCTCTCCTCCCGGGCCAGCCGGGTCAGCGCCCCACCAGGGTCGTTCCCTGGGTGGTCGCCCTGGTCGTTGCCGGTACGGGACAGCTCAGCCGGCATCGGGCCGGAAGGCCACCGGCCGGATCTCGAACGAGGCGAACGGGATCGGGATGGCCGTGGCCAGCTCGATGGCCTGGTCGAGATCGGCCGCCGACACGAGGTAGAACCCGCCGAGCTGCTCCTTGGTCTCGGCGAACGGTCCGTCGGTGACGGCCGGCTCGGCGCCGACACTCTTGTGCACGGTCGTGGCCGTGGCCGTGGGCTGGAGGCTGGCGCCGGCGATCCAGTGGCCGCCGTCGATGAGGCGCTGGTTGTACGCCATCCAGCCCGCCATCATCTGATCGAACTCGGGCGTGCCGGGGCCGGGCACCTCGGCGTGCTCATCGCTGTGGATGAGAATCATGTACTCCATCGTGGTGATCTCCTTCAGGGGGTCGGCTTGGTCCGATACCGCCATGACGCAGCCCCCCGCCCCGATCGACAGCCCCGAGCGAACTTTTTCTGACGGCGGCCCTACGAGGGCTGGCGATACCGGAAGTCGCAGTGGGAGGCGCCCTGCATCCGGGTCTGGGTCCGGTTGAACTCGAGGCCGGGGGCCATGCCCTCGAAGCTGGCGAAGTCACGGTTGCAGCTGAGCAGGAAGCCCAGCTCACCCGCCTCGAGCTCGTCGTACATCTCCACGAACTGGCAACGGGTGACGTCGAACCCGAAGCGCTCGGTGTCGTCCTCCACCACCTCGATGGTGAGCGACCCCTCGCTCACGGGGCCGCCGGAGCGGAACCGCTGCGACAGCTCAACCACGGTCTCGATGGGGTGGGCCTCCCGCTGGGCCGCCCCCTGGCTGCGGGCCAGGTTCTTGATGGCGTCGGCCACCACATCGTTCACCTCGTCGACCCCGAACCGGGCCTGCATGGCCCGGATCACCGGGATCAGGACCATGGCCTCGATGCGGCGCCGCTCCAACAGCGGGAGGTCGTCGACGGTGGCGGTCTTGTCGGTCATCGTGTGGGTCCCTTCTCCCCCTGGGCCGCTCGGGGCGACCCGATGGTCAGTGCTCCTGGACGCTACAGCCCTCGGCCGGCAGGATCTGGCTGCGCATCCCCCGGGGGCCGATCGTGATCCAGCCGAACGTGGCCTCCGGAGCCCGGCGCCGCTGGGTGGGCGAGCCCGGGTTGAACAGCCGCTGACCGTGGGCGCTGGGCACGTTGAGGGGCAGGTGGCTGTGGCCGAAGATCACCAGCTCGGCGTCGGGGAACCAGCGCTTGAGCCGAAGCTCCCGGCCGGTGCGGGCCCCCGAATCGTGGACCATGGCCAATCGGTGGCCGCCGAAGCACAGCTCCAGACGCTCGGGGAGGCGATGCTCGAGCCCGTGGTCGTTGTTGCCGAGCACGGCATGGACCGGCACCCGAGCGGCCAGCTCGTCGAGCAGGGCGGCCTCGGTGACGTCGCCGGCGTGGAGCACGGCGGTGGCCCGCTCCAGGGCCCGCCACACCGGTTGGGGGAGCCCGTCCACCCGATCCTCGGTGAGGTGGGTGTCGGCCAGGACCAGCAACCGGTGCTCGTCGGGTGGGGGCACGGGACCATTGTGGACCATCCGGGGCACCGAGACGCAAGCGGTACTGCCCAGCGACTCCTCCACCGGGGATCGGGGCGGGCGGAAACGCCCACCATCGCGGCCCGTCGGGGCCGGCCGGCTAGGTTCCCGACGATGGAGAACGAGAACCATGCGTCCACCGATCGTCCCGTCCCCACCGCCGGGCGCGCCCGCTGGGGCCGCCGGAGCGCGGTGGCCGCCCTGGCCGCCACCGCGGTGATGGCCGGGGCCGCCGGAGCGGCCGGCGCCCGCTACGGCTTCGAGGTGCGGGGCTCCTCGTCGGGCGGGGGCGGCGGGGCCGTGCTGCGCTGCGACGGTGGCATGACCCGGCTCAGCCACGTGCTGTTCGAGGGCGCCTCGGTGTTCGGGGACGACCCGATCCCGACGGTCGAGAACCTCGCCGAAATCGCGGAGGACGGCTTCAAGCTGGAGCTGGTCGCCACCGGCACCCATACCGGCACCCACCTCGACGCCCCCGGGCATTTCCGCATCGGAGGTCGCACCGTCGACCAGCTGGAGGCCGAGGAACTGGTGTGGCCGGCCTACGTGATCGACGTCCGGGCCCGGATGGCGGCCACGGAAGCCGACGCCTTCCAGCTCACGGTCGACGACATCCGCCAGGTGGAGCGGCGCCAGGGTCGGATCCCCAACGGGGCCCTGGTAATCATCCAGACCGGGTTCGACGACCTGTTCGGCTCCACCGCCTACGACGCGCCGGCCCCCGGCTTCGCCGGCGACACCGTGCAATGGCTGTTCGACCAGCGCCACATCGGCGGGGTGGGTTCCGACACCTACGGCCCCGACGCCACGTCCGACGAGACGTTCTCGGCCACCGATACCGCCCTGGCCAACGACGGGATCGCCATGCCCGGCATCAACCACCTCGATTCGCTCAACCGCACGGGCGACATCGTCATCGCCGGGGTCGTCCCCCTGAAGGACGGCTCCGGCTACCAGATCGACCCCCTGGCCTGCCACGGCCGCAAGCGCTGAGCCCGTCCGGCCCGGTCAACAGGCGCCGTCTTCGACGGGGCCCGTCGCCCGGGCCAGGTTCCAACCGAGGATGCCGTACCCGGCCGAGGGCTCGCCGTCGGCGCACAGCCACCGGGTGACGCTCTCGGGGCGGCCGCCAACGGCCGACCAGTCGAAGGCGGCGATCGGGCCCCTTGCGTCGGGCCCGAGTTGTAGCAGGTAGGGCACGTCGAGGAGGCGGGCGGGGGCCGACGGGGAGCCGTCGGTGGCCCGGCCGAGGTTGGCCCGGGCCACGATGGCCGCCGGGTTGGCCCCGGCGTAGCCGATGGCCACCGCCGCCGCGCTGAGCACGGTGGCCGACTGGAGCCAGTGGCGGCCGGGGGCCAGCCCCAGCGAACGGGCCACCGACAGCACCGTCATCAGGGCCAGCCAGCCGAGAAAGGTGGCCACGGCCAAGCGGAGCATGGTGAGCCCGAAGGCCTCCATGTAGTAGGCGAGACGGGCGAAGGTGGCGACGATGAGCACGATCAGGGCCACCCCGATCACGGCCGCCGGGCCCCGGCGGGCGAACCGGCCGGGCAGGCCGATCAGGAAGTGGTGGGTGAGGTTGAGCACGGCCAGCGTCAGGGCCGCCACCGCCACCAACTGGAAGAACCCTTGGCGGGCGTACTCGGCCACGGTCAGTCCCTGACTCTGGATCACAGTGCGGGCCCCGCCGCTCACCACCACCAGCTGCACCCCGCACCACAGCGACAGCAGCCCGGCGGTGGCCCAGCGGGCTGCCAGCGACTCCGCCACGAACCGTCCCGAACGGAGGGCGACCCCGGGGCCGGGCCGGAGGTCGTCGTCAGCAGCAATCGCCGGGTCGTGGGAGCGCAGAGCCAGCACGGCCACCGCCCCCATCGGGAACGTCAGCACGGCCGTCACCACCAGGTGACTCAGGCCGGCGCCGGGATGGAACGACGTGAGCACGGCGCCGAACACGGCGTCTCCGCTGGCCAGCAGGCCACCCAGCAGCACCAGCACCAGGCCTGCGGTCACCACCGCCCGCACCGCCTGGGTGGCCCGACCGTCCCCCAGTCGGGGTACACGGGTGGCGAAGGCGGCCAGCCAGGCCGGCACGCTCACCAGGCTGGCGAGCCAGGCGGCGGCCGAGCGGAGCCAGGTGGGTCCCTGGTCTGTCCGCAGGCCGTCAGCAGCGGCCAGGAGGACGAGTGCCACCACCGCGCCGCCCGTGATCCAGGCCACCCAGGGTGAGGCCCGCAGCACGAAGGCGGTGGAGGCGGCGACCACCAGGGCCGCCGCCACCCGCTGGGTCGTCGTGCGTAGGCCCCCGGCCGCCGCCACCAGTCCTACCAGGCACAAGGTGAGCAGGGTCGTCGCCGCTGTGCCCGGCGGCAGGCGAATGGCCACGTCGGCCAGCGCCGCTGCCGCCACCACCCACGCCAGGACGGCCGGCCGGGTCGCCGGCACGTCCGGCCCACCCCGCCATCGCAGCGTCCGGTCCCCCCGCCCGGCCCCGCCGCCTCGGTTCCAACCCGGCGCCCACGGCCCCACCGGGGCAGGCGACAGGATCGCCGCGGCCGCTGGCGGCGGAGGCGGCCCCGGCGGATCCGGCGACGCGAACGGCACCCCACTCTCGACCTCGGTGCTGCCTTTCCCGGTGCCCTCGTTCTGGGTGCTGGGGGCACCACCGGCGGCGCCCCTTGCACCGGGAACGGGATGGGTGGACTTGACGCGATCGGCAGCAGGGTCGGGATCGTCGGACGCCGGGCGCGCCGGGGGGCGGGGCGCGTCGAAGCAGGGGGTGGGGGTGGTTGACATGGTCCTCTCCAGGGTTTGGCGGGGCCGGGGCGGGCGCGCCGGCCGACGGTTCAGGGGGTGGTGATGGCGGTCAGGCCGGCTCCGGGGGCGGGGCGGGGCGCTCCCGGTTGGGGCGGGCGGGCAGGGTCACGCCCACCCTGGCCCCCCGGGGCCGGTTCGACGAGATCGTGATGACGCCACCGTGGCGCTCCACGATCCGCTTGCAGATGGCCAGCCCGAGCCCGGCCCCGCCCCCACCGGTGAGGGCGGTGCCGTCGGCCTGCCAGAACCGCTCGAACACCCGGGCCTGGTGCTGGGGGGCGATCCCGGGGCCGAGGTCGGCCACGTGGACCGTCACCTCGGTGTCGCCCCCGTCGGCCGCCACGGTGACCTCGCTGCCCAGCGGGGCGAAGCGCAGGGCGTTGCCGATCAGGTTGGTGAACAGCTGATGGAGGCGGGTCTCGTCGCCCATGACGCCCAGCGGCCCGTGGGTGGCGAGCGTGATGTTGGCGCCCGGGTGGAGCATCTCGGCCTCGGCCACCACCTGCTTGAGCAGCACCCCCAGCGCCACCAGCTCGCCCGGAGGCGGGTCGCCGCTGTCGAGCCGGTTGAGGTCGAGCAGCTGGACCACCAGGGTGGACAGGTGCTCGATCTGGGCCAGCATCGTGGCCAGCGTCTCGGGGGTGGGATCGGTGACCCGGTCCACCAGGTTCTCGATGTGGCTGCGCAACGCCGTCACCGGGGTCCGCAGCTCGTGGGAGGCATTGGCCACGAACTCCTTCTGCACCCGGTCGACCTCGGCGAGGGCCGCCGCCATCTGGTTGAACGCCACCGCCAACTGGCCCACCTCGTCGTTGGCCCGCACCGGCACCCGCCGCCCGTAGTCGCCCTGTCGGAGGGCGGCGGCGGCCGCCGCCATCTGGCGCAGGGGCGAGGTCATCCCCCGGGCCAGCACCTGGACCGCGGCCAGGGCCAGGGACGCCGCCAGCAGCGGGCGCAGCCACACCGGCCAGCTGAGGTAGTAGCCGATCTGGCTCATCAGGGCGGTCACGGCCACGGCGGCCACGATCACGATCGACCACTTGGTCTTGATGCTGCCCACCCGGTCGAGGGGGCGGGGCCGGTGGACCCGGATCCAGGTGATGGCGCGGCGGACGCTCATGGCGCCACCGCCCCGCCCGACCCGGCGTCCACCTCGTCGCCCAGTGAGTAGCCGATGCCGTGGACGGTGCGGATCACCCCATCGGCCGTCTTGCGCCGGATCGAGCGGATGTGGCTGTCGACGGTGCGGGCGGCCGATGCGTCGTCGTAGCCCCATACCTGGTCGATCAGCTGCCCCCGGGACAGGACGGCCCCGTCGGCCCGCACCAGCACCCGGAGCAGGTCGAACTCGGTGGGGGTGAGGTGCACGGCCTCCCCCCGGAACACGACCCGCCGGCGGGCCGGGTCGACTTCGAGCGGCCCCCGGCGTACCGGGGCGGCGGCCGCCGCCGATTCGTTGGCCCGGCGCAGCACGGCCCGCACCCGGGCCATCAGCTCCTTCATGGAGAACGGCTTGGTCAGGTAGTCGTCGGCCCCCAGGCCCAGGCCCACCAGCACGTCGGTCTCGTCGGTGCGGGCGGTGACCATGATCACCGGCACCCGCCGCCGGGAGTGGACCTGGCGGCACACCTCGAGGCCGTCGAACCCACTGAGGTTGAGGTCGAGGATGATCAGGTCGGGGTCGGCGGCGGCGGCCCGCTCCACCGCGGTGGGTCCATCGGCGGCCAGCAGGGCCCGGAAGCCTTCGGCCCGGAGCCGGGCCACGATCGCATCGGCGATCGACGGCTCGTCCTCCACCACCAGGATCGTCTCGCCCTCCGACGGTGTCACGTCGACCAACCCTAAACCACGGGTGCGGAGAAGTCCGTCGGCGGTTGTGAAGATGTGGTGCAGGCTGTGATCCTGGGGGCTCGCGCCCCCGGCGGCTCCGCCGCCTCCCCATCGTCGTCGGGGCCCCCACCCCACCGACGGTCGCCTCCGGCGCCCTACCTGGGGGCTCGCGCCCCCGGCGGCTCCCTAGCCGTCGTAGAAGAACGGCTGGTGGAGGCCCAGGAGCTGGGCTTCCCGCTCCGAGCCGATGCGAGCCCGGGCCTCGGGGGCCACGTGGTTCACGGTGTGGGTGGTGAGCACCCGCTGGGCGATGTCCCGCCGCCCATAGTGGCACTGGACGAACAGCCGGCCCCGCCCACTGGCCAGCGAGGGGGTCCCCCGGTGCCAGCTGTCGCTCACGAACAGCAGCACGTCGCCGGCGGCCGCCTCTGGGGCCACGGCCGGACGGCCCTGGTAGCTCAGATCGGGGTCGGTGATCCGGTCCCGGGGCGGGAGCCGGCCCGAGCGATGGGAGCCGGGAATCACGGCCGTGGGACCGTCGGCGGTGGTGACATCCCGCAGCCACAGGTGGGCACCGATCACGAACACCGGGTAGGGGATGCGATCGTCCCACGGCACACCCTCGGGACGGGGCACGTGGGGGCCGGCGTCGCAGTGCCAGGGGCCGCCGGGGAAGTCGGGCGGGTTGCGCCAGCAGGTGTTGGCGATCACATGGCAGTCTTCGCCCAGCAGGGGCTCGATGGCGGCCAGGATCGCCGGGTGGGCGATGGCCCACTGCACGGCCGGGCTGCGGTTGTACATCTCGTAGCGGAAGTCGGGCCGGTCGGCCTCCCGGAAGCGGACGTCGGGCTCAGTGGCGCCGTACACGGCGTCTATCTCTGCGGTCAGACCGGCCACCTCGGCCGGGGTGAACACCCCGGTGAGCAGGGCCCATCCCTCCGCTTCGAGCTGAGCCGATGCCGCCGGCGCCGTCGAATCGAGCAGCCCCAGGTTCCTCCCCACACGCCGGATCATGCCTCCGACGGTACCGCAACGCCCCGCCCCGGCCCCAGATCGACGGGGCCGGGTGGCGCGATCCATGATGGCGCCATGCCTCAAGGACCCACCTGGACCATCGGCGACGTGACGGTCACCAGCATCATCGAGATCGACCAGCACTGGCGGTTCGCCTGGCTGCTGCCGTCGGTCACCGACGATGATCTGGCCCGGCACAGCTGGCTCTCCCCCGACTTCGTCGACGAGAAGGGGAAGATGATCCTGCGCATCCAGGCGCTGGTGGTGGAGAGCCAGGGGCAGCGGATCATCGTCGATACCTGTGTTGGCAACGACAAACCCCGCCCCACCCCCCTGTTCGACAACCTCCAGACCACGTTCTTCGACGACCTGGTGGCCGCCGGGTTCGGGCCCGACTCGATCGACCAGGTGATCTGTACCCACATGCACGTGGACCACGTGGGGTGGAACACGAAGCTGGTGGACGGCCAGTGGGTGCCCACGTTCCCCAAGGCCCGCTATCTGTTCGGCCGCACCGAGTTCGAGCACTGGTCGAAGACCGACGAGACGGCGGTGTACGGCGACGTGATGGGCGACTCGGTGGACCCCATCGTGGCCGCCGGGCTGTCGATGCTGGTGGACAACGATCACCACCTCACCGACGAGGTGTACCTGGAGCCGACGCCGGGCCACACCCCCGGCCACAACAGCGTGCGGATCCGCTCGGCCGGCCAGGAGGCGGTGATCACGGGCGACATGATCCATCATCCGATCCAGTTCCCCATGCCCGATCTCACATCCGACGCCGACACCAGCAACGAGGGGGCGGTGGCCACCCGCCGGGCGGCGTTCGACCGGTGGTGCAAGGCCGGTCTGCTCGTGATCGGCACCCACTTCGCCGGGGTCGGCGCCGGCCGCCTCGAAGCCGACGGCGACACCTGGCGGTTGGTCAGCTGAGCTTTTTCCGGGGGCTGCGCCCCCGACGGCCGGCAAGCCGGCTCCCCCATCCGCCCAGGGGACGACCCCAACCCCTGGGTCAGCCTCCGGCTGCGCGGGCGGCGATACGGCGCAGGGGTGGCAGGGTGGGTGGCGGCTGCTTGCGGGGTGGGAGCTCGGCCAGCAGTTCAGCGGTGATGGCGGCGATCTGAGCTACCGCACGCTCGAACACCTCCTCGGTGGCCGGGCTCGTTTTCTGCACACCGGAGATCTTGCGGACGTACTGGCGGGCCCCGGCCTCGATCTCGGCCGTGGTCGCCGCCGGCTCCAGCCCGCGGAGGGTGGTGATGTTACGACACATCACCCCAGTGTGGCGGCCCCGCCGCCGCGGCGCGGCCTCAGCCCGACCGATCAGCGGAAGACGCAGATCTCACCGGCCCACAGCTCGGTGACGGTGGCGGTCTCCTCCGGCCCCGTGAGCAGGCCGCCCATGCCCCCGCCCTCGCCGCCGCCCTCCGTGGCGAACTCGGTGCCGAGACTCGTCTCATCGACCATGATCACGATCGACGACTCCACCTCGGCCCGGGTCGACCCCAGGCCGACCCCGCTCACCGTGGTGAGAGGCGATTGGCGATCGAGCTGCCAGCTGATCATGTGATCGTCGCGGATGTCGACCGAGAGCTGGCCGGGCCACAGCAGCTGCTCGTCGGCCTGGTTGCCGCACTCGGGGCTGGACGGCGTGGCCGTGGGTGACGCGCCGAGCACCGCTTCGAGGGTCGTGAACACCTCGTCGCGGCCGGTGCCGAACGGGAGCTGGACGATGCGGGCGCCGTCGATGAGCTGAAGGCCGTCAGGCCCAACACCCACACCGCCATCCAGGACCGGCGCTGCGGTGGAGGACGAACCCCCGCCCCCGCTGGTTGGCGGGGACGAGCTCGGGGTGGCGGCGCCGCTGGTGCTGGTGCTGGCGCTCCCCGTTGAACCGGAGCCGGCCGACGCCTCGGTGGTGGGCACCGAGCCGGCGGTGGCCGTGCCCTCGTCGGCCGAGCTGCCGCAGGCCGAGGCGGCGAGCCCCAGGGCGGCGAGGGAGGCCAGCGCCACCGTCCGCGCCCGCCCTCCCGGCGCGGGCCTGACGCCGGTCATGGCTCTACCACCCAGTACCCGTCGATCATCGTGATGCTCCCACTCCCTGGCACCGGGCCCGGCGCCAGCCCCTGCAGCTGGCGCATCTCGACGACCCAGGCGTTGTGCTGGTACTCGTGGTTGATGGCGGCCACCAGCACACCGGCGGCGATCATAGGCATCTGATTCGGGGCGCCCACGGCACCCTGGTCGATCCGCTCAGTCATGGCGCGGGTCCGCTCCCCCACCGCGGCCCGATAGGCCAGGAGCCGGCCCCGGGCCGGCAGATCGCCCCGGTCGATCTCGGGCGTGGCCGAGTCGAACACGGCGTCGAGCTCGGGGTCGGGGCTCGGCTCGGCCGACATCAGGTTGCGGATGAGGAAGTGGTTGACCGCGGCCTGGTGGCCGAGATGCCAGGCGATGGCGCTCGACGTAGGACTGGGCCGCCAGAAGAAGGCCGGGTCGTCGAGGTCGGCCGTGAGCTGATCGGTCCAGGCCCGGGCCCGGTCGTACTCGTCGAGCAGGTGGCGCAGAGAAAGGGCGGTCATGGCACCAGGATGGCGGCGCGGGCCGGCGTTGCCCCGCCCGGGCTCAGGCCGGCTTGTTGGCCTCGATGTAGGCCAGGATCTCGTCCCGGGTGCGGTGGTGGCCGGGCTGGAGGATCAGGCGGTCGACACCGAGCTCAGCGTAGGCCTCCAAGTCGCCCGGCTTGAGCCGACCCGGGGGCGTGATGCTGATCTCCAGGCGGCCCAGGTCGGCCGGGCGCTCGTGGCGGTCGGCCGCCTCGGCCAGCATGTCCAGGTCGGCCCGGGTGGTCTCCGGGCTGCGCATGAACCCGTACCAGCCGTGGCCCAGGGTGACGGCCCGCTTGGCTGCCGACTTGGTATGGCCGCCCACCACCACCGGGATCGTCGGCCGTCCCGGCCCCTGGGCCGGCTTGGGGTTGGCGGTGACGCTCGTGAAGTTGACGTACTCCCCGTCGAAGGAGGCGGCATCGGTGGTCCACAGCAGGCGCATGGCGGCCAGGTACTCGTCGGATCGGCGGCCCCGGGCGGCCAGGGGCACACCGCAGGCCGTCATCTCCGGTTCGAGGTAGCCGACACCGAGCCCGAAGATGAAACGGCCGCCCGAAAGGTGGTCGAGGCTGGCCAGGCTCTTGGCCAGTACCGCCGGCTGGCGCTGGGGCAGGATGATGATGCCCGAGCCGAGGCGGATGGTGGAGGTGGCGGCGGCCACGTAGGCCAGGGCGACGGCGGTGTCGACCATCGGGACCTCGGGCGCCGCCGGCGACGGCGGGGCCTGGGGATCGGGCAGGACGATGTGCTCGCCCGTCCATACCGACTCATAGCCGGCGGCCTCGGCCGCCCGGGCCACGGTGACCATGGTCTCCGGGTCGGCCATGTTGCCCATGTTGATGCCGAACAGGGCGAGTTTCGGGTTCGTCATGCGGTGCAGCCTAGCTGCCGGCCGGTTTTGGGTCCCGGCCGTCACACGTCCAAGCGGTGGTAGACCCAGCCCTCGGTGTGCATGACGAGGCGGTGGCGGGGGCCGTCGGCCTCGGCCGGGCCACCTCCGTAGGCCACGTCGCCGAACCAGGCCACGGTGCGGGGCTCCTTACCAATGGGTCGGGTGCGGAACAGCTCCGGCTCCCGGCTCCGGGCCCAGGCCATGGCCTCGGCCACGGTCGAGTGGGCCTCCAGCTCGTGGAGGGTGACCCAGGTGGGAGGCACGAGCTCGATCTCACCGGCGTCCCGTCGGGCCTTGGCCTCCGAGGGGGCGATCCAGACATGGTCGTGGATCTCGTCGCCGTCGATGGCCACGTCGCCGTCGGGGGCGTGGGTGACGAAGAACCAGGTGGAAAAACGGCGGACGGGGCCGCGGCCGCCGGTGGTCATCTGGGGGGCGGCCGGCGGCACCCAGTGCGACCAGGTCTCCATGGCGTCGGGGGCGATCACGAGGCCGCATTCCTCCTCGGCCTCCCGCACTGCGGCCCGGCGGGCCGAGGCCAGGCTGTCGCCGGGGACGATCTCGTGGTCGTCCACCCGTCCGCCGGGAAAGACCCACATCCCGCCGAACGGCCCCTCGTTGTTGCGGCGTAGCATCAGCACCTCGAGCCCGCCGGGGGTGTCGCGCAGGACCACCACGGTGGCGGCCGGGGTGAGGTCGTCGTCGTCTTCGATCACGGGGCCAACGTACGGGGCCGGACGGGCCGGCGCCAAAGCGTCCTTGATGGGTAGAGCGGAAGCCGCCAGGGCAAGCAGCGCCCGGAGGCGCTGGGTTGCTGTGCGTTGGAGGAGGAGCGGCTCCCGCTGCTACCCATCGACTCCGGTGAGGGTGATGATCACCGGCGTGAGTACCATCGACAGCTGACCGCGTGTCCTTGAGCCCCAATCCGGGGTCGGCCTGTCCCTCCTGAACTGATCCGAACCTGAGGAGCCAGCCATGCTGGGAGACAACTTCCTCGCCTACCTCACTCTGGCCCTGGGGGCGGCCCTCGCCCTCGGCACCGGCCTCGCCCTGGCCAAGCCGCAGGTCGACGAGGCCACCGGTGAGACGATGAAGGCCCCGGTCGGCCGCTCGCTGATCCAGATCACGATCGGCACCATCGCCGCCGTGTGGGGCCTGGCCACGCTGCTCAGCTAGAACTCATGGTCAGCTAGAACTCGTCGGGTCCCCCGCCCTTGGGCGGCGCCGTGCGGGCCATGTTGTCGAACCGGGTGTACTGACCCCGGAAGGCGAGCCGGACCCGGCCGGTGGGGCCGTTACGGTGCTTGGCCACGATCACCTCGGCCACCCCCTTGTCGGGCGAGGCCTCGTCGTACACCTCGTCCCGATACAGGAACAACACGACGTCAGCATCCTGCTCAAGACTGTTGTGAGCGATGATCCCGTTGGCGACGAAGTTGTGAGGCCCGGGCACCGTCAGGTCGAAGGTCTCCTCCTCGCCCGCCGGTTCGATCGAGACGATCTCATCCCAGTAGATGTCAGATGTCGCCACGGCAACCAATCGCGGAGAGTCGGTGAGCCGACCCATCCGCTCCAGCCGCTCCCTCGAGAACCGTCGCTGCCGAGTATGGCTACCAAGCGAGTAGGAACCGCAATACTGCTCCCCGAGGCCCGCCGCCAACTGACGATGCGAGAGTCCGGTGGTGACCATGGCGTCCTTCACCTGGGCCGCAATCGGCAATGGCACCAGGTCATTGTTCGGATTGCCCTTCACCTGCTCGAGGATCGTGCGTGCCTCAGGCACGAGATCTCCCCGTGCGCCGTGACATCCCACCAGATCGAGAAAGGCCAGTTGGTTGCCGGCCCCCTGGACCCTCACGTGATAGCTCACCGGGTAGTGGCTGCCATCTGGCCTGCTCTTCAGCGTCCTGCCGATCGCCGTTCGGATTCCCAAACGGCCGAGCGCGTGCTGCACATCATCGGCCAGCCGACCGCTGTTGGTGGCGTAGTAGCAGCGGACGGGGGGACCGGCCGCCCGCCGGTTGATGGAGAGCGAGCCGTCCGTTGCCCATAGGTGGTGCAGGAAATGGGCGAGGTCGGCGTTCGGCTGTGAGAACACCGACGGAGGGATGAACTTGGTGCCCGACCGGCTGAGCCAGAGGCCGTGAGGCTCGAGCCACGTCCTGACAGGGTGATACCTGCCGTGGGTAAGTCGGTATGGACATGGGAGCCACATCTGGGTGGTGCCGTTGTAGACCGGAGCCTGCGCCTGGATACCGAACAAGGATCGGGCCGTTGCGGCGACATAGTCCCGGTTCGCTGGGTCGATCGTCGCATACTTGACTCCCGATCCGATCGTGCGGTCGCCGATCAAGTGGGCAAGGAGGCCAAGCTGGTCGCGAGACCACACAGCTTCACCGAGGATGGGTTCAGGCAAGATCCGCGGGGTGGCCAGGTACTCCCCCACCGGCAGCTCATCGAGCCGCTTCCAGCCCTCGATCGTAAGAAACCTGTGATTGGCCGTGGCCTCAACCTGCCGACCGGATGCCAAACGGAGCCGGAACACAGGTTTGACTCCGGTGCTGAAGACTCGGGAGACCTGCGCCGGAACGACCCGCTGCCTGTCATCCAGAGCCCAGACGACCGGTAGGTCGCCGGATTCCATCAGGCTGTCAATCGTGGCCTCCCGACCAGTGTCGGCCCTGAGAATCCTGGTCGAACCCGTGAGACATCCACTCTCCCTGAGGTCCGACAGCATGGGCCGCTTGTCGGTGCGCTGTTCCAGCGAGCGGTTGAGCTGGGCCAGGGCGATAACCGGCGCTTCCAGCTCACGGGCCAGGATCTTCAGGTTCCGGGAGATCTCGGACACCTCGACCTGGCGGCTCTCGGCGTTGGACCGGCCGCTCATCAGCTGGATGTAGTCGATCACGATCATCCCCAGGTCGCCCTCCCGGCTCTTGAGCCGGCGGGCCTTGGCCCGGATGTCCATGATCGAGGTGTGGGGATTGTCGTCGATGTAGATCGGGGCCTCGGCCAGGCGACCCACAGCGTGGGAGATACGGGTCCACTCCGCCTCCTCCAGCCGGCCGGTCTTCACCTTGCCCGAATCGACCAGTGCCTCCGAGCACAGCAGACGCTGGGAGAGCTCGAGCTGACTCATCTCCAGGGTGAAGATGAGAACCGGCTTGCGGTCCTTCATGGCCGAGTTGCACGCCATCCCCAGCGCGAATGCGGTGTTGTGGGTGGCGATCATCTCCCGACCCGCCAGGTACAGATGAGACGGCGAGTCCACCGTGATGCACTGCGTCGGCACCGACGGCACCGGTCGGGCATCAACGATCGTTCGCCACCGAGGCGTGCTATTGGGCCGATCGACCACGCGCTGCGCTTCGGCCTTGCGACGGAGACGGAACACCGGCACGTAGGCCGAGAAGTTCATGGTCCACACGTCAGTGCCGTAGTTCGAGCGCTTGTGTTTCAAGGGACCGGCCTTGATGCCAAGCGACAGCGCCAGCTCACGCACCTGCTCGATAAGAACACGGTGCGGCAGCGCGATCTGGCAGGTGGTCTGTCCCTTCACCACGCAGCCATCGGTGTCCATCAACCCCTGCAGCAGGGCAAGTCGCTGCTTCTCCGACGCCCGGAGGTAGGAGCCCGGAATGTGTTTGCTCACCGTGCCGGGTTCGCCGTTGGGCCGGGAAGCCCACAGCCCGATGTCTCGCAGCACCCTGGTGAAGCGCAGCATCGGCCGACCGCCGACCTGCACAACAGCAAGCCGGCTTTCATCGTCCAGGGCATGGTGGATCACGTAGGTCGTGGCCCGCCCGGCGGGTTGCGCTTCGACGAGCGTCCAACCGTCAGCCTCGAAGGCGGCCACGATCTCGCGGTCCATGGTGGTGATCTGCGGGCTGCCGGTGTGACCGTCTCCGAGCCACAGGCCCAGCAGGTACGGATCCAGCGGCAACTCGGCCTCAGGCAGATCGAGGGGGCCTGCCACCTCGATGCGATGGTTCGGACGCTGATCGTTGCCCACCCGGAGCGAGGCCGCGATCTCGCGGGTCGACCGCACAGCCGGCCATGTGCGCTTGCGGGTCTGGTCCCGGGCGTACCGGGGATTGGGCACCGGCCCCCGGGCAGCGCGGGCCTCGGCCTCACGCTTCGACTTCCATGCCCGGTGGTCCCATGTCTCCCACAGGTGGTCGGCGTCGGCGACGATGGTGGAGCCGTCGTCGAAGACGACCTCGTAGCAGTCGTGGCCCTCGAAGACCGGGCTCTTGTACGTCACCGTGCACGGGGTGCCCCGCTCGTCGAACACCTCGTCGCCCGCCCGGACCTCGCCCATGGTGGTCCAGCCGTCGGGCGTCGCCAGTGGGGTGTCGAGCGCTAGGGCCTTCCCCATGGCGGGGCGGGCGCCGATGACGTACAGCGCGTTGGGTTGGAGGCCGGCGAGCTTCTCGTCGAGATCGAGGTAGCCGCTGCTCATACCGGTGATGGCTTCGCCCCGGTCGTACAGCATCTCGATCCGGTCCAGGTTGGCCGGTAGCAGGTCACGGATGGCGGCCGTGGTGTTCGTGACCCTGCGCTGGGCCACGTCGAACATCTTGGCCTCGGCGTCGTCGACGGCCTGAAGCACGTCCTCGGGAACGCTGTAGGCCATCTCGGCGATCTCGTTGGACACCGAGATCATCCGCCGGAGCAGGGCGTGCTCCTCCACGATCTTGGCGTAGTGGTGGGCGTTGGAGATGGCCGGCGTGGTGGCCTGGAAGTCGAGCAGCACGGCCGGACCGCCGACCTCGTCGAGCATGCCGGCCCGCTTGAGCTCGTCGGCCACGGTGACGGCATCGACCGGCTCGCCGCTGGAGTAGAGGCTCAGGATCGCCTCGTACAGGTGACCGTGGGCCGGCTTGTAGAAGTGCTCCGGCTCCAGGATCTCCACGACCTCGGCGATCGCCTCCCGGCTGAGCAGCATCGCGCCCAGCACCGACTCCTCGGCCCGCAGGCTGTTCGGAGGGACACGGGCCAGAGGAGACGGGCGGGGAGAGCCATCAGGCATGCGGTTCATCCTGTCCTGGTGTGCCTGTGGGCATCTAGACGGTCAACGTTGGGGGAAACCTGTTGAAAACCGGGATATCCACGTGCATATCCCATGCTTGTGGGAAACCTTGGGGAAACTGGGCGCGATGAATCCACAGTGTTGCGCCGCTATCCCCACCGCCTGTGGGTTTTGTCTCGCCCCCCCTCCCCCGCTAGCGCGGGGCGGGAGGGCCGTCGATCAGGCCGGGACGACCGAGATCGACACTGGGAACTGGACGTCGTGATGAGGCTTCACCGTGACGGCATGGGTACCGAGCGAGCGGATCGGCTCGTCGAGGTCGATCATCCGCCGGTTCAGCTCCACCCCGGCCTGAGCCTGGACGGCGTCGGCGATCTCGTTGGTGGTGACCGAACCGAACAGCTTGCCCTCGCCACCGGCGCGGGCCTTGATCTCGATCGTCTTGGCCACCAGGATCTTGGCGATCTCCTCGGCCGCCTCCCGCTCGCGGGCGTTGCGGACCTGCCACGACTTCTTCATGGCCGCCGCCTGGGCCACCACCCCGGTGCTGGCCTGCTGGGCCTTGCCGGCCGGGATCAGGAAGTTGCGGGCATGGCCGTCGGCCACCTCGACGATGTCGCCCCGATTGCCCAGGCCGCTGATGGTCTCGTGCAGTACGACCCGCATCAGTCCTCGCCCTCGGTGTCGGTGTCGGTGTCGACCGTGGGGGCTTCGGACGTCGCCTCGGTCTCGGCCCCATCGCCCCGGGACTCGGAGTCACGGGGGCCACGGCCACCGTCGCGACCGCCATCGCGGCCGCCGTCACGACCACCGCCGCCCCGGCGCTGGGTGGTGACCCGGCTGGTGTAGGCGAGGAGACCCATCTCACGGGCATTCTTGATCGCCCGGGCGATGTCACGCTGCTGCTGGGAGTCGTTTCCCGACACTCGCCGCGAGCGGATCTTGGCCCGATCGGACATGAAGCGGCGCAGCAGCTCGACGTCCTTGTAGTCGATGTAGGGCACGCTCTCGGTAGCGAGCGGGCTGATCTTCTTCTTCGGCTTGCGGCCGCCGTCTCGCGGCTTGAGCCGGCTGCGGGTGGGTGCTTTGGCCATCAGAACGGCTCCTCGTCTGGGTTGTAGGCAGGGGCTCCTCCGCCGCCGCCGGAAGGCCGGCCGGCAGGGGCGGCACCACCGAAGGCACCGCTGTCGCTCCGCTCGTTGCGGTTGATCTCCACCGTGGCCCAGCGCAGGCTCACGGCGATGTCGTCGGCCACGATCTCGACCTTGGATCGCTTGTCGCCCTCGGGGGTCTCCCACGAGCGCTGGTCGAGGCGGCCGGTCACGGTGACCCGGGTGCCCTTGGCCACCGATTCGGCGATGTTCTCCGCCAGCTGGGACCACGCCGTGACGTCGAAGAACGACACGGCCTCCTCCCACTCCTGGGTTTGGCGGTTCTGCCAGCGCCGGTTCACGGCCACGCCGAACGAGGCAACGGCCTGGCCCGACGGGGTGTAACGCAGCTCCGGTTCGCGGGTGGCGTTCCCGGTGATGGTGACGGTGTTGTCTATGGCCACAGCTGGGCCTCCTATGCGGTGGCGGCTGCGAGGCCCCGACGATGGGCCTCGTCGAGGGGCAGTCGCAGGAACTTGTGGCGGATCACCTCGTCCGCGAGTCGCATCACCCGGTCCAGCTCGGTGAGGGCGTTGGGGGCCGTGAACTCGGCCACCACGTAGAACCCCTCACGGGCCTTCCCCATCTCATGGGTGAACCGGCGCACGCCCCACTTGTCGAGCTTCGACAGCGTGCCACCGGACTGCTTGGCCATCTCGCCCAGCCGGTTCATGAAAGTCTGGATGGCCGACTCTTCAGTGTCGGCCCGAAAGATGACCATGAGCTCATAAGCCCGCATGGGCTGGTACCTCCCTCCGGACCCGCTCAGCTGAGCGGGGCCCCCGACGGTCAGGGGCAGGGTTTGACGTGGGAGCCAGGTAGGGCCCCACACGACCGGCGCCCACGTTGTGCCGACCGGGTGGCCGGCGCGCGAGACCGTGCGGGAAGGCTACCGATTCTCCAGGGCAAATCCTCATGCCCTCGACCCTACGCAGGGGGTGTGACAGTGAGGGCGGGGCGAGGCTCAGTTGGTGGGGAAGGTCGTGTTGTTCCCGTTGCCGTTACCCCGCCGGTTGGTGGTCGTGCTGTCGAGCTGATCGGGGATGGTGAAGGTGGGCAGGGTGAATGTGGGTCCGGGGAGCGTGGTGCTCCGGCCCCGGCCGGTGGAGGACGTGCTCTGATCCGTGGTGTCGGGCACCGTGACCGTCACCGTGCTCGGACCCCGGGGATCGACGGTGGACGTCGACCCGTCGGGTGAGGTCGGATTGGGCCCGCCGACCACCGTGGTACCGCCCTGGCCGGCCCATTGGTCAACCGGTATACAGTTCGTCGCCGGCGCCTGGCCACCGTCCTGCTGGAACGGCAGGCCCTGGTTGTTGTCCCCCTGCCCGGTGGGCGGCTGCTGGGGAACGGTGGTGATCGGCACGAACTTGTCGGGCGAGCCACCCTTGGGGAAGCCGTACTTGTCGAGCTCCACCCCGCACGGGGGCAGGGTGGTGGTGGACAGCTCCTGGTTGTACCGGGTGCCCGGGAAGTCTTCCTGCACCGGCAGCTCGGTGCAGGGCGGGGCGTCGGTGGTGATCCGGGTCATGTATTCGTGCCAGATCATGGCCGGGAAGTTCCCGCCCTCCACGTTGCGCCAGTTCGGGTCGTCGATCGGATCACCGTTCTTGTCGACCGGGGGTTTGCCGTCGGCCGGGAGCGGCTTGCGGAAGTCGTACATGGGGCGTTGGGCGTCGGTGAAGCCCATCCACACCACGGTGGTCAGGTCGCAGGTGAACCCGGCGAACCAGGCGTCGCTCGAGTTCTGGGTGGTGCCCGTTTTGCCTGCGATCAGGTGATCCTTGCCCAGGGCGGCGCGTTTGCCGGTGCCCTTCGCCACCACCTGGGTGAGGGCGTAGTTGACCTGGCGGGCCGTCTCGTCCTGGATGGTCTCCACCCCGGGGCGCTCGGGGGGCGGCGCGTTCTCGCTGAGCCGCTCCGTGCACACGCCCGCCACCGGGTACCAGCACACGGTGCCGTCGCTCTCCACCACCCGCTCGATCAGCACCGGGTCCTTGCGGAAGCCCTCCCGGGCGAAGGTGGAGTAGGCCGACGCCATCTCGATCACCGGCACACCCTGTGACCCGAGCACGAGCGAGCAGGGGGTGAAGACGCCGTCGCCCGTGCCCCCCTGCAACGACGCGTTGATGCCCATCTCCCGGGCCGTGTCACGCAGCTCGTCGGGACCGATCTCGTCAACCAACTCGGCGAACACGATGTTCGACGACACGGTCAGGGCGTCGATCAGGTCCCGGTAGCGGGTCTCGGCGTTACCCCCGCCGGTGACCTTCCACGGCTTGCCGTTGTCGGAGCAGCGGCCCCCGATCTCGAGCGTGCCCGGGTTGGCCGGGAAGAACGACTTGGCCGACATGCCCTGCTCGATCGCAGTGGCCAGAGCGAACGGCTTGAACGTGGACCCCGCCTGGCGGGCGTCGCTGCCCTTCGACGTGGCCAGGTTGAACTCCGACTCGGCGAAGTTCTTGCCGCCGACCATGGCCTTGACCCGGCCTTCACCGTCGAGGGTCACGATGGCGGCCGCCGGATCGCCGTTCTCGGGCTTGAGGGTGAGGGCACCCATGTCCGGCAGGTCGCGTTTCGGGTCCTCGGCAAACTCCTCGTAGACCGTCTTCCACGCCTCTTCCTGCTTCTTCTGGTCGAGGGTGGTGTAGACCTGCAGACCCTTGGTGTAGATCTCGCCGTTCGGGTAGATGGCATCGAGCTGCTGGCGCACCTCCTCCACGAAATACTCGCTGCCGTACTGGGCGCCCTGCACCACGCCCAGGCCCTCTCGGACCACCTTGTCCTTGTAGACGACGGGCTCCTTGGTGGCGGCGTCGGCCTCCTCCGGGGTGATGTAACCGGCGTCCGCCATCAGCTTGATCGTGGTGCCCCGGCGACGCTCGGCCTCCTCGGGGTGGGTGCTGGGCTCGGCCCCGTTGGGGTTTCGCAGCAGGCCAGCGATGAAGGCCGACTGACTCACCGTGAGCTGGCCCACCTCGACACCGAAGTAGGTGCGGGCGGCGGCCGACACGCCCGACGCCCCCCGGCCGAAATAGGCCCGGTTGAGATAGCGCTCCAGGATCGTTTCCTTGGCGCACTGCTGGGGCGTCCGGTCGCCCAGCAGCTCAGGCTTGTGGGAGCAGTCCTCGGCCAGGTCCTGCTCCAGCTTGATGGCCCGCATGGCCTCCCGGGCCTTGCGGTCGAGCGTGCGCTCCTTGTCCTTGAACGCCAGCTTCACGTACTGCTGGGTGATCGTGGACCCGCCCTGCACAACACCCTGGCCCCGCAGGTACTGGTAGGCGGCCCGGGTGATGCCCTTGGGGTCGACCCCGCGGTGGGTGAAGAAGCTCTGGTCCTCGGTGGCCACCACGGCATTGATCAAGGTGGGGGGCAGCTCGCCGTAGGTGACGATCTTGCGGTCCTCGCCCGGGCTGGCCAGCGTGGCGGTGGCGTTCTCGGGCCCGCAGTTGTCGGTCACCTCGGCCGTGCACAGGTAGCTCGACTGGGCGATCTGTTCGAAGGCGTCCTCCGGCAGCTCGGTGTGGCTGAACACGTAGAGCACACCGCCCACGGCCGCTACCGCCAGCAGGCCGAGGATGAAGAACAGGCGACGGAAGCGCCATGCGGGGTTACGCCGCCGGTTGCGGCCGCGATGGGGACCCGACAATGGATCGAACGCGCGTTGAACAGAAGTCACGGGGCCGGTCTCCTCCTAGCCACTCACCGCGAAGGATTCACGCAGGTGGTTCCACCAGCACTGGCGGCACACCTCGATCAGATAGCAGGTAGCCGGCCGGCCCCGACGGCGCAGCTTCCGCATTTCGGCCGAGTCGAGCGCGCGCCCGTGCTTGGGCAGCCCGGGCCCGAAAGCGAAGGTGACAGCCACCATGTCGTCACCGTCGCAGATGGGGCAGGGCTCCTGAATCGGGGTGGCACAGCTGTGGGCCACCCGCCGGAGCTCCGGCTGGGCGTCGCAGATCTCCTCGGTCGTGCGGCGCCCCCGGACGAAGGCGTCCACCAGGCGTTGGCGGGCCAGCCTGTAGCTGACCACACCGGCCGGGGCCGACGACTTCCGTGCGACGCTCACAGCCGACAAGGTTAGCCACTGTGAGGCGCCGACGGCAGGGCGACCGTCATTCGTCTGTCACAATTCGTCCGTCGGGACCGGCCCGCAGGAGGGCCAGCGCCTCGTCGGCCGTCATCGGCCCGGCCGCCAACCGGTGCTGACGCAGCCGGTCGAGGGCCTGACCAACGGCCGGACCGGGGGTGAGGCCCAGCTCCTCCATCACCCGCCGCCCGTCGACCGGCGGATCCAGGTCGGCCAGGTCTTCCTGCGCCGCCAGCCGATGGAAACAGTCGAAGAACCGGGACCCCACGCCCGACCCCCGGACCGGGCTCAGAGCGGCGACGTTGGCCGCCAGCGTTTCCAGGTCGGCCATGGCATCCAGGCCCACCTGGTCCACCACCCGCCGTACCATCTCGTCGAGCGGACCATCGCCCGGGCCCACCCCAGCACCACGGCCCGCATCGGCGGCGAGCACCGTGGAAAGCGCCGACAGGAGCCGCCCGGTGGCCTCGGCCTCGGCGTTGGGGTAGCGCAGAGCGGCCAGCGCCGGCCCCGCCCCCTCCGGCCCCAGCGGGCCGAGGAGCCCGGCCCGGCGCACCCGGGACGGGCCGGGGGCGGCGGCCAGCTCGCAGGCCTCGGCCCGGGCCGCCTCGCCCAGGGCGGCCAGCGCCGGCACGGCCCGGCCCAGCAGTCCGGTGCGATGGAGGAAGGCCAGGCCCCGGGCCGGCTCGGACACGGCCAATAGCCGCTCCAGCTCGTCCCGTACCCGCTCCACCGACACGATCGACAGGCGGGGGGCCAGTTCGGCCGCCGCCGCCTCCAATCCCGGCTCGGGGTCGAGGTCGAAGCGGGGCAGGAACCGGGCCGCCCGCAGCATCCGGAGGGGGTCGTCGCCGAACGACTCAGCCGGGGAAAGCGGCGTCCGCAGCCGGCGGGCAGCGAGATCGGCCGCCCCTCCGTAGGGGTCGAGCAGCTCCCGGTCGGGCAGCGACACGGCCATGGCGTTGATCGTGAAGTCCCGCCGGGACAAATCGTCGACGATGGAATGGCCGAAGCTCACAACGGGCTTACGCGACGCCGGATCGTAGGCCTCGGCCCGATGGGTGGTGATCTCCACCGCCCGGCCCTCAACCCGGGCCCCGATCGTGCCGAACCGCTCGCCCTGACTCCACACGTCGGTGGCCAGCGGCGCCACCAGGTCCTTGATCCGGGGCGGGTGGGCGTCGGTGGTGAGATCGATGTCGTCGTGGGTGGTGAGCGACCCGAGCATGAGGTCCCGCACCACACCGCCCACCAGATAGAGACGGTGGCCGGCATCGGCGAACGCCGCCGCCAGTTCATCGACCACGGCCAGCACCTCGCTCAATCCGACGGTCCACGCCGGGTTGTCGAGCCCGGGGTCCCCGGCGGGGCCCGGGCCACGTGGGCTCAGTTGAGCCGCCCTTCGAGATGGATCTGGCGGGCCGTCTCCACTGCCGCCGCGCCCGGCCCGCCGCTGGAGGCGGCCTCGGGCCGGAACTCCTCGCCCAGCGCCACCGCCGCTACCGCTCCGGCGGAGTCCCGCAGGGCCGGCAGGTCGTAGCCGCCCTCCAGGAACAGCAGGCGGCGGCCAGCCGGGGCCAGCATCAGGAGATCGCCCACGATGTCGGCGTAGTCGCCGGCGGTGAGGCCCAGGTCGGTGATCGGGTCGGCCCGGTGGGCGTCGAACCCCACCGACAGCAGCAGCCAGGTGGGGGCGAACCGCTCCACCACCGGCGCCACCACCTCGGCGATCCCCTGCCGGTAGCTGTCGCCGGTGGACCGGGCCGGCATGGCCAGGTTCACCGTGGTGCCCACCCCGTCGCCCTCGCCCTGTTCGTGGGGCCAGCCGGTGTGGGGATAGAGGGGAAACTGGTGGAAGCTGACGAACAGCACCCGGGAATCGGTGTAGAAGATGTCCTGCGTGCCGTTCCCGTGATGGGCGTCGATGTCGACGATGGCCACCCGCTCGCCCCGATCGGCCAGGGCCCGGGCCGCCACCGCCACGTTGTTGATCAGGCAGAACCCCATCGACACCCCCGAGGTGGCGTGGTGGCCGGGCGGGCGCACCATCGACCAGCCGGCGGCCGCCTCTCCCCGGTCGAGCCGATCGATCAGGTCGAGCCCGGCACCGGCGGCCCGCCGGGCGGCCTGGAGGGAGTGGGCCGACAGCCAGGTGTCGGCGTCGAGCTCGCCCCCACCCTGACGGTCGATCTCGTCGAGCCGGGCCAGCATCGGCGGCCGGTGCACGGCCTCCACCGCTGCCATCGACGTCTCCGGCGCCTCCACCCACGTCACGCCGTCGGCCACCCCCGACAGCTCGATCCCGTGGCGCACCGCGGTGAGCCTCTGGGGCCGCTCGGGATGGCCCGGGCCGGGATCGTGCTGCCAGCACAGATCGTGGGTGGCGATCAGCAGGCCGGACGGAGAGGCGCCGTTCATGAATCCACGGTACCCGCCGCAACCGGCGAGGGGCCCAGCCCGGCGTTAGTCTGGGGGTCGCCCCCGGCCCGATCCCCGGCCCGCCCGGCATCTCGTTCTCCCGCTCGTGTCTCCCACCACTCCCCCGGTCAACCGGCCCCTCTGGCCCCGCTCCCTCTCGGTCCTGCTCGGCCGGGGCGACGAGCGCGCCGGGCTGGGTCATCGCACGGTCCTCCGCACCCTGTCGGGCCACCACTTGCGGGTGGCGCCGTGGCAGGGCCAGCCCGATGTGGCTCTGGTGGGCCCGGGCCGGGCCAGCCGCAACCTGCAGCCAATGGAGATCGTGTCGTGCGTGGAGGCGCTGGTGCACCGGGGGGTGCGTCAGGCCGTCACCCCGGCCCTCAGCCCCCACGAGGCCGAACCGTTCTTCCGGGCCGGATTCCGCCTGCACGAGAACCTGCACCTCCTGGCCCGTCCGATCGACGGTGAGCCGCCGGCGGTGTCGCACCGGCTACGCCGGGGCCGGCCGTGGGACCGACGCCGGGTGCTCGCCCTCGACAACGCCGCCTTCGAGCAGTTCTGGCAGTTCGACTCGTTCTCGCTCAAGGAGGCCCGCCGGGCCACCCCCACCAACCGATTCATGGTCTGCCCCGGCCCCGACGGGGTGGTGGGCTACGCCGTGACCGGCCGGGCCGGTGGCCGGGGGTACCTGCAGCGGCTGGCCGTCCACCCCGAGGCCCAGGGCCAGGGGATCGGGGCGGCGCTGGTGAACGACTGCCTGTGGTGGCTGCACAACCGGGGAGTCAGCCTGGCGCTGGTCAACACCCAGGAGCGGAACGCCCGGGCCCTCGGCCTGTATGAACGCCTCGGCTTCGTGCTCCAGCGGGAAGGGCTGCTCGTGCTGCGCTGGGACACTCCTGCGTGACAACCAGGCCGCCCCGGCAGCGCCGACGGAACAACTCTGCCCGGCGGCACCGGCTGGCTGCGGTGATGGCGGCGGCGGTGGCGCTGGCTGGATCGGTGGTGCTCGGATCCGGGCCGGTGGCCGGCGCCCCGGACGTGGTGGGCCAGGAGACCGGTGAGCTGCGGCTGGTGTCGGCCATCCCGCTCGTGCCGGCCAACGGCACGTTCAGCGCCCGAGTGGACCTGGGCCCACTGGCGGCGGCCTCCGATCTGACGGTCGGCGTCACCGTCTACACCGTGCTCGACACCGAGCGGGGGCTCGATGCTGCACCCCGCCTGCCGATCAACCAGATCCCGTCGAGACCGCTGAGCGAGCTCCCGGTGGATGCCGACGGTGTGGTGACGGTGGATGTGCCGATCCGTAGCGGCGAGCCGTTCGACAGCCTCGACCGTATCCGCATCCCCGACGCCGGGATCTACCCGGTGGTGATCGACCTCCGGGACGGCCAGGGACCGGTGGCGTCGCTCCGCCTCGACCTGATCCGCCTGCCGGCCTCCCCTACCGGCCCGCCGCCGGCCGACGAGGCCCCGGCGCGGCGGCTCGGCCTGGCCGTCGCTGTGGGCCAGCACGGCCTCAGCGTCACCGCCGCCACCGAGCTGCTCCGCCGGCACCGGTCGGTGCCCCTCACCGTGGTGCTGGGGCCGGGGGTGCTGGCCCGGCTCACGGCGGGCGCGGCCAACGCCCCGGACCTGATGGCCGCGGTCGGGAGCCGCCCGGTCGTCTCGGTCGTCGACCCCGATCTCGACCCGTCGGCCCTGGCCGCCATCGGCCAGGGCGACCTCTACCTCCAGGCCGTGGCAGCCACCGCCGATGCCGTCGCCCGCCTCGGTTTCGTGGCCGACCGGACCATCGTGGTCACCACCAGCCCCCTCACGCTCGACGGGGCTGATCTCGTGGTCCGGGCCGGCGGACGGGTGGCCGTCGAGCTGGGCCCACCCACCGTCCCGGCCGACGCCCAGAGCGACGAGGGGCCGCCCACCGGCGTGATCACCACACCGTCGGGTCTGCTGGCCGTGGTTTCGCTCGACACCGGTGGCCCCACCGACGACAGCCGGGCCACCCGGGACCCCGGTGACACCACAGCGACCGAAGAGACCGCCGGCGACCGGGGTGGAGCCGTGGGGTTGGCCCACCACGAACTGGCCCATCTGATGAGCCGGCCCCCGGGCGGCGCGACCCGGCTCCTGGGTGGCTTCGGGCCTCTGGATCGGGTGCAGCCCGACGCCTTCGGCGACCCCGACGTGCTCGACGTCGTTCTCGATGTCCTCCAAGACACCGGAGCGGCCAGCCCAACGCCGCCAGTCGATCCGTCATCGCGGCCCTTCACCCTGCTGGGGTTGGGTGAGGCGGCCCTGGAGCGGGCGGCCCAGGCGGAGCTCCCGACGGCCGCAGCCCCGGCCACGGATCTGGCGCCGTCGGCCGAGAGCGTGACCGCGCTCCAGGATCTGCTGTCGACCTACGACGGCTTCTACGATTCCGGCCGGGACTCGCCGGCCGATCTGCGGGCCCGGATGGCTCGGGCGCTCGCCGTCGACCACTCGGCCGAGGAGCGGGGCAAGGAGCTGGGGGAGATCACCAGGCTCATGAACGCCGAGCTCCTGTCGATCTCGCTGACGCCCGATCAGTCGGTGACCCTGGCCGCCCGCCGGGCCCCGATCCCCATCATCATCGAGAGCAGCGCATCCGGCGACCGGACCGTGCTGTTGACCTTCCGCAGCGCCAACGTCACGGTGACCGAGAACAACAAGCTGATCACGGTGCAGCACGGCACGAACTTCATCGACGTGGAGGTGGAGGCCCGGGCGCTCGGGGCGTCACCGCTGGTGGTGACCGTGCGCACGCCCGACGGTCGCCATGAGCTGTCCTCCACCCGCTTCCAGGTCCGCTCCACGGCCGTTCCGGGGCTGGGCCTGGCCATCTCGGCTGCGGGGCTGGTGGGCCTGGCCATCTGGTGGTACGTCAGCATCAAACGCAACCGGGCCAACGGGGGACGGCGGAAGCGGCGGGGCCGGGGTGGCCCCGACGACGGCCCGGAGCCCACCGATCCAGGCCCGGGGCCCGATCGCGGCCGGGGCAACGTGGTGGAGCTCCCGCTCGACCGATCGGGCCGCGGTGAGATCGACCGAACCGCCACCCTGGTAGGCGATAGCGTGGTGCCGTGACGTTGTGGGCATCGCCGGCTGACGGGCCGAGCACCTCGGTGGGGCCCGGCACGCGTCTCGGCGGTCGCTACGAGTTGCAGCGCCCCCTGGCATCCGGCGGCATGGCCCAGGTCTGGGTGGGGCTCGACACGGTCCTCGACCGCCAGGTGGCGGTGAAGATCCTCCACCCCCACCTGGCCACCGACACCTCGTTCGTGGCCCGCTTCCGTCGCGAAGCGGTGGCCTCGGCCCGGCTCTCGCATCCCTCGATCGTCGCCGTGTTCGACACGGTGAGCGGCAACGGCGTCGAGGCGATGGTGATGGAGCTGATCGAGGGCCGCACACTCCGGGGCCAGCTCGACGACGTGGGCGCCCTGCCCATCGACGAGGTCCTCCACGTCGGCATCTCGATCGCCAGTGCCCTGGACGAGGCCCACCGGGCCGGCATCGTGCACCGCGACATCAAGCCGGCCAACATCATGGTGGCCACCGACCACCGGGTCCTGGTGACCGACTTCGGTATCGCCAAGGCCGGCAGCGACGCCGACCTCACCGTCACCGGCACCCTCCTGGGCACCGCCAAGTACCTGTCGCCGGAGCAGGTCATGGGTTCCGCCATCGACCCCCGGTCCGACCTCTACTCCCTCGGCGTGCTGCTGTTCGAGGCCCTCACCGGCAATGTGCCGTTCAAGGCCGGCACCGACGCCGCCACCGCCCTGGCCCGCCTCCACCAGGACCCGCCCCAGCTACGGACGCTACGGCCCAACGTACCGCCCGAGCTCGAGGCGATCGTGGCCAAGCTGATGGCCCGCAACCCGGACGACCGGTTCTCCCGGGCCAGCGCCGTCCAGGAGGCGCTGGTGCGGCTCCGGGCCAACCTCCCGTCGGCGTCCCGGCCCTTCACCGGCCCCACCCCGGTCGTGCCCCCGTCGGGCTGGCCCGCCCCTCCGGCGCCGTCGCTCCACCCTCCAACGTCGGAGGGGCCGGTGGTGGCGGCTCCGGCCCCAACGCCCCATCCCCCCTCGTCCGAGGCCCGGGCCGTTCCCCCCACCCCGCCTCCGAATCCTCCCGTGCCCGGGGCGCCGATCGCGTTCACACCTCCCCTGCCCGGGGCACCGGTGGTGCCGGTGCCGCCCCAGAGCGGGGTGGCGTTCGACAGCGGGGTCACGGCCCCGGCCCCCAAGGGGAGCGGCGGTGCGCCGGGCGCCCCGCAGGCTCCAGCGGGCCCCGACGAGGCCGGCCGTCTCCGCCCACCCGACCCGCCGAAGGGCACCGTCTCCGGCCCCCCGCTCGACCCGGCGCTCATCGCCGTCGTATCGGCCCCCACTCCGGCCGGCCTGAACCGCCCGCCGACACCCGATACCGGCGGCGGTGCCCCGGGGACAGACGAGCAGGCGGCGCCCACCGAGCGGGCCGTCCCGCCCGACCCGCCCTCAGCTCCGGCCCCGCCTTCAGCCGTTCCGGCCCCGCCTTCAGCCGTTCCGGCCCCGCCTTCAGCCGTTCCGGCCCCGCCTTCAGCCGTTCCGGACATGCGCGAGGCCGGGACCGTGCGGGCCGACAGGCAGTCGGCATCCGTCGAGGCCACGCCAGGCGAACCGACCGAGGCTGGCTCCCCCCGGCTCGATGGAGCCCCGGTCCCGAGCATCCACGACGCCCGGACCGTCCGGGTCGAAACCACCAGCCAGTCCGAGGCCGCCCCGGTGGTCGATCCGATCCCGGTGGCTGGCCCGGTTCCCGACATGCACGAGGCCCGGACGATGCGAGCCGACGCGGAGTCCAGCCCCACAGAGCGGACCGACCCCGATCCCCCGCATCGCCCCACCACCGGGCCGACGCCGGCAGTGCCATCGTCGGCTGACGGCCAGGCCACCGTCCGCATCCCGCCCCCCGCCACCGAAACGTCCGTTCCGCCACTGGCCGTGCCGACCTCCTTTGGTGGCCCGAGCCCGCTCGGCACTCCGGCTGCCCTGGGCGTCCCGGACGCTCCGAGATCCCCGGGGCCACGGCCGCCATCCGGTCCGCTGCTGTCGCCGCCGGATCCCCCTTCGGCCCAGCCTCTGTCGGGTCCGCTGCGGGCGGCGTCGCCCGAACTTTCTCCCACCACCCCGGCTTCCTCCGGCCCCCCGCCTGCGCCGCAAGGTCCTTCGGCGCCAGCCCTCGACCGGGTTCGCCGGTCCGGCCGGTCCCGGGTGCTGTCGCTGGTGGTGGTGGCCGCCATCATGGTGGCAGTCTTCGCCATCGTGGCCTCGGGCGCCGGGCCGTTCGGATCGGGAGACGACGACGGGCCGATGGACGACACCGACGGGCGCCAGGGTGCCGCCCTGGCCGTGGTCGACGCCGCCTCTTTCGATCCCCAGACTCGGGACCCGGAGCAGCTGGAGCGGGAAGATCTCGTCGCCCAGGCCTTCGACGGTGACCGGCTGACCGCTTGGTCAACCGAGACCTACCGCCGCGAGGATTTCGGCGGCCTGAAAGATGGCGTCGGCCTGTTGCTCTCCCTCGAGGAGGCGGCCACGCTGCAATCGATCGACCTGGTCACCAACACGGTTGGCTACACAGTGGAGATCTACGTTGGCGATTCGTTCGGCCCTGATCCGTCGGCCTGGGGCTCTCCGGCGGCCCAGGTGGCCGAAGGCCAGCCCGAGGTCTCGCTCGAGCTGGGCGAGGCGAGGGGCTCCACGGTGTTGATCTGGGTGCGGGACACGGGTCGGACGGGAGAGAAGTTCCGCTTCGAGCTGGCCGAGGTCGCTCTGCGTTGAGCGCCCCGGCCGGTCGGTGGCGCCCTATGCTGCCGCCATCGATGCGACTGACGCCGAGCTCGTGGCGAGGGCCCAGCAGGGCGACCGCGCCGCCATGGAGACCCTCCTGGGTCGGCACTATGAGCGCGTCCACACGATCTGCCGGCGTATCGCCGGCAACGAAGCCGACGCCGACGACGCCTGCCAAGAGGCACTCATGGCGATCGTGCGGGGCCTGGACCGGTTCGACGGCCGCTCGTCGTTCCGTACCTGGAGCTATCGGGTAGCGAGCAACGCATGCCTCGACGAGATGCGCCGGAAGAATCGGCGCCCCGTGCCGCGCGACATGCTGCCCGAGCGGCCCGACAGCGGGCCCGGCCTCGATGCGGCCGTGGCCGACCGCCTCACCCTCGACGACGCCCTGCCCCGGCTCAGCGAGGAATTCCGGGTCCCGGTGGTTCTGCGGGACGTCGCCGGCCTCGATTACGCCGAGATCGCCGACACACTCGGGATCCCGCCGGGCACGGTCCGGTCGCGCATTGCCCGGGGCCGCCGACAGCTGGCCGGAATGCTCGGGAACCAGGTACCCCCCGGCGAGCGTCAGAGCTGATGCCATGACCGACCACCACGATGATCTCGCATCGGCGTACCTCGACGGGCAGCTGTCGCCCGAGGAGGCGGCGCGGGTGGAGGCCGACCCCGGGCTCCTGGCCGAAGTCGACGCCCTGGCCGCCGTGGTGGAACGGCTCCAGACCGAGGAGCCTCCGGTCGACGCCGGTACCCGGGAGCGTCATCTGTCGGCGGCCATGGCGGCCTTCGACGAGGCTCTGGCCCCCACCAACGTGATCGCGCTGGACTCGGCGGCCGGCCGCTCCGCGGCCGGTGACGACCCGACGCGGGTGTATCCCCAGCCCGACGACATGGCTCGCCGTACGGCCAAGGTCGCATCGGCCACGTCCGGCCCGGCCAGCGTCCGCCGCCTCGATGACCGGCGGCGCCAGGGCCTCCCGAGCTGGCTCAGCGCCGCCGCCGCCCTGCTCGTGATCGGCGGGGGGATCGGCTGGTTCCTGAGCCGCCAGGATCAGGGCGACGACTCCGCCGCCGTGTCGCTCGACGCCACCACCTCGGCCGAAGGCTCCGGGGCTGTAGCCGACGACGCCGCGTTCGAGTCCACAGCGGAGGGGTCACCGCCGACGTCCGCCGCCGCTCTCGGCGCCGACGACAGGGCGGCGGGCAACGCCGCGGCCCCCGCCGGCGGGAATGCAGCGTCTGAAGCCCAGCCGGTGATCCCCTCCCCCGACGGCACCGAGGTGCAGGCCTCCGCCCCTCCCAGCACCGCTTCCCCGTCGACCACCACCTCCCGGGCCATCACGTCGGCGGCCCCGTCGTCCACCACGCCGCAGTCCACTGTCACCACCCAGTTGGGGGCGTTGGCGTTCGGCTCGGTGCCGGCCGGCAGCGAGGTCCAGTCCCGCCTTACGGCCAGCGGTGCTTCACCCCAGCCGGCCGGCGGCTCCGCCTGTGGCGACGCCGTGGCGGCCCCGGCCGGCACCACCCTCACCGGGTACGTGCCGATCACCGTCAACGGTGTGGCGGGCGAGGCCCTGTTCTACCGGTCGGGCCCGGGCGCCATCACCGTGCTGGTTGTCCGCACGTCGTCGTGCCTGGCGTTCTCCTGATCAGGGCTTAGGATCAGTGCATGGCCGACCCTGAACCGAGGCTGAGGCGGATCCCGGTGAGCGATCCCCGTTCCGACGATTGGCCGGCCCGAGCGGCGGGTGCCATCGAGCGGTACGTGGGATCGGTTCGGGACAAGACCACGGGGCCGGTCATCAGCCTGTCCCGCTATGTCGTCTACCTGAGCACCATGGCCCTGATCGGATTGGTGGCGGGCGTTTTGGCCCTGATCCTCCTGGTCCGGCTCCTGGTGGCGCTGACCGGCTACGTCCCGGGCGTGGACGACGGCGAGTCGTGGCTGGCCTACCTCCTGCTGGGCGGAATCTTCCTGCTCTTCGGGTTGTTCCTGTGGCGCAAGAAAGAAGGAGGACAACGTGCCTGAGACGCACGACGTCGTGATCATCGGCAGCGGCCCGGCCGGGCTGACTGCCGCCATCTACACCGCCCGGGCTGCCCTTTCGCCGTTGGTGCTGGAGGGCGAGCCGTCGTCCACCAGCGATCAGCCCGGTGGCCAGCTGATGCTCACCACCGAGGTGGAGAACTTTCCCGGCTTCCCCGAAGGGGTGATGGGTCCGGCCCTGATGAGCGACTTCCGGACGCAGGCCGTGCGCTTCGGCGCCCGCCTGGAGACGGTCAAGGCCAGCCGGGTGGATCTGTCCGAGCGGCCGTTCAGGGTCTGGGTCGGCGATCCCGAGGCGGCCGAGCCCACCTACCTGGCCCAGTCGCTGATCGTGGCCACCGGGGCCAAGGCCCTGATGCTGGATCTGCCCAACGAGCAGCGCCTGATCGGGCACGGCGTGTCCACCTGCGCCACGTGCGACGGGTTCTTCTTCCGGGAGCAGGACATTGCAGTGGTGGGTGGCGGAGATTCGGCTCTGGAGGAGGCGAACTTCCTCACCCGTTTCGCCCGGTCGGTCACGATCATCCACCGGCGCGATGAGCTCCGAGCCTCCAAGATCATGCAGGACCGGGCGTTCGCCAATCCCAAGATCAACTTCCTGTGGAACTCCCAGGTCCTCGACATCGTGGGCGATGAGAAGGTGGAGAAGGTCGTGGTGCTCAACACCAAGACCGACGAGAAGTCCGAGATCGCGCTGAGCGGGGTGTTCGTGGCCATCGGCCACCGTCCCAACACCGATCTGTTCGAGGGCCAGCTCGACATGAAGGACAACGGCTATCTCGTCACCCAGGCCCCGAGCAGCCGCACCAGTGTGGAGGGCGTGTTCGCCTGCGGAGACGTGCAGGACGACGTCTACCGCCAGGCCATCACCTCGGCCGGGTCGGGTTGCACGGCGGCCCTCGACGCCGAGCGTTGGCTGGAGGCCCAGGGCGGGCATTGAGCCCCGTCCGGCTCGCGCCGGCCGCACTCGGGGAATGCCGAGGGGGCCGGTCGGGTTGGCAGAACGAAGCACCAATCCAGGAAGGCATTGCCGATGTCCGAGAAGATCACAAATCTCACCGAAGCCACGTTCGACGAGGTGGTGAACAGCTCGGCTGAGCCGGTCATCGTCGACTTCTGGGCTGAATGGTGCGGGCCGTGCAAGATGGTCGCCCCCATCCTCAACGAGATCGCCGAGGAGCAGGAGGGCAAGATCAAGGTCACGAAGCTGAACGTCGACGAGAGCCCGGCCGTGGCTCAGCGCTTCGGCGTGATGAGCATCCCCACGATGATCGTGTTCCGCGACGGCGAGATCGATCGTCGCATAGTCGGGGCCAAGGGCAAGGCCCAGCTGATGGCCGAGCTCGGCCTCTGATCCATCGGTCGCTGGCCCGCCAGGGCCGACGATTTCGTCTCCGGAGCCCCTGATCCCCCCCTAGGAGAGGGGGCTCCGCCGCGTTCCGGCTGGGGGCGCCTGTCGGCGGTCAGGAGCCGGGCAGCGTGCCGGGGGTGAGCAGCTCGAGGGCGAGGATGACGGCAACGGTCTCCGACCGGTTCCAGCCTCGGGCTTCGCCCAGTTGCGTGATCTGCTCGAACTCGGAATCCGAGATCGACAGACGGAGCCGGGTACGGCCCCGGGCCATCATGCGGCCGCCGTAGCCGGCGTAGATGGCCTCCGAATGGCGGCGATAGCCGGCCATGACCACGTCGGCCGGGTTGATGCCCGTGCGGTCGAGGGCTTCGGCCAGCACGGTGGGGACGGTCAGTTCCCGCCGCTTGCGGTTGGCGCCCGGTGACGAGAGCGGGCCGGCGGGAGCGCCGGCGCCCACTGGTGTGGCCGGGGCCAGCGCCAGGCCCGGGGGTAGGACGGTGGTCGCCGGGGCATGGGATGCGGCCGCGGCTGGCGGAGGGGCGAGGGGGGGCGCGGTGGCCCACGTCGCGTCGGTGACAGGAGCCGCGGCGAGCACGGACGTTTGGTCGTCCCGCTGCCGGGCCGGTTCGCCGGGCGCCTCCGCGTATCCGGCTGGTGTCGGCGGGGCCGTGGGCGCGGCGGATTGCGGCGCCTCGGTCATCGGCGGGCCGGGGGCCAGCGGGGGTGGGGCGGCACTCGACTCGGCGGCGGGCGTCGGCGGCGCCGGAGGAGCCGGCGCGACCAGGGTGGCGACGGGCGGTGCGGCCGCCGGCGGCGGCATCACCAGCGCCCGGGGCTCCGCCGGCGGTACGGCCCCGGGAGGAGGGCCGGGTAACACCGTCGTGGTTGCCGGCAAATCCGCCGGTGCCGGGATCGGGATCGGGATCGGGATCGGGATCGGGGCGGTGAGATCGATCACCGTCTCGGGTGCTGCGGCGGCGTCCGACGAGTCGCTGGCGGGAGACTCGTCCTCGATCGACTCGATCTCGGTCGCGTCGATCTCCTCGGGCTCCGCCGGACGGGGCTCGTCGGCCAGGGGCGCCCGCACCGGGCGGGGCTCCGGGCGGGGCGTCGGCACCGGTGGCGGTGGGGGAGTGGGGAGGCCGAGACGGTTGCGCCCGTTGGAGCCCTTGAAGGCCTTGGGGTCGGCGATCGAATTCAGGCCTCGGGCCTTGCCCAGCGTCCGGTCGCTCATCGGCCGGCCTCCGCTGCCTCGGCCTCGGCGAGGAGCCGCTCAGCCAGCGCTATCCGATCGTCGACCTCGTCGGCCAACTCGTAGAACTCGCGGGCGAGGTCTGCCAGGTTGGCCGGGATCTTGATCCGGGAGCTGATCTGGTCCGACACCGAGACGGTGGACGCCCATTCCGCGTACTCGTGGAGGAAGAGACCAGCCCGCCGGCTGTCGTCGTAGGCGGCCCCCGCCTCGCGGATGATCGTCTGGAACGGGTCGGCCACCCCGGCCAACACGTCGGCCACCTCGGCCCGGGTCTCCACCCGCTTCCGGGGGGCCGACGCCAGGATCTTCATCATCACCACACCCAGGAGCACGATGTCGGACTCCAGGGTCTCGAGTTCCTCGGCCAGCACCCGCAAGCCGTCGATATTGTCCACCCCGGAGCTCGTGGGGACGACCAGATACTTGCCGGTCTGCATGGCCAGGTCGGCGAGACGAGATGAGCCCGAGGGCGGAAGGTCGAAGACGATGCGGTCGAAGCGACCCGAAGCCATCAGCTTCTCGAAGGGGTAGGCGAAGACGTCGATGCCGTTGTCGATCGTCACAAGGTGGTGGGACAGCGTCTTCGTGTGCCGGCCGGCCACCACGACCTCGAGGTTCTCCCGGGCCGGCACGGTCACCAGGTCGTCGCCGTACATGACGGCATCCATCAGGTGACGGCCGTCGCCGTGCGCACGGGGATCGAGGCCCACCACCTTGGTGGCCGATGCCTGGACGTCGAGGTCGGCCAGCAGGATCCTCTTGCCCTCACTCGACCAGATTCCCGACAACTGCGTGGCCAGGGTGGTCTTGCAGCTCCCGCCCTTGCCGATGCCGATCACGATCGAACTCGGAATAGTCCGCACGTCACCCTCTCCTCATCCCACAACGCGATCGCGCCCCAGCTGCGTACCCCGGCGGGAACCGATCGCCCCCCGATCGTACCCGGGCCGGGTAGCGAAGGTGGTCGGTTGGGTGAGGAACTGGCTGACCTGGTGAATTGGGGGTGCCAGCGTGATGCATCTGGGTCGGGACACCACATTTTCGGGCGTGAGCCGTGGACTTGGGGGTAGTGGGCGGGCCGGCTAGGGTAGGAATGGGTATAACCCGGGGCGGGGTGCGGCCTCCGCTCGTCCGGCGCTTGGCGCGAACCGGACGAGCTGGCCCGCAGCGAAAGGCACACTCGCATCCCCGGAACACACCCGAGCCCACCCCCAGCCCGCGAGCTAGGCCACACTCCTACCCCGAGCCCACCTGTTCGTACCGACCAGTGCTGCCTCACCACCCTGCGAGCACCCGTCTCGCCCCCCTATCAACCCATCTGATCCCCCGTCTTCCCGCCCAGCACCCACTCGCCGCCGGGACACGCCCAAACCAGACCGCTCGGGACCTGCGGCCGCCACACCACACCTGACGAACCCTCGAGTCGCCGTCAACGGCGCTGAAGGCACGATCTCGCCCGCCACGCCGGCCCGGCACTGGACTGCCCCACCGGCGCCCCGCCAGGGCCCCTCAGCGTGCCCCTCACGCCGCACAGACGAATCGCGCGGGGCAGGTCCACTCCACTCCACCACAGCGGCCTCAGCGACTCCTGGGCCCCCCACCGACCTTCGGCCAGCAGGGGACCGCCATCACTACCCTTCCTCCCAGCTCCGCCGCTCCTCGCCCCTACTGAACCCGACCCGACCCGCAGAGCCCACATACACACCCAGCCTCACCCGCCGAGGACCCGCACCCGCCTCACCGAACCCGCAGTTCACCGCCGCTGGGCGACACTTCCAACCCGACGCCCACCCTTTCATACCCATTCCCTACCCCGCGACACCCCGTCGCCGTCACCAGGTCCCCCGCCCCTGCCCGATCAGCACTCGAGCTGGTTCTTGGCGTCACCCCACTCAAGCAGACACGCCTCAACCCCCGATTCCGTACCGCTCCTTCATCGCTGCGTACCGAGCGTGCACGTGCTCGTCCAACTCAGGCCGCAGGAAGCGGTCGAGCGCTGGGACGAGCTCCTCCCGCAGCGCCCGCCCCCTGACCATCCACTGGAAGTACCGACGACCGCTGTGGTCGTATGGCCCATACAGCTTCCCGCACGGCAGCCTGCTCTCCAGCCAGCGGAAGATCTTCTCGTGCCGGACGTGCATTCTCAGCGTCACCTGCGGCTGCCGCCCATCTCCGCCGAAGTGACCCTCCCCCACGAGAAGACCGACCAGGAACCCCCACTCGAAGTCCGTCAGTTCTGGCACCAAGCTCTCCTCCGAAGTTGTTTCACCGTAAGGTACCACGTGAAACATCTTGGGCCGGCTGTCCCCTAAGCAGGGCCTAAACCCTCAATCCGGGGTGGATTCCCACAAGGCTGTCCACAAGCTGTGGGAACTTCTGCCCCGTCTCCGGGCGTACGGCCGGGGACTCGCTAGCCGCCGCTGGCCTCGTCCGAGCCACCCAACAGAGCCTGATACACCCGCTCCAGGTCGTCCAGGTCGGCGAACTCGATCACAACCCGGCCCCGACCCCCCGCCAACGTCACATCCACCCGCGTGTCGAGCCGCTCGGCCAAGAGCCGCTCGATCTCCAGCGCCGAGGCCGACTTCTCGTTCGCGCCGCCCCGCCGGGTCCGGTCCCGCTGATGATCGCCAGCGGCCCGAGCCAGAGCTCTCACCGCCTCCTCAACCTGACGCACCGACAACTCTTCAGCCACCACCCGCTCGGCCAATTCCAGCTGGCTGCGGGCCTCAGGCAAGGCCAGCAGAGCCCTGGCGTGGCCTGCGCCCAGCGCTCCCGACCGGACCAGGCGTTGAACCACGGGCGGCAACTGCAGCAGGCGAAGGGTATTCGACACCGCCGGCCTCGTCTTGCCCACGCGCCGCGCTACCTCCTCCTGGCTCAGCCCGAACTCGTCGAGCAGTTGCCGGTAGGCTGCCGCCTCCTCCAGAGCGTTGAGATCGGCCCGGTGGAGGTTCTCCACCACCGCCTCCTCCAGCGCCTGGCGGTCGCTCACATCACGCACCAGCGCTGGAACGTGGGTCAGCCCAGCCCGCTGAGCAGCGCGCCAACGCCGCTCGCCTGCCACCAGCTCGTACCTCCCGACGTCGATCCGACGAACGAGAATCGGCTGGAGCACGCCCACCTCCGCTACCGACGCCGCCAGCTCGTCGAGCTCGCCCTCGTCGAAATCCACCCTGGGCTGATAGGTGTTGGGCCGGATCGAGGTGACCGGCAACCTCAACAGGTCGATGCCATCACGACTCGATATATCTGACTCCTCAGCCCTGTCCTCACCGCTCGTCGCCGGATGGCGCGCGGCCGATCCCAGGCCGAGTAGATCGTCGAGACTGTCGCCCATGAGCGCCGGCCCTCAGGAGCGTTCCGGCGGTTCCCCGGCGATCTCCCGTGCCAGGTCGCGGTAAGCCAGGGCGCCCCTGGAAGCGGTGTCGAACACCGTGATCGGCTGCCCGAAGCTGGGCGCCTCCGACAGCCGAACCGTACGCGGGATGACCGTTTGGCATACCAGCTCCCCGAAGTGCTCCCGCACCTCGGTAGCCACCTGGCTGGCCAGATTGGTCCGGGCGTCGTACATCACCAACACGATGTGCGACAGGTGGAGATCAGCGTTGAGGTTCCGCTGCACGAGATCCACGTTGCGCAGAAGCTGCCCCAGACCCTCGAGGGCGTAATACTCGCACTGGATCGGGACCAGCACCTCGGTAGCGGCTGCGAACGCGTTCACGGTCAACAGGCCGAGCGACGGCGGGCAGTCGATGAAGACGAGGTCGTAGTCGTCCCTGATCTTGTTCAGCGCGTTCTTCAGCCTCATCTCCCGGCTGAAGGCCGGCACCAACTCGATCTCGGCCCCGGCGAGGTCGAGGTTGGCCGGCGCCAGGAACAGGTTCCGCACCGCCACCGCCTCGATGCAGTCATCCATCGGCACGTCGTGCAGGAGCACGTCGTACATCGACGACTGCAGCGTCCGGGGGTTGATACCCAGACCGGTACTGGCATTCCCCTGGGGGTCGAGGTCGACGATGAGGACGCGATGCCCCAGCTCGGCCGCGGCAGCGCCCAGGTTCACCGCCGTGGTGGTCTTGCCCACGCCGCCCTTCTGGTTGGCCACGGCAATCAAGCGGGCTCCGGTGTTGGTCACCGACTTCGCCGTCCTTTCACTGGCCTCGAACGTCGTCAACCCTCATTCCTCCTAGTGGCCGTCATCTTGACCGCACAATCCGCCAACGGCAACCTGCCGTGGCGTCGCCCGGCGAAGGCTCACTCCACCAGCATGCAACGCCCAGGACCCCAGAGGGTGGCAAAGCCCCAACTACCCGTCCGAAGCGGCTTCAACGCCCCGGGCCGAGAAGCGGCTGCCGCGCCTGCAACCGGGCCGATCGAGGCAGGGCCGGGTCCATCTCGCCTCGCCGCTCGAACACCGCGCACCCCGCCCGTTGGTCCACCATCACCAGTCCGCACCGGGCCAGTCCGTCGGCTGGATAGGCCCGATACTCCGGCGGCTCACTCAGCACCAGCCGCCCCCCCGGGCGCAGCAATGGTGCCCCGCACTCCAGGGTAGACGAGGGCGGCCCGAAGCCCCGGGCCATCACTGCGTCGAAACGGCCACGCCGTTCGTCGTCGTGCCCGAACGTCTCCGCCCGGCCACACCACGCCTCGGCCCGCTCCGCCACCCCCAGCTCCACCGCCGCCCACACCAGGAACGACACGCGCTTCTGGATCGCATCGACCAGGACCACCCGCAGCCCGGGCTGATCCACCAGGAGCGGCAACGACGGCAACCCGCCGCCGGCGCCCAGATCCGCTACCAACCCCCTGCCCACCTCGGGCCACTCGGCGGCTAAAGCCTCCCAGAACAATCGGGCATGCGCGATCTGGCCTTCGATGGGGCCCGGCCCCAGGAACCCCAATGCCCGCGCCCGATCCAACACGCCGGCCAACGCCCGATCGCCCACCTCGTCGCCGTCGTCCCCCACCTCGCAGGGATCGGTCGTTTCACCGTTTGCCGCCATCATTCCCCCACCTCCATCGCCGCCGAGCACAGTCGGCCAAAACGGCCACCGCCGGCCCGCACCCACAGGTACGGACCGGCGGTGGCACCCAACCAGAGTCGGGACGACCCGGTCAGCTCTCGACCGTCTCGTCCTCGCTGCCGCCGGCTTCGGGCTCATCGCCCCCGGCGTGGCCAGGCACTGCGTCGTCCCCAGCATCCACAACGTCATCCACAGCAGCTTCGGGCGCCGAACCGTTGGTCGACACCTCAGCCACCTCGTCGGCCACCGGGGCATCGTCGGCCTCCTCCACCTCGGCCGGAGCCGCCGCGGCGCGAGCGCCCTCGGCCAACAACACCACGACCCGACGGTGAGGCTCGTTCCCGGCGGAGCGGGTCTCGATGCCAGGCTCGCCGCTCAGCGCATCATGCACGACCTTCCGGTCGGCCGAGCTCATCGGCTCCAGCAACCGCTCCCGCCCGTCGAGGCGAACGGCAGCCGCCGCCTCCAACGCAAAGGCCCGTAGGGCCTCCCGACGAACCTCGCGGTAACCGCCCACGTCGACTTTGATGCGGATGCTGCTGGGAGCGCTTCGCTGCACGGATACCCGCGCCAGCTCCTGGATGGCATCGAGGGTCCGGGCCTTGGGCCCGACCATCAGGCCGTGGCGGACCTCCACCATGCCCAGCACACCCTCGTCGTCATCCGACGTGATCGTGACCCGACCATCGTTCCCGAACGCCTCGCTCAGGCCCGACAAGAAGGCCTCCAGTTGACTCGAGACCTCTTCCATGCTCGCCTCCTCGACGGGCTCGCGGCTGCTGTGCCGATCGCTTCCTCCGGATCGGCCGTTACCCGATCCGCCGCCGCCACCTTCACCCCGGCCCCGGCCAGCGCCGGTCCGGCCGCCTCGGCCCCGACCGGCCGAGTCTTCGGCCGGCGGCACCGTGACCACCGCAGCGTCGTCGGAATCGGCCTCGACCGACCCGTTGGACGACTCGGCCCGGGCATCGTCACGAGCCCGTCCACCGCCGCCGCCGGTTCCCCGGCCGCGACTGCGCGTGCCCGTAGCACTTGATCCGCCGGCGGCAGCGCCGCCCTCGGTCTTCCGTCGGGAGCGTCCCCGCTCCACCTTGGGCCGGGTGCCCTTGGGTTTGACCCGGGCTCGGATGCGGGCGTTGCCCCGCTGTCGGCCGAAGAGCCCCTGGCGAGGCTCCTCGAGAATCTCGATCTCCGCCTCCGACTCGTCAACGCCGAGATTGTCCAGGGCCAGATCGATCGCTTCAGGAAGCGACTTGGCCGTGATGTTGACCCATTCCACGCGTTACCTCTACCTCTTCCGCTTCCTCTTCGAGTCAGTTGGTTTGGTGCCCTTCGGCGTGACGCGGCTCGACGGTTCCGACCGGTTACGTGACGCCTGGGCCCGGGCCTTGCTGTCGCGACGCTGGGCCCAGGCCTGCTCGCGTTCAGCACTGCTCATCTTGCCGTGACTCTGGTCACTGTCCGACGTTGCCGACCCATTGGTCGACGCCGACGAGCCGTTTGCCGACCCGTTCGATCCGTTCCGCCCGGCGCCACTGCGTCCGGACTCCCTTCGGCCCGGCGGTTTACCGCCGCCGCTGCCATCGCCCTTCGCCCCCGTCTTGCCTTTCGAGGCGCCGCCCTTGGCCTCCTCCACCTCGACGGCCTTGGCCGCTTCGGCTTCCGCTTCCCGAGCCTTCACCTTGTCCTCGGTGTAGAACGCCCGGGAGATGTAGCCCTGCTGAAGGATCCGGAACGAGTTCGACGTCGCCCAGTAGAGCACCAGGCCGGCCGGGAAGGCGAAGCTCCAGATACCCGACATCAGCGGCAGGAACTTCAGGATCATCTCCTGCTGCGGGTTCATCAGCGCCGGCTGGCCGGGCTGGCGCCGGGCCGAGATCTGCCGCTGCTGGTAGAAGCTCGTCGCCACCACGAACACGATCAGCAGCAGGTAGGGGATGCCCCGGAAGAAGCTGTCCTGGATGGCGTCGATCGGGTGCTTGGCCAGATCGAACGGACCGAACGGCATCGAGTCGGCGCCGTGGAGGTCCTGGTACATCTTCGAGCCCGTGTTCAGGTACCTCGGATCGAAGGTGTGCCCTTCCACCGTCGCCAGCCCCGCCCGCTCCCGGGCGTGCTCGGCCACCGTGTAGTACGCCGTCTCCGAGACCCGGCGCGACAAGCCCTGCAGCACCCGGAACAGCACCAGGAACACCGGAAGCTGGGCCACCATCGGCAGGCAGCCACCAACCGGGTTGATCCCCTCGGTCTTGTAGAGCTCCATGAGCTCGGTGTTGAGGGTGGCCTTGTCGTCTTTGTACTTGCGCTGCAGCTCCTTCAGCTTCGGCTGTACCAGCTGCATCTTGATCGTGGACCGGGTGGCCCGGATCGTGAGGGGCATGAGCACCACCATCACGGCCAGGGTCAGCAGGATGATGGCCAGCCCGTACGACCCGCCCACAACCGGGAGCGAGTAGAAGAAGGCCAACACCCGGGCGATGGCATCGAACATGAGGGGCTACTTCTCCGGAACGGGGTCGAAGCCGAACGACCCGAAGGGATGACAACGACCGAGCCGGCGCGCCGCCAGCCAGCTCCCTCGGGCCGCCCCGTAGCGCTCCACGGCTTCCAGGGCGTACTCCGAGCAGGTGGGGAAGTACCGGCACCGGGGCGTCCGCACCGGGGCCGTCGAACGGTACAGAGTGATGAGGCGGACGATGAGGCGCTCCATCATCGCACCGCCCCCGGGCCGGTGGAGCTGGCCACCCGATGCTCCACCTTGGTCAGACAGGCCCGAAGGGCGTGTTCCAGGCCGTCGAACGGAGCGGTCAGCACCGTCCGGTCGGCCATAACTAGGTACGCCCCCTTGGGGGCGGTGGGGCTGGCGGCCCAGGCCGAGCCGAACGCCGCCCGCAGGCGACGGCGGGCCCGGTTCCGAGCAACGGCGTTGCCGAAGCGGCGGCCGATGGCGAAGGCCAGCTGAGGTTGGGCGGCCGAGACCGACACATACGACACTCGCACCGGTCCGCTGCGCACGTTGATGCCCTGCGTTCGTAGCTGGAGAAAGACGCTCCGGCTTCGGACCCGCCAGGTCACGCACTCAGGCGGTGACGGCCCTTGGCCCGACGGGCTCGGAGCACGGCACGCCCGCCGCGGGTGGCCGTCCGGGCGCGGAACCCGTGCTTGTGGGCCCGCTTCCGGTTGTTGGGCTGGAACGTACGCTTCACGAAACAGTCTCCCTCGAGCGGCTGCGACGGCAGTCGGTCAGATCAGGTTCGCGGCATCCACCCGGGCCCGGCCCACACGCTGGCGCAGCCAGTGGCGTCGTAGATAGGGGTGATCCACCACGGGGCTCAGACAGCCCGAAACGACATCGTACCGGCCACCTCAGGTACAACCACCTTTTCCACAGCTAGGGGTGGGCGCGGCCCCGTCCCGGTGCTACGGTCGGTTCGCTCCGGCACCCACTGTGCGGCCCGGGGGTAACCGAGGCCCGTCGGCGACAGCGCCATCACCGACGAGGACCTTGTGGAAAAAGCTGTGGGACTTGGGGAGAAACAGCAGGTGGATACCGCGTGTTAGCAGCCGAGCAACTCTGGACTTCGGCCTCGGACCTGCTCAAGAGCCAGGTGTCCGATGGGGTCTGGCAGAGCACCTTCGCCCCCGCCGCCCCGGTGGAGTTGACCCACGACCGATTCGTCCTCGGCCTGCCCAACGGCATCATCCGCGACAAGCTGGACGGTCGCTACCGGCCCCTGGTGGAAGATGCTGTGTCCGAGGCCGCCGGCTACGAGATAGCGGTCGATTTCCGCCTCATCCTCCCCACGCTGTTCGATCCTGATGCGGTGGCCCCACGGGAGGACGCCGATATCGATCTGACCGGTACCGGCGGAGCCGAGCGCACGCTCACCGCCCGCACCGCCGCCTTCGAGGCCGACCGGGGGCCGGTGGCCCGTACCGCCCTGTCCTCGGCCACGCTGATGCCCCCGGCGTCGGCCCCGCCTGCCCGCACCTCGCCCGACACCCGGCCCCAGCCAGCCGAACTGGCCATGGACCAGCGCCAGCGCTACACCTTCGACAGCTTCGTGATCGGTCCGTCCAACCGCTTCGCCCACGCCGCGGCCCTGTCGGTGGCGGAGCGTCCTGGCGGGTCGTACAACCCGCTGTTCATCTACGGCTCGGCCGGGCTGGGGAAGACCCACATCCTCCGGGCGATCGAGCACTACGTGAACGACGTCTACTCGCGGCTGAAGGTCCTCTACGTCTCCACCGAGACCTTCCTCAACGAGTTCGTCGACTCGATCAAGAACTCGTCGGGCAACGACTTCAAGCGGCGCTACCGCCAGATCGACGTCCTCCTCGTCGACGACATCCAGTTCATCGAGGGCAAGGATTCGCTCCAGGAGGAGCTCTTCCACACCTTCAACGACCTGTACGGCTCCAACCGGCAGATCGTGCTCTCGTCGGATCGCCCGCCCGACGCCATCCCCACCCTGGAAGAGCGGCTCAAGAGCCGGTTCATGATGGGCCTGCTGACCGACATCCAGCCCCCCGACATCGAGACCCGCATGGCCATCCTGCGTAAGAAGGCCGACCGGGAGGGTTACTTCCTGGCCAACGATGTGAGCGAGTTCATCGCCGCCAACATCACGTCGAACATCCGGGAGCTGGAGGGCGCGCTCAACAAGGTCACCGCGTTCGCCACCCTGAACCGGGAGCCGATGAGCCGGGGCCTGGCCGAGCAGGTGCTGGGCGACTTCATCGCCGACCGCCAACCCCGTCCGATCACCGTGCGGATGATCCTCGAGTCGACGGTGGAGCAGTTCGGCTTCACCATCGAGGAGCTCACCGGCAAATCCCGCCGGCGCCCGCTGGTGATCACCCGGCAGATGGCCATGTACGTGGCCCGTCAGCTGACCGACCTCTCCTTCCCCGTGATCGCCCGCGAGTTCGGCGGACGAGACCACACCACGGTCATGCACGCCTGCGACAAGATCTCGGCCCTCATGCCCCAGCGGTCGCAGATCTACAACGACGTCATGGCCCTGGAGAAGCGGGTCCGGGCCCGGGCCCAGTCCGGCGAGCTGTAACTCGGGTCCGCAGGGGATAACCCTGTGCCTGATGTGTGCAAGTCCCTGTGCGAAGAGCGTCACAGGGAGTGGATACGCTGGCAGGCAATCCCCAGCCCGGTCGTCCCGTCACCGACGGCCTGGGGATCGGCCCCAGGCGCTGCGGACGACGAGATGGCACCTGACCAGGATCAATCCTGGTTCGTCCACAATCCACAGCTCCTACTACCCACTACCACTCATATAAAAGCAAGACCCGTAACAATGCCCCCAGCCCTCTGCATGACCCCAACCCGCACCGCTGCGGCCGCCCTGGCAGGAGCCCGACCGTGAAATTCCGCTGTGAACGTGACGTACTGGTCGAGGCCCTGGGCATCGCCGGTCGGGCGGTGAGCACCCGCGGGGGACTCCCCGGTCTGACCGGCATCCGGGCCCAGCTCCAGGGAAACCAGCTGACCCTCACCGGCAGCGATCTCGATCTCACGATCTCCACCACGGTCACGGTGTCGGGCGAGTCCGACGGTGTGTCCGTGATCCCGGCCCGGCTGGCTTCCGACATCGTGCGGGCGGTCCAGCCCGGCGCGGTGAGCTTCGCCGCCGAAGCCGAGTCCCTGTCGATCCAGGCCGGGCGGAGCGAGTTCAGCATCCGGCTCATCTCGGGCGACGACTTCCCCCAGATCGCCGCCCTCGACGCCGAGCCGGTGCAGCTGGCCTCGGCCCAGCTGGCCGACGCCCTCAAGCAGGTGGTGCTGGCCGCCTCGTCGGATGACTCGAGGCCGATCCTCACCGGTGTGCTCATGGCGGCCGAGGCCGACGGTCTGCGGCTGGTGGCCACCGACTCCTACCGGCTGTCGCTGCGGGATGTGTCGCAGGCCTCGGTGCTGGCCGAGGGCCAGAGCGTGCTGATCCCGTCGCGGGCCCTGGGCGAACTCAACCGGGTACTGGCCCAAGGCGACGAGGTCACCCTGCGGCTGGGCACGAACCAGGCGTCGTTCGAGGTGGGTTCGGTCACCCTTGTCACCCGCCTCATCGAGGGCGACTTCCCCAACTACCGGGGCCTGATCCCCGACTCGCACCCCAACGTGCTCACGGTCAACCGGGAGGAGCTGCTCGATGCCCTGCGCCGGGTGAAGCTGCTGGCCCGGGAGTCCACCCCGATCCGCATCGAGATGTCCGACGACGGGATGGAGCTGGTGGCCATCACGCAAGACGTTGGCACGGCTCGGGAGAGCCTGGAGAGCAGCTACGCCGGCAGCAACCTGACGGTGGCGTTCAACCCCCAATACCTGCTGGAAGGGGTGGAAGTGGCGCCGGGCGAGGAGATCACGCTGTCTACCATCGACGAGCTCAAGCCGGCCCTGGTGCGCGCCGTCGGGTTCGAGGGGTTCCTTTACCTGCTCATGCCGGTCCGGGTCTCCTGATCCCGACCGGGAGCCTGGGGTAGGGGGGCAGTTCGCCGTGCTCGTCACCCGCCTGTGGCTCGCCGATTTCCGTAGCTATGAGCGCCTGGAGCTGGATCTCAGCTCCGGGCTCACCGCTATCGCCGGCCCCAACGGGGTGGGCAAGACGAACCTGCTGGAGGCGATCGGCCTGCTGGCGACGCTGAAGAGCTTCCGGGGGGCGCCGGTGGAGAGCCTGGTCCGCCGAGGGGCGGCGGCCGCCGTGGTGCGGGCCGAGGGCATCCGCGACGATCGCGACGTGCTGATCGAGCTGGAGCTGACACGGGGCCGCACCCGGGCCCAGGTGAACCGCCAGCGTCTCCGCCGGGCCCGGGATCTGCTGGGGGCATTGCGGGTGACGGTGTTCGCCCCCGATGACCTGGCGCTGGTGAAGGAGGGCCCGTCGCGACGGCGGGAGTTCCTCGACGATGTGCTGGTGGCGCTCGACCCGGGGGCCGATCGGGTGGTGGGCGAGGTGGAGCGGACGCTGCGCCAGCGCAACGCCCTGCTACGTCAGGGCCATGGCCGCCTCGACGCCGCCGGGGCGATGACGCTCGATGTGTGGGACTCGAAGCTGGCCCAGGCCGGCCAGGAGCTGACCGAGCGCCGGGAGGCGCTGGTGGGCGAGCTGGTGCCGCTGGTGGGGGAGTCGTACGAGATTCTTGCCGGGCGGCGCAGCGACGTGGCCGCCGTGTATCAGCGGTCATGGTCGCAGGTCACGTTGGCCGACGCGCTGGCTGAGGGGCGCCGTGACGATGTGCGGCGGGGGGTGAGCCAGGCCGGCCCCCACCGCGATGAGCTGGCGGTGAGCCTCGACGGGTTGGCCAGCCGCACCGAAGCCTCGCAGGGAGAGCAACGGACGCTGGCCCTGGCCCTGCGGTTGTCGGGTCATCGGCTCGTGACCGACCGGCTGGGGGAGGCGCCGCTGCTCCTGCTCGACGACGTGCTGTCCGAGCTCGACCCGAACCGGGCCGCCGCCCTGCTGGCCAACCTGCCGCCGGGCCAGAGCATCATCACCACCGCCTCTGGCCTGCCCCCGGCGCCGGGCGGGGGCGAGCTGGCCGACCAGGTGCTGGCCTTCACCGCCCCCGGGGTGTTGGCATGAACTTCCACGGTTCCCCTGAGCCTGGGTACAGACCTGTGGACGACGAGCCACCGGTGCCGGTCCGGGAGGGTCTGGAGCGGTTCTTCCGGTTCCTGGGCGTGCCCCCGGTCGACGTCGTGGCCGGCCTGGCCGACTGCTGGGGCGACATCGTCGGGCCGGCTCTGGCCGGGCCCACCCGACCCCTGGAGCTGCGTGACGGGGTACTGGTCGTGGGCTGCGACGATCCGGCCTGGGCGGCCCAGGTGAGCTGGATGGAGACCCAGATCCGCCAGCGCTTCGGGGAGGTCTTCCCCACCGTGGAGCTGCGTCGGGTCACCGCTCGCACCCGGCAACGGCAGGACGAACCGCCCACACCCTGACCTGCGGTTACGTCGACCTTACGTTGTCATGACAGGGGCTTTCTGAACCGGGTCGTTCGGTGCCGAACTTCACTACGGAGCTGGTAGACTCGGGTGTTCCGGGAAACCGTGTCTATGGTCGATTCTTCTCTCCACAACGGTCCAACGCCCAACCCCGGTGAATCCTACGGGGCAGCCGAGATCCAGGTCCTCGAAGGCCTGGAGGCGGTGCGTAAGCGTCCCGGGATGTACATCGGCTCCACTGGTCCCACCGGCCTCCACCATCTGGTGTGGGAGGTTGTGGACAACGCTGTGGACGAAGCCATGGCGGGGTACTGCGACCGCATCGATGTGACCATCCTGGAAGACGGCGGGGTCGAGGTCGTCGACAACGGCCGGGGTATCCCGGTCGACCTCCACTCGAAGTTCGAGGGCCTCACGGCGGCCGAGGTCGTGCTGACCGTGCTCCACGCCGGCGGCAAGTTCGGCGACGGGGGCTACAAGGTGTCGGGCGGCCTGCACGGCGTGGGTGTTTCGGTGGTGAACGCCTTGTCGGTGCGGGTCGAGGTGGAGATCGACCGGAACGGGCGCCGCCACTTCATGTCGTTCCACAACGGCGGTGAGCCCCACGAGAAGCTCCGGGAAATCGGCGACTCACCCCTCAAGCCCGACGGCTCGGCCCCCCGGACCGGCACCACGGTGCGGTTCTGGCCCGATCCCACGATCTTCAAGGAAGGCACCGAATTCCGGGTGCAGACCCTGCTGGAGCGGTTCCAGATGATGGCGTTCCTCAACGCCGGCCTGGAGTTCCACACGCGCGACACGAGGGATGCCGATTTCACCGAGGTCGTCCACCGATACGACGGTGGCATCCGGGACTTCGTGCGCCACCTGAACGCCTCCAAGGAGGCCCTGTTCGAGCAGGTCGGCTACTTCGCCGAAGAGGGCGACGCCGAGTGGGTGGAGGTGGCCTTCGCCTGGAACACCGGCTACCAGATCGACGGTGTCCACAGCTTCGCCAACGGGATCAACACGATCGAGGGCGGGATGCACGAGCAGGGCTTCCGCTCCGCTCTCACCCGCACGGTCAACGCCTACGCGCGAGACAAGGGGCTCCTCAAGGAGAAGGAGGAGAACCTCCAGGGCGAAGACATCCGGGAGGGTCTCACCGCCATCATCGCCGTTCGGATCAGCGAGCCCCAGTTCGAGGGGCAGACCAAGTCCAAGCTGGGCAACGTGAGCGTGCGCTCGCTGGTGGAGAAGGCGACGAACGAGAAGCTGCGGGAGTGGTTCGAGGAGAACCCCCGCGAGGCCAAGGCGATCCTCACCAAGGCCACCCAGGCGGCCAAGGCCCGCATCGCCGCCACCCAGGCCCGCCAGACGATCCGGCGCAAGTCGGCCCTCGACGGCGGTGGTCTGCCGGGCAAGTTGGCCGACTGCCAGAGCCGGGATCCGGCCGAGTCCGAGCTGTACATCGTGGAGGGCAACTCGGCCGGCGGCTCGGCCAAGGAGGCCCGTAACCCCCGCACGATGGCGATCCTGCCCATCCGGGGCAAGATCCTGAACGTCGAGCGGGCCCGGATCGACCGGATGTTCAAGAACACCGAGATCATCTCGCTGATCCAGGCCATCGGGGCCGGGTTCGGCGAGGAGGAGTTCGATGTGGCCAAGGCCCGGTACCACAAGGTGGTGCTCCTGGCCGACGCCGACGTCGACGGCAGCCACATCCGCACCCTGCTGCTCACGTTCTTCTTCCGCCAAATGCGGCCCCTGGTGGAGGCGGGTTACATCTACATCGCCCAGCCGCCGCTGTATTCCACGGTTGTGAACAAGGCCAAGATCTACCTCAAGGACGATCCGGCCCGTGACGCCTATGTGGTCGATCACCCCAACGCCGAGTTCCAGCGCTTGAAGGGCCTGGGCGAGATGGACGCCAAGGAGCTGTGGGAAACCACGATGAACCCCGAGACCCGCACTCTGCTGCAGGTCACGGCGGAGCACGCCGCCATCGCCGATGAGGTGTTCTCGGTGCTGATGGGCGACGACGTGGAGAGCCGCAAGCAGTTCATCCAGACGAACGCCAGCGACGTCCGATTCCTCGACATCTGAGGCTCAATCCATGAGCGACCGTCCCCCCACAGAACCGCCCGACGGCTCGGGCACCGACACCGATGGCCTCGGTCTGCCCGACAACATCGAGCCGATCGAGATCCAGAACGAGATGGAAACCTCGTTCCTGGAATACGCCATGTCGGTCATCATCTCCCGGGCGCTGCCCGATGCCCGGGACGGTCTCAAACCGGTGCACCGGCGGATCCTGTGGTCGATGTACGACGCCGGCCACCGGCCCGACCGCCAGCACGTGAAGTGCGCCACGGTGGTGGGCGACGTGATCGGTCACTACCACCCCCACGGCGACTCGGCGGTGTACGACGCCCTGGTGCGGATGGGCCAGACGTTCTCGCTGCGCCACACGCTGATCGATCCTCATGGCAACTTCGGCTCGCCCGACGATCCGCCGGCCGCCTACCGCTACACCGAGTGCCGGCTCACGCCGCTGGCCATGCAGCTGTTGGCCGACATCGACGAAGACACGGTCAACTTCAACCCGAACTTCGACGGGAAGCTGAAGGAACCGTCGGTTCTCCCCAGCCGTTTCCCCAACCTGCTGGTCAACGGCAGCCAGGGGATCGCGGTGGGTATGGCCACCAACATCCCACCCCACAATCTGGGCGAGGTGATCGATGCGGTGGTCCACCTGATCGACAACCCCGAGGCCACCACCGACGATCTGATGCAGTTCGTGCTGGGGCCCGATTTTCCCACCAAGGCCCAGATCCTGGGCCGGGTCGGTATCCGCGATGCCTACCGCACGGGGCGGGGCTCGATCCGGATGCGGGCCGTGGCCGAGATCGTGGAGGGGCGTACCACCGACCAGATCGTGGTGACCGAGCTGCCCTACCAGGTGTCGGTGGGCACGGTGGCCAAGAAGATCGCCGAGCTGGTGGAGCGGGGCGAGCTCACCGGGATCCGGGAGATCCTCGACTCGTCGGCCCAGGGCCAGACCAAGCTCGTGATCGAGCTGAAGCGCGACGCCACGGCCCTGGTGGTACTGAACAACCTGTACAAGCACACCCCGATGCAGACCAGCTTCGGGGTGAACATGGTGGCCCTGGTCGACGGGATTCCCCGCACGCTGACCCTGCGCGATGCGCTGGTGTCGTACGTCGGCCACCAGATCGAGGTCATCCGCCGGCGCACCGAGTACCGGCTGGCCAAGGCCCAGGCCCGGGCCCACATCGTCGAGGGTCTGATCAAGGCGCTCGACATGATCGACGCCATCATCGCCGCCATCCGGGCCAGCGAGGATCGGGGCGAGGCACGACAGCGGCTGATGGGCGAGGGGTTCGAGTTCTCCGAGATCCAGGCGAACTACATCCTCGACATGCAGCTGTCCCGGCTCACCCGGCTGGCCCGGGCCGAGCTGGAAGAGGAGCTGGCCAAGCTGCGGGAGACGATCGCCGAGCTGGAGTCGATCCTGGCCGACGACGTGAAGCTGCGGGGTGTGATCAAGGACGAGCTGGGGGCCATCAAGGCCGAGTTCGCCGATCCCCGGCGGACGGCGTTGGTGCCCGATCCGGGCGAGCTCGACATCGAAGACCTGATCGACGACGAGGACCTGGTGGTCACGTTGTCGTCGAGTGGGTACGTGAAGTCGGTCTCGGCCGAGGAGTTCCGGACGCAGGGCCGCGGCGGCCGGGGGGTGACGGGGGCCAAGCTGAAGGACGGCGACGGGGATCTGATCACCCATCTGCTGCACACCACGGCCCACGCCTACCTGTTGTTCTTCTCGAATCAGGGTCGGGTGTACCGGATCAAGGCCCACGAGATCCCCATCTCGAGCCGTACGAGCCGGGGCATGGCGCTGGTCAACCTGTTGCAGCTGCAGCCGGGGGAGCAGATCCAGGCCATCGTCGACACGCGGGACTACGAGACCAACCGGTTCCTGTTCTTCGCCACTCGTCAGGGTCGGGTGAAGAAGACGTTGTTCACGGCGTACGACTCGTCGCTGCGTAGTGGGCTGATCGCCATCCGGTTGAACGACGGCGACGAGCTGGTGAGCGTGATTCCCACCAACGGGTCAGACGACATCATCATGGCCACCCGCAAGGGCCAGGCCCTGCGGTTCGCCGAGGATGATGTGCGGGCCATGGGTCGTACGGCGGCCGGGGTGACCGGTATGCGGTTCCGGGCCGGCGATGAGCTGGTGTCGGCGGCAGTGGTGGGGGAGGGGACCGAGCTGCTGGTCGTCACGAGCGAGGGGTTCGGCAAGCGGGTGGATCCGGCGCTGTTCTCCACCAAGGGCCGGGGTGGGCTGGGGATGCGGTGTGTCACCGTGAACGAGCGCAAGGGCCATGTGGCGGCGGCCATGTTCGTGGCCGAGGAAGACGAGATTTTGCTGATCTCGGCCGGCGGTGTGGTGATCCGCACTGCCGTGAGCGATGTCTCGCAGCAGGGGCGTGATGCCACCGGCGTGCGGGTGATGAACCTCCAGGGAACGGATCAGGTGTCGGCTGTGGCCCGCCTGTTCAAGGAGGAGAACGGTCCCGAGGGCGGCGTCGAGGGCGCTGAGGAAACCGGCGGCACCGTTGTGTCATCCCTCGACAGTGTCGAAGTGTCGTCGGCCGACGGTGTCGACAGCAACGGCGCTGGCTACGGAGCTGATGGAGGCTCTGTGGACAATGATGTGGATGGTGAGCCGGACGTGGACGGCGAGTAGCCGCCCGGAAAACGCCCGGTTTATACCCACAACACCCCCGGGGTCACCCACCGCCCCCCACGTTTCCCCCAGATTGTGGATAATCCCGTGGATATATGGGGATGAAGGGGGTGGATACGCGTGGTTCGGCCTGTGGGTAACACTGTGGATGGCTGTGGAGAACGTGGGTCGGTGCTGCCGTTGGCGGCGGGCTTGATCGGGGTGGCACTGCTGGTGCTCTTGGCGCTGGGAGAGCTTGGCCGCATCGCTGTGACCAGGGCAAAGGCCCAAGCAGCGGCTGATTCAGCGGCGTTGGCCGGCGTCTACGAGGGCCGCGACGGGGCAGCCGATCTGGCCCGTCACAACGGGGCCACTCTGGTTGGGTATGACGACTTGGACGGGCGGGTTGCGGTTCGGGTGCGTGTGGGGGTGGTGGAGGCTGTGGCCACCGCTGAGTGGGTGTTCGATCCGGCGGCCGGGGGGGCACCGGGCTAGTCACCCCAGGGGGGAGAGCGGGGTGGAACGAGGTGGCAGGAGGGGGGCGGAAGTGCCCCCAACCAGCCCGAACAGCCACAGGATCCACAGGGAAATCCACAGGCCCCTTGACCAGGGTTCGGTTCGTCACCCGCCTACACTCCTGGTGAATGAGTGCAGACGACAGCTCACGATCGGGCGGCCGACGCGAAGTCGGCGAGGCCCTGGTGGCAGCACTCGGGTTCGAGCCGACCGCCAACGTGAACGGCCTGGGTGCCGATCACGTCGGGGAGGACGGCGAGGCGACACTGGAGCGTCTGACGGCGCAATCGGTGTCGGTGGACGAGCGACCGGCGGAGGGTAACGGGTCGGCCTTGTCTACAGAGGGGCGAGGGGCCCGGGGCAGCAAAGGTAACGGCAACGGGAAAGGTGGCGGCGGCAACGGCCTGGCGCCCCCCGGGCCGGGCACGAGGCCCAACAGCCGCCGGAACCGCAACGGCGGTGGCAAGGCCTCTTCCACCGCGGTGGCGGCGGCCAAGGCGGCGGCAGCCACCACGGCCAGTTTCGCCGCTGAGGTGAAGCAGGCCGACCGGGAGGGCAGCGGGGCTGATGAGGCCGAGAGCATGAACGGTGGGGCCACCACGGAGTTGCCGGTGATGGATCCGGCCATGGTCGACGGGTTCGACCCGGCGGTCACCACGCCGGTCGACAATGGGTTCACCCCGCCCGGGCCGCTGGCTGCGATACCTGCGCCGCCCGAGCCCCCGCCCCCTCCCACTGCGGCCGACAAGACGGTCGAGGTGGCGAACGAGGCGCTGGCGGAAGTGGCCAACGGTGCCGACGTTGGGGTGGGTTCCGGGTCGGCATCGGCGGCCGTCGATCCCTGGGGTAATCACCACATCGTCCCCGACGAGTCGACGGTGGTCGCCGCCCCGGCTGTTGCTCCCCCGCCGCCTGTCTCTTCTCCCCCGGTGGTCACCCCGCCTCCGGCCGCAGCGCCGTCGATGGATTTCGACGCTACACGGCCGGCTGGGCTGCAGGTGCCGGAGGCACCTCCTCCGCCCGGCAGCGGTGCGAGCGGTGGCGCCACAGTGGCGGCTTCTGATGTCTCGATCGATGGGGTCGCGGGCCGCGCCGGCCTGCGCAGCGGTGCAGGGGCTGGCGCCGTTGGTGTGGCCACCGATCTGGCGTCGCGGGTGCCCCAGCTGGTGGAGCAGAGCTTCCGGAACCGGTCGAAGGTTCGGGCCCGGAAGGTGCGCCGGGTGGTGCGCCACATTGATCCGTGGTCGGTGCTGGCGTTTTCGGTGCTGTTCCATCTGTGCGTGTTCGCCAGCCTGCTGCTGGCCAGCGTGCTGGTGTGGAATGCGGCCGATGCGGCGGGGACGATCGACAACATGGAGAGCTTCATCCGCGAGCTCGGCGATTACCAGACGTACGAGATCAACGGTGACGCCGTGTTCCGGGCAGCCATGATCATCGCCGGCGTGATGACGCTGGCCAGTAGCGTGATGGTGGTACTGCTCACCGTGGTGTTCAACCTGATCAGCGACCTGATCGGCGGGATCCGGATCACCGTGGTTGAGGAAGAGGTGGTCAAGGTTCGGAGGAACCAAAACCAGTAGGAACGAGCAGCAGGGTCCTGTACCCTTGCTCCCTGCCGGGGCTATAGCTCAGTTGGTTAGAGCGCACCCCTGATAAGGGTGAGGTCACAAGTTCAACTCTTGTTAGCCCCACACACGAACGCCCTGGCCACAGCGCCGGGGCGCTTCTGATTTTGGCTTCGGCCGGGCCCGCCAGAGCCGCTTGTGAGTAACGGTGTGAGTAGCTGGCTTTCGTGAGTGGCCAGCCGCAACTACCGATCGGTGACGGTTCGCACCTGCGGTGGGGCGACGGCGTCGACCTCTTCAGGCGTGGCCAGGTAGATGTGCTGCAGCTTCACATGGGCGCCAGCGCTGTAGGCCCGGTGCAGGAAGCGGATCATGGCGGCGTGGCTCCAGTCGTCGGGGAACTGGAAGACCCCGACGTTGTCCCACTCGCCTCCGTCGGCTGCGTAGTAACTGACGACGCTCCCACCAATCGACTCCATCATGGCGGACACGTCGGCCGCCCGCTTGGTGACTCCCTGCTCGTGCCAGGCTTGCATCGCCTGCGGCGTCAGCTTCGCCATGATCAAGACCAGAGACATCAGTTTCCCCCTACGGAGCCGAGCGAGTCGCCGGGACCGTAGCACGACGATCCGCTAGGCCCCCTGTCTGTCAGGGTGAGGTGAGACAGTCGGAGTAGCTGATCATCCCTCTGG
>CADEDH010000006.1:0-19026 GCA_902826025.1 uncultured Actinomycetes bacterium
TCCACGAGGTCCTGCTGGCGGCGGTGGCCATCGTGGGCGTGGTGCTGGTGGTGTTCGGGGCCACCGGGCTACCCGAATGGAGTGCCCGGGGCGATGTGTGGGCGCTGGCCACCCTGTTCGCCTGGACCGGCTACTTCATGGCCTCCAAGGCGGCCCGGGCCCATCTGTCGGCGGTGGAGTTCACGGCCGGGGCCACGCTGATCGCAGCCGTGGTGGTGACCCCCTTCGCCGCCTTGTCGGGCCAGGACTGGGGGCCGCCCACGGCCGGCAACTGGTTCTGGATCGCCATGATGGCCATCGGCCCCGGCTGGGCCGGGCACTACCTGATGAACTGGGCCCTGGGGCACGTACCGATCTGGTTCGGCGGGTGTGTGGCTCTGGCCAGCCCGGTGGCCTCCGCCGTGATGGCCGCCCTGTTCCTCGACGAGCGCGTCACCCTGCTCCAGGGCCTCGGGATGGCCGTCGCCGTTGCCTCCCTGATCGCCATGACCGTGATCGGCGCCCTCCTCACGTCCTCTCCCGTCGCCGCCGCCGACGCCTGACCCCCCGCCCCCCGCTGCCGCCGTGGCGCCTGGCGCACCCGGTGCATGGGGCGCCGCCGGTGGTGCGTGGCGCACTCAGTGCGTTGGACGTCAGGTTCTCGGTGCAAGGGGCGCCGCCGGTGGTGCGTGGCGCACCGAGATCGGGTGGGGCAGGTGTGGCCGCCGCCGAGTCGTAGAGTTGCGGCGTGCTGTCCATGCTCGACGAGGCGACGGCGAGCCGGGTGGTGGGCTGGTCGCTGGTGGTGGTCCAGTTCGCCCTGCTCGGGTTGCTGCTGATCGGGAAGCCGGGCGACCTGTGGCCCACGCCTGGCCCGGTGCGGGCGGTGGCCCTGGCCCTGGTGGTGGCCGGCTGCGTCGTCATGGCCGGGGCGGCCTGGCAGATCCGCCGGGCCCTGACCGCCTCACCTCTGCCCAACGGGCGCACGGTGCTGGTGGACCGGGGCTGGTTCGGCGCCGTCCGCCATCCGATCTACTCCGGCCTGCTCGCCACCGGCGCCGGCCTGGCCCTCAGCCGGGCCAGCGTGCTGGCCGTCGCCTGCCTGGTGGGCCTGGCGGTGCTGCTCCAGGTCAAGGCCCGGTTCGAGGAGACGGCCCTGGCGGCCCGCTTCCCCGGCTACGCCGACTACTCGGCCCGCACCGGCCGTCTCCTGCCCCGCCTCCGCCGCTGAGCCCGGCTCGGTGACGGCCCGGCCCGGGGGGTTGCGGGTCCACGACCCCGACGAACTTGGGCGCGAAATCCGCGCCCCCAGCCGGTTCTGCGTCGCGAAATCACCGCCATTCATGCAAAAAGTGACGCAGATCGGCTGCTGGGCGCGATTTTCGTTACGCGGAACGAGCGGCGGGGCGCCCTCGCCCCTAGTCGGTCGGGGGGCGGTGGAGGCGGATGGGGTTGGCTTCGCGCATCATGCGGGGCTGGTCGCGCCAGGCGGGGCCGGCGATGAGGCCGCCGTCGACCACGTGGGCCTGCCCCGTCACCCAGCTCGACTCGTCCGACGCCAGGAACAGCACCAGGTTGGCGATGTCGGTGGGCTCCCCGGCCCGGTGCATGGGCTGGGCCGTCGCCGTGCGCTGGCGGGCCTTGTCGAGCCGCTCGTCGGTGGCCGAAGCGCTGCCGGCGAACAGCGGCGTGATGGTGTAGCCGGGGCACACGGCGTTCACCCGCACGTTGTGCTCGGCCAGCTCCAGCGCCGTGGTCTGGGTGAGCGAGATCACACCGGCCTTGGCCACCGTGTACAGGTGGCTGCCGATGCCGGCCTGGAGGCCGCAGATGCTGGCGGTGGAGATGATCGACCCCGACTCCTGCTCGCACATGATCGGCGCCGCGTGCTTGATACCGAAGAACGGACCCTTGAGCAGCACGTCCATCGTGAGGTCGTAGTCCTCCTCCGAGATCGACGAGATCGGGCCCATGGCCCCGCCGAAGCCGGCGTTGTTGTAGATCACGTCGAGGCGGCCCCAGCGGCGGACGGCGTCGTCGATGGCCCCTGCCACCTGCTCCTCCCGGATCACGTTGCACGAGGCGAAGGCGGCGGCGTCGCCCAGTTCGGCGGCCAGGGCCGAGCCCCGGTCCTCCTGCATGTCGGCGATGACGACCTTGGCCCCCTCGGCCACGAACCGGCGCACGGTGGCTTCGCCGATCCCGCTCGCCCCACCGGTGATCACGGCCACCTTGCCGTCGAGTCTGCCCATGTCTGTTGCTCTCCTCTGTGATCCGGGGCCGGCGGCCCTAGCGGATGTGTGGTGCGACCTCGGTGCCGAACCGCTCGATGGTGGCCATCAACCGGTCGGCCGGCATGCCGCCCAGGTCGAACATGAAGGCGAACCGGGTGATCGGTAGGGGCACGGCGGCCTGCCACTGGCCCACCCGGTCGATCACCTCGGCCGGGCTGCCGCACAACCCGGGGCCGGCCAGCATCTCGTCGTAGTCGAACGGGAGCTTCCGGGCCCGGGGCGTGTAGGCCACCACCACGTCCTGCACCCAGTTCCAGTACTGGCTGTAGTGGGGCTGGAAGGCGGCCCGGGCGGCCTGGGTGGTGACGTCGACGTGGCAGTGGCAGATCGCCCCCAGCTGGGGCTGGCCCTCGTGGCCGGCCTCGGCCCAGGCCTGGCGGTAGGCCTCGATGTGGGGGGCGAAGCCGTCGGGCGGGGCGAACACGCTGGGCAGCATCAGGGGCAGGCCCATCTGCCCGGCCAGCGTGGGGGTCTCGGCGTTGAGGCCGCCGCCCAGCCACACCGGGATCGGCCGGGTGGGGCGGGGCCGGCTGGTGAAGCTGTCGAGCGGGGCCCGCAGCGGGCCCGGGTGGCTGACGTTCTCCTCCCGAAGGAGGCGTACCAGGAGGCCGACGTGCTCGTTGTAGAGCGCCCGGCTCTGCCTCGGGTCCTGGCCCAGGTACTCGAAGGTGCGGGCGTAGAGGCTGCCCCGGCCGGCCACGATCTCGGCCCGGCCGCCCGACAGGGCGTCAACCGTGGCGTAGTCCTCCGCCACCCGCACCGGGTCGAGGTTGGCCACCAGCGTCACGCCGGTGGACAACGTGAGGGTGGAGGTGCGCTCGCCGATGGCGGCCAGCACCACCGCCGGGGCCGACAGCTGGTACCCGCTGCCGTGATGCTCACCCAGGTGGATGGCGTCGAAGCCGACCTGCTCGGCCAGCACCGCCTGGTCCACCAGCGACCGGTGCCGCTCGGCGTCGGTTCCGCAACGGCCAGTGGCCGGATCCGGCAAGAGGTCGCCCAGTGAGGCCAGTCCGATCTCCATGGGCCGCACGCTACAGCGGCGCCGCCGGCGGGGCGAACGCCGGCCCGGACGCTCTCCCTCAGTCGTCGCTGCCGTGACCACCGTGGCCGCTGTCGCCGCCCTTGTCGTCGTTTATGTCGTGGTTGGGGCCGTCGTCACTGCCGTGACCACCGCTCTGGCCGCCCTTGTCGTCGTTTATGTCGTGGTTGGGGCCGTCGTCGGAGCTGTCGTCGCTGCGGAGGCCGCCCTTGTCGTCGTTGATGTCGTGCATCGGGCCGTCGTCGGAGACTCCGTCGGCCCGAAGTCCGCCTTTGTCGTCGTAGGTGGTGCTGGTGGACGAGCTGTCGTCGTTGCGGAGGCCGCCCTTGTCGTCGTAGGTGGTGCTGGTGGACGAGCTGTCGTCGGCCCGTAGGCCGCCCTTGTCGTCGTAGGTGGTGCTGGTGGAGCCGCCGCTGTTGTCGTCGGCCGACTGGGTCTCGACCTCGCTACCGGAGCCGATGCCGAGCACCCCGCCGGTGGTCACGGCGGCGCCGGCCACACCGGCGAAGAGGGCGACGGCGGCACCGACCTGGATGGCGCCGATGGTGAGCTTCCTGCGGGTGATCATGATTGTGTTCTCCGTTTCGGGGTGTTTCGAGAGGATGTGCCTCATCGTGCGGCATGGCCTCTCAAGGCGACCCCTGGCGATGGTGAAGCGACCGCTAAGGATGGAAAGGGGACGAAGGGCCCGGGTTGGAGCCGGGAGAGTTGACTACCTTCAGAGGTGAAGAGACCGGCCTATGGGCGCACATGGGGGCCGGCACCACAGATGCCACCTAGAGGAGGCTCCTGATGACCACCACAACGGCGAACGGCACTGCCGCGCCCTCCGTCACCCTCGACACTGACAAGCCGGTCGCCGAGACACCGATCCGTCTCACCCGCCACCGGCTCGATCTGATCCTGACCGGGGTCGGCGCCCTCACCACCGTGGTACTGCTGGTGGCGGGGGCCCTGCTCGCCTGGGGCTCCAGCTTCGCCGGCAACTACGTGACCGACGAGTTGGCGGCCCAGAACATCTCCTTCCCCGACCAGGCGACGCTGGAGCAGCAGGGCCGGGACGACCTGGTCCAGTACGCCGGCGAGCAGGTGACCACCGGGGCTCAGGCCGAGGCCTACGCCAGCTTCATCGGCGGCCACGTGGCCGCGGTGGCCGAGGGCGCAACCTACGCCGACCTGGGCGGGCCCGAGCGGGCGGCCAAGGGCGCCGTCACCGAGGCCGCCGCCAACGGCGCCTCGGCCGATGAGATCGCCGACCTACAGGCCAAGGCCGACACGATCAGCGAACAGCGGGAGACGATCTTCCGGGGTGAGATGCTCCGGGGTGCACTGCTGAACACCTACGCCTGGTCCACCGTCGGCCGGATCGCCGGGCTGGCCGCCATCGCCGCCTTCGTCACCGGGGCCGTCATGGCGCTGCTCACTGTGGCCGGTGCCCTCCACACCAAGCGCTGAGCCTCAACCGACAGAACGAGCTCCGGCCGTGCCGGATCGGTGCCCCTCCCACCGATCCCGGTGCGGCCGGGCCGCGTCCCGGGTGTGGGTCAGGCCCAGCCCTTCGACAGCGGCACCCAGTGGTAGACCTTGAAGTCCCGGCGGGAGAAGAGCCAGCGGCCGTCGACCTTGCGGTACCGGTCGAAGTAGTGGCCGGCCACGGTGTAGGCCTCGCCCTTGTTGACCATGCGGATCTCCACCCCGCACCGCCCGGCGGCCTCGTCGCCGTTCACCTCGATCACGTGATTCTGGATGAATGGCTTGGGCGACACGCCTTCGGCCGCCCCGGTGTACATCACCCGCAGCTGATCGGTGCCGGCGAACTCCCGGTCCCGCATGGTGAACACGCCGTCGCTGGTGAACATGGCGACAATGGTCTCGGCCTCCCCCTCGGCCACGGCCAGGCAGTACCGGGCCGTCAGCTCCCGGATCTCGTCCTTGGCCTCCAGCACGGCCAGTCGTTGCTCGATGGTGGCGTCGGCCATGGTGTTCCCCCTGGGTTGCGATCGGGCGCCGCCGACCGGGCGGCGTGCCGGCGAGCGTAGCCCGGGCTCCCCGGCCGGTCATCCTGCGCCGGTCACGCCGCCTCGGGCACCTCGAATGAGGCGGCGATCTGGTCGAGCTCGTCGAGCCAGGTCTGATCCCAGGGCTCGCCGGCCATCTCCAGCGCCGTCACCACGAAGACACCGGTCGGCGCCGCCACGTAGTAGTAGCGGGCCTCGGTCCGTTGCTCGGCCGAACGGTAGTGGCGGCGCAGCGTGCCGTCGGGGGTCGGCGAATCGTCGACCAGCTCGTTGGCGGTGGCCGTCAGCGCCGCATCGTCAGCCGCCGCCTTCTCGGCCGCCGAGATGGCCGGCGCGTAGGTCACGGTGATGCTCATGTTCCGGCCGGGGGTGTTGTCGTACACTTGGAGGCAGCTCGTGCCCAGCTGCCCCCGGTTGAACCTCGTCGGAGCGGCCAGCCGGGTTCCGCCACCCTCGAACCAGACGAGGCCGGGGGCGAGCCCGCTGTCGGGGCGTCGCACCGTGATCTCGTCGGACAGCTCGAAGCGGGCCGCTACCTCGTCGAGGTACGACAGGGTGTCGTCGGAAAGGTTCCGGGGTCCCACGAACTGGAGCGTGAGGGTGCCGCAGGAGCGGGCGGCGGCGAAGTAGGTGACGTAGTCGTACTCGCCGGCCCGGAAGACGAGCTTGGCCCGGTCGTCGGCCAGGGCCTGGCTGACTGCGATCTCGCTGTCGGGGCCCAGCCGGCCGTCCTGGACGGCCGATGAGGTCACGGTGACGGCATCGGCCACTGTTCCGGCGCCGCTGGCCGCCACGGTGAACACGACCTCCCGGCCGATGTTCACCCCACTGAGCAGCACACCGGGTGGATCCGGATCGTTGTCGACCTCGGTCCACTGGTCGTCGAGATCGAGGGTGAAGCCGCCGTTGACGGGGGTGTAGACGGTCAACGGGTCGCCCTCCGGCTGGAGGCGCCATGCCAGTGCGCCGCCGGCGGCGATCAAGATCACCAGCACGGCGGCCGCCGCCACCAGGCGCTGGCGCCGGCCCGGCCCCGGCGGCAGCGGGGTGGTGAGCTCGTCATCGGGCGGAGCCAGGGGTGGGGCCGTGGCGTGGGGACTGAGGGTGGCCAGCACCTGGTCCAACTCGGGCCGGTCCTCGCGTCGGTCGGCCGTCATGGCGGCCACCAGCTCGGCCACGTCGGCCGGCACATCGTCACCCAGTGGCGCCAGGGACGGTGGCGGTTGCTCGGGCTGGGGGGTCTCGGCGCTGATGATCTCGGCCGCGATGACGCCGAGGGAGTAGATGTCGGAGCGGTGGTCGCACTGGCCTTGGGTGCGGACTTCGGGGGCGGCGTAGGCGGCGGTGCCGAGGACCCGGGAGAAGTTGGATTGGAGGGCTGGATCGTGGCCTCGGCCGGGCCCTGGAACCTGTCCTACGCCGAGTACACGCTGCGGCCCGGGGCCCGCTCCGAGATGGCCGATCTCATCGACGACCTCGACGCCGTGGTGCACGAAGACTGCGGCATGCCCGAACTGGGGCCCGACACGATGACCCTGGTCGACAAGATCGGGGGTTCCCCTACCTGCGAGCCGGTGGAGGTGGCGGTTCCCACCGGTGGGCCGTCGGCCGACGGCGTGGTCGACTGGGCCGACTACGACACCGCCGTCACCTGCACCAACGGCTACTCCATGGTGCGGGTGCCGGAGGGCACGGTGGACAGCTTCGGGCGGTGGTCGAAAGCCCAGATCGGGTGCCGGCCCTACGTGGCCGTAGGCCGCTGGATCATCCATCAGTCGGCCACCACGGCCATGCCGGCCGACTACGACCAGTCGGTGCTGATCGGGATCGGCATGACCTACGGCACCTACGTGGTCAACCCCTGCGCCCCCTGACCCTGCACCCCTGGCCCTGCACCCCCTGGCCCTGCACTCAGCGGCGGAGGATGGGGCCCCGGTACCCGGAGCGGAAGCCGGCGGCCAGGAGCAGCTCGGTGATGTCGGGCCGCTCCCCGGCCGGGGCCCCGTCGACCTTGCGGATCTCGAGCGACCGGAGCTGGCCCGAGGTGACGAGCACGGCCAGGCCCGCCACCCAGCTCGGGTCGTGGGCCGCCTCCGGGAACAGGGTGAGGGTGTGACCGCCCCGTTCCAGGTAGGCCAGGGGCCGGCCGTGGCGTAGGACCACGTGGGCCCCGGCGGCCCGCGACGGCCGACCCGGATTGTCGGGCCAGGGCAGCGCCGCCCCGTAGGGTTGGGCGGGGTCGCAGGCGGCCAACACCAGCGGGGGCTCGGCGTCGGTGGTGGTGGAACGAGCGCCGCCCGGCCCGCGGCCGGCTCCTGGCTCGTAGCCGTCGCCCCCGGCCGGCGGTGCCCCGTGACGGTGGTCGCGTAGACGGTCGACGGCGCCGGGCAGGGCGAACTGGGCCGCCCCCAGGCCGGCCACGAAGTACCCCCGCCGCACCTGGCCCCGCTCCTCCATCTCCTTCAGCAGCGGGTAGACGCCGGCGAAGCCGCCCTCGGCCCCTTCGGCCAGCGCCATCTCCCGGGTCAGCACGCCGTAGCGCTCCAGCAGCTGCAGGGCCCGCACCGTGGCCGCCTCGGTGGCCGTCACCGCCGGGGACCGAAGGGGGGCCACCGGAGCCCACCGTCCGGTACCGGCCGGCGGGCCCAGCCGGGAGAGGGCCCGCAGCGCCCGGCGGGGCCCACCGGCCCGGCTCGTGCGCCGGGCCCCACCGGAACGGGGTGCACTACCCACCGCGGCGGTGCCCGAGACCAGGGCCCGCAGCGGGGTGAGGGAGTCGTTGGTGATCTCGCCCGCCCATACCAGGTCCCACAGTGCGTTCAGCACCGGCCCGTCGGCGTAGTCGCAGCCGGCGGCCTGGGCCGCCGCCACCAGCTCGGGCCAGAACGACGCCCCCCGCTCCGTCAGGTGGGATCGCAGCGCCTCGTGCAGGTCGCCCCGGGGCGGGTCGGCCGGCTCGGGCACGAGGGCCGGGGCCTGGTCCCGCCACAGCAAACGTACCCGGCCGTCGCCCGAACCCAGGGCCGAGGCCCCCACCCACACGATCTCGCCCGCCGTGAGCAGGGTGTCGAGGTCGGAGGAGGTGTAGCCCGGCACCCGGGCCGGCAGGATCGACGTCTCCAGCACCGACGCCGGCAGGGCCGCTCCCTGGAGGGTGGTGATCACGTCGGCCAGGGCGTCGATCGAGCCCCGGTTCGACCCCACGTGCTGCCACGCCGGCAGGAACCGGGCCAGCACCTCGGGCTCCACCGGCTCCACCTCGGACCGCAAGGCGGCCAGCGACCGACGGCGCAGCACCCGCAGCACCTCGGTGTGGCACCACTCCCGCTCCACCCCGTCGGGTCGGAACTCGCCGCGCACCACCCGGCCCTGGCGCTCCAGCTCCTCCAGGGCCGCCCGGCAGCGGCTCTCGTCTATCCCCAGGGCGTCGACCACGGCACCGGTGAGGAACGGGCCGTGGGTGCGGGCGAACCGGGACACCAGGTCCACCAGCGGTTCGGCCACCGGCTCGGTGAAGGCGGCCGGCAGGCCGGGGGGCAGGGCCACGCCCAGGGCGTCACGCAGCCGGGCGGCGTCGTCGGGGGCGGCCACCACGGCACGCCCGGCCACCACCACCGGGATGGCCCGCCGCTGGTCGAGCAGAGCCGCCACCGCCCCGGCGGCATCGAGCCCCCCGAGCCCGCCGTCGACGGTGAAGCGGTCGGCCACCTCGTCGGCCGTGAGGGGGCCGAGCCACCGCAGCAGATCCTCCGCACCCTCCACCGTGGAGGCCTTCCAGCCCTCGGCCGTGCGCTGCAGCTCGGCCTCCAGGGCGGCCAGCACCCCGGGGTCGAGCAGCTCCCGCAGCTCCTCGGCCCCCAGCAGGTCCCGTAGCAGCTCCCGGTCGAGCGACAACGCCGCCGCCCGGCGCTCGGCCAGCGGGGCGTCGCCCTCGTACATGTACTGGGCGATCCAGCCGAACAGCAGCGAGGTGGCGAAGGGCGACGCCGTCTGGGTGTCGACCGGGAGCACCCGGATCTTGCGGCTCCGCAGGTCTCCCAGCACCTGGCGCAGCGCCGGCACGTCGAACACGTCGTTCAGGCACTCCCGGCTCGTCTCCAGCAGGATCGGGAAGCTCGGGTAACGGGCGGCCACACTGAGCAGGTCGGCCGCCTTCTGGCGTTGCTGCCACAGCGGGGTGCGGCGATCAGGCCGGCGGCGGGGGAGGAGCAGGGCCCGGGCCGCGCACTCCCGGAACCGGGCGGCGAACATGGCCGTGCCCGGGAGCTGGGCCAGTAGGAGGTCGCCGAGCTCCTCGGGGTCGATCAGCAACTCCTCGACGGGGAACTGGTCGACCGCCTCGGGGAGGCGGATCACGATCCCGTCGTCGCTCCACATCAGCTCCACCTCGAAGCCCCACCTCTCGGCCAGGCGGTGTTGGAGGGCCATGCCCCACGGAGCGTGCACCTGGGCCCCGAACGGGCTGAGGATGCAGACCCGCCAATCGCCGATCTCGTCGGGGAAGCGCTCCACGATGATCGTGCGGTCGTCGGGGGGGCGGCCGGTGGCCTCGGCCTGCTCGGCCAGGAACTGGAGCAGGTTGGCCGCCGCCAGCTCGTCCAGCCCGTGCCGCTCGTGCAGCCGGGCCAGGGCGGCGGCGGGCTCGGCGGCCGAGATCTCCCGCACGAACGCCCCCACGGCTCGGCCCAGCTCGAGCGGGCGGCCGGGCCCGTCGCCGTGCCAGAACGGCATCTTGCCCGGCAGCCCCGGGGCGGGGGTGACGATCACCCGGTCGTGCGTGATGTCCTCGATGCGCCAGGTGCTCGCCCCCAGTAGGAACGTCTCCCCCGGGCGGGACTCGTACACCATCTCCTCGTCGAGCTCGCCCACCCGGGCCCCGTCGGGGAGGAACACGCCGTACAGACCCCGGTCGGGGATCGTGCCGCCGCTGGTGACGGCGAGCCGCTGGGCTCCGGGCCGACCCCGCACCACACCCTCCACCCGGTCCCAGATGACACGGGGTCGCAGCTCGGCGAACTCGTCGGACGGGTAGCGGCCGGCCAGCAGGTCGAGGGTGGCCAGGAGGGCATCGTCGGACAGGTCGGCGAAGTTGGCCGCCCCCCGCACCAGGCGGGCCAGGTCGTCGGTCGGCCAGTCGTCCATGGCGCAGGCGGCCACGATCTGCTGGGCCAGCACGTCGAGCGGGTTGCGGGGGTAGCGGGTCTCCTCGATCAGGCCCTGTCGCATCCGGTCGACCACCACGGCCGCCTCCAGCAGATCGGCCCGATGCTTGGGGAACACCTTGCCCACGCTGGGGGCACCCACCTGGTGTCCGGCCCGGCCCACCCGCTGCAGGCCCCGGCTGACGGCTCCCGGCGACTCCACCTGGATCACCAGGTCCACCGCCCCCATGTCGATGCCCAGCTCCAGAGACGACGTGGCCACCAGGCCCTTCAGGTCGCCCGACTTGAGCCGGTCTTCGATGATGAGCCGCTGTTCCCGGCTGAGCGACCCGTGGTGGGCCATGACCAGCTCCTGCCCCGACGCCGCCGGGGGCGGGCGGCCCTCGGCCTCGGCCGCCCGGTTCTCACCGTCGACCGCCAGCTCGTTGAGACGGGTGGCCAGCCGCTCGGCCAACCGGCGGGCGTTGACGAACACGATGGTGGAGCGGTGGGCCTCGATCAGCTCCAGCAGCCGGGGATGCATGGCCGGCCAGATGCTGCGACGGGGCGGGGCCCCGGCGGCGGGCCCCGACACGGGCTCGTCGATCACCTCGCCCAGCCGGGCCATGTCGTCGACCGGGACAACCACCTCCAGATCGAGCGCCTTGCGCACGCCGGTGTCGACGATCGTGACCGGCCGGGGCCGCATGGTTCCCGGCTCGCCACCGTCACCGGTCGGTTCGTAACCCCCCAGGAACCGGGCGATCTCCTCCAACGGGCGCTGGGTGGCCGACAGCCCGATCCGCTGGGGCGGCCGATCGGTCACTCGCTCCAGGCGTTCCAGGCTGAGCGCCAGGTGAGCGCCCCGCTTGGTGGCAGCCAGGGCGTGGATCTCGTCGATGATGACGGTTTCCACCCCGGCCAGGGTCTCCCGGGCCCGTGAGGTGAGCATCAGGTACAGCGACTCGGGGGTGGTGATCAGCAGGTCGGCCGGGTTGGTCGACAGCTGGCGGCGCACGTCGGCCGGGGTGTCGCCGGTGCGCAGCGCCACCCGGGGCTCGTGGAACGGCTCACCCAGCCGCTCGGCCGCCAGCCGCACCCCCTGGAGCGGTGCCCGCAGGTTCTTCTCCACGTCGACCGCCAGCGCCCGCAGAGGCGAGATGTACACGATCCGGGTGCGATGGGTCTTGGCCTCGGGGCGGGGTCGGGTGGTGAGCTGGTCGAGCCCCCAGAAGAAGGCGGTGAGGGTCTTGCCCGAGCCGGTGGGGGCCAGGATCAGCGTGTGGTCGCCGGCGGCGATACGGGGCCAGCCCTCCACCTGGGGGGCCGTCGGTTCGGGGAACGTGGTGGCGAACCACTCGGCCGCCGCCGGGCTGAAGCCGCTGAGCACCGGGCTAGGCCCGTTGGGCCGCAACCGTGCCTGCGACTGCGACCTCGCTCGTGAACCCGACATGGAACCAGCCTACGTAGGCCCTGTGACAGGAAAACGACAAGACCCGCCACCGGGTGCGGGCTGGTGGCGGGCCTGTCGGGCTCTGGTTCCATTCTGCCGCGGGCGATCGGACAGATGCGTCCAGTGGTCGCAGTATGAGTTATGCGACGACTGGACGCAACTGTTTTCTGGGAACCTTCCTGGTAGGGCCGTTTTGCCGGCCTGTCCCAGCCCGAAAGCATCCCGCTGGCCGCCTGTAGACGGCAGACTGTTGTGCGTGAGGGCACCCAAACGGCCGTACCGCAGAGCGGAGGAGCTGCGCGAGCTCCTGGTGGCCGAAGGCGTGCAACTGTTACTGGAGTCGGATCTGGCCGACGGTGATGCTGTCACCTTCGCCCGGGTGTTCGAACGGGTGGAGCAGGCCGGGCAGCCCCGGGTGACCAAGGGCTCCGTGCTGGGCCCGGGCCGGGTCTGGTCGTCCCAGAAAGAGTTCCAGCGCGAGGTGGAAACAGCCACCGCCGGTGTACTGCTCGATATCGGGGGAGAGATGACGGCCTCGCTCGAAGCCGCCACCGCCGTGCTGGGCGGGGCCGACCTCACCACCGCGGCCGGCCGTATCGATGCCGTGCGCCAGCTGTGTCGGGCCGCCGGCACCGCCTACTTCACCCAGCTGCTCGGCTCCCGCACCTGGAAGCTGTGGGTGGGCCTGTGGGGCAAGGTGGCGTCGTCGTCGGGAGACATCAGCGTGGAAGGGCTCGGGGCATCGCTGCGTCGGGCCCAGCTGGGCACGCTCGACCGCCTGGTCGACGACCTGTACCGCCCGCTGGCCCAGGTGGTCGGGTTCCGGGGCAAGCCCGAGTTCGGCACCACCGACGATGCCCTGCGGCGCATGGCGGTGGCCATCGTGGGCCTGACCGACGGGCTGGCCATCCACCATCGGCTGTTTCCCGAGCACTTCAACCCGATCGAGCGGCCCCTCGGCCCCGGGGGCCAGGATCAGCCGTGGCACCCGTTCGCCGTGGCTCTGGAAGCCATCATCCTCCAGTACATCGAGCCCGATCCCGACCTGGCCTGATCGCCGGGCCCCCGGGGGTCAGGTGCCGGTGAAGTGGGGGGCGCGCTTCTCCTTGAGGGCCCGCATGGCCTCTCGGTGGTCGTTGCTGGCGAAGGCGGCCTTGGCCCGGGCATCGACGCTGGCCAGCGAGCTGCGGTCCACCGCAAGCTCGTTGATCGACGCCTTCATCCCGGTGACGGCCAGCGGGGCCAGGCCGGCCACGGCCTCGGCCAGGGTGTCGATGCGGTGGTCGAGCTCCTCCACCTTCACCACCTCGTCGAGGTAGCCGATGCGGAGCAGCTCGTCGGCCTCGAACGGCAGGGCGGTGAGGAAGATGCGCTTGGTGGCGGCCGGACCGAGCTGCTCCACGAACCGCCGCAGCCCGGTGGCGTAGTAGTGCACGCCGATCTTGCCCGCCGGCATCAGCAGGTGGATGCCGGCCGCCGCGATCCGCAGGTCGCACGACAAGGCCAGGTCGGTGCCGCCGCCGTGGATGTTGCCGGCGATCCGGGCCAGTACGGGGACCCGCAGGTTCTGGAGCCGGTCGCACAGGTCGCCGAAGCTCACTTCCAGCTTCTCACCGTCGGCCAGGGCACCCAGATGGAAGCCGGAGCAGAACGACGGGCCCGATGAGGTGAGTACGGCCACCCGCACGTCGGGGTCGGCGTCGATCTGCTCGCACAGCTCCATCAGACGCACCAGGTCGGCGGGCTCGATGCGGTTGCGCTTCTCGGGTCGCTGCAGCCGGATCGTGGCCCGGTGCCCGCTGATCTCCAGGGTCGGGGTGTCCATGGGCCCCGACGCTACTTGCCGGACCCGCCTCCCGTCCTCATGGCGAGCGCCGGCTCCCCCGCATGCTCCCCCGCCTGCTCACCGTCGAAGGACCTGGCGTCCGTGGCCAGGATCGGGCGCCGCCTGCCGGTCAGCACCGCCACCATCGGCACCAGGAGGGCGACGCATACCACACCGTCGAGCCAGTAGTGGTTGGCCGTGACGGTGACCACGGTGACGGTGGCGGCCAGATGGGCGGCCCCCAGCCAGCGGGGCCACCGGGTGCTGAGCCGCCAGGTGGCGATGGCGATGAGGGCGGCCCAGCCCACGTGGAGCGATGGCATGGCCTGGAGCTGGCCGGCCACGGTGGATCCACCGATGGCGTAGACCGACTGGCCGTAGGCCACGCCGGTGTCGAGCATGCCGATGGAGGGGATCAGGCGGGGCGGAGCCACCGGAATAAGCTGGATCACCAACGATACGAACGTGATCGCCACCAGCACGTTGCGCCAGCCCGGGTAGAGGGCGCGATGGCGGAAGAACAACCACACCAGGAACAGGCCCATGCCCGGCACGTGGGCTGCGGCGTAGTAGATGTTGGCCGCCTGAGCCAGCCAGCCGTGGGGCACGACCAGCTCCTGGAGCGCTCGCTCGTTGGGGAGCCGTAGCGTCCGTTCCAGATTCCACAGCCACAGGCCCCGGTCGTTGGCCCGCTCGATGCCCGACACCGAGAGCCGGCCCGCCACCTGCCACAACGTGTAGAGCAGGGCCACCCGCGACGCCTCGCGCGCCACGGCCCCCACCGTGCCGCCGCCGTTGGCCCGGCCCGCCACCGCCCCGATGGCGAACAGGAGCCCGGCCAGCGGAAGGCTGTAGGTCCAGGGCAACCACATGGCCTTCCGAGACTACCGCCCCCCGCCGTCTCCTCTCCGGCGCAGTACCCCGTCAGCTCACGTCAGCTCACCGGGTGGCGGTGGGCCCGGTACCAGGCGATGGCGGCGTTGGTCGAGGCGTCGTGGGCCAGCGGGGTGTCGGTCGGCAGCTCGCCCTCGATGGCGCTGGCCAGCACCTTGCCCAGCTCCACCCCGAACTGGTCGAAGCTGTTGATCCCCCACACCGTGCCCATCGTGAACACCTTGTGCTCGTACAGGGCGATCAGGCGGCCCAGGGTGGCCGGATCGAGTTGCTCGGCCAGGATCGTGGTGGTGGGCCGGTTACCGGTGAAGAACCGGTTGGGGTCGTCGCTGTCCTGGCCGAAGGCCAGGGCCTCGGTCTGGGCCAACAGGTTGGCCATCAGGCGGTCGTGGTGGTCGCCGATCGGGTCGGTGGCCTGGGCGAACCCGATCATGTCGCACGGGATCAGCCGGGTGCCCTGGTGGATGAGCTGGTAGAAGGCGTGTTGGCCGTTGGTGCCGGGTTCGCCCCACACGATGGGCCCGGTGGCGTACCCCACCCGGCGGCCCCACCGGTCGACCCCCTTGCCGTTCGACTCCATGTCGAGCTGCTGCAGGTAGGCGGGGAAGCGGGCCAGGTGGTCGGCGTAGGGGAGCACAGCCACCGTCTCGGCCCCGAGGAAGTTCGTGTACCAGATGCCGAGCAGGCCCAGCAGCACCGGCAGGTTGGCTTCCAGCGGGGCCGATCGGAAGTGCTCGTCGACCTCGCGCATCCCGGCCAGGAACTCATCGAAGCCGTCGGGCCCGATGGCCACCATCAGCGACAGCCCCACGGCCGACCCCACCGAATACCGGCCGCCAACCCAGTCCCAGAAGCCGAACATGTTGGTGGGGTCGATGCCGAAGGCCTCCACCCGGTCGGCGTTGGTCGACACGGCAACGAAGTGCCTCGGCACGGCGTCCTCGCCCAGGTCGTCCACCAGCCACCGGCGGGCCGACCCGGCGTTGGTGAGCGTCTCGATCGTGCCGAACGTCTTGGACACCACGATGAACAGGGTCGTCTCGGGATCGAGGTCGACCAGGGCCTCGTGGAGCGCGCTGGGGTCGATGTTGGACACGTAGCGGAAGGTGAGGCGCCGGTCGCTCCAGGGCCGCAGGGCGTGGTAGGCCATGGCCGGCCCCAGGTCGGAGCCGCCGATGCCGATGTTGACCACGGCCCGGATGGGCTCGCCGGTGGCCCCCGTCCACCGCCCGCTGCGCACCGCATCGGCGAAGGCGGCCATGCGGCTGAGCTCGATGTGGACGTCGGCCCCCACATCGGCACCGTCGACCTCCAGCCGCTCGCCGGCCGGCAGGCGCAAGGCGGTGTGGAGCGCGGCCCGGCCTTCGCTCTCGTTCACGGGGGTTCCGGCGAACATCTGGTCCCGCCGCTCCTCCAGCCCGGCGGCCCGGGCCAGCTCGCTCAGCAGCGAGATGGTCTCGGCCGTCACCCAGTTCTTCGACAGGTCCACCCGGAGGCCGGCCGCTTCGAGGGTCAGGCTCCCGGCCCGGTCCGGATCGGCGGCGAAGAGGTGTCGGAGGCTGGTGCCGGCCAGCCCGTCCCGGTGAGCGGTCAGCGCGGCCCAGGTCGGGGTCTCGTCGATCGGGGGCGGTGGCTGGGGAGCGCTTGTCGGCGTGGCCATGGCGTGGATTGTGACGCCCCCGAGCGCCGCTCCCCCCGTCAGCCACGATATTTCGATCCGTGTGGGCTATGGTGCTGCCCCTAGCGGTTGGGTGAAGGGGCACGGATGTCCGCCGAGCGGGCGCCGGCCGGGCGAACAGGGAGTGTCGATATGGGCGTGCTGGCGTGGATCACCGGGATTCTGCTGACCTTTGGCTTCCTGGCCTCGGGCGGGATGAAGCTCACGAAGCAGAAGATGGCCGTCGAGGTGGCCCAACGCCTCGGCTATTCGAACCTGCTGGTGCCGATCGGGGCGGCGGAAGTGGCCGGGGCGGTGGGGGTTTTCATCGGCCTCCTCAGCGACGACAAGGGCCTCGAATGGCTCGGCCTGCTGGGTGGTATCGGGCTTCTGATCACCATGGTGGGGGCCGTGATCTACCACCTGAAGGGGGGCGATGCCCCCAAGGAAGCGGCGCCCGCCGCGGTGCTGGCCGTCCTGTGCGTGGTCTACCTGGCCGCCATCATGGGTCGCTGAGCGACGCCCTGATCACGATGTCGGGCGCGGTGTGACGTAGAGGCTCTCGGCCGTGGGGCCGGGCTGGCCGTCGTTGCTCAGCTCGGCCACCACCAGGAACTTGCGGCCCTCGCGCTCCTTGAGCCGGGCCCGGATCTCGATGGGTGCACCGGTGAGCACGGGGGCCCGGTAGTCGACCCGGAGCCAGGCGGTGAACCCCCGCTCCCCCTCCATGTACAGCACCTGGCCCATGGCCTCGTCGAACAGCGAGGCCACGATGCCGCCATGGGCCCGTCCCGGCAGGCCCTCGAAGCCGGGGTCGAGCGTCACCCGCAGGACGGCCTCGTCGCCCTCCCGGTGGATACGGGTGCCGGTGGACAACGGATTGGCCGGGCCGGCCACCATGCAGTCGTCGACGCAGCTCAGCACGGCTCCCTCGGGCTGGGAGCCGGTGGCCCAGTTGGGGAAGCTGTCGGTGCCCCGGGGGCGGGCCGGGGCCCGCTCCAGCTCGTCGCCCAGGGTGGTGGCGGTGGCCGCCAACCGGGCCAGCATCTCGTCGTCGCCCTCGTGGGCCACCAGGGCGTGCACCAGGCGGCGCACGGCGGCGGCCGCCGCCACCCGGGCCGGGCTGGTTGTGTCGGGGTGGGTGTGGTCGTTGTGGTCTTCGCCGCGGTTCACAAGGCCCCCCGGTCAGCGGTAGAACGTCTCGGCGATGGTGGCGTCGTATGCCCGGCGCTGCTCACCCGCCACCGGCGGGGGCTGGAGGCACAGCGAGTCGGCCACCTCCCACATCGGCTCGAGCTGGCCGGCCACTTCGCCCGGGGTGCCGCACACCACGAACGTGCGGGCCATCTCGTCGGGCACCAGATCCACCAGGTTGCGTTGACCGGCGGCGGCCGCCTCGGCCAGCCGGCCGGCTTCGGCTCCGAACCCGTGGGCGGCGAAGTAGGGCTGGTACTGGGCGATGGCGGCGTAGATGGCAACGTGGCGTTTGGCGTCGTTGACCGACTCGGCCCGGTCGGGGTTGGGGGCCACCACGTGCCACAGGTTGATCTCCACCTCGCTCCGGTTGCGGCCGGAGGCGGCCACGGCGTCGGCGAAGGGGCCGGTGATCTGCTGGCGGGCCCAGCTGAGCGACCACGACGGGTGCCCCACCAGGCCGTCGGCCAGCTCGCCCGCCACCCGCACCAGCGGGGTGCGCAGAGCCGCCACCCAGATCGGGAGGCGAGGCCGAAGGGGCGGGGCGATCGAGACCTTGGAGAAGTCGAGCTGGTTGAACTCGCCGTCGAACCGGCCCGCCTGACGGGCCTCGCCGGTGGTGACGAGTCGGATGATGCGCAGGGCCTCGGCCAGGCGGGCCACCGGGCGGTCGTACGCCATGGCGTAGTGCTGCTCGTGTACCGAGCGCACGCCGGTGCCGAGGCCGAGGGTGAAGCGGCCCTCGCTCAGCTTGTCGAGGTCGAGGGCGGCCAGCGCCGTGTCGTAGGGGGAGCGGGCCAGGGCCAGCGCGATACCGCTGGCCAGGCGGATCGAGCTGGTGGTGGCGGCCACGGCCCCCAGCGAGGCCCACGGGTTGGTGGCCAACTCGAAGCTGAACACGCCTTCCAGCCCGGCCGCCTCCGCCTCCTGGGCCGCCTGGCCGGTGCGGGCCGCCGACCGGGACGGGGGCAGCATGATCCAGTACCTGCGGGCAGCGTCGCTCATCGCCGGCCGATCATAGGACTGGTCACCGGGCGCACCCCAGTCCGGCGTAGCCGGGCGGTGGGGTTGGGGCCCCTGTCAATCAGCGAACATGTCGTCCACCAGGGCGGTGTCGAGGTAGGCCACGACGTCCACCACCTGGCCGGCGGCCAGGCGCATGACCCAGCAGTAATCCTGGTTGTAGGGGCGACCGTTGACGCCCTTGCTCGTGCCCCGCCACTGCAGCACCACCGTGTCGCCCGCTTCGTGCACCGCCGTCACCTTCGCCACCAGGGGCTCGGCGAAGCGCTCGAACAGCTGGCCGGCGGCGCCGCCCAGGAACTCCGAGCGGGAGGTGTAGGCGCCCGACACGGGCGTCGAGCCGATCACTCGCCAGGTGACGTCGTCGGCCACGAGTTGGAAGAAGGGGCGGCTGTCGCCCTGCTCCCAGGAGGCGAAGGCGGTGCGAACCAGCTCGCCGTTGCTCTGCGTGCTCATGCACCGGACGCTAGTACCGGAGCGTCGGGGGCGCAGCCCCCCGGACGGGG
>CADEDH010000006.1:19126-76565 GCA_902826025.1 uncultured Actinomycetes bacterium
CCTGGGGCGACGGGGATGCGATCAAGGCCCGGGTGCAGGCCCACCTCGACGCCGGGGCCGATCACGTGTGCGTTCAGCACCTGGTGGCCGATCGCAAAATGCCGCCGGTCGACCAGTGGCGCCGCCTGGCCGAGATCCTGCTGTAACCCGAACGAGGAGAACCCACCATGGCCCTACGCCGACCTGCCAACGCCCGGGTGCAACCGCTGCCCGAGGCCATCGAGGGCGCCCGCGAGGCGATGAAGTCGATGCCCCACAACGCCGTCAACGTGCGGGCCACGATGGCCCACCACCCCGGCCTGGCCCGGGCCTTCGGCGGCTTCGCCCAGACCGTGCTCAACGAATGCGCCACGCCCCGCCGCCAACGGGAGCTGGTGATCCTGCGGATGGGCTGGAACTGCCAGGCCCAATACGAGTTCGGCCAGCACACGATGTACGGGATGGCCCACGGGGTGACGGCGGACGAGGTGGCCGCCGTCACCCGACCCCTGTCGACCTATGCGTGGGCCGACGACGACCGGGTGCTGTTGCAGATGGCTGACGACCTCTACACCGACGACTGCGTTTCCGACGCCACCTGGGCCGAGCTGACCGCCCGCTGGTCAACCCCCGAGGTCATGGAGTTCGTGATGGCCGCCCTGTGCTACCGGGTGGTGAGCGGGTTTCTCAACACCTGCGGGGTCGAGCTCGACGAGGGCGTGCCCGGCTGGCCGGCCTGAGCGGGCGCCGGCGATCCGATCGGGCGCCTCGGGTCACGGTTGGGCGGGGGGCGACGACCCCGAGCCCAGCCAGCGCTCCGCCCGGGCTTCGGCCTGGCGCAGCGTGGCCTCGAGCGAGGCCTGATCGGCTGGCGCCTCCCCCGGCGCGTCGGGCCAGGTCTCAACCACCCCGGAGGCCCAGTCGGCCCAGGTGTCGAGGCATTCCAGCAGGTCGTCGAGCAGGCGGCCGACCACCGTGTTGAGCGCAATGCGAGATGGGAACGGCGCCGAGCCGTCGAGGTAGGCCCGGCCCACCTCCACGTTGACCATCGTCCGCTCGTGTACCCAGGCCCGGAGGTCGTGCAGGGTCCGGAGGGTGTCGAGCCGCCCGCCGCCGTCGGCGAAGAACACCTTCAGCACCTGCTCCGACTCGAAGACGGGGCCGTCGGCCGACTGGGCCAGCCAGCGGGCCAGGGCCCGGCGACCCTTCGGGGTGATGCGGTAGACGGTCCGAGGCCGCCGCCCCACGGTCTCGGTGGTGGCCCGGGCCAGCCCGTGGCGCACCAGCTTCTTCGGCTCCTCGTACACCTTGGAGCGGGCCCGGGGCCACATCCGGCTGAGCGTGCGGTCCATCTGCTGGGCCAGCTCGTAGGTCGTCCACGGCTGGAGGTTCAACAGGCCGAGCAGGGCGAACGACGTCGGTGTGAGCACGGGTGCGGGATCGGGTGCATCTCGGTCCTTGCCGGCCATAGCACCATCCGCTCCGTCGCTCGCCCGTTGAGATCAGCCCAACACTACCAAAGGGACTATCTTGGTCGGGGACGGGGAACCTAGGAAAATCGGCGGTGACGATGACCGACAGCCACTCCCAGCGGCGCCGCCGCGCCCACCATGGCGATCGGTCGGGTTCGTCCGACGAGGAGGGGGCGGTGGCGGTCACCGACGTCGCCCGGGCTTGGGCCGGCCCCGAGGGCGAGTGGTGGGCTCGCCAGTGGCGCCGGCACGAGCGGCTGGTCGCCGGCTACCAGGGGCCGCTGCTGGCGGCGGGCCGAGCCGGGCCCGCCGCGCCTCAGGTGCTCGACGTGGGCTGCGGTGCCGGTGGCCTGGCCCTCGATCTGGCCCGGTCGGGTGCGGAGGCGGTGGTCGGGATCGACGTGGCCCGGCCACTGTTGACGGTGGCCCGCCGGCGGGCCGGCGGGCGGGTGCCGTCGGTCAGCTTCGTCCACGGCGACGCCCAGCGGTACCGGTTCCCGGTCGCCCGCTTCGACTGCGTGGTGAGCCGGTTCGGGCTGATGTTCTTCGACGATCCGGTGGCCGCCTTCGCCAATCTGGCATCGGCCCAGGTGGCCGGTGGTCGCCTGGCCGCGCTGGTCTGGCGTCCCCTCGACGACAACGAGTGGCTGATGCGTCTCACCGCAGCCTGTGCTCCTGGCGGTGAGCCGATCGGCCCGCCCGCCGGCCGGCCCGGCGCGTTCGGCATGGCCGACCCCGCCCAGGCCGCCACCTGGTTGGCGGCCGGCGGCTACACCAGCGTGGGCTTCGAGCCCTGCGACCGGCCGCTCTACCTCGGGCGAACCGTGGCCGAGGCCCTCGAGTTCACGCTCGGCTTCCCGCCGGTGCGATCCCTGCTCTCGATGGGCTCGGCGCGCACCGTTGCCCGGCGGCGCCGGCGGCTGGAGGACGTCCTGGCCTCGGCGCTCGGGCCGGGCGGTGTCCGCCTCGGCTCGGGGGCCTGGCTCGTGACCGCCCGGGCCGCCGGCTGACGGACGCCGTGGTCGGCTGGAGAAATCCGGTTCCCTCATAGTCCCAAAGGGACTACGTTGATTGCGTCCGGCATGAATAGTCCCGAAGGGACGGTGCTGGGACGGTGGCGGCACCGCCGGCGTGGCGGGGCTGTCGCTTGCGACCACGAGGAGTTGAGACATGACCATCACGAATGACATCGCCATCACCGGGGCCGGCTACTCGGGCCTCACGCTGGCCTTGCGGCTCCAGCAGCTGGGGCTCGACCCGATCCTGTACACCGCGGCCGACCCGGCCACGATGCGCCTCGAACGGCTGCCCAACACGGTGGGGCGCTTCCCTCACACGCTGGTCCGGGAGGCGGCGCTGGGGGTAACCGATCCCGTCGGGGCCGCCGACATCGGGCGCATCGAGGTGGCGGTGGGCCCACCCCTCGGGCTGGCCTACGCCGGCCGTCTGACCCGGCCGCTCCGGGCCACCGACTTCCGGGTGCTGCTGCCCGACATGCTCGAGCTGTACTTCGGGCGCGGCGGCCGGTTGGTGATCGCCCCCGAGTTGGGGCGGGACCTGATCGGCTCGATCGTGGGCCGCCACCGGATCACCGTCGTGACCTCGGGCCGGGCCTCGATCGACGGCATGTTCCCGAGGAACCCGGCCCGCTCGCCCTACCAGCAGCCCCAGCGGCTCGTGCTCGCCGGGCTGTTCGACGGGCTGGCCCCGCCCGAGGGGGCGGTCTGCCTCAACCTCATCCCCGGGGTGGGCGAGGTGGTGCAGATGCCGATCGTCACCTCCTGGGGCGCCGGCACCAGCATCCTGGTCAACGCCGTGCCGGGCGGGCCCCTGGCCCCGATCGTGTCGGCGGACCCCGATGTCGGGTTCCCGGCCCGCCTGGCGGCGTTGCTGGAGGTGCATGCGCCGGCCGTGGCCGAGCGGGTTGACCGGTCCCGGTTCGCCCTGGCCGGCGACCGGCACTGGGTCCGGGCCGCGGTGGTGCCCACGGTGCGGCGGGCGTGGTGCGAGCTGGCTGGAGGCCGGTTGGCGTTGGCCGTGGGTGATGCGTGGATCGTCAACGACCCGATCACGGGGCAGGGGGCGAACCTCGGTTCCCGGTCGGCGTGGGTGGCGGCCGACCACATCGCCGGCCTTGTCGGCGACGTGGGCGGCGATGGCGTCGACGGCCGGCGCCGCCGGCCCGACGCCGCTTTCGGACGCCGGGTCGAGGAGGCGATGTGGCACTACGCCGAGCCCGTGACCTCGCTGACCAACGCCTTCCTGCAGCCGCCGCCACCCCATGTGGTGGCCCTGCAGCAGGCGGCCGCCGAGCATCAGGCCGTGGCCGACCACTACGTCGATCTCTTCGACGACCCGCCCACGATGTGGAACGTGCTGGCGTCGCCGTTGGCGGTCGACGCCTTCGTCCAGAGGGCCCGGGGCGAGGCCGGGCCGGCTCCCGTCGCAGCCGCCCGGCCGGCCGCCTGAGCGTTGATCGGGCCCGGGGCGCCACCGCCCACCTGGGTTGGGCATCGGCCTCGGTGGTAGCGTGCGGTCTCTCGTCGTACGAACACAGGGGGTCCCGACGATGCACCAAGCCCGACCCAGCGCACCGCGCCTCGAACCCGTCCCCGAGGTGGTCGTGAAGGCCCGCGAGTGGATGAAGAAGTCGCCGGTGAACGCCGTCAACGTGACGGCCACGATGGCCCACAACCGCACCCTGGCCAAGGCGTTCGGGGGGTTCGCCCAGGGCGTGCTGTTCGACGGCGGCCTGCCCCGCCGGATCGTGGAGCTGGCGGTGCTCCGCATGGGGTGGAACTGCCAGGCCATCTACGAGTTCGGCCAGCACACGCTGTTCGGCAAGGACGTGGGCCTGACCGACGACGAGATCTTCTGGGTCACCCGCCCGATCAGCCAGCACAATTGGACACCGGCCGAGGCTGCTGCCCTGCAATGCGTCGACGACCTCTACGCCGACGACTGTGTGGGTGACGCGGCCTGGGCCGAGGCGTCCAAGCACTTCAACCCGTCGGAGATGATCCATCTCCTGATGGCGGCCGGTTGCTACCGGGTGGTCAGCGGCTTCCTCAACAGCTGCGGTGTGAAGCTCGACGAGGGCGTGCCCGGCTGGCCCACCCCGCCGGCCGGGAGCTGAGCGGCATGGTCAAGCCGCTGGAGGGCATCAAGGTCCTCGACTTCACCCGGGTGCTGGCCGGCCCGTTCGCCACCCGCATCCTGTCCGACCTCGGGGCCGACGTGATCAAGGTCGAGCCGCCCGAGGGCGACATGACCCGCAACATCGGCAAGAAGATCGCCGGCATCTCGGGCTACTACACCCAGCAGAACGTGGGGAAGCGGGCGATCTGCGTCGACCTGCTCAAGACCGAGGGCCAGGAGCTGATCAAACGGCTGGTGGCCGAGGCCGACGTGGTCACCGAGAACTACCGGCCCGGCGTGATGGAGGAGATGGGGATCGACTGGGACACGCTCCACGCCATCAACCCCCGGCTGGTGATGATGTCGATCTCCGGGTTCGGCCAGGTCGGCCCGGAACGGGAGCGGGCGTCGTACGCCCCGATCATTCACGGCGAGACCGGGATCCTGCAGCGCCAGGCCATGGTGACCGGCATGGACCGGCCAATGGACATCGCCCTGTCGGTGGCCGACACCACCACCGGGATGCACGGCCTGATCGGGCTGTTGGCGGCCCTCCACCACGCCCAGCGCACGGGCGAGGGCCAGCACGTCGACATGGCGATGATCAATGCCATGTTCTTCACCGACGACTACGTGCACCTGGCGGTGCACGGGTTGGAGGCCCAGGTGCCGGCGGGGCTGGTGTTCAACGCCACCGGTGGGCCGATCATGTTGGCCGGTGACGAGAAGTGGTTCTGGCGGGTGCTGAACACCCGGGCCGGGGTGGCCGATCCGACGCCGGAGGGGGCCGATCTGGAGACCAAGATCCGGCTGCGGCGGGCGGCCATCGACGAGTATCTGCTGTCGTTCCCCGACCGGGAGTCACTGATCGCCAAGCTCAACGAGGTCAACCTGGCCTGGGGTGAGGTCAACGAGGCCCGCACGGCACTCGACCACCAGCGCTCGGTTGAGGGCCGCCAGGTCCTGGTGGAGGTCGACGACCGTGACGGCGGCACCCGCCGCACCACGAATACGCCGTACCGGTTCTCCGGCCTCGACGCCGGGGTGTCGGGCCCGGCGGCTCATCGGGGCGAGCACAACTACGCCGCTGTCCTCGACTGGATCGACATCAGCGCCTCCGAGCTCGACGCCCTCCACGAAGCCGGGATCCTGCTCCGCGACGAATCGGCCGAAGCCCCCGACCTCCGCTGACCGGCCCTCTGCCGAAATCAGGAGCCTGAGCCGCGCTCAACGCGGCTCAGGCTCCTAGGAATAGCGGATGCGCGTTTTCGACCGATCGTGACTTGATGCCATCGATGACCGACGACGCAGCCTTCGAGGCGTGGTACCGAGGGCTGTACCCGAACCTCGTGGCGTCGATCGGCATCGTCTTCGGCGACCCGGACCTGGCCCGGGATGCGGCCGACGAAGCCGTGGCCCGAGCCTACGAACGCTGGCCCCGGGTGGCAGCCATGTCGTCGCCGAACGGCTGGGCGTACCAGGTGGCGCTGAACGAAGCCCGACGCCGGCGGCGCCGTCAGGCGATCGAGCGGCGTCTGTTGTCCCGCAGCGCCGCCGGCGACCCGGCCCTCGATGGTCCGACCGGCGAGCTGTGGCAGCTGGTGCGGGCGCTGCCCGCCCGCCAACGCACCGCCGTCGTGCTCCGCCACGTGGCCGACCTGACCGAGCCCGAGATCGGCGAAGCCATGGGGATCAGTCGGGGCGGTGTTTCGTCGACGCTTCGCGCCGCCCATTCCTCGCTGCGGCGGCAACTGGCCGACGTCGACGACCATCCACGGCGGAAGGGAGCAACCACTTGAGCACCGACCTCGATCTCATTGGCCAGCTGGCGGCCGACGTCCGAGCCGAGAGCCATCGAACGGCAACGAGGCCGGACATGCCGTGGATACGGGAACGGGCCGCCCGGCGCCGGCGCCGCCGGAAGCGGGCGCAGGGTCTGGTAGCTGTGATCGCCCTCGTCGGTGTGACGGCGGGTGGGATGTTGGCGGCGTCACGGCCCGGGGGCGAAATCGTGGTCGTGGCCGCGGATGGGGCCAGGACGGCCGACCCAGGCGAGCTCGGCCGGAGCGGCCCGGTGTTCCAGTCACCCGTGACCTCCGCCTCCGACGGCATGGCGGCGTGCGACCGCTCGCTGGTCACCGACGGGCTCGATATGGGCTTCGTGGTCAGCGGCGAACAGGAGATCACGCGGCTCGAGGAGCTGTCGGGCCACTACTCGGGGCGACCTGGGGTGCGGGCCGTCGTGTCCACCACCGACGGCCGCGTGAAGCTGGTGATCGACGACGAGGCGCCGCCGGAGCTTGTCGCCGAGGCCGAGAGCGACGGGTTGGAAGTGGTCACGTCGTGCGTGACCGCAGCCGACCTGCGGGCCGTGCAGTCGGTCCTCGCCACCACTGTGGAGGGCGACGACTACATCACCTTCGGCTACTCGGTCTTCACCGACATGGCGTCATTGTCGACCAGCCTTCCCGAGGCACAGATCCGGGCCGCCCTGTCCCAGGCCGGCATCGCTGCCGAGCGGATCGACTCGGTGGTGGCCATCGACATCGGCCAGCCGGGCCAGGTCGGTCGCCTGGTCGGCGACGGCGGCCCGGGCGGTTCGTAGCGGTTGTCGGTCGAACGTCGAATTCGTCGACGACGCAGGCGTCAAACGGTACGGGGCGCCGGCCGCTGGACTCCTCTCCTACTGTCCCGCCGCCAGGTCGAGCGACGGTGGGGGTGGCGGTGTGAGCGCGCCGGCCTGGTACAGAGCACCGAGCTCATCGCGGACACCCCAGTGCTCGGCCAGGCGGCCATCGTGGACCCGGTAGAGGTGCATGCTTGCCATGGCGTAGGGTTGGCCGGTCGGGGGAAAGCCCAGGTGACCGCTGTTGTGCCTGCCGCTGCCTGTTGCCCGGAGGGCTACGAGATCGCCGTCGGCGACCACCTCGTGGATCTCGTAGCGGACATCGAGCACGTTGGTGACGAAGCCCAGCACGGCGATGTACCCGTCTGGACCCGGTGGAATGAGGCCCGGGGGCGCCCCGTGATCGACGAAATCGTCGGTCACCAGATCCCTGATCCGTTCCAGGTCGCGCTCGTTGATGGCATCGAACACCGACCGGGCAGCTCGTTCAGCTACTCTCATGGAGACTCCTTCAGGTGGATTGAGTCACTTACAATTCATTAGAGGCAGACTCTAGTCAATCTCGGGGAGGCATGGCAACCGTGAATCGTTCCTACGCGAGCTCGCTTCGGGCGGAGCAGGCCCAGCTGACCCGTCGTCGGATCCTCGACGCAGCCGAGGAACTGTTCCTGGTCTCGGGCTACTCCGTCACCACGATCGAGGCGATCGCTCGCACCGCCCAGGTGAGCGTGCAGACCGTCTACAACGCCGTTGGCAACAAGCGAGCCACTCTGAGTGCCGTGTACGACCGCACCCTTGCCGGCGACGACGAACCCCTGCCCATAGCCGAGCGGCCCCACTTCAAGGCCATGCTGGCCGCTCGCAGCGCACGCGGTTGCCTCGCCCGATACGCAGCGCTCGGCCGGGAGCTCTCCGAACGCGCCCTACCCCTCCTCGCCGTCATCGTCGGCGAGGCCGCCAACCCCGACGTCCGCGCCCTGGCCGACACCATCGAGACGCAGCGAGCCGCCGGTACCACATCGGTCGCTCGCCACATCGCCGCCAAGTTCGGACTGCCCGACGACCTCACCGTCGAGGCGGCCGCCGACATCCTCTGGACGCTGACCGCGCCCGACATCACCGTTCGCCTCGTCGGCCAACGCCACTGGAGCTGGGACGACTACGAGCAGTGGCTCGCCGAAGCCATGACCCACAGCCTCACCAGACGACGAGCCCGCCGGCCCTGACAGCCTCTGTTACTCCTAGGAAGCCAGGAACTGGCGGCACAGGGCGCTGAGTCCGTCGGCGTCGTCGACGTACATGGACCACAGGATCTCCTGGATGTTCCAGCCTTCGGCCTTGGCCCGGTTGCGCTTGCGGTTGTCGCGCTCGCGTTCGGTCCGCCCGAAATGGAAGGCCAGCCCGTCCAGCTCCCAGGCCTTTTTGCGAAGCGGCCAGGCCAGGTCGGTCTGCATGATGAACGACCCGTCGGCGGCGTAGATCCGGTGCTCGGGCACCGGCTCGGGCAGGTCGTTGTCGACCAGGAGGTTCGCCACCAGCCGGCTGAAGTCCGACAGCGGCACCGTCTGGTCTCCCAGACGCATCTCCAGCAAGGTGCGCAGCTTGCCGCACCCGTCCCGCCCCTTGCGGGAGTGACAGCGCCGCAGTCGAGCAGCGTGCGATTGATCCCCGTCACCGGAATGCCCCGGATGACGGTTTCGTCCCGCAGCTCCCACTGTGTGGTCAGGTGAACGCGGGTCTTGGGAACGACGCTGTGGCAGCGGCGATCGACGACTACCTCGGGGGTTGGGTGCTGGTACATGCCGAGCCCCCAGAGAGCTGCTGCCGATCGATGTGAGGCGACCCCGCCCGATGCAAGGCAGGCGCCAAGTAGACGCGATTCCCACGATTCGGCGACGGCGGCGTGGCGGTAGACGCCCCTGCGCTCACGAACCCAGGAACCGGCCACCATGCGACGATGGATCTGGCTGGCGCTCATGCCAGCCGCAATCGCCTGGGAACGGGTGATCAGCCCGTACTGCCGCCGGAAGTGATGGTCGACGGTGTTCATGTACTTTCCCCTTCTTGCACGTGTAAGTCGCGCTCAGCGCGACTTACACGTGCAATTTCGGATGGTGAAGGGGGAAGAGCTAGGTGCCGGGGGTGGTGATGGCGTTGAGCACGTTGAGGTTGGCGGCCCGGCGGGCGGGGAACACGGCGGCCAGCACGCCGGCCAGCGCCGCGAACAGGATGGCGAACACCAGCGATTCCCACGGGATCGACACCGAGTCGATGATGCCCTCGGGGATGGCGACCACGGCCGCCGCTGCGAACAGCACGCCGAGCACGATGCCCAGCACCGCCCCGAACAGGCACACGATCACCGACTCCCAGCGGATCGTGGCCCGGGTCTGCTCCCGGGTCATACCGACCGCCCGCAGCAGCCCGATCTCCCGCGTGCGCTCGATGACCGACAACACGATGGTGTTGATCACCCCCAGGAACGCCACGAACAGGGCGAACGCCAGCAACAGGTTGATCAGCGTGATCAACGAGTCGATCTGGTCCTCCTGGGAGTCGAGGAACTCGCCGGTGTTCTGCACCGAGATCGACCCGAACCCGTCGGCCAACGACTGGACCTCGGTCTGCACTGCGGCCCGGTCGGCCCCCTCGGCCACCGTGGCCCCCACGAAGAAGTCGTCGGCGGCGGGGATGTGTCGCTCGTAGGTGGAGAGGTCCACCAGTAGGGGGCTGTTGAGCACCGAGTTGTCGTCGAAGATGCCCGAGACCGTCAGCTCCTCGGTCTGCCCGTCAGGGAACTCGACCGGTAGGGTGTCGCCCACCGCCAGCCCCCGGCTCTCGGCCTCGTCGGTGAACACCAGCACCCCGTTGTCGGTCAGCCCATCGATCGAGCCCTCCGTCACCCCGAACGTGAGCAGCTGCTCACCGGTGTCGGCGTTGAAGGCCGAGAGCGATGTCACGTCGCCGTCGGCGAGCCGCACCTCGTTGGCCCGGAACCGGCTGATCACGCCGATGCCATCGACCTGCTCCATCTGGTTGGCCAGCTGCCCGGAGAACGGCGACCCGTTCTCGTCGTAGATGAACAGGTCGGCCTTGATGGCCCGCTCCAGGGTGTCGGCGAAGGTGGCTTTCAGTGACTGACCGACCACCCCCACGGTGGCCACCAGGGCGATGCCGATGGTGAGGGCAGTGGCCGTGGCCGCCGTGCGTTGGGGCGACCGGGCCGCGTTCTGGCGGGCCAGCCGACCCTCCAGCCCTGCGCCCGACCCGCCGATGCCCACCGTGCGCCCACCTCGGGCCAGGCTGGCCAGGATCGACGCCCCGGTGAGCACGGCCACCACCGACACCAGCATCTTGATGACGAACACGATGCCGGAGAACGGGCCGCCGGGTAGGCCCTTGCCCACGGTGAAGGTGAGCACTGGCAACAGCAGGCCCATGCCCAGCAGGGCCACCCCCAGCACCGGGGCCCGCCCCATCAGGTCGACCGCCGGGCCGGCGAACAGCACGCTCAACATCGCCACCCCCACGAAGGTGAAGATGGCGCCGAAGGCCAAGGGCACCAGCACCGACGAGGCGCTGCCTCCGCCGAACAGACCCAGACCCATGAGCACCAACCCGATGGCCAGCACCACCGAGCCGATCACGATGCGCCGGGTGCGCGTCGACCGCGACGGCGCCTCGTTGCGCATGGCGGCGATGGGCGACACCCGCCCGGCCAGGAACGCTGGCAGCAGGGCCGAGACGATCGTGGCCACCAGTCCCACCAGCAGCGACACGATGATCGTGCGGGGCGCCACCACGGTTCCCGTCTCCGGGAACCCGCCGGTGGCCTGGAACGCCGACTTGATGCCGAACGCCACCACCAGCCCGAAGGCGATCCCCACGGCCGAGCCGACCACGCCCACGATCACGGCCTCCACCAGGATGCCGCGCCGCACCTGGGCCCGGGTCGCTCCGATGGCCCGCAGCATCCCGATCTGCTGCAGCCGCTGGTTCACCAGGATGGCGAACGTGTTGTAGATGATGAACAGGCTGACGAACAGGGCGATGCCGGCGAAGGTCAGCATGGCGTTGCGGAAGATGCCGATCACCTGCTCGAAGCCGGCGCTGAACTCGTCGACCACCTGGGCCTGGTTGAGCACCTCGGCCTCGGGGGGCAGCACCGTCTGCACGGCGGTGATCATGTCGTCCGTGCTCACCCCGGAGGCCCGGGTGAGGGCGATCTGGTCGACCTGGCCCTCCTTGCCGAAGAGCTCCTGGGCCGAGGCGAAGTCGAACAGCACGTAGTAGGCGCCGGCGGCAACGCTGGGCTCCACGATCGAGGAGACGGTGAAGGTCCGCTCGCCGCCGGGCGTGCTCATCCGCACCTGGTCGCCCACCGACACACCGGCGGCCTCGGCGTAGCCCGAGTCGATCGCCGTCTGGTCGATGCCGACCGGTGGGGTTCCCTCGGCCGAGGTGATGAACGAGCCCGTGTCGCCGTTCCAGGAGAACGAGATGACGGGTCCGCCCTGGGGCTGCACCCGGGAGCCATCGTCGCGCAGGATCACGAACGGCCGGAAGTTCTGTTCCGAGTCGACTCCCACGGCGGGGTCGGCCACGCCCACCTCGGGCAGGGCGGCCACCGTGTCGACCAGGCTCTGGGGCAGGCTCACCGGGTCTTGGCCGAACTCGGGCTCGGTCGCCTGGATCTGGGCGTCGGTCCCGGCGGTGGCGTCGGCGATGAGGTTGGTGAACGTGCCGCTCAGCGAGTCGCTGAGGATGAAGGCACCCGAAACGAACCCGACGCCGGCCACGATGGCGACCGTCATCAGCACGAGCCGCCCGAGGCTGGCCCGGATGCCCCGCAGGGCGAGCTTGATCATGGTCACGGCTCAGCCTCCGAGCGAGCGGATGCGGTCGTAGACCTGGTCGGCCGTGGGCTTGGCCATCTCGTCGACGATGTGGCCGTCGGACAGGAACAGCACCCGGTCGGCGTAGGAGGCGGAGCGGGGGTCGTGGGTGACCATCACGATCGTCTGACCCAGCTCGTCCACCGCGGTGCGCATGAAGTCGAGGATCTCGGCCGAGGTGTGGGAGTCGAGGTTGCCGGTCGGCTCGTCGCCGAAGATGATGGCAGGCCGGCTGGCCAGGGCCCGGGCCACCGCCACCCGCTGCTGCTGACCGCCCGACAGCTCGTTTGGTCGGTGGTCGAGCCGATCGCCCAGCCCGGTGGCCGACACCACCTGGTCGAACCAGGCCTTGTCGGGCTTGGCCCCGGCCAGGTCGAGTGGGAGCCGGATGTTCTCCCGGGCGTTGAGTGTGGGGATCAGGTTGAACGACTGGAAGATGAAGCCCACCTTCTCCCGTCGCAGTTCGGTGAGGGCCTTGTCGTTCAGGGTCGACAGGGCCACGCCGCCGATGAACGTAGCGCCGCTGGTGAGCCGGTCGAGCCCGGCCATGCACTGCATCAGCGTGGACTTGCCCGACCCCGACGGTCCCATGATGGCGGTGAAGGCGCCTCGTTCGAACGACACGCTCACGTTGTTCAGGGCGTGCACCTCGGTGTCGCCCCGCCCGTAGATCTTCACCGCGTTGACCGCCTGGGCGGCGGCCGTGTCGGACAGCGCGTCGGGTGGAGGCGGCGGCAAGGGCGACGCGCTCGTTTCGGTCTCGGTCATCTGGGCATTCCCTCTCTGCCTCGCCGTTACGGAGGTCCTGGCGGTCTGTGGTCTCCCGGACGGGCTCCCGTGCTTTACCCGGTTCTAGTTGTCCGGATGCGTCATCGTTCTTTCACGCTCCACCCAAAGCGTGCCCTACCGGAGCCACACTGCGGTGTCGGGGGCGAGGCGATCGGCCCCAGCCTGGGGCCCGCTGGCCAGCAGTATCTCGCCGTGCTCGGGCAGGGGCACCGGCTCCGGCCCGTAGTTGACCACGCAGGTGAGGCCGGATCCGCGGCGGAACGCCAGCGTCGAGTCGTCGGCCGTGATCCAGTCGAGCTGCTCGTCGACCGCCCCGTGGACCCGGCGCAGAGCGATGGCCGACCGGAACAGCTCCAGGCTGGAGGTGGGGTCGCCCGTCTGAGCCTCCGCCGACAGCCGGTCCCAGCCGGCGGGCTGGGGCAGCCAGCCGGCGTCCGAGCCGAACCCGTTGGACGGGCCGCCCGGGCTCCAGGGCAGCGGCACCCGGCAGCCGTCGCGGCCCCGCATGGTGTGGCCCGACCGCTCCCACACCGGGTCGTCGAGCACGCTCTCGGGCAGGTCCCAGGCCTCGGGCAGGCCCAGCTCCTCGCCCTGGTAGATGTAGGCCGACCCCGGCAGGGCCAGCAGCAGCAGGGCGGCGGCCCGGGCCCGCCGGGCCCCTCGGGCCACGTCGAGCACCTCGTGGGGGCCGGTGGCGGGCCAGCTCCGCCAGTCGGTGCCGTTGGGAAGCCCGTAGCGGGTGGTGGCCCGCATCACGTCGTGGTTCGACAGTACCCAGGTGGGGGTGGAGCCGACGTTCGCCGCCGCCTTGGTGGCCGAGTCGATGATGTCGTGCATCTCCCCTGCGTCCCAGCTCGCCTCCAGCAGGTCGAAGTTGAACGACTGGTGGTACTCGTCGGGCCGCAGGTACAGGGGCAGGCGCTCGGGGCTGACCCAGGCCTCGGCCACCATCATCCGGTCGCCGTCGTAGCCGTCGAGCACGGCCCGCCAGCGGCGCACGATCTCGTGGATGCCGTCGCGGTCCCAGTGGGCGTGGTTGGGCAGCTTGGACGACGCCAGCATGCGGGTGGTGGCGTTGTCGAGGTCGGGGTAGGCCGGGTCTTTCACCAGGCCGTGGGCAACGTCGACCCGGAAGCCGTCGATGTGGCGGTCGAGCCAGAACCGGAGCACGGCCTCGAACTCGCTCTGGACCTCGGGGTTCGTCCAGTTCAGGTCGGGCTGCTCGGGGGCGAACAGGTGGAGGTACCACTGGCCGTCGGGGAGCCGGTGCCACGCCGGCCCACCGAACACGCTCTGCCAGTTGGTGGGGGGCAGGGTGCCACCCGGGCCCCGGCCGTCACGGATGTGGTAGCGGGCCCGGGCCGGACTGCCGGGGGCGGAGGCCACAGCCTCGCTGAACCAGGCATGCTCAACCGAGCTGTGGTTGGGCACCACGTCGGCGATGATCCGGATGCCGTGGTCGTGGGCCTCGGTGATCAGGGCTTCGGCGTCGGCCAGATCGCCGTAGCGGCTCTCGATGGCCCGGTAGTCGGCCACGTCGTAACCCCCGTCGGCCAGGGGCGATTTGTACCACGGGTTGATCCACAGGGCGTCGACGCCGAGGTCGCGCAGGTAGGGGAGCTTGCTGCGCAGCCCGTTGACGTCGCCCGTGCCGTCGCCGTTGGCGTCGGCGAACGACCGGATGTAGACCTGGTACACCAGGCCCCGCCGCCACCACGGCGCCGCCCCGTCACCCGATGGGGGCGTGTCGGCCGGAACGGGGGCTGGGTCGGCGCCGTGGGTCATGGGCTCGACGGTAGCGGGGCGTCTTGCCGACAGGACCGGGCGCCGTGACTTCGCTCCGCAAGCGGCGATCGGGCCCCCGCGGCCAGGGGGAGAGGAGATGATCCACCCCCCCCGGCGCACCCGACCAGGTGCCCGGCCGGCGCGGTTGGTGCGGCCGGGCCCTGCGGTCGATCAGGGATCAGGCGGGCGAGTGCGGTACCCCCGGGCCGGGTTCGATCCGCACCGGCCCCCGGGACGACGGGGCGACGTCGAAATCGAAGATGGCGGTGGGGATGTACACCGTCGAGCAGGAGTTGGGAATGTCGACCACACCCGACAGGCGGCCTTCGATCGGTGCCGCCCCCAGGATCATGTAGGCCTGGATATCGCTGTAGCCGAACGTCTGCAGGTAGTCGATGGCGTGCAGACAGGCTCGCTGGTACGAGAGGTGGGAGTCGAGGTACCGCTGTGTTCCGTCGAGGGTCACGGAGGTGCCGGAGAAGGCCAGCCACTGGCTGTACTGCGGGTCGGTGTTGCCCGGCATGAAGATGGCGTTCTCCGAGACCCCATAGGTGGCCATCCCCCCTTTGATCAGATCGACGTGGAGATCTATGAACCCGCCCATCTCGATCGCGCCGCAGAAGGTGATCTCGCCGTCGCCCTGGGAGAAATGCAGGTCACCCATCGAGAGGTTCGCACCCGGCACGAACACGGGGTAGAAGACCCGGGTTCCCTTGGTGAAGTTCTTGATGTCCTGATTGCCGCCGTTCTCCCGGGGTGGTGCGGTGCGGGCCGCCTCGCCGGCCGCCTTGGTGAACGCGTCCCCACGCAACGTGCCCAGGATGGCGTCGTTCGGATTGGGCGGCAGTGCCAGGGGCGGCACCCGGTCCGGGTCGGTGGCGATGAGGGCCGCCTCCCTCGTGTTCCACCTGGTCAGTAGGTCGTGCGACGGCGCGGTGCCCATGAGGCCGGGGTGGACGATGCCCGTGAACGACACGTGGGGGATGTGGCGTGAGGTGGCCTGCTGGCCCCGGAAGTCCCAGATCACCTTGTAGGCGTCGGGGAACTGTTCGGTGAGGAAGCCGCCGCCGTTGCGGGTGGCGAACACGCCGGTGTAGCCCCACCCCTGGCCGGCGAGGGGGCCCGAGTCTTCCTGCGGGATCGGGCCGACGTCGACGATGTCGACGATGAGCAGGTCACCCGGCTCGGCTCCCTCCACCCCGATGGGACCCGACAGCACATGGACGGTGCTGAGCGGTGCGTTGAGGATGTCGTCGGCGGAGTCGTCGTTGACGATCGCACCGTCGAACCACTCGCGGCAGTCGACCCGGAAGACGTCGCCCGGTTTCACCATCACGTTGGCGGGGATGTCGGGGTGCCATCGGTTGTGGCCGACGTGGCGCTGCTCGGTGAACTTCTTCGTCGAGTCGAGGGGGAAGACGACGTTCGGCATCGGTCTCTCCTTGGGGTGGTTGGCAGGGTTCTGGGGTTCGGTGTCAGGCGCCGGCGGGCGCCGGCCGTGGCCCAGGCTCGGCGGTCGCCGGGTTCTGGTGAAGGTTGGGGAACACGAAGTACAGGCCGCCGAACACCACCACCGACCCGACGGCCAGCGCCCAGGCGATCAGGTTCTCGCGGGCGGCGAACTCGTCTGTGAGCAACAAGAAGGCGGGAACGGCTCCCGTCACCCAGCCCTCGATCGCGGCCACAGCGCCCGTGTAGCGCCCCAGGCCCGAACGGCCGCGCCCGAGGAGCAGGAAGAACAGCCCCCAGAGGAAGGCCCACATGAGCCAGATGACGCCGAAGGCGTTGTCGTCGAAGCGGGTGAAGCTGATCCAGGAGAACACCACGGCGCAAACAGCGACGAACCCGGAGAAGAAGCCCAGGCCGGAGCCGTCGAGGCCGAAGAACAGGTTGAAGGCGACGTAGAGATACGTGAAGCCGAACAGGTACAGCCCGGAGGCTCCGAGAATCTGGTCGGCGTCGCCGTCCGCGGTGAAGATCAGGTAGGTGGGAGTGACCACCTGGAGGATCCCGACGAACACGTTCATCGGGGCGGCGGAACGGGAATCGATCCAGCCGAGCAGCATGACGCCGTTGACGAACAGGACGGCGCCCACGTAGAGCAGGCCGACTGAGCCCATGGATGAGACCTCCAGGTGGGAGCGGGCGGTGACGGGTTGGGTGATGGCACCGGCCTGAAGACCGGGCGCGCCTGCCCCGGCTGATGCCGGTGGCAGATTCGATGACGGCTGCCGCCGTCGTGGTTCAGGGCCGGGGTAGGCGCTGGTGGGCGGGGTTGTACCGAGCCGTGGGCTGTCGCCCACGCCGTGGGCGCGGCGGCAGGGACGTCACGACCTCGGGCTCGTGGCGAGACCGTTCGGTCCGTTCGAGGAGGCCCGCGACGTTGCGGGGTACACGCGAGGTGAGCGGCGGCGAGAACACTCGCTGGGCCTCTCCAGCACAGGAGGGGCAGGGGATCGTGGCGGTGGCGGCGCCCATCGGCAACTCCACCTCCATCCGGCCATCGTCGGGGCAGCGGTAGTCGTAGCGTGCCAACTCTCGTCCCCCCAGACGTCGGCGGCGATCGGTGGCCGAGTTCGCCACCTGAGAGCACCGTCTCAGATCAGGCCTCGCCTGTCAACGCCGATCTTTCGGTTTTCTGACACTCTTGCGCCGAGCCTGGATAAGGCAGACTGGGGAGGTGCCCGAGGGAGACACGATTCACCGGACAGCCGCCCGGCTGGCCGGTGCGCTCATGGGCCGTGCGCTGACCCGGTTCGACGCGCCCCGGGGGTTCGACCGCCCGGGCGCCCGGCGCCGTACAACCCCCACCGTCGGCCCCACTCCGGGCACGGTGATCGAGGCGGTGGAGGTCCGGGGCAAGTACCTCCTGATCCGCTTCGGCGACGGCTGGGTGCTCGAAACCCACATGAAGATGACCGGCTCGTGGCATCTGTACCGCCCGGGTGAGCGGTGGCGCCGGCCGCCGTCGACGGTCCGGGTGGTGGTGGGCACCGACGAGTGGCTGGCGGTGTGCTTCGCCGCCCCCCATGCCGTGCTCCACCCGCCCTCCGCCCGGCCCCGGGTGGCGCCGTCCCCGGGGGCAGCCGGCCCCGCACCGGTGGTGCGGCCCGAGCCCGGCCCCACCCACCTGGGGCCCGACCTGTGCCGACCCGATCCCAGCCTCCCCGAGGCTGACGTGGCCGAGATACTGCACCGCCTCCGCACGCTGGTGCCCTCCGACACCCGGCTCGACACCGCCCTGCTCGACCAGCGCCTGTTCTGCGGGGTGGGCAACGTCTACAAAAGCGAGGTGCTGGCCGCCGCCGGTCTGAACCCCGCCACCCCGCTGGCCGCCGTCGGCGACGACGAACGCCGCCAACTGGCCGCCATCGCCCACCGCCTGCTGCGGGCCAACCTGGGCCGCACCGACCGGGTGACCGTGCCCGGCGGTCTCGCCGTCTACGGCCGGGCCGGCCGCCCCTGCCGCCGCTGCGGTACCCCCGTCGAGCGGGCCCTCACCGGGCCCCACCACCGGAGCACCTACTGGTGCCCGGCCTGCCAGCCCCCGGCCTCCCCTGGCATGGGCCTGTCGGCCCAGGTCAAAGGTGCGGGCCCAGCGGCGCCGGGAAAGTAGGCTGGTCGATGATGTCCTGTGCTTCCTGTGGGCGCCCGGTAGCTGTCGATGCCCGGTTCTGCTCCCATTGCGGGGCACCACAGGCCGCCACCACCGAGGAACGACGGATCGTCACCGTCCTGTTCGCCGACATCGTGGGCTTCACCTCCCTGGCCGAGGGGATGGACCCGGAGGACGTCAAACACCTGGTGGACCGGGCCTTCGAACGCCTGGCCCGAGACATCCGGGCCTTCGGCGGCGCGGTGGACAAGGTGCTGGGCGACGGGATCATCGCCCTGTTCGGGGCACCCATCGCCCACGAGGACGACGCCGAGCGGGCGGTACGGGCCGCACTGCGCATGCAGGAGACGATCACCTCCCTCAACGACGCCGGCCCCCGGATCCGGATGCGGATCGGCCTCAACACCGGCGAGGTGCTGGTGGGCACGACCACCGCCGGCGGCGACTACACGGCCATGGGCGACGTGATGAACTCGGCCCAGCGGCTCCAGACCCTGGCCGACCCGGGCCAGACCCTGGTGGGGGCGGCCACCCGCAACGCCACCGGCGACGCCATCGCCTACCTCCCGGCGGGCGAGATGACGGCCCGGGGCCGGGAGCGCCCGCTCGAGGCCTGGGTGGCGGTGGAGGCCCTGCGGCCCCCCGGCCTGCACCGCCAGCGGGGCGTGGCCTTCGTCGGCCGCCGCCACGAGCTGGCCATGCTCGAGGCCCAGGCCCGCCTGGCGGTGGACGGCTCCCGGGCCCAGCTGGCGCTCGTGGTGGGCGAGGCCGGCATGGGCAAGACCCGTCTGGCGTCCGAGGCGGCCCACTCGATGGAGCTGACCTTCGGGGCCGAGGTGATCGAGGGCCGGTGCCTGCCCTACGGCGAGGCCAACGTGTGGTGGCCCATAGCCGACCTGATCCGCCAGCTGTTCGACATCCCGCCCGACGTCGACATCGACGGCGCCGAAGACATCCTGCGGCCGGCCCTGGCCGCCCGGCTCGACGCCGCCTCGGCCCGCGACCTGGACCGCACGGCCACCGCCCTGCTCCACGCCCTGGGCTACGACACCCCCCTGCGGGGTGGAGACCGCAACCGCAACCGCTCCGAGGTGAAGCTGGCCTTCACCACGGTGCTGGAGACCGACCTGGTGCACAGCCCGGTGGTGATGGTGCTGTCGGACATGCACTGGGCCGCCGCCGCCGTGTGGGAGCTGACGGACCATCTGCTCACCGAGTTGGCCCGCCACCGGCTGATGGTGGTGGCCACGTCGAGGGGCGGCGGCGACGACGAGCTGGCCCCCCGGGGCCGCCGCTACGGACTGTCGGTGATCCAGCTCGGTCCCCTCGACGACCTGTCGGCCGCCGCCCTGCTGGCCGAGATGGGCCTGGAGATCGCCCCCAACGCCGTGGCCGACCTGGTGGACCGGGGCGCCGGCAACCCCCTGTTCCTGGAGGAGCTGGCCGGGCTGGTGGCCAAACGGGGTCTCGCCCCCCTCTCCCGGGCCGACACCGACCCCGACGACCTGCCGGCCACCCTCCGGGGCATCATCGCCGCCCGGCTCGACGAGCTCGACGCCGGGGAGCGGTCGCTCCTGGAGGACGCCTCGGTGCTGGGCCGCACCGGTGCCGTGGAGGCCCTGGTGACCCTGGCCCACGAGATGCGGGGCAGCGACGACGTGCTGGCCGACCTGAACCGGCTGGTGGAGAAGGACCTTCTCGATCTCGACGGCACCCGCTACCGCTTCCGGTCCGACCTGGTGCGCGACGTCGTCTACGGGCGCCTGACCAAGACCACCCGGGCCCTCCAGCACTTCGGCATCGCCCAGTACCTGGAGAAGAGCCAGGGACCCATGGTGCGCAACTCGGTTGCGGTGGCCATCGCCGAGCACTACCGGGCGGCGGCCCAGCTGTCGGCCGAGGTGGCCCTGGTGCCCGGGATCGATCGGGTCGATGTGGTGAGCCGCGCCCTCAACTGGCTCGACCAGGCAGGGGAGCGGGCCCTGATCGCCGGCGAGCCCCGCCAGGCCGCCCGCTGGTACGACTCCGGGGTGGCCCTGGCCACCGACGACGCCGGGCTGGCCTGCTTCGTCTACGGCCGGGCCAAGGCCCGCACCGAGATGCACGACATCGCCGGGGCCCGGGCCGACCTCGACCGGCTGGAGGCGCTGACCGATATCGATCCGGTCACGGCGGCCAAGGCCCTGCTGGTACGGGGCGACGTGGACCGCAAGGCCGGCGACCTCGACCTGGCGGCGGCCCGCCTGCGGGAGGCCGCCGACCGGTTGGCCGCCTTCAACGTGACCGACCAGCAGTCCCTGGCCCTGCGATTGCTGGGCATGACCGAGATGGTCCGGGCCCACGACGCCCTGGCCCGCCAGGCCCTGGAGAGCTCCCGGGCCGTGGCCCTGGCCGCCGGCGACCGCCGGGGCGAGGCCTGGGCCCTGCAGACCCTGGCCTGGCACGCCTTCCGCCTGGGGCGGGTGGGGGAGGCCCGGGCCCTGGTGGAGCAGGCCATCGACATCTTCAACGAGATCGACGACCAGGGCGGGATCGTGTGGGCCCAGGGCGTGCTGGCCTGGGTGGCGTTCCACACCGGGGCCTGGGACGAGGCCCAGCTCCTGGTCGACACCGTGCTGCCCGAGACCCGGCGCCGGGGCGATCCGTGGACCGAGGGGATCATGCTGAACCTCGACGCCGCCCTGCATCTGTGGTCGGGGCGGGCCCAGATGGCCCAGAACCTGGCCCAGGAAGCGCGAGACGTGGCCGACCGCCTCGACGACTCCACGCTCGGGGTGCAGGCCCGGGCCCTCCAGGGGCGGGCCATGGTGGCGCTGGGTCGGATCGAGGACGGCACCGAAGTGCTGCTCGAGGCGTACTCGCTGGCCGACGTGGCCGACGACGGTGAGAGCCGGCGCCGGGCCGTGAGCTCCAACTGCGCCTCGGCCGCCCGGCTGGGCGAGCCGGAGCGGGCCATCCGCTGGGCGGCCCGGTTCGAGAGCCTCCACGAAGATCCCGGGGTGGTGGGCGAGATCGACCTGATCGTGTCGCTCGCCCTGGCCATGCTCCAGCGGGGATCGGTGGCCGAGGCGGCCAGCCAGCTCCGCTGGGTGCAGGACGCCTCGGCCGGCACCGTGGGCTACTTCGCCGACTCCGTGGGGGCCATGGTGGCGGCGGCCCAGGGTCGGCTCGACGAGGCCGAGCGCCTGGCCGGGCGCACGCTGGCCGGCATGTCGACCTACCTGGACCGGATCTACGCCCTGCTGACCCGGGCCGGGTTGCGGACCCGGGCCGGCGACGAGGCGGGCCGCGACGGGGCCCTGGCCGACGCCCGGGCCATGGTGGAACGCACCGACGATCAGCCCACCCGGCTCCTCATCGAACTGGTGGCCGCCCTCTACGGCGCCGGGTCGCTGGCCGAGGCCGACCAGGCGCTGCGCGACGGTGGTATGGACCCCGCCGGGTGGACCACCGCCTGGAGCCTCATCGCCCGCCCCGCCACCCCCAGCTCCGCCTGATCCGCAGAACTGCCTGATCCGCAGAACCGCCTGATCCCGGACGCGCCGGTGGCGGCCGCCCAAAGGCGACCGCCACCGTCGAAGAACAGGAGAGCTGGCTAGAGGTTGGGCTGCTTGGTGATCCGCAGGTAGGGCTTCTTCTTCTCGAAGCCGGCGGGGAAGAGAGCCGTGGCCTCCTCGTCGGACAGTGCCGGCACCACGATCACGTCCTCGCCGTGCTTCCAGTTCACGGGGGTGGCCACCTTGTAGCCGTCGGTGAGCTGCAGCGAGTCGAGCACCCGCAGGATCTCGTCGAAGTTGCGCCCGGTCGAGGCCGGGTAGGTGATCGTCAGGCGGACCTTGTTGTTGGGGTCGATCACGAACACCGAACGCACGGTGAGGGTGTCGTTGGCGTTGGGGTGGATCATGTCGTACAACGTGGCCACGGCCCGGTCGGTGTCGCCGATGATCGGGAAGTTGACGGCCTGGCCCTGAGTCTCCTCGATGTCTCCCACCCAGTTCTTGTGGTCGGCCACCGAGTCGACGCTGAGGGCCAGCACCTTGGCGTTGCGCGTGGCGAACTCTTCCTTGAGCTTGGCCGTGTAGCCCAGCTCGGTGGTGCACACCGGGGTGAAGTCCTTCGGGTGGGAGAACAGCACCGCCCACGACCCGCTCTTCCAGTCGTGGAACGAGATCTCCCCTTCGGTGGTGTCAGCGGTGAAATCGGGAGCGATGTCTCCCAAGCGGAGGGACATGGGTGCGCCTTTCGTCGAGCCTACGGCTCCAGTTGTACCCGATGGGGGGCCCAAAACCCAACTAACCTGGTCGGGTTTATCGGCTATGGATGGGGCAGGCGCCCGTCAGGGCCGCGTGGTCGGTGTGACCTGCTCCACCGTGACCGGCACGCTCACCGGCGGCGCCGGGATCAACAGCTGCTGGCCCGGCTTGAGGGTGTTGGGGTCGGAGATGCCGTTGGCCGCCGCCAGCGACCGGGTGGAGATCCCGAACTTGGAGGCGATGCCCGACAGGGTGTCGCCGTCCTCCACCACGTAGGCGGTGGCGCCGGCCGACGCCGGGTTCAGCCCGACCGGGTTCGACCCGGCTGGCCCCACCACGGCCGGCGGTTGCGACAGGGGCGTGGTGGTGGACCCCGCCGCCCCGGTGCCGGTGGTGGCCGGGGTGAGCGCTCCGGGCGCGGTGGACACCACGGCGTCGGGGCTGGTGATCGACACCCCAGCGATCGACGGGTCGGCGCTGGGATCGCCCAGCGCGTCGGGCGGGGCCGACCGGCCGCAGCCGGTGAGGACCAGACCCAGCCCCAGGGCGACACCCAGGGCAGGGGTCAGTACCGGGTGACGGGATGACGACAAGAATCGCGCTGCTCGCATCGTTAGGGGAACCTCCGAACCGCGTCCGAGTATGGCTCAACCACCACCCCGGCCTGAGGGATCCCCAGCGCTACTGCCCAGCGGTCACTGTACCCCCGCCGGGCTGTTGCCGGAGGGTCACTTGCGGCGGGACCGGTCGCGGGACCGGCGGTTGGGGCGGACCTGGTCCCGTACGTCCTCCGCTTCGGCCCGAGCCCGGGCCTCGGTACGGCGGGCCCGGTCCTCGATCTGATCGTCCTGGATGACCAGCTCCACCAGCAGATCCCGGTAGTGCTCCAGGCGTCGCAGAGGGATCAGGCCCCGGGCCACGGCGGCCCGCACGGCACACCCCGGCTCCTGCTGGTGCTCGCAGTCGGCGAAGCGGCACTCGGTCCCCACCCGGTCGATCTCGGGGAAGGCCTTGGCCAGCCCGTCGTGGGCCTGCCACAGTCCGATCTCCCGCACCCCCGGGGTATCGATCATCAGCCGCCCGTCGGGTAGCGGGATCAGGTCCCTGGTCACCGTGGTGTGCCGCCCCTTGTGGTCTCCGGCCCGCACCTCCCCGGTGCGCTGCACCTGCCCGTTCGACAGCCGGTTGACCAGGGTCGATTTGCCGATGCCGGACACGCCGAGCAGGGCCATGGTGTTGCCGGGGGGAACCAGGTCCCGCAGCCGTTCCAGGTTGTGGTCGGTCACCACCGACAGCGGCAGCACCTCCACTCCCTCGGCCACCTCGGTCAACTCGGCCGCCGCCGCTTCCGGGTCGTCCACGGCGTCGGCCTTGGTCAGCACCACCACCGGCCGGGCGCCGGACTGCCAGGCCACCACGAGCTGACGCTCCAGGCGCCGCAGGTTCAGCTCCCGGTCGAGGCCGTGCATGACCAGCACCACGTCGATGTTGGCCGCCAGCACCTGGGGTTCGGGGAGCCGGCCCGGCGCCCGCCGGCACAGGGCCGTGGTCCGCTCGGCCAGGGCCACCAGGATCGGACCGTCCCGGGGGTCGAGCCGGACCAGAACGAAGTCGCCGGTGGCGGGGGCGTCACCCAGCCCCGTGCGCCCGGTGCCCGACGCCGCCAGCAGGGCGTCGCCCCCGGTGAACACGAGCGAGAAGCCCCGGTTGACCCGGGCCAGCCGGCCCTTCACCAGCGGACCCTCGCCTCCACCGTCGGCCAGGGCCGGGCCCACCTCCTCGGCCCACCGGTCGAGACGCTCGGTCCAGCCCAATGAAGCCAGGGTGGGGGTGAGCTGGGCCAGGTCGTCGAGGGCGGGGGCGCCGGAGGCCACGGCTCAGCCCACCGGCCCGGCGCCGGGGGGCGCGGCCAGGGTCTCGTCGAGGAAAGCGAGCTGGAGCCGCAGCAGGTTCTCGGCCACCGCCACCTGGGGGGTCATGTGGGTGACGCCCGACAGGGGCAGTACCCGGTGGGGGTACCCCTTCGACAGCAGGGCGGTGCTGAACCGCAGGGTGTGGGCCGCCACCACGTTGTCGTCGGCCAAGCCGTGGATGAGCAGCAGGGGCCGGGTGAGGGGGGCCAGCTCCAGCCCGTCTCCGCCACCTCCGCCCGTGCCGGTACTGGTGTCGTCGGTCTCCCACCACAGGTTGCTGCGGCGGTAGTGCTCGGGGTGCTCGGCCGGATGGCCCAGGTAGCGCTCGGTGTAGTGGGTGTCGTACAGGCGCCAGTCGGTCACCGGCGCGCCGGCCACGGCGCTGTGGAAGCGGTCGGGCCGGCGTAGCAGCGCCAGCGCCGCCAGGTATCCGCCGAACGACCAGCCCCGGATCGCCACCCGGCCGGCGTCGAGGAACGGGTGGCGCTCCACTACGGCGTCCAGCGCCGCCAGCTGGTCGTCGAGCACGGGGCCGGCCAGGTCGCCCCACACCGCCCGTTCCCAGGCCGGGCCACGGCCGGGCGTGCCCCGACCGTCGGTCACCACCACGGCGTAGCCGTGCTCGGCGAACCACCGGGAGACCAGGTGGGGGTTGTGGTTCTTCAGCACCCGTTGGGCGTGGGGGCCGCCGTAGGGATCGAGCAGGATCGGCAGAGGGCTGACGCCGTCGTGGTCCGCCGGCAGGAACACGGCGCTGGGTAGCTGGTCGGCTCCCAGGCGGCAGAACAGGGGGGCGGCGGCGAAGCCGGCCTGCACGCCGTGGTCGGTGATCGAGGCCACCGGATCGCCCGGCAGGGGGCTGCCAGGGCCACCCAGGCGGTGCACCGTGATGCGGGGCGGGCCCGGCTCGGGGGTGGCGGCGGTGAGCACCACCGTGGCCCCGTCGGCCACCGCCCCGTGCACGCCGGCGCCGGTGGTCAGCAGCTCGAGCGGCGCTGCTGGGCCGTCCAGCGGCCCTCCGGCCGGGCTGCCGACCGACACCAGGCCGACCTGGATCTCGCCGGGCTCGTCGCCCACGGTGAGCGACACCATCGCCGCCTGACCGTGCCCGGGTCGGTCGACCAGCCCCAGCAGCGAGCGGATCTGGTGGTCGTCGCCGGTGAGGGGGGTGCCGTCGAGCACGAGCCGGCGGGCCGTTCCCTGATCCTCCACCGTGAGCAGGCCAGCGTCGCACCACCGGGGCGACCCGGCCACCAGCTCCACCCAGATCCCGTCGGTGATCGCCCGCCGCTCGGTGAGGGCGCCGGTGGCCGGGTCGAGCTCGGCGATCGACACCGTGCGCTGGTCCCGGGTCTGGCGCACCACCAGCGGCGGCCGGTCGGCGGCCCACACCACGTCGGCCAGGTACTCGTAGCGCCCGTACTCGCTCCACTGGATCTTCTCATGCGACCCGTCGAGCTGCACCAGCTCGAGGCTCACGGCGGCGTTGAGGGCACCGGCCGCCGGGTAGCGCACGGCCTGGGGTTCCCGGGCCGGATGGGCCGGATCGCCGATCCACCACACCGGCACCGGATTCTCGTCGACCCGGGCCACCAGCAGGCTGTGGCCGTCGGGGGCCCACCAGTAGCCGGCCTGGCGCTGCATCTCCTCGGCCGCCACGAACTCGGCCCGGCCGAAGCCCACCAGCGGATCGGGATGGGTGCGCAGCACCCGGTCGGTCCCTCCGTCCAGCTCCACCACCCGGAGATCACCGCCGTCCACATAGGCCACAGCGGTACCTTGCCCGTTGAGGCGGGGGTCGTACACCGAGCCGGCCACGTCGGGGGCGGTGACCGTACCCGAAGACACGTCGACCACGAACAGGGCCCCGGCCAGGGCGAAACAGGCCGTGGCCCCGCTGTCGTCGGTGGCGTAGGCCACGATGCCCGACGCGCTCTCCCGGGCCCGTTCCCGCCGGGCCCGCTCCGCCGGGGGCAGGCTGGCCGAGGGGTCGAACAGGGCCGCCGGGTCCACCACCAGGCGTTCCTGCCCGCCGGCCAGATCGAGCTCCCACAGGCACAGCACAGGGTCGTCCGACGCCTTGGACCGGCAGAACAGCACACGGCTGCCGCCGCCCACCACCCGCAGGTTGCGGGCCGTCCCGAGGGTGAAGCGGGCGGTGCGGGCATAACGGGCCGGGAAGTCGGCCAGCTCGGGTGAGAGAACGGAAGCGGGCGTGGTCACCCGTCTTACCGTAAACGCAACCCCGTTCGATAGCATGCGCAGACGTGCGCCGTGGCAACGGTTCCGGGACAGTCGCCCGGGCGCCCGGTCGCCAGGAACAAGACAGGAGCTGACAACGATGGTGAAGGTCTGGATAGACCAGGATCTTTGTACGGGCGACGGCCTCTGTGCCGAGATCGCGCCCGACGTCTTCTTCGGTCAGGACGACGGCCTCTACTACGTGAAAGAGGCTCCGGAGAACTTCGGTGCCGAGAAGCTGTACGACGGCAAGGCCAACCCGGCCGGCGCCGAGGGTATGGCCCGGGTTCCCGAGGACGGGCTCGACCGGGTGATCGAGGCCGCCGAGGAATGTCCCGGCGAGTGCATCTTCATCGACGTCGAAGAGTGATCAACTCCGGTTGATCCGCTGGCCCTGGCGGCCGGCAGAAATAGATCGAAAAGCACCAGGGAGCTGAGCCGAAGGGCTCAGCTCTCGTCGTTGCGGGCCGACGGTGGCCGGGTGCGTGTTGCTGCTGCGTTTCCACCCCTGGTGCTCGTGTCCGGCCTGGGCCTGATGGCCTGGCAGTGGAGCGCGGTGTCGGGCGCCTACACCCACCCGTCGGCCCCTGCGGCCGACGTCCAGCTCACCGGGATCGACCTGGCCGTGGAGACCACGCCCGTCGGCCCGTCGCCCTACGTCGTGGTCCCCGCCCCCGACACCCGGGCCCAGCCGCTCGACCTGGCCTACGAGCCTCCGGCCGCGCCCCAGGCCAAGCCCGCCATCACGGGGGGTCGGGCCACGCTCAGCGGCACCGTCACCCTCCCCACCGGGCCGGCCGCCGGGGCCACCATCCGCCTCGAGCGTCACACCGCCGACGGCGTGGCGATGGCCGACGTGACCGCAGGCCCCGATGGCACGTGGAAGGCGGGCGCCATCCAGGGCGGCCGCTACCGGGTGCGGGCCTGGTTGAAGGGCCAGGCCACCATGACCGGCTCCAGTGTCTTCTTCCTCGGCGGCGACGAGGGCCGCCCTCTCGACTTCGCCCTCGACCCGGTCGACACCACGCCGAGGATGACGTTCTCCAAGAAGGGTGACATCTACCAGGGCGGCACCGGCACCGTGGCGGTATCGGTGAAGGTCCGCTCGGTCGACGACGACGGCGTGGCCGTCACCAACGGCCTGGCCGGGGCGATCATCACCCTCACACCCACCGGCTCGGCCACGCTCGGCGCCGGCACCGCCCCACCGGTGCCGGGGGCGTCGGCCACGGCCACGGCCGACGGCGACGGGGTGGCCCGCTTCGTCCTCACCTGCAACACGCTGGGCGCCACCACCGCTGTGATCAGCCACCAGGATCAGCGGGCCACGGTGGACCTGCCGGCCTGCATCCCGGTGCCGCCCCCGGCCACCACCGTGCCCGACCCGGCCGCCACGCCGCCAGCCGATCCGGCCGCCATCGGAGCCAGTTCGTCGCCCACGCCCACCTCGGTGCCCGCCGGTGCCCGCTCCGGCTCGGGGGGCACCCGTGGCTGAGCGGATCACCTGGAGCGACCGTCTGGCCAACGTCATCTCCACCGTCCTGCGGCTCAGCACCGCCACCCTGGTGGCCCTGGTGGTGGTGCCGCCGGCCACCGTGGGCGTGGCCGTGGCCACCCTGATCTACGGGCCGCTCCCGGCGGGCAAGCTGCCCGACGAGAAGCCGGCCATCACCGCCGAGCCGTCCACCGTGGTCGACGCCAACGGCGAGGAGATCGCCGTGTTCCGCCGGTTCGACCGCACCGTGCCGGTCACCTGGGACGACATTCCGGTGTCGGTGCGCCAGGCCGTGGTGGCCATCGAGGATCAGCGGTTCTGGCAGCACGACGGCATCGACTACGAGGGCATCGGGCGGGCCGCCCGCATCAACCTGGCCGTGGGCGAGGTGGCCCAGGGCGGCTCCACCATCACCCAGCAGTACGTGAAGAACGTCTACCTGTCGCGCGAGCAGACGATCGAGCGCAAGGTGGAGGAGGCGCTGCTGGCCATCGAGGTGGAGAAGCGGATGACCAAGGAGGAGATCCTCCTCGGGTATCTCACCTCGTCCTATTTCGGCGACGGCGCCTACGGGATCGGGGCGGCGGCCGAGGTCTACTTCGGCAAGCCGGTGAGCCAGCTCGACCTGTCCGAGGCGGCTCTGCTGGCCGGCCTGGTGCAGGCCCCCACCCGCCTGTCGCCCCGCAACGACATCGACGCCGCCGAGAGCCGCCGGGTCCTGGTGCTGCAGGCCATGCTCGACCAGGGGTACATCACCCTCGACCAGTTCCAGACCGACGCCGCCCGCCGGCTGTGGCCGGCCGACAGCGACACGCCGGCCACCGGCCCTGCCACCCTGATCGCCCCGCGGCCGGTGAAGGGCGCCATCCGCTTCCCCTACTTCGTCGACTGGGTGGAGAAGACCCTGGTCGATCAGCTGGGCCCCGACCTCGTCTACACCGGCGGTCTGCGGATCGAGACCACGATCGACCCCCGCCTCCAGGGCGCGGCCGAGCAGGCCGTGGCCAAGCGGCTGGAGCGCACCGAGTACCCGGTGGACATGGCGATGGTGTCGCTGGAGCCGGCCACCGGCCACGTGGTGGCCATGGTGGGCGGACGCGATTACGCCTTCAGCCAGGTCAACCTGGCCACCGGCGGTACCACCGGCTTCCAGCCGGGCTCGTCGTTCAAGCCGTTCGTGCTGGCCACCGCCCTGTCGCAGGGCGTCAGCCCCGACACCCGGTATCCGGCCCCGGGCACCTGGCGGGTGCCCAGCTGCCAGGGCGACTGCACGATCTCGAACTACGACGGTGCCGGCCATGGCAACATCCCGCTCCGGGAAGCCATGCGGGCGTCGGTCAACACGGTGTTCGCCAAGCTGGTGGTGGACGTGGGCGTGGACAACACGGTGGCCATGGCCCGCAGCCTCGGCCTGGAGCGGCTCGACCCCAGCCGCAATTACGGGGCCTCGCTGGCCCTGGGGGCGGCCGAGACGTCGCCTCTGGAGATGGCGTCGGCCTACGGCACGTTCGCCAACCGGGGGGTGCGGGCGGTGCCCACCGGCGTGCTCAAGGTGATCGACCGGGACGGCAACGTGATCGTCGACAACTCCCACCCCACCGGCACCCCCGTGCTCGACCAGAAGGTGGCCGACAACGTGACCGATGTGCTCACCGGCGTGGTGGAGCGGGGCACGGGCAAGGCGGCCCGTCTCGAGGGTCGCCCGGTGGCGGGCAAGACGGGCACGGCCCAGAGCTACCGGGCCGCCTGGTTCGTGGGCTACACGCCCCAGGTGTCCACCGCGGTATGGATGGGCCACGCCGACGGGCAGCACTCGCTCACCGGCGTGAACGGGGTGCGGGTCGTCACCGGCGGTACCCATCCCGGCATCGCCTGGCACGACTACATGACGGTGGCCATGGAGGGCAAGGAGGTGGTGGCCTTCCCCGTGCCGGAGAAGATCATCCCGCCCCCCAAGACCAAGAAGACCAAGAAGAACAACGCCGCGGCCACTTCGGACGCCGCGGCCTCCGGAGCGACCGGGGGCGCCGCCCCCGTCCCGGAGGAGCCGAACGAGGTCGGCGGCCGCCAGAAGCCGGCCGTGCTGGCCGACAACTGTGGCGGCAAGGCGTGCCAGCGCCAGGGGGTGCCCGAGGTGCCCGCGCTGCCGGAGCCCGAGGTGCCGGTGACCCTGCCGCCGGCTGCCACCACCGTCGGTCTGGCCCCGGCCAGCCCCACATCCGCAAGCACCACCAACCCGACCCGGGGGAGATGAGATGACCACCGCGACGCCATCCAAGGGCTCGTCGACCCCCAAAGGCACCGGCTCCGGCACCGGCAAGGGTTCGACCCGGGACTGGTCGGCCACCGCCGGCCCGGCAGGCACCTCGGCCGGGGCGGCCGCCTCGGCCCGACGCTCGGGCACCACCCGCACCCCCGCCGGACGGGCCGCCGCAGCCCGTAGCGGCGGCAAGGTGAGTGCGGCGCGGGCCAAGGCCGGCACGGCCGCCGCCGTGGCGGCGGCCGCCGCCCGGGCCGCCGACGGCACCACAACCGGCTCGACCCGCACCGCGGCCGGTCAGGCAGGTGGCAAGACCGGCAAGACAGGCATGACGGGCGCCGAACGGCGCTCGGGATCGAACCGGCCCGAGCCGGCCTCGAAGGCTCTGGTCGTGGCTGAGCGCCCCGGCCTGCCGGTGGTCGCCGGGACCGAGGTCACCCGCTCCCCTTCCACGTCATCCTCCTCTGCCCCCGATCTCGATTCGACGGCGGTGGAGACGATCACCGTGGGGGAGGCCCGGTCCCGGTTCCGCAGCCCCGACGGGCGCCGCCTGCTCGTCACCCCCCGGCTCCGTCCCATCGAGGGCGAGCCGGCCCGGCCCCCGGCCGACGATGCCGACGGGTCGGGCGCACCGTTCGTGGCCCCCACCAACCCGGTGGCCAAGGCCGTCGCCCGGCGCCGCTGGGAGCGAAAGGGGTTCGTGCCCGTCACCCCCGGGCGGGTGAAGGTGCGCCACCGGATCCTGCCCCGCAGCGTGATCGGGATCGCCACCATGCTGCTGTTCTTCGGGCTCGGCGTGGGGTTCAGCGGGGCCGCCTTCTACGCCTACTACGACCAGCGGCTGGCTCAGAACGAGGAGACCGTGAGCCGCTTCGTCAACGGGTTCGACAAGCAGTTCACCGACGCCGTGGGCGCCGTCGACGATCTCCGGGTCCAGGCCGTGGAGGACATCCGGGCCGAGATGGTGCCGATCGAGGGCATCGTGGCCGACGCCAACGGCGTGTCCACTCTGCCGGCCTCCGTCGGGCCGTCGGTGTGGCAGGTGGAAACGAAGGACGAGGCCGGCAACCTGCTCACCGGGGCTGCCTTCGCCGTGCTGCCCCACGACGGCGGCACCGCCTTCGTGACCAGCTACTCGCTCATCGCGGCGTCGACCACCGAGCCGGCACCGGCCATCGAACTGGTCAAGCGCACCCAGCGCATCCCGGCCCAGTTGTGGGCCTGGGACCCCGATCGCGACCTGGCCCTGGTGGTGGTGAAGGAGGTCATCCCGCCCCTGTCGCTGGCCAGCGACGTCGATCAGGTGACCGCCGTGGGCGGTCGGGTGTTCGCCATGAGCGGGGTGGGGGGCCAGGGCTCCACCGCCTCCCCTGGCACCCTGCTCGACCACTCCCAGTCGGGTCTCCAGCACACGGCGGCCGTGGGCACCCTGTTCCAGGGCGGCCCCCTCGTCAGCGGCGACGGCCGGGTGATCGGGATGGCGTCACTCGGCTACCGGCCAAACGGGATCGACCCCGGCGACGTGCGCCAGGCCCCAGACGTGGCCGCCCTGTGCGCCCGGATCCTGCACTGCGCCAAGGCGGCCGAGGTGATGACGGTGGATCTGAACACCGAGGCGCCGATCGCCGGCACGCCGGTCAACCCCGGCACCGGCGATCCCGCCGCCACCCCCGCCGGGGACTAAACGCCGAGCCGACCCCCCGAAATTAGGAGCCTGAGCGGCGCTCAGCGCGGCTCAGGCTCCTCAGAATCAGGCCAGGCCCATGAAGCGACGGGCGTTGGTGTAGGTGACGTCGGTGAACAGCTCGGGCCGGGGGAGCTTGGCGAACGTCTCCTCCAGCTCGCCCAGAGCGCCGGGGAACGTGCAGTCGTAGTGGGGGTAGTCGGACCCCCACACCACGGTGTGGGCCAGGCCCATCTCGGCCACCTGGGCGAAGGCCTCGCCCTCGCCCGCCTCCATCGTGACGAAGCACTGCTGGGCGAAGATCTCCGTGGGGTCGCGCTTGAGGCGGGGGACGAGGTGGCCCATCGACTGCTTGTGCTCGTCGAGGCGCTCCAGCCAGAACGGCAGCCAGCCCAGGCCGCTCTCGAAGAACCCGACCCGGAGCCGGGGATGGTCGTCGAGGATGCCGCTGGCCACCACCTCCATCACCGAGGCCATCTGCTCGAACGGGTGGCACACCATGTGGACGTAGAACTGGTTGGTGTAGCGGGTGCGGGCGAAGCTCGTCATCTTGGAGCCGAAGCTGCCGTGGATGGCCACCGTGAGGTCGTGGTCTTCGGCCGCCGACCACACCCGGTCCATCTCCGGTGAGTACAGCTCCAGGCCGTTGTAGCGTTCGGGGCGGAACGTGAGCCCGGTGAAGCCGTGCTCGGCCAGGAAGGCGATCTCGTCCACCGCGGCATCGACCGACTGCAGGGGGCAGACGCCCATGCCGTACAGGCGCTCGGGGTTCACGGCGATGAAATCGGCCATCCACCGGTTGTAGGCCCGGGCGTTGGCGGCGGCCACGTCGGGCCGGGTGATGTCGCCGGCCAGCAGGTCGAGCGAGGGGAACATGAGGGCGGCGTCGAGGCGCTCGGCGTCCATGACCTTCAGCCGCTCGGCCGGGTCCCAGCTGCCGGGGAGGATGTCGTCCCAGGTGATGTCGGGGTTGGCGTAGGAGCCGGGGATGCAGGCGGGAGCGGCCGACGTGCCGGTGGGCTTGCCCTCCACGAACAGGTTGTCCTTGCCGGCATCGGTGAGCCCGGCCTGCAGGATCAGCTCCCGGTACCCGGGGTCGCAGTACTCGGTCCACACCGACGTCGGCTCGCAGATGTGGGCGTCAGCGTCGTAGACCGGTGTCCGGTCCTCAGTCTTGATCGGTCCCATGCTCCAGTCTCGCGCCGGGCCCGGCGGCCCGCACACTGTCACAGTCTGGTGGCGGTGGTGGCCGAGCTGCGCGACGAGTTGGCCCGGCGTGGCGCCGGCGTCGTTTCGAGCCGTGACGGGCCAGCACCCTAGGATCGGACGGTATGACCGCGATCGACGTCGACGCCGATGAGGCGGCCCGGGCCGCCTACTACGCCGAGGGCGAGGCCCGAGCGCTGGCCCTGCCCAACCGGGGTCCGATCCGCTTCACCGCCAGCGGCGAGGTGCACCCCGACATCCTCAGCGCCTACCGCACCTACGGCTTCTACGTCTTCACCGGCGTGGTCGGTCCCGAGGAGCTGGCCGAGCTGCGGGCCGAGGCGACAGAGGTGCTGGAGCGGGCGCCCTATCCCACCAAGGCGTCACCGGTCGACCGCCACGGCCGGCCCGCCCTGGGGGCCGACTGGGAGCGCAGCCCGTGGCTGATGGCCCCGCCCCTGTCCGATCCGGTGGGTGGCACCAAGCTCAACCACGGCCGGCATCCGGTGAAGATGCACGAGCCGTCGGCGGCGGCCGACGCCCCGGCCGAGGTGCCGTACCTGATCCAGGCCGGCCTGGAGATGATGGAGACGTTCCTGCGGGTCTATGGCCACCCTGGCCTGCTGCGGGTGGCCGAGGCCGTGCACGGGCCCGATTTCACCCCGTTCACCGATGTGGTGTTCGTGAAGCTGCCGGGCCTCGGCCCGTCGGTGGCGTGGCATCAGGACGGCCAGCTCCTGTGGGACGACCCGAGCTGGGACGGCGACGCCCACGGGTTCAACTTCCAACTCCAGCTGTACGGATCGAACCCGGCCAACGGGGTGTGGGTGGTCCCGGGGAGCCACCTGGAGGGCAAGATCGACATCAAGGCGCTGGTGGAGGCGAACGGCGGCTCCGAGCGCCTGCCCGACGCCGTGCCCATCGTGGCCGGCCCGGGCGACGTGTCGATGACCAACCGCCAGAGCCTGCACGGCTCGTACGCCAACAACTCCGACAGCACCCGGATCACGGTGAACTTCGGGTTTCACCGCTACTCGTCGGTGGTGGGCCGCACCGGCGTGCTCAACGGGTCGGGCAACGCCTACACGCCGGAGTACATCGAGCGCCGGGCCCGCTGCATCCCCGTGGCCGTGGCCGCCCGGGCCCAGCGCTTCCCCCACGAAGACCGCTACGTCTACGCCCCGCTGGCCCACGATCCCAGCGCCAACCGCTACGACCGCGAGACCCGCCGGGCCGTCATCGACGGCTGCCACCTCTACGACCTCGGCATCTGACCCTCGTCGGGGGCAGCGAACCGCCGTCGAGTAGCGCACGGGGGCGACGCGGGGCAGGCTGTCGGCTGTGCCTGACGCTCCGATCAATCCTGAGCTGCCCGACCTGGCCGAACGCCTGGCGTTCCTGTTCCCCGAAGCGGACCTGTCGGACCTCGACCTCACCGATCCCGACGCCTTGGCCGAGCTCGACGACGAGCACACCCGTCTGGGGTTCATCGAGGCCGAGCACCCCCGCACCGGGGAGTTGGCCGAGGACGAGCGGTTCCGTCTCCACACCAGCCTCCACCTGATCGTGGCGAACCAGGTGCTGACCGACGACCCGCCTCAGACCTGGCCCACTCTGCAGCGGATCATGGCCAAGGGCTACACCCGCCACGAGGCCCTCCACATGGTGGCCACCGGCATGTCCAACGCCCTGTTCCACGCCATGCAGGGCCGGCCCCAGCCCCCCGAGGTCTACCTCGACTATCTGTCCGGCCTGCCCGAACATGCCACCCGGCCCCGGCCCCGGCCCACATCCCGAACCGGGGGCGCCCCGTCACGCCCCGGCAAACGCCGCCGCCGCTGATCAGGAGGTGGCAGGGTCGGCGGCGTCGTCGATCAGGTGGGCGCCGGTGCGGTCCCGGGGCGGATCCTTGCCGTCGCCCGGGGGCAGGGTGCGGGGTTTGAACGGGCGCTGGGGAAAGTTCAGCCGGTCCACCAGCACCGCCAGCGCCGACAGCACGAGCGCCCCGATGACCAGGCCGAACAGACCGGCCACCCCGCCCATCAGAGCAGCGCCCCGGCCAGCTCGGACCACCCCTCCCGGGGCAGGGCGGCGTCGGACGTGAGCACCTGCACGCACACATGGTCGGCACCGGCGTCGTGGTGGGCCTTCACCCGGCCCAGCACGTCGTCGAGCGAGCCCCAGGCCACGATGGCGTCGACGACGTTGTCGGCGGCGCCGGTGATGTCGGCCTCGCTGTAGCCCATGCGGATCAGGTTGTTGGCGTAGTTGGGCAGCCCGAGGTAGATCCCCATGTGGCGCCGGGCGATCTCCCGGGCCGTGGCCGGATCGGACTCCAGCACCACCATCTGCTCCACCGCCAGCAGCTTGCAGGCCCCGATCGCCTCCCGGGCGATCACCGTGTGTTCCGGGGGCACGAAGTAGGGGTGGGCGCCGTCGGCCAGCTCGGCCGACAGCTCGAGCATCTTGGGGCCGAGGGCGGCGATGACCCGGCTCGGCGGCTCGGCCGGCTGCACCCCGCTGAAGCGGGCCTTGTCCATCGCTTCGAGGTACTCCCGCATCCGGGTGAGCGGCTTGGCGTAGGAGTGCTTACGCACCCACTCCGTGAGCGTGTGATGGCTCACCCCCAGCCCGAGCAGGAACCGGCCGTCGTAGGCCTCGTTCAGCGTGCGGGTGACGTTGGCCGTGGTCAGGGCGTCCCGGGCCCAGATCGAGGCGATGCCGGTGGCCACCTTCATCCGGGGCGCCGCCTCCAGGATCATGGCGGCGGCCACGAAAGGATCCCGCCCCACGGTCTCGGGGATCCACAGCGTGGGCCAACCGGCCTGGTCGAGCTCGGCCGCCACCTCCCGGACTGCCCCCGCCGGATGCCCGTCGAGGGCGCCGGTCCAGATCCCAACCCGTCCGATGTCGATCATCCGCTCACGCTACCGGCCGGTGCCGGGAGCGGGGCCGGTTCACCACCAGGGTGAAGGTGGGTACCGAGCGGTCGGCCCACCGGGCCTTGTACTCGAGGTCCATGCCCAGGTCGTAGGTGCCGACCTCACCCGTCTCGCACAGAGCCCGGAGCTGGTGGTGCTGGAGCAGATGGCCGACCGACAACTCCGCCGCCTCCCGGGCGTAGCTGAGCTGCAGCCCCCGGTAGATCCCGGCCCGCACCCCGCCCATGATGTAGCCGATATCGGCCCCGGCCAGCCGGGCCACCAGTACCCGCAGCCGCCCCCGGGCCTGGAGCCGGGCTGTCATGGCCCGATAGGTCACGAGCATCTCGGACGACGTGATCCCCGTGTCGTCCCGCCCCTTCCAGCTGCGTTCCTCCACGGCCAGGATCCGGTCGAACACGTCGGGGTCGTGGCTGACATCGGTCATCAGGAGGCCCGCCGCGTCGGCCCGTCGGCCGGCCTGGTTCAGGTTGCGGCGGAACCGGGGCGAGCGACGGGCCCACCACGGCTCGTACCCGCCGTCGAGGTCAGCCACCTGGCGGACGATGCCGGCCGCCATCCCCACCGGGCCCAGCTGGGCCAGGGCCGTTGCCACCCGCATGGGGAACGAGCTGTCGCTCACCAGCTCGGGCATCCCCGGCAGTACCACCTGGTCCCAGGGTTCGGTCGCCACCACCCGGGCCACCCGGTCGGCCAGGGCCTCCACATCCGGGCCGACCAGGGGAGAGGCGAACCCCCACAGGGGTTCCAGCCCGGCGATGAGCCGGCGGCCGTCGCCCAGCCGGTAGCGGGCCAGCAGGGCCCAACCCGAGCCGTCGGTCAGCACCAGCGGTTCGGCCCCCGCCCCCGGCCCGAACCCGGCGTACACCGGCAGCACCCAGTCGAGCCCGGAGCACCAGTGATCGACCTCGGGCGTACGGTCCACGGCCGATTCGAATTCGTACCACTGCCGGTCCAGGTCGGCCAAGGAAAGGTGCTTCACGTCGGATCCATCATCGGTCGTTCCCCGAGTTTGTCGCATCATCGAATCCAGCCGTGTTCCCGCTCCTGACGCTTGTGTTGCAAGTTGGTGAGTCTCGTCATTTCCGAGCCGACCGCCCAGAGCGCACGAGGTAGAAAGAACCAATGGTTTCAGATGATGTGGTTTCGGCTTACGCGCGCGACGGCGTGGTCGTCGTGCGGGGGCTGATGACATCGGCGGAGCTGGAACTGATCGCAGCCGGCATCGGTAAGGTCCTGGCCAACCGGAGCAGCGCGGCCCAGGTACTGAGCCTCCCCGACGACCCCGGGTTGTTCGTGGAGGACTTCTGCCGCTGGGCCGAGATCGACGAGATCGGCAAGGTCGCCCTGCGTTCCGGCGTGGCCCGCACCGCAGCCGAGCTGATGGATTCGCCCACGGCCCGCTTCTATCACGATCACATGCTGGTGAAGGAGCCCGCCACCGAGGCGACCACCCCCTGGCACCAGGATCAGCCCTACTACAACGTGCACGGCCGGGGCATCAGCGCCTGGATCCCGGTGGACCGGGTCCCCAAGGTGGGCTCCCCCGAGTTCTGGGCCGGCTCCCATCTGGGGCCGTGGCGCCTGCCCCGCTCGTTCCTGGAGCGGGAGGCCAAGTGGTTCCCCGAGGGCACGTTGGCCGAGGTGCCCGACATCGACGCCGACCGTTCGCTGTACGACATCCGGCGCTGGGAGCTGGAGCCGGGCGACGTGGTCTTCTTCGACTTCGCCACCGTCCACTCGGCCCCTGGCAACCCGACCGAGCACCGGCGGCGGGTGCTGACCCTCCGCTACCTGGGGGCCGACGCCCGATTCGCCCACCGCCCGTGGAAGACCTCGCCCGAGTTCCCCGGACTCACCCGGGAGCTGGCCGAGGGGGCGGAGCTCGATCACCCCTATTTCCCCCTGGCCTGGCCCCGGTAGCTCATCGTCTGGCCGTTACCGGCCCTTCCAGTTCGGGGCGCGCTTCTCGGAGAAGGCCTTGGGCCCTTCGATGAAGTCCTCGCTGGTGGCCATGGCCGCCACCGAGTCGTACTTGGCCTTGATCGACTCCTCCAGCGACGCCATGTCCAGGCTGCGGTAGACCACGTCCTTCGACGCCCGCACCGACAGGGGGGCGCAGGCGCAGATCATGGCGGCCCACTCCCGGGCGGTGGCCAGCAGCTCGTCGGCCGGCACCACCTTGTTGACGAAGCCCAGCTCGTAGCCCTCCGAGGCCGGCACATGGCGACCGGTGAGGATCATGCCCAGGGCCCGCTTGGAGCCGATCTGGCGGGGAAGCCGCTGGAGCCCGCCGGCCAGGGCGGCCAGGCCCACCCGGGGCTCGGGCAGGGCGAAGGTGGCGGCGTCGGAGGCGATGATGATGTCGCAGGCCAGGGCGATCTCGAACCCGCCACCCATGGCCACGCCGTTGACGGCGGCGATCACGGGCTTGGTGAGGTCGAAACGGGAGGTGAGGCCGCCGAAGCCGCGGGGGGTGGCCACCCGCTCGCCCCCTTCGGCCTGATACCGGAGGTCGTTGCCGGCGCTGAAGCCCCGGCCTTCGCCGGTGATGATGGCCACCCACATGTCGTCGTCGGAGGCGAAGTCGTCGAAGACGGTGCCCAACTCCAGATTGGCCGGGGGATGCAGGGCGTTGAGCCGGTCGGGCCGGTTCAGGGTGACCGTCATCACGTGGTCGGCCTTGTCGACCCGGCAGTACTCCAAGTCCATCTCGTTCCTCCAGCGCTGGGATGCCCGGTGCGGGCCTCGTGTGGTGCGGCCGGCGATCAGCGCCGCCGGGCCGTGGCGCCCATCATGTTCGAGGCATCGACCGTGGCGCCAGAGGGCCGGGAAGCCGGGGAGGGCGTGGGCCGTTTGCGGCGGCGGGCCGGCCGCATGGCGTCGGCGTCGGCCAGCACCCGGTACAGGGTCAGGAACACGACCAGGGCCGACACCAGGGTGGTGGTCCACCACAGCCAGGGACTGCTGGCATCGGTGCCGGCGGTGATGGTGTGGACGGTGGCCAGCCAGTAGGTGGCGAACGACGTCAGGTGCACCCGCTTCCACCAGCGGCGGGGCAGCCGGGCCATGGCCAGCGACGTCGCTTCCACCGCCACCAGGGTGTAGAGGGCCAGGATGCCGCCAGCCACCGGCCATGTCTTGTAAGGCGACACCAGCGGCACCAGCAGATCGGTCGGGCCGAACTGCACATAGCTGTCGGCCACCAGCCCGACCAGGTGGAACACGGTGAACACGACGGCCAGGCCGCCGAGGAAACGGTGGAGGTCGAGCAGCCACTTGGGGGTCGACCAGCTCTTGAGCACGCTGGTGGACAGCAGCAGGCCCCACACCACCGACAGGGCGAGCAACACCCAGGCCGTAATCCCGGTGGCTCGGGCCACGTACCACCACGTTTGGGAGATCACGACCTGGCTCCCACCGGGAGGCCGGCGGCCGTGGGGCGGCGGACGGTGAGGAGGGGACGGAGCTCGGGTGAGGCGTGTACCCGGCCCGAGCGGTCGACGATCACGGCGGCGGCGTGGTGTACGTGGCCCAGACCCTGATCGGCGTCGACGGTGAACAGGGCCTTGGTCAGCGCCTCGGCCCACCAGCCCTCGGCCGCCAGCACGGTGACGGCCACCACGTCGGTCGTGCTGGGCACGCCGGTGAACGGGTCGATCAGATGGTGGACGGGGCGGCCGTGACGGTCGTGCCAGCGCCGCAGCAGGCGGCTGCTGGTGGCCAGGGCGCCGTCGCCCACGGCCAAGTGGAGCAATTCCACCCCGGGATCGAAGGGGTCGGCCACCGACAGGGGCCAGTCGCCCTCGTCGGGGCCCCGGCCCCGCACCCGGAGATCGCCGCCCAGGTTGACCAGGGCCCCGTCGGCACCGGCGGCCATCAGCTCGGCCGACACCAGGTCGGCAGCCAGGCCCTTGCCGATGCCGCCTGGGTCGAGGCCGTGGCCGGTGGGCACCGCCACGGTGCCGGACTCGGGATCGATCGTGAGGCCCCCACCAGGGGCGAGGGGGAGGGCCCGGCCGTGGGCCCCACCGTCATCGGGCCCGCCTCTGTCCGGGCGGCTGGTGGCTCGGTCCCAGGGGAGGGGCCGGGCCGTCTCGGCCGCTGCGATCAGGGTGAACGTCCGGTCGTAGCCGGCGGCGAGCAGGGCCGGGAGCTGGGTGGCGTCGAAGCGGCCGCCGGTCTCCCGGGCCGCCTCCACCGCCCGGCGGGCCAGTTCGAGGGTCTCGGGGGCCACCGCCACCGGGCGGGGCGAGGCGGCGTTGACCAGCGACACGTCGCTGGCCGGGTCGAAGCGGCTCCATCGGCGCTCCAACTCGGCCACCCGGGCCACGGCCCGGTCGGCCAGCGCCTCGCCGTCGGCGGACGGCGGGGCTGTGGCCCCGGTCCCGACCTCGACGATCAGGTGGCAGTCGCTGCCCATGGCCCGGAAGCGGCGTTCAGCTGCCATTGCTCTTGCTCACCGGAGGGGCCGCCGTCGCTCGGGGGGCGGGCGCAGTGGGGAGCGGAGCCGCCGCTGGCTGGGGGGTGGTGGCGGCAGAGCCGTCGATGGCGGTGGGGGGAACCGTTATCGCCGTCGGGGCCGGGAACGTACCGGTGGTGACGGGAGCGGTCACCCCGGCTGGGCCGGCGCTGTTGGCGGCGGCCGATTCGGCGGCGGCATCGGCGGCGTTCTGGGCGGCGGCCGACCGGGCCATCGCCCCCACCATCACCAGGGTGGCGATCACGCTCACGCTGGCCACGAACCGGCGGGTGGCGTCGGCCGGATGCGACGGACGGCCGGCGGCGGTCGAAGCAGCGGAGGGACGGCTGCTTCGCTCCGACGCCGGCGCCGTCCTGGCGACCGGGCCCGCCGTGGGGAGCGGGGCCCGACCGCCCGTCCGGTCGGAGACCGGAGGCCGGGTGAGGGCGGTGGCGCTTCCTCCCTCAGTCGTCATCGTCCGAGCCTTCGTACTCGTGTTCGTACTCATGCTCGTGCTCTTCGTGTTCGTCGTCGTCCTCGTACTCGCCGCCCCCGGAGGCGACCGAGCTACCGGCGGAGATCGAGACCGGCTCGGCGCCGGGCGAGCGCACCGGGGGGAGGGTGGCCACGGTGGCGGGGCTCTCGACCTGGGTCGTGGCGGGGGCCGTGACGGTGGTTGGGCTCTCGGCCACCTGGTCGGAGGAGGCGGTGGCGAACACCGACGGCGCCCCGCTGGGGCTGGCATCGGCCGCACCGCCGAGGATGGCGGAGTTGAGGGCGGTGGCCGCCCCGGCGGCGAACATCGTCCCGGTGATGGCAGCGGCGGTGGCGAGGGCTGATTTGCGCTTCATGTCCCTGACCGTAACGAAACCCCTGGTAACGACGGGCCAGGCCAGGGTTAAGGATCGGTAAGGAAGGCGCGGTCACGAGGACCGGTGACATCAGGGGTTCATGTCGCCGGGGCGGCGAGGACGACGCTGGCGTCGAGCCCCGTTCCGTCGGGCCCGGCGACCAGCTCGGCCCGGCCCCCGTTCGCCGCCATCAGGTCGGCCACGATGGCCAGGCCCAACCCCGATCCGGTCCGACCCGAACCGGGGGCCCGCCAGAAGCGGTCGAAGGCCCGGGCCCGCTGCTCGGCCGTCATGCCGGGGCCGTCGTCCACCACGTGGGCCGAGATCTCGCCGCTAGCCCGACAGCCCCGGAGCCGTACGGTGCCCCCGGCCGGGGTGACGCCGATGGCGTTGTCGAGCAGGTTGTCGAGCACGGTGTCCAGCGTGCCCGGCACCGCTCGGACCACGAGGTCAGGCTCCTCCGGCCCGAAGTCGAGGTCGAGTGTGACCCCCCGCCTCTCGGCTACCGGTACCCAGTGCTCCCACCGTTCCACCAGCACCTGGGCCAGATCCACCTCGACCGTGGGCGGCGCCGCGCCCCCGGCCCGGGCCAGCACGAGCAGGCTGTCGACCAGGTGGTTCAGCCGGTCGACCTCGTGCAGGGCAGCATCGACCTTGGCCTGGTCGGTCCCGCCCGGGGCCCCGTCGATCGTCTCCAGCCGCAACCGCAGCGCCGTCAACGGGCTGCGGAGCTGGTGGGAGGCGTCGGCGGTGAAGGCCCGCTGGCCCTCCACCAGGCGCTGCAGCCGTTCGGCCATCCGGTTGAAGGTGGCAGCCAGGCTGCGCAGTTCGGGCGGCCCGGCGTCGTCGGGCACCCGCTGGCTCAGGTCGCCCCCGGCCAGGGCTTCGGCCCCGTCGCGCACGGCCCGCACCGGGCTGGTGACGCTGGTGGCCAGGGCGTAGGCGATGGCGGTGACGGTCGCCAGCACCACCCCGCTCAGCAGGGCGAGCTGGAGCCAGACGGCCCGGATCTTCTCGTCGATCTTCGAGGTCGGGTACGTGATCCGCACCGCCCCGTGGATCTCCCCGCCCGAGGTCACGGGCACGGCGGCGTAGAGGAACGACAGCTTCAAACTCTCCGAGTACCGGACGTCGGTGACCGACCCCCGGCCGCCCAGCGCCGTCTGGAACTCGACACGGGTGGAGAAGTCCCGGGGGGCGCCGTCGGGATCATCCGAGTCGAGCACCGAGATCCCCCGGTCGTCGACGATCACCACCCGGGCCCCACCGATGCCCTTCACGTAGCGGGTCACCTGGTCCTGCACGTCGAGCGGTGCCCCCGACTCCAGTGTGTCCTCCACCAGGGCGGCGAAGTAGTCGGCCTCGCTCTCCACCTGGAACTCGAGCCGGCTCCGCTCCCGGGAGGCGAACGTGACCCCCAACGGGTACACCAGCACCACCAGGGAGAACAGGGCGATGCCGAGGTACGACAACACCAGGCGCCGGGTCATTGTCATCCACCGGGTCACGGCGCAGGTGCTTTCCGCTACCGGGGGTCGAACCGGTAGCCGACGCCCCGGATGGTGGCGATCCAGCTGCCGTCGCCCAGCTTGCGGCGTACGGCGGCCACGTGGACGTCGAGGGTCTTGGTCGATCCCCACCAGTGGGGGTCCCACACCTCCTCGATGATCTTCTCCCGGGTGAACACGGCCCCGGGGTCCGAGGCCAGCAGGGCCAGCAGGTCGTACTCCCGTGGTGCCAGGTCCATCTCGATCCCGCTCAGAGTCACCCGGCGGGACCGGCGGTCGATCTCCAGCGGACCGAACACCTGGTGCCCACCGCCGGCCGCACCGTCGCCCGCCGGGGCGCCGGCGGCCGGCTCGCCACCGGCTTCACCGGCGGGATCGGGTCGGGCCCGGCGCAACACGGCCCGCATCCGGGCCACCAGCTCCCGGAGACCGAACGGCTTGACCACGTAGTCGTCGGCCCCCAGCTCCAGCAGCAGCACCCGGTCGATCTCGTCGCCCTGGGCCGACACCACGATGATGGGGACCCCGGAAACGGCCCGCAGGGAGCGGGCCACCTCGGAGCCGTCGAGGTCGGGCAGGCCCAGATCGAGCAGCACGAGGTCGGGCCGGGGAGCGGCCAGGGCGTCTCGGCCCAGGGTCACGTGGGTGACGGCGAAGCCCGCCTTCTCCAGCCCTTCCACCAGCGGCTCGGCGATACCGGTGTCGTCCTCGACCAGCAGCACCCGGGGGGCGGCCGCGGCCTCGGGCCGCTCGGACGGATCGCTCACGAACCCCAGTGTGCCCCGCCGCCGGCGGGAACTGTGACCATCGGTCCGTGGACCACTACCGTTCGGTCCGTGCGACTGGGACTCACGATCAGGACCCTCGACGGGTCGACAGCCGAGCTGGTGGTGGGCGACGACGGCCTGTTCCACGCTCCGGGCACCGTCACCCCCGAGGCCGAGCTCGACGCCTCGGCCTGGTGGGCCGTGCCCGGCCTGGCCGACTGCCACGCCCACCTGTCGAGCAACCAGGTGTCGGCGGTCGATGAGGAGGGCTCGATCCTCGACCGGGCTCGGGAGAACGCCTGGGCCCAGCTGGAGGGCGGCGTGTTCCTGGTGGCCGACAAGGGCACCAGCGATGATCTCAGCCTCCGGGTGCTCGACGAGCCGCCCACCCGCCGCCCCGAGCTGCATATGGCCGGCCGGATCATCACCAGCTCAGGCGGCTACTTCGCCGGCTTCGGCCACGAGGTGTCGGAGGAGGATCTGGTCGACGTGGTGCGCCGGGCCACCGGGGCCGGGGACGGGCGGGCCACCTGGGTCAAGCTGATCGGCGATTGGCCCAAGAAGGGGGTTGGCCCCACCCCCAACTTCAGCCAGGAGGCCATGGCCCGGGCGGTGGAGGTGGCCCACGCCGCCGGGTGCCGCACCGCCATCCACACCTGCGCCCCCACCACCGCCACCCTGGCCGTGGCGGCCGGGATCGACTCGATCGAGCACGGCCTGTTCCTCTCCGCCGACGACGTGGTCGATCTCGGCCGCCGGGGCGGGGCCTGGGTGCCCACCATCGGGGCCATGGAGGCCACCCGCGACGAGCTGGGCCCGGAGTCCAGCGGGGGCAAGCTGTTCGCCCGGGGCCTCGACAACGTGCGGGAACTGCTGGCCGGGGCCCCCGAGGCGGGCGTCACGGTGCTGGCCGGCACCGATCTCCAGCTGCCCCACGGGGGAGTGGCGGCCGAGGCCCTCCGGCTCCACGAGTACGGGCTCACCGCCGCCCAGGTGGTCGACGCCCTGACCATCACGGCGTACGACCATCTCGGCACCCCGTGGGGGTTCGAGCCGGGCCAGCGGGCCGACGTCGTGTTCCTCGACGCCGATCCCCGACACGATCTGACCGCGCTGTCACGCCCCGTCCTGGCACTGCGCCTGGGTCATGCCGTGGTGGGCGCCGACCGGCTGCCGGTCTGACGGCCGGACCGACCATGAGGGGGCAGCGATGACGACGACCCGGACCTGGGACACCGAGATCCCCACCCACATCCTCCTGCCGCCCAAGCTGCCCCGAGGGGAACGGTTCAAGGGGTGGGGCGTGGTCAGCGCCGCCTTCGGCGTGCTGGCCGTTGGCTATGGCACCCAGTTCACCTACGGCCTGTTCGTGAAGGTGATCAGCGAGGACACGGGCTGGAGCCGTACCGACCTGTCCACCCCCTACGCCATCTACATCGGGTTGTACTCGTTCCTGTCGGGCGTGAGCGGGTGGGCCACCGACCGGTGGGGGCCCCGGCGGGCCATCGCTGTGGGGGCAGTGTTCCTGGGCTCCGGCTGGGCCCTGCTGGGCCAGGCCCGGGAGCTGTGGCAGGTGTACCTCCTGTTGGGGGTGGTGGCCGGGATCGGTATGAGCGTCAGCTGGGTGCCGTGCAATGCCACGGTGGTCCGTTGGTTCGTCCGCCGCCGGGGCACGGCGGTGGGGATCACGTCGAGCGGGGGCAGCTTCGGCAACCTGGTGGTGCCGCCGGTGGCCGCCCTGTTCATGGGCCGGTTCGGCTGGCGTCCCACCCTCACCGCCATGGGCGTGGGGGGCGGGCTCCTGCTGCTGTTGTTCTCCCGGTTCATGATCCGCTCCCCCGAGGAGGTGGGCCAGTTCCCCGACGGGGCCGCCGGGCCACCGCCGTCCGAGGTGGGCGGGGTGGCGGGGCCGGCCATGACCCTGAGCGAAGCGCGCCGCACCCGGGCCTTCTGGCTCATGTTCGCCATCTACGGCATGACGTGGCTGGTGGTGTTCGTTCCCTTTGTGCACGGCGCCGCCTTCGCCGAAGACCTGGGGGCGTCGACCTTCGCCGCCTCGTGGGTGCTGTCGGCCATCGGCATCGGCGGGATGTCGGGCCGCCTCACCGTGGGGCCCCTGTCCGACTCGGTGGGCCGCAAGGTGATGCTGGCGTTCACCCTGGCCGTGCAGGTGGTGTGCTTCGCCGGCTTCGCCTTGGCCCAGGGGCTGGTGACGCTGCTTATCACGGCGTTCTTCTTCGGGTTCTCCTACGGCGGCTCGGTCACCACTTTTCCCGCCCTGGTGGGCGACGAGTTCGGGCGCCGCCACGCCGGGATGATCGTGGGCGCCATCTTCGCCACCGCCGGCACCGTGGCCGCCCTCGGCCCGTTCCTCGCCGCCTACATCTACGACCAGCTCGACAGCTACCGGACGTCGTTCGCCCTGGGGGCGGTGGCCAACGTGATCTCACTGAGCATGGTGCCCCTCCTCGGTCGCCGCCCGGTGGTGGCCTCGACCCCGGCCCCGAACCCGATCCCGGCGTGACCGACGAGCCGACGTTCTTCGACGAGATCGAGGCCTACTGCGGGCGGCTGAGCTATGCCCCCGGGGCTACCGCCACCCTCCACGCGTCGTGCCGTTCGGGCGACCGCTTTGACGTGACGGTGGAACGGTGGGGCTCTCGGCGGGAGCCGGTATGGCGGGCCGACGGCGTGCCCGGCGCCTACCGGGCCCCGCCGGCCGATGCCGATGCCGCTGGCTGTCGGTGGCCGGTATCGCTGGAGATCCCGGTGGGGTCGGAGTGGGACTCCGGCTTCTACCTCGTCACCTGCCGCCTGACCGGCGGGCCGGCCGGGCGCAACGAGGCCCACGCCGGCTTCGTGGTGCGAGGGCGGCCCGGCCAGCCAGCGGGGGCCGCCCTGGTGTTGGCCACCAACACCTGGAACGCCTACAACACCTGGGGCGGGGCCAGCCTGTACACCGGGGGCAGGGAGGTGTCGTTCCGCCGGCCCTTCGCCCGGGGGATGTTGTGCCGGCCGGCCGAGGAGCGGGACGACCGCAAGGCGCGGCCCACCCGATGGGGAGAGGAGGCCGATCCCGACGGCGCCATCTTCCAGCGCTGGCGGTTCGCCCATGGCTATCCGGCCGCCGTCGGATCGGCCGGCTGGTACACCCACGAGCGCCGGTTCGTGGTGTGGGCCGAGGCGGCGGGGTACCGGTTCGACTACCTCGTGTCGTCCGACCTGGAGGACCCTGACGCCCTGACCGGCCAGCGGCTACTGGTGGACGTGGGACACGACGAATACTGGTCGGCCCCCCAGCGGGCCACGGTGGAGGCCCATGTGGCCGGGGGTGGGAACCTGGTGAGCCTGTCGGGCAACACCTGCTTCTGGCAGGTCCGCCTGGAGGCCGGCCCACCGGCCGGCGACGGCTCCGTCGACCCCGGCGCCACGATGGTGTGCCACAAGTACTCGGCTCCCGAGACCGACCCGGTGGTGGCTGAGGGCCGACCGGGGGACATGACCGGCCTGTGGTGCGATCCGCTGGTGGGTCGGCCCGAGTGGTCGCTCCTGGGGGCCGGTTCGGCCTGGGGCCTCTATCACCGCTTCGGGCAGGCCGTGGCCCGGGGCACCGGGGCCTTCACCGTCTACCGGCCCGAGCACTGGCTGCTGGACGGCACCGGGCTCGGCTACGGCGACCTGCTGGGGGCCCGCGACGGGGTCGTGGGCTACGAGACGGTGGGTTGCCGTCTGGCGCTCGACGAGTACCAGCTGCCGGTGGCCCGGCCCGAGCCGGGCCTGCCCTCCGGGACGTGGCCCTCCGAGACGTGGCCCTCCGAGGTGGAGGTGGTGGCCTACACCCCGTCGTCGAACCTGGCCGTAGGGGAGTACCCGGCCTCGATTTCGGCCCTGTCGGACCAGGGAGACCTGGAGTACATCGCCGGTCGGCTGTTCGGCCGGGTCGACGCCGACAGCCTGGCCCGGGTCCGCCACGGCAACGCCGTGCTGCTCACCTGCCGGCCCTTCGGTTCGGGTGGAGGTGGGGTGGTGACGGCGGGCTCCACCGACTGGGTGTTCGGCCTCTGCGGTGATCCAGCCGCCGATTGGGTCCCCGATCCAGCCGTGGCCCGGGTGACGGCCAACGCCCTCAACTGGGGCATGACCGGACAACCGGCCTAATATCGTCGCCGAGGAGAGGAGGCACCGATGGCCGATCGCAAGATCACGCACCGCACGCAGGTGAGCTACATCGACAAGTCGCGGGAGTTCTACGCCGCCCACGGCTACACCAAGGCCTATGAGTGGGCGGCCAACGACGAGGCCCCGTTCACCCCGCTGCCCAAGCCGCTGTCGGAGTGCAAGATCGGGTGCATCACCACCTCGTACTTCCTGCCCGACGACTTCGTCTACACCGTCCCGTCCGACCTGCCTCGCCTTCCCTACGTCGCCTCCCGCACCGAGACCGGTCAGCTCCAGAACCAGTACCTGTCGTGGGCCAAGAACGAGACCCACACCGAAGACGTCAACTCCTACCTCCCGCTGGAGCGGCTCGACGAGTACGCCGCCGCCGGGCGCATCGGCTCGGTATCGAGCCGGTTCTACGGGTTGCCCACCCAGTTCAGCCACCGGCAGACCTTGAATCGAGACGCCCCCCGGGTGATCAACTGGCTCCAGGAGGACGACGTGGACGTCGCTCTCCTCGTACCCCTCTGACCCGTCTGCCACCAGTCCGTGAGCCTGGGTGCGCGTTTGATCGAAGAGGCCGGGATCCCCACCGTGGTGGTCGGCTCGGCCCGTGACATCGTGGAGGAGTGCGGGGTGCCCCGCTTCGTGTTCGTCGACTTCCCGCTGGGCAACCCGTGCGGCAAGCCGTACGACGTCGCCATGCAGCGGGCCATCGTGGGCCTGGCCCTCGACACGCTGGAGCAGGCGTTCGTGCCCCGTACCACCATCCAGGCCCCGCTCGTGTGGGATCCCGACGACGAGGGCTGGCGAGACCGGTTCATGCACGTCGGCGACGACAATCGGGCCGAGCTGGCGGCCGCCGGCGAGCTGCGGCGCAAGCTCCAGTCGGCGGGAAAATCAGCGGGGCGTGACGGCGTAAAGCACTGATTTTCGGATCCTCGGTACAGATGGCAACGACCCCGGTGGGCGCGTTAAGCTGCCACCATCAGTGCCAAGTCGCCGCATACTGAAGCATCGCCCGAAGACTACGCCGACGCGCCCCCGATGGGGTTGCGGGAGCGGAACAAGGCCGAGAAGTGGCGCCGGATCGTGGAGGCGGCCAGCCGCCTGTTCGCCACCCGGGGCTTCGAGGCCACCACCACGGCCGCCATCGCCGAGGAGGCCGGGATCGGCACCGGCACCCTCTACCTCTACGTCACCTCCAAGGAAGACCTGCTACTGGCCGTCTTCCGCGACGAGGTGGGCGAGCTGTGGGACCACGCCTTCACCCTGATCGATCCCACCGCCCCGGTGGTGGAGCAGCTGATGACGGCGTTCAGCCACGTCACGGCGTACCACGAGCAGGAACCGGAGCTGACCCGCATCTACTTCAAGGAGCTGATGTTCGTCTCACCGGCCATGCGTAGCGGGGTGAGCGAGTTCATGCGCCACTTCATCGGCCGGTTCGTCGAGCTGCTCGACAAGGCCAAGGTCAACGGCCTGCTCGATCCCGACGTGCCCACGGGCATGCTGGCCCACAACCTGTGGGCCCAGTACTACATCCTGATGCAGCGCCGCTACGCCGGCTCGATCGATCCCGAGTCGCTGTTGCCCCGCCTCGGGCACTCGTTCCAGGTCGCCCTGTGGGGTATGGCCCGGGGCTGACCGGCTAGCGCACCGAGGCCCACGCCCGGAGCACGGCGTCGGCGGCGCGGTCGACGTCGGCCTCGGTGGTCGACGTGTCCGAGACGCTGATCCGCATGGCCCGCCGGCCCTGCCACGTGGTGGCGCCCAACCACGCCGTACCCTCGGCCTGCACGGCGGCGATCACGGCGTCGGTCAGGGCATCACCGTTGTCGACCCGTTCCTCGTCGGGCCCGGGGCCGAACGAGGCCAGGGCCTGGTTGAGCACGACGGGGGCCAGGATCGTCACCCCGGCGTCGGCCAGGCGGCGGGCGAAGCGGTCGGCCAGCTGGCAGCACCGTTCCACCGCATCGGCCACGCCGGCCCGGCCCCGGGTGGCGAGGATGGCCCACACCGGCACGGCCCGGGCCGCCTGCGACATCTGGAGGCCGAGGTTCATCAGGGGTCGCTCGGCGCCGGCCCCGGTCACGTAGGCGGCGTCCATCGACATCGCCGCCCGGAGTGTCGCCGGGTCGGCCACCGCCACCAGGCCGCAGTCGTAGGGGGCGTTGAGCCACTTGTGGGCATCGGTGGCCCAGGAGTCGGCCCGGTCCACCCCGGCCACCAGGTGGCGGCGATCGGGGGCGGCGGCGGCGGCCCACAGCCCGAAGGCCCCGTCGACGTGGACCCAGCACCGGTCCCGCACCCCGACGGCCTCCAGATGGTCGATCACGGCGGCGAACGGGTCGCTGTGGCCGGTGTTCACGTTCCCGGCCTGCACGATCACCAGCGTCGGCCCGGCTCCGGGCCCGACGGCGGCGGCGAAGGCGGCAGGGTCGAGACGGCCACAACCGTCGGTCGGTACGACCGTGACCGTGTCGAGCCCGAGGCCGGCCACGGCCAGAGCCTTGTTGACCGAGGCGTGGATCTCGGCCGAGGTCGCGATGGCCAGGGGTGGGGCTCCGGCCAGGCCCCGGGCCCGCACATCCCAGCCGGCCTGGCGCAGGAGGGCGTCGCGGGCGGTGACGATGGCGGTGAGGTTGGCCACGGTGGCACCGGCGCAGAACGAGGCCAGGGTGCCGGCCGGCAGACCCAGGAGGTCGACGATCCAGGCCGTGGCCATCGTGTCGAGGTGGGCGCCGACCGGTGACATCACCGGCAGGGCCAGGTTCTGGTCCCAGGCCCCGGCCAGCACCGAGGCGGCCAGGCCGGCCGGGTCGACCCCGCCGTTGACGAAGCCGAAGTACCGGCCGCCGGTGGTGCGCACTGCGGCCGGGCTACCCAGGCGGTCGAGCAGGTCGAGGGCGTCGGCCGCTGGGAGCGGGTGGTCGAGGGCGTCGGCCGGGAAGCCGGCCAGGGCGGCCACGGCGTCGGCGTCGGGGCTGGCCCGCCCGTCGCGCTCGGCCGCAACGTAGCGCCCGGCCGCTTCCGCCGCCCGGGCCAGTAGCTCAGCCTTGGTCGGCCGGGAGCCGCCGGTCACCACAGCTCGGCGGTGCGGCGCTGGAACTCGGCCAGGGTGGCCAGGGCCTCGTCCACCGTCCCGCCGGCGATCCGGTTGGCGAAGCCCACGTGGGTGGCCCCCAGGCCACGGCACCGCTCCACCAGCGCCGGCCATTCCTCCGGGGTGGACATCTGGGCGATGATCCGGGTCTCGATGCCGAACGCATCGGGGTCGCGGCCGTGGCCGGCCACCGCCTCCCTCAGCTGGGCCGTGACCCGGGCCACCCGGTCCAGGTCCCGGAAGGAGGGGGCGATGAACTTGAAGCCGTCGGCCAGGCGGGCCGCCCGGTCGATGGCGGCATCGGTGGGGAAGCCGTCGCCGTCGACCCGGCCGGCGCCGAACCACACCGGGATCGGCTGAGCCGGCCGGGGGCTGATCCCGGCCCCGGCGAGGGTGAAGAAGCGGCCCTCGTGGTCGACGCTGCGCTCGCTCCACAGGCGGCGCAGCAGCGTCACTTGCTCCTCGAACCGGGCGCCCCGGGTGCGGGGATCGACGCCGAGGGTCTCGCACTCCCGGGTGTTCCACCCCACCGAGGCGGCCAGGCGGAGCCGGCCCCCGCTGAGGTTGGCCACCTCGGCCGCCTGCTTGGCCGCCAGCACCGGCGGGTACAGCGGCAGGAGCACCATGGCCGGGTTGATCTCGATGCGGGTGGTGACGGCCGACAGCCACGCCCCCAGGGTGAAGGCCTCCCGCCACGGCTCGTCGAAGGTGAAGAACGGGGCGGGGAACGCCGTGTCGAGGGTGCAGGCCAGGTGACCGGCATAGCCCACGAAGTGGTAGCCGAGCTCCTCCACGCCGAGGACGTAGCGACGCACGTCGTCGGTGGCCGCCAGGTAGGGAATGTCGCACCCGAATCGCATGCCCGCAGGGTATTCCCGAGCCCGGGACACTCAGACCGCGAGGCGCTTCATGACGGTCAGAGCCCGGGCCGCCTGGCGTAGGCCGTCCTCCATGTCGGGCTGGGTGACGGCCAAGCCGATGCTGTCGGGATGGTGCTCACGGACCAGGGCGGCCAGGCGCTGGCCCACGTCGTCGGGCTCGCCCACCAGCATCAGCTGTTCCTGGAGGGCGTCGGTCACGAGGGCCCGGGCCGGCTCCCGGTCCCCGGCGCTCAGGGCGGCCAGGGCCGTGCGCAGGTCGGTTTCGCTCACCGCCAGCCGGGAACGGACGCTGGCCGGGGAGTCGGCCAGGGCGTGGACCATGTCGGGTCGCAGGTGCTCCCGGGCCTCGGCCCCGAAGGCCACGCTCGGGTACAGGGCGATCTCGATCGGGCGCACCGAGCGGGCCCACCCGATCACCTCCCGGTAGCGGAACGGGGGCAGGCCCGACACGAAGGCCCCGTCGGCCAGCTCCGACGCCAGATGGTTGAGCCGGGGTCCGCGGGCCCCCACGAAGATGGGCAGGGGCCGGTCGCCGGCCCGCACGGCGGTGGCGGTGGGGCGGTAGCCAGGCGCGGGGCGGCCGTCGGCCACCGCCCCGGTCAGCTCCAGGAAGTGCCGGATGCGGGCTACCGGTCGGTCGGCCTGGAGCTCGAAGGGGGCCAGCGACAGCGAGCCGCCGGCGCCCACCCCGAGCACGGCCCGGCCCCCGCTCAGCTCGTGGACGGTGAGCATGGTGGTGGTGACGAGCGCCGGCGTCCGGAGGTAGGGGTTCGTGACACCGACGGCCAACCGGATGCGGGAGGTGACGCCGGCGGCGGCGGCCAGCACGGCGAACGGTTCCCGGGCCGGGCCCTCGTCACCCAGCCACACCTCGTCGAGGCCGAGTTCCTCGGCCAGCACGATCAACCGGACCAGATCGGGGGCTGGGCGGTCGGGGAACAGCCACACGCCGGTGCGTGGGCCCAGCCCGCTGCCCTCGCCCGGAAGGACCCGGAGCTGCGGTGCCGTCGGGGGGCCGGCTGGCCCGGTCATCGCCCGCCCCCGGGCGCGGAGGCACCACGATCGTCCCGCGGATCGCCCGATCCGCCGTCAAGCCCGCGGCCCTGCAGCACCAGCCACCACCGTACCTCCCGGCCCGGGCGCCCACCCCGCCCGGCTGCGCCGCCAGCTCTAGTCGATGATCAGGGGGACGTCGTCGCTGGGGGCCTCGCCGGAGTCGGCGTTGCGGGCTTCCTTGGAGTGGGCCTTCCAGTCGACGTCGGAGGGGATCAGCACCGACGCCGCCCGGATGCGGTCGAACGAGACGTCTTCCACGTTCGGCGGGAGCTGGCCGTTGTCGCGGAAGCGCTTGGCCGCGTTGATCAGCTGCGAGCGCACCGCGATCACGAAGGCGTCGGTGGAGCCCAGGTTCTCCTGCGTCCGGTCGTAGAGCGGCTCGCCGTCGAAGCTGCACATCAGCTCGGTCATGGCCCGGTCCTGCAGGTTGAGCACGAACGGGATGCCGCTGTGCATCAACGTCTTCTCCACCTCGAGGTCGCGGTGGTAATCGTTGCGCTTGTTCGCCTTGGTGAGGAAGTACGAGCGGGGATCGTTGGTGCGGGGCTCGTAGCCGCCCACCTCGTCGAAGGCGTTGCGACCTCGAACCTGGTCGGCCGGGAACGGGCCGAGGGGGCTACCGCTGTGGCTGATCAGCATGGCGTGGTGGTCGTCCAACGGCACGAACGAGCGGAGGTTGACGATCTTGCCCACGCTGATCATCGTGTGGAACGGGAAGATGAACTGGTTGATCCGGTGCCAGATCTGCCCGTCGGTCCACTTGCGCTGGGAGGAGTAGAAGGCCCCGTACTCGGTGCGCTCCACGTCGAGCTCAGGCGGCTCGGGGTCGGGGCTCCAGAACCCCCGGATCCCGCTGGGAGGCGCCGGCGAGTCCGCCGCCAGGCGCCGGTGCAGCCAGTTGAGGTGCACCGAGTCGAGGTCGCCCTCCATGTTCTGCACCCAGTTGGCCTCCTCCATCATGACCGCCGGCTCGTCGACGTTCTCGATGGGCAGGGTGTTGATCTCGAAGAGGGGGAACGGGGGCGGCGTCTCCCGGGGGCCGAGGTAGACCCAGATCATGTGGTTGACCTCGTGGCACGGGTAGGCCCGGATCTTCACCTTGTCGATGAAGTGCTGCTGGGCCCGGCTGCCCGAGCGCTCGGTTGGGAGGTCCACCAGCGTGCCGTCGAGGTCGAACTTCCACCCGTGGTAGTTGCAGCGCAGGCCGCACTCCTCGTTGCGGGCGAAGTACATGCTGGCCCCCCGGTGGGGGCAGGCCTCGGCCATGGCCCCCATGCGGCCCAGGCTGTCGCGGTACATCACGAACCGCTCACCCAGCAGCATCATCCGCTTGGCCGGCCCGTCGTTCTCGGGGAACTCCGACGACGGCAGGCAGGGGATCCAGTACTGGCGCATCAGGTCGCCCATCGGGGTGCCGGGGCCGACCCGGCACAGCAGCTCGTTGTCTTCGTGCGTGAGCATCGACATCTCCCCCTGGGTCCCCGGGTTGCAGTTCAGTCACCATTGTGGTCCCCGTCCCCCAGGAGACGCCAGATGCCGAACCCGGGCCCGTCGTGGCCGATGGCCAGCCCGTCGGGGCCCGACCGGGCCGTTCCCTCCCCGGCCACCAGCTCGGCCTCCCACCCGGTCGGCAACCGCAGCGGCGGGGCCCCGCCCACCCGGCAGGCCCGCACCAGCAGATGTTCACCGGTGGTGCGACGGAGGAAGGCCAGGGCGTCGGGGGCCCGCTCCACCCACCGGAAGCCGCCGTGGGCCAGGGCCCGGGAGCCCGACCGGAACCGGATCAGCTCCCGGTACCAGTCCAGCGTCGAACGGTCCCAGGTGGAGGTGTCCCACGGCATCGTGCGCCGGGCCGCCTCGGCGTCGGAGCCGGTGAGGGCGATCTCGTCGCCGTAGAGCAGGCACGGCGCCCCGGGCAGGGTCAGCACCAACCCCAACCCCACCCGGGCCAGCTCGGGCGACCGGGCCAGCGAGTGCCAGCGGGGGGTGTCGTGCGAGGTGACCAGGGCCATCGACCCCAGCACGGTCTGCCACGGCAGCACCGAGCGGGCGGCGTCCATGGCCCGGGCCGCCGCCACCCCGTCCCGGGGGGCTTGACCCGGGCCGCCGGTGAGGCGGGCCAGCGACTCCCGGCGTCCCAGCCAGCTCGCCACCGGCCGGGCCACGCCGGCGTAGTTCATGAACCCGTGCCAGCTGCCGGGGCCGGCGTCGGCGCTGGGGTCGAAGAAGTGCTCGGCCACCAGCCACCGGGCCGGGTCCACCCCGTCGCTGGTGCGCCGGGCCGAGCGGCGGGCCACCTCGTTGTGGTCGTCGTGGCCCCGCCGGCCGGTCATGTTGGCCACATCGATGCGCCAGCCGTCGAGGTCGAACGGGGGCCCGAGGTAGCGGGCCAGCACCGAGTCGGGCCCCTCGTACAGCCGCTGGCGCAGTTCGCCCGAGGCGTGGTTGAGCTTGGGCAGCGAGGCCACGTCGAGCCAGGAGGCGTAGCGGTGGGGATGGTCCACGAAATAGTAGAAGTCGGCTTCGGCCGCGTCCGGGTCGGCCTGAGCGGCGGCGAACCATTCGTGGTGACTGCCGGTGTGGTTGAGGGTGAGGTCGCTGATCAGCCGGAGTCCGGCGTCGGTGCAGGCCCGGCGCAGGCGCACCAGGGCCTCGTCGCCGCCCAGCAGTGGGTCGACAGTGCCGAACGAGGTGGCGTCGTAGCGGTGGTTCGACCGACCCGGGAACACCGGGTTGAGGTAGATGCCACCCACCCCCAGGTCCCGTAGGTGGGCGAGCCGGCCGGCGATGCCGTCGAGGTCGCCCCCGTAGAGCTGGGTCATCGACCGGGGGCCGGTGGCCACCGGATCGTCCCAGCGGCTCATCCACCCCCATTCGGGCAGCTGGGCCCGATGCCGGCCCGACGAGGCGAAGCGGTCGGGGAAGATCTGGTACCACACGGTGGACGGCACCCAGTCGGGCGTTCCGCCCGTGGTGAGCAGGCGGAAGTCGTGGTGGTCGGTGGGGTCGTGGTGGACCACGCCCAGGCCGGTGAGCCAGCGGGGCCCGCCCGGGCCGTCGAGCCAGAACCGGTAGGCCGTGACCGGGTTGTGGGCGCTGAGCGCCACCTCCCACCGTCCGGGGCCGGCCCGGCGGCCCTCGGCCCACGCCGCCTCGCCGTCGTGCACCGTCCGGACGGCCAGCGACGACACTCCGGCCCCGCTGTCGGCTACCTCCACCGTGAGCGTCACCGTCTCCCCCGGGGCCGGGCACGGGTTCGACACCAGGTGCTCGGAGGCGTCGTGGTGGGGTTCGTCGAGCACGGCGGGGGGGCGGGCCGGCCGGGAGAAACGACGGTGCTACTGGGGTCGGATCAGCTCGAAACGGTCGCGGGTGGTGGCGTAGCCGTTGCCGGCCATGCGGCCCACGGCGTCGAGGGCGGCGTGGTCGATCCGGGTGCCGTCGAGGATCTCGTCGTCGACGTGGAACCGCACCACCTCGCCGAACACCACCACGTTGATGTTGGGCTGGTTGCCCAGCTCCACCATCTGGGTCACACGGCATTCGAAGCTGGCCCGGGCCTCGGCCACCCGGGGCGCCTTCACGTCGATGGACGGCTCGGGGGTGAGCCCGGCGAAGTCGAACTCGCTCTCGCCGTGCTCCAGCTCGGCCGCCGTCTGGTTCATCCCCACCGCCACCTCCATGCCCACGATCGAGCAGGTGAACTCGCCGGTGGCCCGGGCGTTGATCAGGCTGTCCTTCTCGTCGCCGTCGTTGACGCCCACGGAATACAGAACGGTCGGCGGGTGGGAGGCGACGGCCTGGAAGAAGGAGTACGGGGCCAGGTTGGGGCGGCCGTCGGCGTCGACGGTGCCGATCCAGCCGATGGGGCGGGGGACGACGAGCCCGGTGAGAAGCTTGTAGCCGTCGACGTAGGACAGGTCGGTGGTGGCGAAGGTGGCCATGGGACGCCAGCGTAGCTGGCGCCGGGGTGGGGGCCCCGGCGCAGATGGGGTCCGGGGGCGCGAGCCCCCGTAGAACTCAGCGTAGCTGGCGCCGGGGTGGGGGCCCCGAGGAGCCCGCAGAACTCAGCTCACCCTTGCTGGTCGAGGCTGCGGGCCCGGAGGCGGCGCATGCCTTTCAGCCAGCGGTCGGGGTCGTCGGCCTTGCGTTTCACGTACTCGGCCACCTCGGGGTGGGGGAGCACGTGGAACCGCTCATCTCGGATGGCGTCCACCACCACCCGGGCCAGGTCGTCGGGCTCGATGATGCCGTCGGTCTGGCCGTCGCCCAGGCTCCTGGGGGCCATGGCGGTGTTAACGCCCTGGGGGCACAGCACCGACACCCGGATGCCGTCGTCGCCGTGGGTGATCG
>CADEDH010000006.1:76665-94218 GCA_902826025.1 uncultured Actinomycetes bacterium
ACGCCCTGGGGGCACAGCACCGACACCCGGATGCCGTCGTCGCCGTGGGTGATCGACAGGAACTCGGCCAGCTTCACCGCCGCGGCCTTGGTGACGGTGTAGGGCCCGGAGCCGATGGCGGCCAGCAGGCCGGCGGCCGAGGCCGTGTTGAGCAGGTAGCCCTCGCCCTTGGCGATCATCGAGGGCAGCACGGCCCGGGCGGCGTAGAGGTGGGACATGACGTGCAGGTCCCACTGGGTCTGCCACGCCTCGTTGGTGGCGTCGGTGAGCACGCCCTCGGCCCCAGCCCCGGCGTTGGAGCAGAACAGGTCGATGGGGCCGTGGTTGGCCAGGGTCCATTCCACCAGCTCCACCACCTGGGCCTCGTCGGTCACGTTGCAGGCCCGGGCCTCGCAGCCGATCTCGGCCGCCGCCGCGGCCACGGCGGCGGGATCGAGGTCGGCCAGCACCACGGTGCGGGCCCCCTCGGCCAGGAACGCCCGGGCCATGGCTTGCCCGATGCCGCCGCTGCCGCCGGTGATCACGGCCACTCTGTCCTTCAGCTCCATGGGGGGCGACCATAAGCGGGATGGGTCGCAGGACTCAAGGCCGCCTCGTTGCTGCCGACGATTCAAACCGAGGGGTAGTCCAAATTCTGCTGCAATCCCAGGGAGTGAACGGTGCTGCGACGCATTCGGATCGGTCGGAAGCTGGCGCTGCTGGCCGTGCTGGCGCAGGTCATGCTGCTCCTGGTCGGGCTGTCGGCCCTTCGCTCGATCGCGGGGCTGAAGGTCACCACCGACGAGGTCGGAGCGAGCGTGGGCCTGGTGCGCAACAGCGTGCTGGTGGATATGTCGCACGACGCCATCCGGGGTGACGTGCTGCTGGCCGAGACCACCGATCCGGCCGACCTGCCGGCGCTGGTCCAGACGATCGAAGAAGACACCCAGACCATGCGCCAGCGGCTGCAGGCCGTCCGCGATGGCAGCGGTGATGACGGCATCGCCGCGGCCGTCGACGATGTTGCCCCACTGGTCGACACCTACGAGCAGCTGGCCGTAGTCGCGGTGGAGTCGTCCGCCGGCCCCGACGCGGCCGCCACCCGGGCCGACTTCCTCGATTCGTTCGAGCAGCTCGAAACGGCCCTACCGAAGGTGGCCGACGCCGTGGAGCGCCTGGCCGATCAGCACCAGGTGGACGCCGACGACAGCGCCGACCGGGCCCGTACCGAAGGCATCATCCTGCAGGTGCTGGCCATGATTCTGATGGGCTTCTTCACGTGGCGTATCTCGCACTCGATCGTGGGCCCGATCCGGGCCCTTCGGGACCAGCTGGCCGAGATCGCCGACGGCGAGGGAGACCTCACCCGCCGGGCCGACGAGACAGTGGCGGGCGAGCCGGGCGAGCTGGCCGCCGCCTTCAACCGCTTCTCGTCAAAGGTGGCCGCCGCCATGCGGGGGATCGGCCAGCAGGCCGAGGGCCTGGCCCAGGCCTCGGAACGGCTCAGCCATGTGAGCCGCAACATGTCTACCACCGCCCAGGACACGGCGGCCGAGGCCTCCAGCATGGCCCGGGACGCCGATCAGGTCTCGAACTCCGTGGGCGAGGTGGCGACCTCATCGAATGAGCTGGCCATCTCGATCCGGGAGATCGCGTCGTCGGCGTCCGAGGCGGTGCGGGTGGCGGGTGAGGCCGTGGAGATCTCGGAGGCCACCCGGGCCGCCGTCGACCGCCTGTCGTCGAGCTCGATGGAGATCGCCGACGTGGTCAAGGCCATCGGCAGCATCGCCGAGCAGACCAACCTGCTGGCACTGAACGCCACCATCGAGGCGGCCCGGGCCGGCGAGGCCGGCAAGGGCTTCGCCATCGTGGCCAACGAGGTGAAGAGCCTCGCCCTGGAGACGGCCAACGCCACCTCGGACATCACCACCCGGATCGAGGCGGTGCAGGCCGACACGGCCACCGCGGTGGCCGCCATCAACGAGATCACCACGATCGTGAGCCAGATCAACGACACCCAGGGCACGATCGCCGCCGCAGTGGAGGAGCAGACGGTGACGACGGCCGTGATCGGTCAGTCGGTGAGCGATTCGGCGTCGTTGACCGAGCAGATCTCCCGCAACGCCGAGACCGTGAGCCAGGCCGCCGAGCACACCAACGCCGGTGCGCTCGACACCCAGCAAGCGGCCGGCGAGCTGTCGGCCATGGCCGCCCAGCTCCACGACCTCGTCGGCATGTTCTCCTACTAGGACTCGCGTTGGGCGGTCAGGGCGCCGGGGTGAAGACGTAGGGCTCCAGGGTCTCCTGGGCCCAGGCCTGGCGTCGCTCGGCCTCCCGCCCGCCGTAGTAGGCGAGAGAGCCTGGCGGGGTGCGGCCGTAGCCGTTGAAGTTGCCCACGCAGTCGCGCAGCGGCGCGGTGGCCAGGTCGGCCTCGATGCAGTGCTCGGCCCAGGCCGCCTCGTCCTCCTCCCGGACGTCCACCGCATGGTGGCCGTTGTCCCGCATCGTGGTCAGGAGCCAGGAGACGTAGTCGGTCTGCTGCTCGATGGTCTCGATGAAGTTGAACTTGCCGCCGCCGGCCTGGGGGCCGGAGATGATCACCAGGTTGGGGAAGCCGGCGGTATGCAACCCGAGGAAGGTGCGCGTGCCCTGGGCGGTCCACTTGTCGGCGATCGAGCGCCCGTCGCTCCCGGTCACCCGGGCCACGTTCTCCCGGGACATGAAGTCGAACCCGGTGGCGTAGATGAGCACGTCGAGGTCGTACTGCACGCCGTCGTGGACGACGCCCCGCTCGTTGATCTGCTGGACGCCGATCGGGGCCGTGTCGACCAGGGTGACGTTGGGCCGGTTGAAGGTGGGCAGGTACTCGTCGTGGAAGGTGGGCCGCTTGCAGGCGTAGGCGTAATACGGCTTGAGGGCGGCCGCGGTCTTGGGGTCTTCCACGATGGTGTCGATGCGGTCCCGGATCTGCTGCATGATCTGGTAGCCCTTGTCGAGCTGCTTCTTCGTCCGCTCCTCCCGGCTGAGCCGGGGTCGGTTCTTGCGGGCCGCTTCCTGCTCGGCCGTCGGTTGGCGGCCCCGGCCGTCGAGGATCTCGGCCACCCGGGCCCGGCGGGCCAGGGCCCAACCCGGCTGCTGGCTCCAGCGCTCGATCTGCTCCGGCGTGGTGCTGCGCTGGTCGCGCACCTCGATGGTCGACGGGGTGCGCTGGAAGACGTGGAGGTGGCCGGCCACCTTGGCCAGCTCGGGGATGGCCTGCACGGCGGTGGCGCCGGTGCCGATGATCCCGATCCGCTTGCCTTCGAGGTCGACGTTGTAGTCCCACCGGGAGGTGTGGAACGACTCGCCGGCGAAGCTCTCCATGCCCTCGATGCGGGCCAGGCGGGGCGTGGTGAGGATGCCGTTGGCCAGCATCACGAAGCGGGCTCGCATGGCGTCGCCCCGGGCCGTGCGAACCGTCCACCGCTGGTCGGCGTCGCTCCAGCTGATGCCGGTGACCTCGGTGTGGAACAGGCAGTGGTCGTAGAAGCCGTAGCGCTCGGCGATCAGCTGGCAGTACTCGAAGATCTCGAAGCCCGACGCGTACTTCTGGGTGGGGAAGTAGCCGGTCTCGTCGAGCAGGGGCATGTAGGCGTAGGACTCGACGTCGCAGGCGACGCCTGGATAGCGGTTCCAGTACCAGGTGCCGCCCACGTCGCCGCCCCGCTCGCAGAAACGGATGTCGGTGAAGCCGGCCTGGGAGAGCTTGTACCAGAGGAGGAGCCCGGAGAACCCGGCGCCGACGACCACCACGTCGCACTCGTCGGTCAGCGCCTCGCGCTCGACGGGCTCCGATGAGTAGTGGTCTTCGAGATAGCGGGCGAAGGTGCCCTCCATCTTCACGTAGTCGTCGACGCCCCGGCGGGCCTCGATGAACTCTCGCTGTTGGGCCTGGGCTTCGGCGTCGAACGTGACGTCCCGCCTGGCCTCCGGCATGGCCACCAGGTCGGGGTTGTCGAGGACGTCGTACCCCTTGCCGGCGATCCGGGCCGAGGCCTTGGCTGCCCGGGTGTTGAACAGCTTGTGACCTGTGGCGGGGTCGGTGCGGACGGCCGGAACATCTGGCGTGCTCATCTGGGTATCTCCTCGTGGTGCCGGCCGATCTGCGGGCCCCCCCGGGCGCGTGCGGCTCTCTCGATTGTGGCGTAGGTGGCCTTCCACCATCCAAACGGGCCGCGGCGAGGCGGACGCCGCCAATCGGATCATCCCTCATGAGATCTCCGTCATTCGATCTCACTGCCGTCGGGGCGGTAGGTGCGCGACCGGCCGGTGACCGGGTCTCGGGTTGTGGCGAAGCCCTTCTGCTTCCATCGGTTGTGGAAGCCGCAGAGGGGTGCGCCGTTGGTGGGGTTGGTGGGTCCGCCTTTGGCGTGGTCGCGGAGGTGGTCGATCTCGCAGCGGCTCGTGGGCACATCACACCCGGGCCAGATGCATCGGGGGCTCTGGAGTTGGGCAGCGAGGCGGGCGGAGCCGATGAAGAGTCGGGTGGTGGGGCCGAGGTCGATCACGACGCCTTTGGTATTGACGATCACGCGTCGGACGTGGTTGGCCAGGCTGGAGAAGAACTGTTCGACGGGTTCGAGGGGGACCCCGTCGAGGGTGGAGCACCGGTAGGTGTCGGGGTCACACCACTGGTCCCGTTGGGTGTTGGGGTTGGTGAGTGATGCCGACCAATGGGTGTCCAGCGCCGCGGCGTCGGCCCCGAGCAGGTCGGCTAGGGCGAGGTAGGCGTCGGCTGACCAGACGATGTTGTGGGTGATCTTGGGTGCCCTGGTCCCGGGGGGTGCACCGGCGGCGTCGTTGCACAGCTTGACGAACGCATCAGCCCGCCGTTGGGCATCAGTCCGTTCCAGATCCGACACGGTGGCGGCCTGACCGAGACGGGCTCGGGCTTCGGTCCAGTCGGCCAGCCGCTCGATCTCGATGTAGTGGTCGAAGATCTCCCGGGAGCGGGCGCCTTGGTCGGCAGCGAAGTGGCCGGACAGCTCCCAGGTGTTGTCGAGGCTGTTGTGGACCAACCGGACGTTGCGGTTGGCGTGGTTGCGTTCGTTGTCTTTGAACGCACCGTTCATGTCGGTGGACCGTTCCCAGTCGAGCACCTTGTCTTGAAACCCGTCGAACGACTTGGTGTCGGCCCACCGCAGGAACTTCTCCTGCTGGGCCGGGACCTTGTCTTTGATCCGGGGGTTGGCCTGAACGCGGGCCACCACCCGTACATGGTCGAGACTGATTCGCCCCGACCGTAAGGCTGCCGCCATCTCGGGCAGGCGGCGCAGGGCTCGGGCCGCCTGGGCCCGCCGGCCGGCCTCGGACGGGGAGATCTTCAAGACGTGCTGCATGTGGGCTTTGACCGAGCGGTGCCCGTCGATCCGGTGGAGGCGCTCGGTGTCGATCCGGGCCGTGGTGTCGATCTGGGCGGCCCCGACAAGGCGGTGGGTCACCTCGAGGTGCCGCTCGGCCAAGAGGACGTCGGTGGCCAGATGTGGGGCGGCCAACTCGGCCGTCACCCGCTCGGCGGCGGCTCGGAGCTCGGCGAACGCAGTGGCCAGTTCCTCGCTGACAAACCCTGGTTCCGCCGCCGAATCCATGAGCCAACATTACGCAGGGAGTGTGACACTGAACCTCGAATCGAGGCCCCTGTCGAGAAGAAATCCGCAAATAGAAGGAAACGTGACGCAGAACAGTGAGTCCGGGCACCTGGTAGGGCGGGATACGGCCGGGGCCGGTCGGCGTCTAACTTCCTGTGCAGATCATGAGCCGCAGCCCGGACCACGAGAACCTGGAGCATCGGGCCTGCCGGGGTGACGCAGTCGCTTTCGGCGAGGTGATCCGGGCGTACGACCGGGACCTGCGGGCGGTGGTGTGGGCCGTCGTCCGCTCCGGGCCCGACACCGACGACGTGATGCAGGTGGCCTACGAGAAGGCGTTCCGGAGCATCGGACGGTTCCAGCGGCGGTCGTCGCTGAAGAGCTGGCTCCACACGATCTGCTACCGCTGCGCCATCGACCATGCCCGCTCGGCTCGGCGCCGCGAGCACGACCCGCTGCCTTCGGGGGCGGCCGAGTTGGGGCTGGTTGGCGGCGGGGCGCTGGCCGGGGCCGACGACACGGCGGCGGCCCGGGTCGACCTGGCCCGGGCGTTCGACCGGCTGGAGGTGGATCAGCGGGTGGCCCTGATGCTGACCACTGGTCTGGGTTACAGCTTCGACGAGGTGGCGGCGATCACGGGTACCCGCCGGGGGACGGTGGCCTCACGGGCCAGCCGGGCCCGCCGGCGCCTGGAACAGGAGATGACGCGATGAACGACGACGAGCTCGGCCGGCACCTCACCCGTCTCGTGCCCGATCCGGCACCGGGCTACTGGGACACGATCGACCGCGCCCTGGAGGATGTGGCGGAGGGCCGACCCGCTCCGTTGCCCGCTGGGCCGGAGGCGGCCACCGGGGGTGGGCGCCGATCCCGCGTCCTGATGGTGGCCGCCGCCTTCACCGTTGCCCTGGCGATGGCCGGTGGTCTCATGGCCGCCCGGACGGACCGTATGCAGATCACCACCCCGGCCGATCCGGCGGCGTCGACCACCACGACCGCCGACCCCTCCCCATCGTCGCAGCTGGGCCCCCAGCAGCAGACGGAACCGGGCCCGTCGGGCTCGGTGGCCGACCGTGCCCCGACCGGGGCGATCGTGGTGGACGGCGATCCCCTGGCCGCCTTCCCCGCCGACCGCTCCGTGACCGACGCCGGGTCTGACCCCGCCTACGGACGGGAGGCCCCCGGCCTCACCGGCACCGACTTCGACGGCACGGAGGTCAGGATCGAGCCCGACGGCCGCCGCAAGGCGGTGGTGATCGTCGCCCATTGGTGCCCCCACTGCCAGACCCTGCTCGACACCCTCTCCCAGCTGGTGGAACAGCACCGGGTACCCGACGACCTCGACCTCTACGTGGTGTCGACCCACTACATGCCCGAGGCCTCGCCCCTACAGCCCCAGCGCTGGCCCGTCCTCGCCGAGCTCCGGGCGCGGGGCGTGCGGATCCTGCGGGACGACGCCGACAATCAGGCCTCCGTCGCCTACGGCGAGGGCGGGTTCCCCACCATCGTCTACCTCGACGGCGGCGACCGGGTGGTGGCTCGTTCCGCTGGCGAGCTCGACGCCGACGTCCTGGCCGACCTGCTCGCCCGCACCAGCTGACCGGCCAGGGTGGCCCGACGGTCAGGGCTGGCCGGGGGTGGTGAGGCCGGTCTCGTAGGCGGCCACCACCAGCTGGGCCCGGTCTCGGGCGTCGAGCTTGGTCAGCAGGTGGCTGACGTGGGTCTTGGCCGTGGCGTGGCTCATGAACAGCTCGGCCGCCAGCTCGGCGTTGGACAGGCCCCGGGCCACGGCCACCAGCACCTCCCGCTCCCGGGCCGTGAGCTGCTCCAGGCGGGGGTCGGCGGGGGCGGTGAGCGGGCGGCGGACGAAGTCCTCGATGAGGCGCCGGGTGATGCTGGGAGCCAGCAGGGCTTCGCCGGCGGCCACGATCCGCACCGCCGACAACAGCTCCGGGGGGAGCGTGTCCTTCAGCAGGAACCCGGATGCGCCGGCTCGGAGGGCCTCGTGGACGTAGGTGTCGAGGTCGAAGGTGGTGAGCACGAGGATGTGGACCGGCGCCAGCGCCGGGTCGGCCGTGATCACCCGGGTGGCCTCCAACCCGTCCATCCCCGGCATGCGGATGTCCATCAGGATCACGTCGGGCCGGCACCGCCGGGCCACAGCAACCGCCTGGTGGCCGTCGGCCGCTTCCCCCACCACCTCGATGCCGTCCTCGGCCCGCAGCAGGGCGAGGAAGCCGCTGCGGACCAGGGCCTGATCGTCGGCCACCGCCACCCGGATGGGCCCGGTCACAACCGGCCCCCCACCGGATCGAAAGCCCGGCCGGCGGGAGGCGGGTGGGCCGGGTGGTGGCTGGCCGGTTCGCCCGGGGTGCGAAGGTGAGCCAGCAGCCGCCGCAGGTCGCCCAGGGCGTCCCGGCTGATCAGCGAGATGGCTTCCAGGGCGGCCCGCTCGGCCCCGCTGCCGGGGGCGATGCCGGGGCCGGCATCGGCCCGCAGGGCGATGGTGTCGATGGAACGAGAGATCACCGCGCTCAGCTCGTCGGCGATGCGGAGGCGCTCGGTCACCAGGGCCAGTCGGGCCTGCCGGGTCCGGGCGGCGGCGGCCGACGTCCGCTCCTCCAGCTCGGCCCGGCGCCGGTCCCGGTCCTGTCGCACCACATGGCCGGCAATGGCCGAGGCGGCAAAGAACACGGCGGCCCAGATGGCCCCGGCCCCCGTCAGGTCGGGGGGATGGAAGCGGGCCACGACCACCAGACCGGCGCCGGTCCCGGCCACGGCGGCCGCCAGATGCCGGCGGGGAGCGTAGGCCGCCACCGAGTACAGGCCGATCCACAGCACGAACACCATGACCCCGACCTGGTGGTCGGTGAGGCTGAGGGCCAGAGCCGGAACCCAGGCCGCGGCGTAGGCCGCGCTCGGGTGCCGGCGTCGGCCGGCCACGGTGGCGGCACAGGCCAAGCGGAGGACCACGGCCCCCAGGTGGGTCGGGGCGAACTGGGGTCCGCTGGCCGTGGCGTGGCTGCCGACCACCTCGACCAGGGCGAGAACGGCCAGGGCGGCGGCCAGCCCGGCGTCGACCATCGTCGGGCTGGGCCGCCATCGGCCGACGAGGGATCGTCGGCAGTCGGGCCCGGCCGGCCGGTCGTCGCCGCTGCCAGCCCCGGGCGCCACCTCGCCATCGGCCCCGGAGCCCGGGGCGCCGTCGGGCCCGCCACCGGGCCCGGCAGCAGCAGTGGTGTCACCGCGGAGTGTGGTGCGGACCCGGAACCCGCCCCCTGGTCGGGGGCCGGCCTCGATCGCGCCGCCGTAGATCCGGGCCCGTTCTTCCATGCCCATCAGCCCGTGCCCGCCAGCCTGGGCACCGCCGGCCGGAGTGGTGTCACCCCGGCCATTGTCTTCGATCACGAGCAGGAGGTCGGGGCCGGCCGCTCCGACCGTCACGGTCGCCTCCGCTCCCGGCCCGGCGTGGCGGACCACATTGGTCAGCGCCTCCTGCACGATCCGGTAGCCGGCCAGCGAGACGCCGTCTGACACAGCCGCCAGATCGCCGTCGAGGGTGAGGATCACCGGTACGCCGGTGGCCTGGATCTGCTCCACGATTCCGGCTACATCACCGATGCCCGGGGGCTTTGGGGGAGGGCCGGATGCCGGCGGGGAGAAGCTCGAGGCGCCATGGCGCAGGACGTCGACCAGCCGGGTCAGCTCGCTGCGGGTGGAGACGCAGGTGGCCCGGATGACGTCGAGGGAGCGGGCGGCCTCGGCCGGCTGGCGCTCCACGAGATGGGCCCCGATCCCGGCTTGGATCGCGACGACGCTCAGGGAGTGGGCCACCACGTCGTGCAGCTCCCGGGCCAGGCGTAGGCGCTCGTCGGCGGCGCGGAGGTCGTCGCTCTCGATGGCCGCTGCCGCCTGCTCGATCGCCACCTCCACGTCGTGGCGTTGGCGGGCCCGGCCCCGGTGGATCAGCGAGCCCAGGGCGAAGGCGGCGATCAGGAAGCCCGGCCCCAGGACGGGTACGGCCGACAGGGCGACGGTGCCAGTGGCGGCCAGCACCGCGTAGAGGGTCGCCACCAGGACAGCTCCCCACCCGGCCCGGCGGAGCGGGAGATGGGCGGCCACGCTGTACAGCGCGATCACCACGGCGAAGAAGGCCACGGTGTCGCGCTGGCGGGCCAGCTCCAAGGGAAGCACGAGGGCCACGGCGACGGCCAGTGCCGCCCGGGGCCACCGCCGCCGCCCCACGAGGGCGGCGCAGATCGTCAGGGTCGCCGCCCAGGCCCACCAGGTGTCGGGGTGGAACATGTGCTCGTCGGCGTTCTGTACGTCGATCCGGCTGGCCAGGGCCACCAGCGCCACGGCGACCATGGCGGCGGCGAGGCCATAGTCCCCGGGGTGGGCCCGAATGTCGCGTCGGGCCGCGGGGACGAGTCTCATCCAGTGACCGTAGACCCTGCGGCCCCCCACCGCATCGGCCGCCAGGATGAGACCGGTACGCCCCGGAGGATGAGCGGGCCGTCCCTCGGATCAACCCGACCGTCGGCCACCACCGCCGCTGGCCCGATGCTGGCCGGGGGGCCGGAGCGCAGGGTTGAGGGCATGACTCCTACGACCACGACGAACCCCGCCCCCACCCGCTCGCCCCGGCTGCCGCCGGACCCGGCCCCGGTTCCGCCCCGCCGGGTGGTGGCCGGTGCCACCGACGTCACCAAGGTCTACGGTGCCGGTGACGCCGCCGTCCACGCCCTGGCCGGGGTGACGGTGGGCTTCGAGGCCGGCCGGTTCACAGCCCTGATGGGGCCGTCGGGGTCGGGCAAGTCGACCTTGATGCACTGCCTGGCCGGGCTCGACACCGTCACCACGGGTGTCATCACCATCGGCGACGCCGACCTGGCCACCCTGGGCGACAAGGCCCTCACCCGGCTGCGGCGCGACCGGATCGGCTTCGTGTTCCAATCGTTCAATCTGATCCCCACGCTCGATGCGCTGGAGAACATGACACTGCCCCTGTCGCTGGCCGGCCGCCGACCGGATCGGACCTGGCTCGACCAGGTGATCGACACCGTCGGGCTCCGGGCCCGCCTCGACCACCGGCCATCCGAGCTGTCGGGCGGCCAGCAGCAGCGGGTAGCGGTGGCCCGGGCCCTCGTGTCGCGGCCCGAGATCATCTTCGCCGACGAGCCCACCGGCAACCTCGACTCGCGGGCCGGGGCCGAGATCCTCACCTTCCTCCGCAACGCCGTGCGGGAGCTCGACCAGACAGTCGTGATGGTCACCCACGATCCCACTGCCGCCGCCTACACCGACCGGGCAGTGTTCCTGGCCGACGGGCGGATCGACGGCGAACTGGCCGACCCCACCGCCGCCTCCGTCGGTGACCACCTGACCCGGCAGGGGAGCTGACACCGTGATGATCGCCACCCTCACCCTCCGCCAGCTGGCCGCCAACAAACGGCGGCTGCTGGCTACGGCCTTCGCCGTCATCCTCGGGGTCGCCTTCCTGTCCGGAACCCTCATCCTCACCGACACCATCCGGGGCACGTTCGATTCGCTCCTGGCCAAGGCCGACGCCGGCACCGCAGCCCAGATCCGGGCGACCAGCCCTCTCGACCGTGGCTACGGCGACAGCAGCCGACCCATCGATGCCGGGCTGGTCGACACCGTCCGCCGGGTGGACGGTGTGGCCGAGGCCACCGTCCAGGTGTCGGGTTACGCCCAGATTCTCGACGGCGAGGGCAAGGCTGTCGGCTCGGCCCAGACCGGGGTGCTGGGACAGAACTGGGTGACCGTCCCTGCCCTCAACCCGTTCACCCTGGACGCCGGGCGGGCGCCCACCGGGCCGGGCGAGATCGCCATCGACCGGCGGTCGGCCCGGCTCGCCGGCCTCGGCGTCGGTGACCACACAACCGTGTTGTCGGCCGGCGAGCCCCGTCCAGCCACCATCGTGGGCATCACCCGGTTCGGCTCCGTCGACACCCCGGGCGGCCTGTCCGTGGTGCTGTTCGACGACGCGACGGCCCAGGCCGTGCTGAACCAGCCGGGCCAGGTCGACTCGGTTGCCGTCACCGCCCGGCCGGGGGTGTCGCACGACGACCTGGTGGCCCGGCTCGCCCCGCTCGTCGGCCCGGGCAACGAGGTCATCACGGGAGCGGCCCTCACCACCGAGCACCAGGACGACATCGGGCGCGACATCAGCCAGTTCGGCCTGTTCCTCACGATGTTCGCCCTCATCTCGCTGTTCGTGGGGGCCTTCATCATCAGCAACACGTTCTCCATCATCGTGTCGCAGCGGACCCGGGAGATGGCCCTGCTCCGGGCGGTGGGGGCCAGTGGGCGCCAGGTCCGCCGGGCGGTCATGGCCGAGGCGGCGGTGACCGGTGTGGTGGCGTCGGCCGTGGGCCTGGTGGCCGGTGTGGCGGTGGCCAAGGGTCTGCGGGCCCTGCTCAGCGTGCTCGGGGTCGACATCCCGCTGGGCACGTTGCGCATCACCCCGTTCACGGCCGTCGGGTCGGTGGCGGTGGGTGTGACCATCACCGTGGCTTCCGCCGTGCTGCCGGCCCGACGGGCGTCCCGGGTGGCGCCCCTGGCTGCGCTGCGGGAGGTCGCCCAGGACCGCTCGGCCGTATCGAGGGCCCGGATGCTGCTCGGCGGCGGGCTCACGATGGCCGCGATGGCCGTGGTGCTCGGCGGGCGGCAGGCGGCCAGTGCCGCCACTGTCGGGATCGGAGCGTTCGCGCTGCTGATCGCCGTGTCGGTTCTCGGTCCGGTGCTGGCCCGCCCGGTGGCGGCGGGGCTGGGAGCACCCGTCTACCGGCTGCGGGGCATGCCCGGGGCGATCGCCCGGCGCAACGCCATGCGTAACCCCAAGCGGACGGCTCGCACCGCCTCCTCGCTGATGATCGGGGTGGCGCTGGTCAGCTTCCTCGCTCTGTTCGCCGCCTCGGTCAAGTCGTCGGGAGAAGGGGCCTTCCGTGACGACTTCCAGGGCACCGTCGTGGTCGATTCCGGCGCCATCGACGCCAGCAGCGGGCTCAGCCCCGCTGTTGCCACCGGGCTGGCGGCCAGGCCCGGGGTCCGCACGGTCACCGAGCAGCGCATCGCTGCGGTGGAGACCGACGGCTCGGCCGGGTTCCTCAACGCCTACGACACCGCCACCGTGGCCACCATGTTCGACCTGGGCACGGTGGAGGGCGACTTGTCCCGGCTGGGTGCCGACGGCATCGCCGTCGAGGCCGGCACCGGGCCGGACGCGGTTCGTCTGGGCGACACCCGCACCGTCACCTTCCCCAGCGGGGCCGTCACGTTCACGGTGCGGGCTATCTACCACCACGGGGCCGACACGATAGGGAACCGGTTCGTGGGCCTGCCGGCCTTCGAGACCAACCTCCCCGATCGGCTGGACTCCCGGGTCTACGTCGACACCGATGACGTCGGGGCCGTCAGCCGGGCTCTGGCCGGTTACCCCACGGCCAAGGTGCTCACCACCGACGGCTTCATCGATCAGCAAAACGGCGATCTCGATGCGGTGCTGACGCTGATGTACGCCTTGTTGGGGCTGGGCGTGGTGATCGCCCTCCTCGGTATCGCCAACACGCTGGCCCTGTCGATCCACGAGCGCCGGCGGGAGCTGGGGCTGCTGCGGGCGGTGGGGATGAGCCGGGCCCAGGTCCGATCGTCGGTGCGGTGGGAGTCGGCCATCATCGCCGTGTTCGGCACCGGGCTGGGGCTCGGCATCGGGGTGGTGCTGGCCTGGGCCATGATCGGCGCTGTCGGGATCGGGGCCTCGGCTGGCCTCGTGGTCCCGGTCGGGCCGCTGCTCATCGTGGCTGGGGTGGCTTCGCTGGCCGGAGTGGCCGCCGCTGTGCTGCCGTCCCGCCGGGCCGCCCGCATCGACATCCTGGCCGCGGTGGCCGGGGCCTGACCGGGCCTGGCTCCCGCTTCTCTGTCGCCGATCCGCCGAGGCATGTGGTCCACTGAGCCCATGAGGTCCGGCGATCACGACGACGAGACGCGGGCCCGGCTGGCCGAGCTGCGACGCTCGGCCAGCCGGCGGGCGGCGAATCTGGTGAACGGGTTCGATGCGATCGTCGATGCGGCCAGCGACGTGGCGACCGACGACGAGCACGATCCCGAAGGCCACACGATCGCCTGGGAACGCCAGCAGCTCGCCGCGCTCCTGGCCGAGACGCAACAGGCCCTGGCCGACATCGACGCAGCCGAACAGCGTCTCGACGACGGGCGCTATGGGATGTGCACGATCTGCAGCCGGCCGATCTCGACCGACCGTCTGGACGCCCTGCCCGCGGTACCCACCTGCATCGATTGCGCCGGAGGGTAGGCCGAGCGATCCAGCCGGATCTGTGGCGTCAGCGCGCAAAACGCAGCACGTCGCGCCACAGTTCGATGGGTTCGGTGCCGCTCGGGTAGTCGGCCGCCCCGGAACGATGCCGCTGCTAGGTTCGCGGGCGTGTCGAGCCCGTCGGGAGCCCACGTGGTGGCGGCGGCCGACGTCGTCGTCAGTGCCCTGGCCGGCGTCGGGCCGGAGCAGGTGGCGAACCGGCTGCCCGACTCCGCCTGGACCGCTCGCCGCACCGTCGACCACATCGCCGACGCCCTGGTGCTCTACGGCCGCTATGTGGCCACCCGGGCGACGTCCCGTCTCGAGGCCTTGCGCGACGGCCGGCCCGAGGCCTCGTTCGCCGCCCTCTGCCGCGACGTGTCCGACGCCGCCGCACTGTTGGCCCGCCTGGTCGACGGCATGGACGCCGGAGAGGTGGCCTATCACCCGGCCGGGGCGGCCGACGCCAGCGGTTGGGCGGCTATGGCCTGCGACGAGATCATCGTCCACGGTCACGACGCTTGCGCCGCGGTCGGCGTCGACCTGGCCATACCGGGCGAGCTGGTGGAGGTGGTTCTGGCGCGGCTGTTCCCGTGGGCGCCACCGGCATCGGCGGGGGCGCCGATGGAGCGGCTGCTGTGGTGCAACGGCCGGCTGGCGCTCCCCGGCCATCCCCGCCAGGACGAGCTCTGGTACTGGTGGTGTCGACCGCTCAGCGAATGGGATGGCGTGCCCCACCGTCGTACAGCACCTCCGGCCTGGTGACCCGCCGCCGGGTTTGGTGGCCGGCGAACGGCGATCACAGACGGACCTTGTGTCGCCCCGCCGTGTCAATATATGTTGACAGCCAATGGCGAGTCGTACGGCACAACTGGCGGCGGATCTCGACTGCCGTGACCCGGCGATCGGGCTCCCGGCGGTGGCTGCGCTGCGGTCCCTGCTCGACGACATCGAAACCATGCAGGTGCAGCACGCTCGCCAGCTGGGTTGGTCGTGGGAATCGATCGCCGGCGCTCTGGGCGTCAGCCGCCAGGCCGTGCACCGCAAGCACGCCAGGAGAGGAGCAGGCCGGTGAAGCTCGATGCGTTCGACGAGGGTGGACGCCAGGTGCTGGTGCAGGCCCGGCACGCGGCGCGGGAGGCACACCACAGCCGGATCGGCTCGGGTCACCTGCTCCGGGCCTGTCTCGACGCCGATGGGCCCAGCCGGGTGCTGACCCGCCACGGCCTCGATGCCGGGGCCGTCCGCCGTGCACTGCCCGGTGCGGCGCCGGATCGGGAGCTGCTCGCTGCCATCGGCATCGACATCGACCCGGACGAGGTGCGGGAACGTGTCCGGCGGAGCCTCGGGCTCGAACCTTCCCCGCCCCGGCTCTATCGGCGGCGCAGCCGACCCCTCCACATCGTCTTCGCCGGGGAGGGAGGACGTCTCCTTTTCAGCCCGGGCGCCCGGAAGGTGCTCGAGGTGGCGCTGTGGCGGTCGCAGGGCTCCTGTAAGCCCGATTGGCGGGTCCGTCAGCGGCGCCCGGCCACGGCGTTGGACCTGCTGGCCGGCATCCTCGCTGACGGTCGCAACCCGATGTGCTGCCTGCTCGTCGAGCATGGACTTCGCATCCGCCCGCAGTTCCTGGCCGAGGTGTTCCCGACCGCGACCTGACCATCCCGGTTGGATCGTGGCGAGAGGTCAGCCCGGTCCGGCCGTGTCGATGTCGGCCACCCAACCGGCGAACAACGGCATCCCGCCGGGGGTGACCACGAGGAAGCCGAACGGCCGGTTGTGGTCGGCGCGCAGGACGAGGCGGCGGTGTCGGTGGGGCCGGCGGGGCGGAATGGAGCCGGGGACCGCCAGCAGCGCGGTCACGGCGGCCGCCTCGAACCCCTCCGCCCCGAAATGCATGACCGCCTGCTGAACGGCCTGTGAGAGGGCCAGGGGCTCCGGGGTCAGGTGCGGCAGGTGGCCTCGCGTCGTGTCCTGGATGGCGACCAGCCCGAACAGGTCGGCCTGGCGCAGCAGATCGTGGCGGTCGGCGACGGAGAACTGCGGTACCCCGACGTGAGCCCGGGGCCGGGCACTGTCGCCCTCCTCGGTGGATGCCGTGAGACACCCGACGCTGGTTCCGGCCGCGATGTCGGCCCCAGCGACCACCGGCGCCGTGCCGCTGACGGCGTCGAGGGCCAAGTTGAGACACCGGCCGGCGCTGGCGCCGGGCGCGCCGGCGACGAGGTGGACCTCGGTGCCGACGGTGGTCCGCACCACCACCCGGCTGATCTTCGTAGTGTCCGCCCCGGCGCCGACGACGGCCACATCGTCGGGATCGAACGACCGGTCGAGCCACCCGTCGATGCGGTGTTGCCCCTGCCAGTTGCCGATCCCCGGCTGGAACGGTTGCTCCCAGCGGCCGTGGGCGGCGACGACTGAGGCCAGCACGGCCCGCACGTCGTTGCGCAGCTCCACTCCCAGCGAGCGGATCAGACCTCCCGTGGCGTGATCCGCCCAGGCGTCCAGCTGAGCCTGATCCTCCAGAGGGGCCACCCCTACGCCGCTCTGCGGATCGAACAGACCGGGGAGCAGCGGGACCGACCGGTCGACCCAGAGGCCGACGGCCGCCGCCACGCCGTCGGTCTGCCGCATCTCGTCCAGCCGGCGGGTGACCGTTGCCGCGGCGTCGGCTCGGGCCACGCCGGTTGCGGCCTCGAGTTCGACGCCGGCGTCACCGTCGGCTCCGGCCAACAGGGCGGTGAGCGCCAGCCACACGCCGGGCCCGGAGATCACGATGTTGTGGGTGCCGTCGAACCGGGCGATCCAGGCCCGGGTCAGCGAGTCGACGGGGTCGTCAACGTCGGCTGCGTCGGCTGCGTCGGCAGGCGGGGTGATCTCGACGCCCCGGCCTGATGTGGTGCGAGCCTGGCCCGCCCCCAGCCGCAACCGCAACCACCGAATCATGCGGCAACCCTAGTTGGCCCTTGCCGCCCCGAGCCGTCGATCCGTGGCGCCAGCGCGCAAGATGCAGCACCCCACGCCACAGTTCGTACGCCGGGCGTCACCTGGGGCCGCCCTCGGTTGGCTGTCACACCCCTTGCGTAGGGTCGGAGTATGGATGACGTTGCTTCGATACCGCCGTTGCGGGGCCGGGCCCTGCGATTCGTCCTGGTCGATGAGCTGATGCGGCGGGGTGACGAGATGACCGTGGCCGAGTTGGTGGCAGCGCTGATCCACCGGCAGGGTTTCGATGTAGGAGGGCGGGCGTCCAAGGTGATCTCCGATGCCCTGCGGTGGGAGACCCGACGGGGCAGGGTGGTGCCTCGGTCGGGGTCGGTACCGGTTCAGCCACACCGCTCGATCCACCGCCCGCCGCATCGGCATCCTCGCCACCCGATCCCGTGCCTGGGTTGTCGCTATTATGCGGCGCCCAACGCCATCGATGGTCCCCCTAGCCCAGGGGCAGGTGGCGCCGGATGCTCTCGGCGAAGGATTCCGGCCGCCGTGGGCCGACTTGGCTTGGCTCCGCAATACCTGATCGGCTCTAACGTGTCCGCTCTCAGCGGACAGTGTCGACGTGTCCGCTCTCAGCGGACAGTGTCGACGTGTCCGCTCTCAGCGGACAGTGTC
>CADEDH010000006.1:94318-109365 GCA_902826025.1 uncultured Actinomycetes bacterium
GGGTCCGCTCTCAGCGGACAGTGTCGACGGGTCCGCTCTCAGCGGACAGTGTCGACGGGTCCGCTCTCAGCGGACAGTGTCGAGGTGTCCGCCCTTACCTCAGGTCACGTCGGGGGCGGGCTCCAGGGCGATGGCCTCGTTGGCGGCCCGCACGTCGGCGGGCAGCGACGAGGGGTCGACCGGGGAGATCGGATCGCCGGGGCGGATGGTGCCGCTCACCACCACCCTGGTGTTGAGGCCCGAGCGGTGGATGAGGGGCCGGAAGACCGGGCGCCCCAGCAGGTCTTCCAGGTAGCGGCAGGGCACGTTGAGTCGCCCCCCGTAGAGCACGGCACCGCCGCCCTCGGGGAATCGGCCGATCGAGAAGTACCGGCCCACGAGGTGGTTGAGGGGCACGCCCCGGGTGGTGAGGTTGCGGCGGTGCTCGGCCGGCCCGAGGGCCAGGCCCCGGTCCCGGTCGAGCGCCTCCAGGGTCTCGGCCTCGATCAACGTGACCTGGCGGTCGCTGTGGTGCCGGGCGGAGTAGGTGCCGGTGCGCAGGGCGTAGCGATCGTCGGGGATGCCGAGCCCGGCCACCAGCTCGACCTCGGCTCGGGCCACCATCGGCTGCGATGCTCCGGGCGTGGTGTGGATGTGCTCCAGCACTCCGCACCAGGTCGTCACGGGTTCGCCCCTGAGCGGCGGCGCCTCTCCTTGGCCGACCAGTCTTCGGCCGCCTTGGCCCGCTTCTCCAGCTGGGCCACGGTGGCTTCGGCCACCTTGGTCACACCCGACAACCGGTTGAGCTCGGCGTTGATCTGGGCGTGGCCCAGACCGGTGAGGCCGGCCAGCTCCCGCACCAGGTTGGTGTTGATCCGGCGCTGCCGTTCCCGCTCCCGGGCGCTGTTGGGAGCCGACCCCGGCCGCCGGGCCCCGGGGCCGATCGGGGGCAGCGCAGTCAGATCGATCACCAGGTCCGGATGGTGGGCCTCGTGGCTTGGCGGCTCCGGTAGCTCGGGCTCGTCGTGGGTGGCGAAGATGTCGTCGAGATCGGGCGGCGTCTCGGTGACCTGGGCCGACAGCACGGTGAACAGCGACAGCTGGTCTCCCCGGTCCTGCTCGGGCCGATCGAACTCGGTCGGGTCCCGCTCCTCGCTGCCGTCGTCGCTGTCCGAATCGGCCTTCAGTCGGTGGCGGCGGGCCTCGGCGATCGAGTCGGCGAAGTAGCGCAGTCGGGGATCGTCGGGCACGAACATGTAGGCCCGGCCCCGCCCGCCCGTGTAGCGCACGATGCGCCCCACCGCCTGGCGGAAGAACAGCTCGGTGGTGGTGGTCGTGGCGTGCACTCCAACCCTGAGCCGGGGGATGTCCACCCCCTCCGACACCATCCGCACGGCCACGATCCACGGGTCGTGACTCTGGGCGAAGCGGCCGATCTTGTCCGACGCCTCGGGATCCTCGCTGACCGCCACCGTGGCCCGCTGGCGGAACCGGTCGCGCAACAGTCGGGCGATGCCGTGGGCGTGGTCCTGGTCGATGGCGATCACCAGGCCGCCGGCCTCGGGTTGGCTCACCCGGATCTTCTGCAGCTGGGTGTTGGCGTGGCTCAGCACCGCCGGCAGCCACTCGCCGTCGAGGCTGAGGGCGGCCCGCAGCCGCTGGTTGGCCAACTGGCGGGGGAGAGGATCGTCGAAGGTGGCGGCCAGCTCGGCCCCGTCGGGGGCCATCCACTCCATGTGGCCGCCGAAGCGGGGGAAGTACACGGGCCGCACCACGCGGCCGTCGCCCAGGGCCTCGGCGTAGCCGTACTCGATGTCGGGCACCACCTGGTACCCCACGTAGCGCAGGAACGGGATGGCGGCGGTGTCGCTGCGGAACGGGGTACCCGACAGGGCCAGGCGGCGGGCCGCCGGCTCGAAGGCCCGGGTGATCCCGTCGCCCCAGGCCAGGTCGTCGCCGGCGTGGTGTACCTCGTCGAGGATGGCCATGCCCCCTGCCACCACCGAGCGGATCTCGTCGGCCGCCGTGGCGATCTGCTGGTAGGTGGTGACGATCCCGTGCACGTCGCCGGGGAGGCGGTCGGCCGGCGACCACTCGGTGTCGAGATGGAGGCCGAACTGCTCAGCCGCTCCCGCCCACTGGAGTTTGAGATGGCGGGTGGGGGCCACCACCACCAGGCGTCCGCCCAGGTTGGGGAGGCTGAGGCGGGCGGCGGTGAGGGCGAACGTGGTTTTGCCGGCCCCGGGGGTGGCCACGGCCAGGAAATCGGGCCGGTCGGTGGTCTGGTAGGCGTTGAGCGCCAGGCGCTGCCAGGGCCGCAGGCGCAGGGTACGGCGGCCGGATCGGCCCGAACCGTCGCCCGTGCCTGCACCCGGTTGACTTCTGGCCGGCGAGCCCGGCGTGGTGGGGGTACCCGTTGGCATGACCGGTCGAGTCTGCCGGGTTCCGGCGCCCATGCCGACCTCCCCGGGGTCCGTGCGCCAGACTGTGACCCCCGCCGTGGCTGCCCGCGCCCGGGGGCGCTGTCACGCGACCGCAATGAAAGTGGTACGTGACCGTCCCGAAACAAATGGGCGTTGTGCTAGCTTCCCTCATGGAAGTTCTAACGAATTTTCCAGGGAGTTTCCACGGTCGGGCTAAACCGGCTATCAGGGAGAGAGCATGAAGATATCGAAGCGAGCAATCGGCCTCGCCTGCGCCGCGTCGCTGGCGTTGGCGGCCTGCGGGTCGTCGTCCGACACCGAAGCGTCGGACGACTCCACGGCATCAAGTGAGGCCACCGGTACCTCCGAGGCTGGCGGGAGCGCCACCTCTGAGGCGGGAGGCGCCTCGGGCGAGGCCCTGCTGGACGGTGAGATCAAGTGTGAGAACCAGTTCGAGGGAAAGACCGTCACGGTCTTCTCCCCCGTGCGTGACAGCGAGAACGACACGCCGATCGCCGACTACGTGGCCGGCTACAAGCCATTGGAAGACTGCACCGGCCTGAAGATCGAGTGGCAGGGCACCGACCAGTTCGAGACCGAGATCAACGTTCGGCTCGAGGGTGGCGACGCCCCCGACGTGATCGACTTCCCCCAGCCCGGCCTCATGGCGGCCGCCGCCCGTAAGGGTTACCTGCAGGAGCTGCCCGACTCGGTGGCCAGCCACACCAAGGCCGACTTCTTCGAGGGCTGGCTCGGCTACTCCACCGTCGACGACAAGGTGTACGGCATCCCCGGCCGTTCCAACATCAAGTCGCTCGTGTGGTACAGCCCCGCCGCCTTCAAGGAGAAGGGCTACGCCATCCCGACCACGCTCGACGAGCTCAAGACGCTGTCGGACAAGATCGCAGCCGACGGCGGCACCCCGTGGTGCGTGGGCGCCGAGTCGGGCGTGGCCACCGGCTGGGTTCTCACCGACTGGATGGAAGACATGATGCTCCGTGTGAACGGAGAAGAGGTCTATGACCAGTGGGTCAACCACGAAATCCCCTTCAACGACGCCAAGGTGAAGGCTGTGGCCGATGCCGTGGGCTCGTACGTGAAGAATCCGACCTACCTGGGCAGCGAGAACAACATCAAGGCCATCGCCACCACCAAGTTCCAGGACGGCGGCCTTCCCATTCTGGCCGGTAACTGCTTCATGCACCGCCAGGCCAGCTTCTACTCGGGCCTGTGGCCCGACGGCACCACGATCGGAGCCGATGGCGACATCGACTTCTTCTACCTGCCGAGCAACGGTGACACCAAGTACATGCTGGGCGCCGGCGACATCTACGCCGCCGGTACTGACAAGCCGGAGACCTACGCCGTGCTGGCGTACACCGGCTCGTCGGACTACCAGCTCCACCTGGTCAACACCCGGGGTGAGCTGTCGCCGAACAAGAACGTCGACCTGGCCGAGATCGAGGACCCGATGGTCAAGCGGTTCGCCGAGCTGCAGGCCGACGCCGATGTGTTCCGGTTCGACGGCTCCGACCTTATGCCCGGCGCCGTGGGTTCCGGCACCCTGTGGACCGAGATCACGGCCTGGGTCACCGGTGGCAGCACCGACGACTTCGTGAACAACGTCGAGGACAGCTGGCCCGCCAGCTGATTCGAGCGTCAATCTGCGACGTCTGTCACACTAGAAAGAAAGTACGCGTGAAGGGGTCGGGCCAAGGCCCGGCCCCTTCCGTCCGTAGGAGGAGAGAGAGCGGGGTGATCCGGTGATCGAGGTGATCGTTTCGCTGGCGGTGGTGATTGCCGGCCTGGCGGTACTGGGCGTGGTGCTCGCTGCGCTGTACCAGGTGGGAGCGTACGTACCCCGCCACCTGCAGGAGGGGTTCCGGTCCTGGGTGTTTCTTGGCCCGGCCGTGTTCCTGGTGGCCGTAGGGCTCCTGGTGCCGGCCATCCGCACCATCTACCTGAGCTTCTTCGACGACGCGTCCAAGAAGTTCGTGGGCGTTGACAACTACGTCGATATCTTCTCGGGCCGCAACACCCGCCTCACGGTGTTCAACAGCTTCCTGTGGGTGGTTGTGGGCACGGCCCTCACCGTGATCGTCGGCCTCACGATCGCGCGGTTCGCCGAGGGTATGCGGGCCGAGAAGGTGGCCAAGTCGGCCATCTTCATCCCGGCCGCCATCTCGCTGGTAGGTGCCGGCGTGATCTGGGGCTTCGTGTACGCCGGGCCGCCGTTCAACAACGGCCTGCTGAACCGGGTGACGTCGATCATCCCCGGGCTGCCGACCTCGATGGGGGGTGACGGGCAGCGCATCTGGATGGTGGAACGGGGTTTCGGCCCGCTGACCCCACCGCAGGGCTTCCCCGGGGTCAACACCCTGTTGCTGATCGTGATCTTCATCTGGGCCTCGTCGGGCTTCGCCACCGTGGTGTTCTCGGCCGCCATCAAGGGCGTGCCGGAAGCCCTGATCGAAGCGGCCAAGGTGGACGGCGCCACCGACCGTCAGGTCTTCTACCAGGTGGTGCTGCCCTACATCCGGGCCACCATCGTCACCGTGGCCACCGTCACCGCCATCGGCGGCCTCAAGGCCTTCGACATCGTGGCCGCCACCACCGGCGGCAAGTTCGGGACGAGCACCATCGCCAACGAGTTCTTCGTCACCAAGTTCGTGCAGGGGCGCAACGGCCTCGGCTCGGCCCTGGCGGTGCTGATCTTCGTGCTGGTGACCCCGATCATCGTCATGAACCGGCGGGCCCAACAACGGGCAGAGGAGATGATGGGCGCATGAGCACAGCAGATACCACGATCGTCGCCGACGACCTGGTGGCGCCGGCCGCCAGCCGGGCGATCCCGAAGAAAAAGGTCAAGGCAGGCGAGCCCATGGGGACCTCGGTGGGGGCCGCCCTGTCGAGCCCGCTGGGCCGAGCCATGGTCTATGGGCTGATGGTGCTGTGGACGGTCCCCACCTTCGGCATCCTCGTGTCGTCGATCCGGCCCGAGACCGATGTGAAAACGTCGGGCTGGTGGAACTGGTTCGTCAGCCCGGCCTTCACCACCGACAACTACAAGCGGGTGCTGTCGTCGTCACCGGGCAACGACAACTTGTGGCACTTCTTCCTCAACTCATTACAGATCACCGTGCCCGCGGTGATCCTGTCGGTGGGGATCGGCCTGCTGGCCGCCTACGCCTTCTCCTGGATGAAGTTCAAGGGCCGTGACTGGCTGTTCGTGGCCGTGGTCGGCCTGCTGATGGTGCCCCTGCAGATGGCCCTCATCCCACTGCTCCAGCTGTTCACCGGTGGCGCCCACTTCACCATCCCCGGCACCACCTTCACCCTGACGCTGATCCCTTACTTCCACTTGAAGAGCTCGATCTACGCCGTGTGGATCGCCCACACCTGCTTCGGTCTCCCGTTCTGCATCTTCATCCTCAAGAACTTCGTGTCCAGCCTGCCCCGTGAGATCATCGAGGCGGCCCAGGTGGACGGCGCCGGCCACGCCACCGTGTTCTTCCGGCTGATCGTGCCCCTGTCGGTGCCGGCCATCGCCTCGCTCACGATCTTCCAGTTCATGTACATCTGGAACGACTATCTGATCGGCAAGATCTTCGCCGGCACGGCCAACATCCCGGTCACGGCGAAGCTGGCCGAGGTCACCGGCACCCGGGGCCAGTCGTGGCACCTGCTCACCGCCTCCGGGATGGTGTCCATGGTGCTGCCCCTGGCCGTGTTCTTCGCTCTCCAGCGCTTCTTCGTGCGCGGCCTGCTGGCCGGATCGGTGAAGGGGTGAGCGCCCCGGTAAGCGGCGGGGGAACAACCGACAGCCCCTCGATCGAGGCCCGGCTCGACCAGCTCACGCTGGCCGAACAGGTGGGACTTCTGGCCGGGGAGGACTTCTGGCACACCGTGCCCGTCGAGCGCCTCGGCATACCGGCCATGCGGGTGACCGACGGCCCGGTGGGGGCCCGGGGCACCACGTTCGCCGGTGGCCCGCCCTCGATGTGCGCCCCCTGCGGCACCCTGCTCGCCGCCACCTGGGATCCGGCCCTGGTGGAGCAGGTGGGCGAGGTGCTGGGTCGGGAGACGAAGGCCAAGGGGGCGAGCGTGCTGCTGGCTCCCACCGTCAACCTCCACCGCACCCCGGTGGGCGGCCGCAACTTCGAATGCCTGAGCGAGGACCCGTGGCTCAGCGCCCGCCTGGCCGTGGCCTACGTGCGGGGCGTGCAGAGCGAGGGCGTGGCCAGCTGCATCAAGCACTTCGTGGGCAACGACACCGAGCACGAGCGGATGTCGATCGACTCCCGCATCGACGAGCGCACCCTGCGTGAGGTGTACCTCGTGCCGTTCGAGGCTGCGGTCACCGAGGCCGGGGTTCAGGCCATCATGACCGCCTACAACCGGATCAACGGGGTCTGGTCGGCCGACAGCGCCGAGATCCTGACCCTGGCCCGCCAGGAGTGGGGCTACGACGGGCTGTTCATGAGCGACTGGTTCGGGCTCCACTCCACGGTGGAAGGCATCGAGGCCGGGCTCGACCTGGAGATGCCCGGCCCCACCATGCACCGGGGGGCCAAGCTGATCGAGGCCGTGGAGGACGGGCGGGTGGCCCCGGCCGCCGTGCGCCGGGCCGCCGGTAACGTGCTGCGGCTGATGGCACGCACGGGTGCCCTTGACGCCGACGGTCCCGGCCCCGAGAAGTCCCGCACCGACGGCCCTGAGGCCGAGGCCGACCTCGCCCTGCTCCGCCGGGCGGCGGCGGCCGGGATGGTGCTGGTCCACAACCCGGCTGAGGCCCTTCCTCTCTCCGCCGGCGACCTTCGGCGGGTGGCCGTGATCGGCCCCAACGCCGCCGTAGGCCAGGTGATGGGGGGTGGCAGCGCCCATGTGACGCCCACTCGCGTCGCCCATCCGCTGGCCAGCCTCCGAGCCCGTCTGACAGTCCATGGGGTGGACGTGGTGCACGCCGCCGGCGCCCACATCCACCGCCGTCTGCCGGAGCCGGAGCCGGCTGTGCGCACGGGCCCGGCCACCCTGGCCATCTACGCCTCACCCGACGATCTCGACGATCCCGGCGCCGAACCCGTGTCGACCAGCGCCCTCGACGGCTTCCACATGATGTGGGTGGCCGACCCGCTGGGTGGGGGCAGTCCCAACCCCTCGTTCGGGGCCCGGCTGACGGCCACGATCGTCCCCGACCGCAGCGGGGAGTGGCAGGTGGGGGTGGAATCGGTGGCCCCGGCCCGCGTCCTGGTCAACGGGGTGCAGCTGCTCGACAACACCGACACACCGGTGGGTGGGTCGTTCTTCGGCACCGGCCGGGGCGAGATCAAGGGCTCGGTGCTCCTGACCGCCGGCGAGCCGGCCGAGTTGGTGGTGGAGGTCCGCCACCGCCCCATCGGCATGGGGATGGGCGGGTTCAACCTCGGTCTCCTCGGCCCCCTCGAAGAGGATCCGATCGGGACGGCCGAGGAGATCGCGGCCGGGGTCGACGTCACCATCGTGATCGTCGGCACCAACGACGACTGGGAGTGCGAGGGGTGGGACCGCACCACCCTGGCCCTGCCCGGCACCCAGGATGAGCTGGTCCGGCGGGTGGCGGCGGCCAGCCGGCGCACGATCGTGGTGGTCAACAGCGGCTCACCGGTGCTGATGCCGTGGCTGGCCGATGTCGACGCTGCCCTCCTGTGCTGGTTCCCCGGCCAGGAGATGGGCGAGGCGTTGGCCGACGTGCTGTTGGGCGACGCCGAGCCAGGAGGCCGGCTACCGGTCACGTTCCCCGCCAGCCTCGACGACACCCCGACGGTGGAGCACTACCCCGGACGCAACGGGGTGGCCGAGTACCGCGAGGGTCGCCTGCTCGGCCACCGCTGGTACGACACGGTGGGTCGGGCACCGCTGTTCCCGTTCGGCTTCGGCCTGGGTTACGCCCGGATCGAGGTGAGCGCCGCCTTCCGGGGCACGGGGGCCGCGGCCGGCACGGTGACGGCCACGGTGGCCAACCACTCGGCCCGCGACGGCTCCCAGGTGGTGCAGGTCTACCTCGCTCCCACCGGCGACCGGACGGGCGATGAGCCGGCCCAGCGCCTGGTCGGCTTCGCTCGGGTGACGGTGCCGGCCGGCGGCGAGGCCGAGGTCACGGTCACCCTCGATCCCCGGGCCACGCTGACCTGGGACGTCGCCACCCACAGCTGGGTGGAGGCGCCGGGGCCGTTCGAGCTGCGGGTGGGCACCTCGTCCCGCCACCTCCCGATCAGCCTGCCCCTGATCTGAGTGTCCCTTCGCGCGATCAGCGGGGTGGGGCGGTGGTGGTACGGACCACCAGCTCCACCTCGAGCTGCTCCGACGAGGGCTCGTCGGGCCGCATGCTCATCGACTCCACCACCAGCTCGGCCGCCCGTTCACCGGAATAGACGAGGGGCTGGCGCACCGTGGTGAGACCCACCAGGGCGGCGAGGTCGATGTCGTCGTAGCCGATGATCGACAAATCCTCGGGCACCCGGACGCCGAGCTGGCGGGCGGCGTCGAGGCAGCCGAAGGCCTGGGTATCGGATCCGGCCACGATGGCGCTGGGGGGGTGGTCCAGGCTCAGCAGGTCGCGGGCGATGCGACGGGCGGCGGTGTGGAGGAAGGCACCGTAGCGGACGAGCTCCGGGGGCACGGCCTGGCCGGCCTCGGCCATCGTCTGGCGGAAGCCCTCCTCCCGGTGGGCGCTGGCCACGAACCCGAACTGGTTGCCGGGCTGCTCACCCACGAAGGCGATGCGGCGGTGGCCGAGGCTGAGCAGGTGACGGGTGGCCATGGCCCCGCCGGCCCGGTCGTCGATGTGCACGCTGGGCAGGGCGGAATCGATGGTGTCGACCAGGACCGTGGGAAACGGGGCCCGGGCCAGCTGGCGGCCCTCGTCGCCCTGCAGGGGCATGGAGATGACGATGAGGCCGTCGAGGGCGGTACTGGTTGGAAGTTCCACGAGCCGGGCCCGGGCCTGGGCCGGCGACTCGACGTTGATGATCACCGCTTCGCCGTGATGCCGGGCCAGGCGGTGCACGATGCCCCGCAACCGCATGAACGGCGACGCCTCGCCGAAGAACGGTACCAGCACACCCACCAGCCGGGCCTGTTTGCCCTCGTTACGCCGGTTCCTCCGGGTGGGTCGGTAGCCGGTCTCCTCTATGGCGGCCCGGACCTTGGCCCGGGTCTCGACGCTCACGTGGGGGCTGTCGTTCAGCACCCGCGAGACGGTGCCGATCCCAACCCCGGCGGCGCGGGCGACATCGTGCATGGTGGCCACGTGGAAACCGTAGCGCGCGGTTCCACGGTGTTGAAAGGCGGCGTTCAGCCTTCCGCCGGCGGGGCCACACTGAGGCCGACCACATCGTGGCGGGCGATCAGCTCGGCCACCAGGCCCGACGCCTTGGCCGCCTCCACGAACGACGCCAGGTACTCGGCCCCGGCCGGGTCGCGGTCCCGCGGGGTGCCCATGGCCTGCTGGACGGCGGTGAACTTGCCGTCGAGGATCCGGGCCCCCGGCAGCTTCTCCACGTCGGTGATCAGGCGGGGCCGCAGCCCGGCCAGGGCTTCGAGCTGGCCGTCGACGAACAGGTTCCATGAGCCGTCGAGGCCGTCGGTGTTGCACACCTCGGCCTGGGTGATGTTCCGGTCGAGCCACAGGCCGTAGGCGCTGCCGGTGGCGCTGGCGATACGAACCCCGGGGCGGTCGACCTCGTCCACCGAGGTGATGGTCGATCCCGGCGGCACGAGATAGGTGGCCTCGATCTCGCAGTAGGCGGCGGTGAAAGCGATGGTGCGGGCCCGGGCCGGCTCGGCCCCGATGTTGCCGATGTCCCAGGCGCCGCTCTCGGCCGCGTCGGCCAGGAGCGACGGGGTCTTGTAGCGCAACAGCTCGATGCCAACGTCCAGCTGGCCGGCCAGTGTTCTGGCCATGTCGGGCGACACCCCCTCGGGATTGCCGTCGGCTCCCCGCCCGGTGACCAGCAGGAAGTTGCTGATGTTGATGGCGGCCCGGAGCGTGCCGGTGGGAGCGAGGGCGGCAACGGCGGCAGCCGTTGGAGTGGGAAGGCTCATGGGGGAGAACCTAGTTGTCGGTCTTGGGAACAGCCAGGGCGGTGTTCTCGGGGGCTGCGGGTCGGTCAGGTGTCGGTCTTGGGAACAGCCAGGGCGGCGAAGAGGGCGAGGGAGGACACGAGGCCGGCCACGATGAAGGCGGTGTGGTACGAGCCGGCCAGGCCGTCGGTGGGGAGCCGGGACACCTGGATGGTCTGCATCAGCTGCACCCCGGCGGCCGAGCCGATCTGGGTCATCATCTGGCTGGTGGCGGTGGCCACGCCGAGCTCGGTGGTGTGCACGGCCTGGGTGAGCATGGCCATGAGCGGGGCGACGATGATGCCGACGCCCACCCCGGCGAAGCCCAGCAGCAGCACGATCTCGGCCCCGCTGGTACCGGGCCCGATGAGGGTGAGGAGCAGGCAGGCGGCGCTGTTGGCGATCACCCCGGCCACCACGATCCTCCGCCTCGGCATGCGCCGCACGAGCCAGGCCGACGCCGGCCCGGCCAGGCCCCACATCAGGGGCCGGCCCAGCGTGAGAAGGCTGATGTGGGTGGTCGTGTAGCCGTAGAGCTGCGACAACAGGAGCGGTATCAGCACGAACCCGCCCTGGTAGGAGATCTGGCACAGGGCCTGGGTGAGCATGGGGATGGTGAAGCGGCGGTTGGCGAAGTAGCGCAACGGCAACAGGGGATGTTCTACCACCCGTTCCCAGGCCACGAATCCGGCGGCGGCCACCGGGGCGGTGGCCAGCAGGGCGAGCACCACCGGGTGGGTCCAGCCCCAGAGGGGCCCCCGGTTGATGCCGAACAGGATGGAGAAGGCGGCGGTGGCCAGCAACACCGTGCCCAGCACGTCGAAGCGGACGCCCCGGAGCCGGCCCGACACCGGCAGCACCCGGAAGGCGAGCACGAAGGCGGCGATGGTGAGCGGGATCTGGACGATGAAGATCGAGCGCCAGCCCACGGCGTCGATCAGGAACCCGCCGGCCACCATGCCCAGCACCGGGCCGCCGGCCATCACCAGCCCCCAGTAGCCGAGGGCGGTGACCCGGCGCTCGGCCGGGAAGGCCTCACTGATGATGGCCATGCCGGTGGGGGCGGTCGACTGGCCGAACACGGCGCTGGCCGTGCGGAACAGGATCGCCAGCAGCGCGGAGGGGGCAACGGCGGTGAGCCCGGCGAACAGGCAGCAGCCGGCCAGCCCTATCAGGTACACCCGGCGCCGGCCGTAGAGGTCGCCGAGCTTGCCGGTGGTGGGGCCGAGCACGGCGTAGGCCAGGGTGGGCCCCACCACCAGCCACGACACGGTGGACGGGGGTGCCTCGAAGTCCTCCACCAGGAGCGGGATTGAGATGGCCAGCACGCTCACGTTGAAGTTCGTGCTGAACAGACCGAACAGGGCCACGGACAGGAGCAGCCGCGAGGAGCGGGAACGATCAGGGGGAGGGGTCGAGTCGTCGACGGTTGCGTCCGCCCTTCCGAGCCCCTGTTCGGCCACGAGCAACGACAGTACCCGTGGGCCGTCGGGGGCCGCACGGTTGGCCCCCGGTGCCCTATGTCACCCGGTCGCCGGCCTGGTCTCGGCCCAGCAGCAGCATGCGGGCGGTCACGTTGGCCGCCTCGAGCCGAGGCACCGACCGTCGGGCGTGGTGGATGGCCCCGATCACGCCCGATCGGGCCCCCAGGGCCGACGGCTCCACCGGGACCCGCCATGGCATGATCCGCTCCAGAGAGGCGTCGAGCATCTCCTGCAGGAGCGGGTTGGCCCCGATCCCGCCGCCCAGCACCACCAGTTCGGGGTCGATCAGGCAGCCGATGGTCAGCACGGCCAGGGCCACCAGCTCGGCCTGGCGCTCGATCGCCCGCCGGGCCCGGTCGTCGCCCCGGGTGGCGGCCTCGTAGATGTCGCGCGCCGAGCTGGCGGCTGACAGCTCGGCCCCGGAGGTAACAGGCGACAGGACCGTTACGGGCTCATCGGTGGGTCCTGAGACCGACTGCAGCTCCGCCGCCAGCAGGGCGGTGAGGCCGGAGCCGGCCGCCGCCACCTCGAATGCCCCCCGGCGTCGGGCCTCGGGCGAGCCAGGGTCGGCCCCGATCGGCAGGTAGGCCACCTCGCCCGCCGCCCCCCGCGAGCCCCGGGCCAGGTTGCCGTCGATCACGAGCGCCGCCCCCAGACCGGTGCCCAGGGCCAATAGAGCGAAGGTGGCGCAGGTCTGCGCCGCGCCTTCCTCCATCTCGCCCAGAGCGGCCAGGTTCACGTCGTTTTCCACTTGCACCGCCGTCTGGAGCATCGCCTGCAGTCGTTCGGCCAGCGGGGTCGAGCCGAGGCCGGGGATGTTGTCGGCCAGCCGGATCGTGCCGTCGGCGTTCTCCACCCCGGGGGTGCCGACGGTGACGGCGGCCACCCGGCTCCATGGGATGCCGAGACCCTCGGCCAGGCCCTTAGCCAGCTCGGCCAGTTGAACCAGCAGGGCGTCGGCGCCGGGGGGCGTGGGAATCTCGGCCTCGGCCCGCACGTTGCCGGCCAGGTCGGCCAGGGCCGCCGCCAGCTTCGTGCCGCCCACGTCGACCCCGATCACATAGGCAGCATCGGGATCGGGCTCGTAGACGACAGGAATGCGGCCCGCACCCCGGCGCACGGTCGCCCCCGGTGTGGCCCGTCGGATCAGGCCCTCCTGTTCCAATGCCGCCACCAGGCGGAGCACGGTGGGTTTGGAAAGCCGGGTGAGCGACACCAGCGACGCTCGGCTGACGGGGGCGTGATCCACGATCGACTGGAACACCAGCTCCACGTTGGCCCGCCGCACGATCTCGTGCCGGTTACCGGCGCGATCGGGCGAACTGGAAGCGTTTGGATCGGGGCCGCTTGTCATCGTCTGCTGGGCATCATGCGCGTTGAAACATCACTCTCGGGGATGGGGAAGGTCGCCCCCGAAGGTGATGGGTTCCGAAGAACCGATCGGGTGCCCTGGCCGGACTGAACGGCACGATAGACAACATTTCGGTGGGACCGCTACATGAGAGATGAATAGGGGAAAGAAGCGGAAATCGTCCGAAATTGGACTAGCTGTGTCCTTTGCCGTCATGTGGCGTTTGATGGCGGAAGCATTGACTATTCAGACAATGGTGATTACTGAATGTGGCCGGCCGACGCTGGTACTGTCGAGGTGATGACGGGCACGCCAGCCGAGCCGCCCCAGCGCCATGTGGTGATCATCGGGCTGATGGGGGCGGGCAAGACGACGGTGGCTGAGGCCGTGGCCCGCCACCGGGGCTGGCCGATGCGTGACTCCGACCGGGACATCGAAGCCGCCACCGGCCTCACCGGCCGGGAGCTGACGGAAGCCGAGGGGGTGGAGGCGCTGCACCGCTGGGAGGAGGTGGTGCTGATCGACGCGCTGGACCGGCCCGACCGTCAGGTGGTGGCGGCCGCCGGTTGGGTGGTGGAGTCGGCCGCCTGTCGGGAGGCCATGGCCCGATCGGCGCTGGTGGTGTGGCTGCGGGTGGGGGAGGACGAACTGCGGCGGCGGATGGCGGCCGGCCGCCATCGCCGGCCGCTCACCGGGGCCGAGCTCGATGCCATGGTGGCCCGGCGCAACCCGATGATGGCGGCCGTGGCCGATGTGGTGATCGACGCCGACGGCGGACCGGACGATGTGGTTGCTGCAGTGCTGATCGCCCTGGACGGGCCGGCTCGCTGATTGTCGGCTGGCGGCTCCTGATCGGCCCGGTCCGGCCGATGGGATGGGATGACCGACGGTGTGGCCGGCCGCCGCGCCGGGCCGGTGCTCGTGGCCGAGCGGGAGGCCGGGGAACGCCAGGCGCTGGGGGCTGCCCTGCGGGTCGGCGGCCGACCGGTCATCGAGGTGGCCGACGCCGAGGCCTGCCTGGTGGCGGCGGCGGCCCCGGGGCTGGCTGCCGTGGTGCTGGGCCTCGACCATGATCCGCACCGAGCCCGGCCTCGGCTACCGCTGGATCGCCCGGACCGCCCGCTGAACCGGGCGATGCCGGGCGACGTCAGTGGCCGCCACCGCCTGAGCTCGACGCCGGCTTGGTCGACGTTCCGGTGCTCCCGGCGGTGAGCGGGTTCCCGATCGGCTGGGGGCGCGGCCTGGTCGGCTCCTCGGTCGACTCCTCGGCCGGCTCGGCCACCGGGCGGGTGTCGGCGTAGCCCTGCACCACCAGACGCTGGGGGTCGATGCCGGCTCCGATGAGCACCTCGGCCACCGACGCCGCCCGCCGGCTCGACAGGTCCCAGTCGGATTCGCCGGCGATCGGCCGGGAATCGGTGTGGCCCTCGATCAGCAGCTCGTTGGAGGCGGCGGCGATCAGGTGACCCAGCTCCTCGGCGCCGCCGCCCAGGCTCTCCAGCACGTGGATGAGGTCGAGCACGGTGCCGATGATGCCGAGGGTCGGGGCGAACGCACCCATCTTGTTGAAGAAGTCGGCCCGGGTGTCCCACAGCTCCCGGCGGGCCATCGTCATCGACTTCATCACCTTGACCGCCTCGTGGTGGTCGACGCCGTCCACCAGCATGGTGAGCCCGGTGCGCAGGATGTCGTTGGGCTCGTTGGCCAGCT
>CADEDH010000006.1:109465-136740 GCA_902826025.1 uncultured Actinomycetes bacterium
AGACGACCCCGATGATGGTTCCGATGCCCATGCCGACTACCTACCTACCTACCTACCTACCTACCTACCTACCTACCTTGGTCTGCCCAAGGTCTCGGAGCGGTGGGGCACTCCTATGACGTCGCCCCCGGGATCCTTGCAGGATCCTTATGGGGTTCTTGCACGCACGACGACCGATGGAACACGCTGTGCCGGTGAGTGACCGACCGCGGGGGATCCCCGAGCATCAAGAACGCGAGTCCGACGCCGCCGAGCTGCCGATCGAGGGGGTGCGGGCCTTCACCGCCGCCGCCTTCACCGCGGCCGGGATGGCACCCGAAGACGCCGAGACCATGGCCGAGAACTTCATGTGGGCCGACCTGCGGGGCGTCGACACCCACGGGGTGCAGCGCCTCACGTGGTACCTGCGGTGGTTCGAGAAGGGCATGTGCGACCCCGCCTCCCAGATGGAGGTGATCCGGGAGCTGCCGGCCCTGCTCCAGGGCGATGGCCACAGCGGGCTGGGTCAGCTGGTGGCCACCCGGTTCATGCAGCGCCTGATACCGAAGGCGGCCGAGGCCGGCCTCTGTGTGGGCACGCTCCGCAACTCCAACGACTGGGGCTGCGGCGGCTGGTATCCCCACCTGGCGGCCCAGGCCGGGTTGGCCTGTGTGGCCACCACCACCTCGGTGCCCAACCTGGCCCCCTACGGGTCACGCACCAAGATGTTCGGCAACAACCCGATCGCCTTCGCCTTCCCCCGCCGGGACAACCCCCCGATCCTGTTGGACATGGCCCTCACCCCGGTTGCCCTGGGCAAGGTCCTGCGGGCCCAGGCGGAAGGGACCACTCTGCCGCCGGAGTGGGGGTTCAAGGACCGCGACGGCAACCCCACGGTCGACCCCCACCTGGCCATGGCCGGCATCGTGCCCGCCATCGGCGGCTACAAGGGCACCGGCCTGGCCATGATCACCAACATCCTGGCCGGGGTGATCACCGGCTCGGCCCACACCGGTGCGGTGGACGTGGGCAAACGGGGCCAGTTCTTCCTGGTGATGGACCCCGGCGTGGTTCACCCCGACGGAGTCGACGCCTACCACGAGGCCATCGAGGATCTCGTGGCCCAGGTCCGGGCGGCCGAGGTGCTGCCGGGCGAGGCCGTGTTCCTGCCCGGCGAGCCGGAGCAGAAGCGCCTTGAGGCCCGCCAGGCCTCGGGCGTGATCCCTTACCCCGGGTCGGTCATCGACGGCCTGAAGCGCACGGCCGACAAGTTCGGCCTCCCCTTCGACCTGGCCTGATCGAAATTGCACGTCTAACTCGCGCTCAGCGCGAGTTAGACGTGCAAGAAGCGGGCGTCTGGGCTTTAGTCGGCGGTGGCGGTGGCCGGTTCCTGGCTGGTGCTCAGGTGGAAGCCTTCGTAGCCGGCGGCCGTGACCTCGTCGCACTTCTCCCGGTAGGCGCCAACGCCGCCGGGATAGGGCATGAACACCCGAGGCTTGCCCGGGATGTTGGCCCCCAGGTACCACGAGTCGGCCAGCATGAACATGGTCTGCGAGGCCAGCTCGTTCACATGGTCCACCCACTCGACCTCGGCCTGGGCATCGGCCTCCATCACGTCGAGCCCGTTGGCCTCCATGTGCTTGATGGCCCCCGTGATCCACTCCACGTGCTGCTCGATCGACACCGGCATGTTCGACAGCACCGACGGCGAGCCGGGCCCGGTGATCATGAACAGGTTGGGGTACCCGGCCACGGAAACCCCGAGATAGGTGAGGGGCCCGGCCGCCCACTTGTCGCGCAGCTTCTCGCCCCCCTTGCCCTGGATGTCGATCTTGTTGAACGTGCCGGTCATGGCATCGAAGCCGGTGGCGAACACGATGATGTCGAGGTCGTGCTGGGCCCCGTCCTCCAGCTTGATGCCGGTCGGGTTGATCTCGGCGATCGGGTTGTGGCGGATGTCGACCAGGGTCACGTTGTCGCGGTTGTAGGTGTCGAAATAGTTCGTGTCGATCAGGGGCCGTTTCGATGAGAACGGGTGGTCAACCGGCACGAGCTTCTCGGCCACATCGGGATCCTTCACGATCTCGCGAATCTTGGCCCGGATGAACTCCGACGCCGTGTCGTTGGCCCGGCGGTCGAGGCTGATGTCGCTGAACGAGCCGAACAGGAACTTGAACCCGCCCTGGTTCCAGGCGTCCTCGTAGACGGCGGTGCGCTCCTCGTCAGTCACCTCGAGGGCCGACCGCTCGGCGGCGTCGTAGGGGAGGCCGCCGGTGGACTGGCGGGCCTTCTCGTAGATCTCGTCGTAGTTCTTCTTCACCTCGTCGAGGAACGCCTTGTCGACGTTGCCGTGGCGGGCTGGGATCGTGTACTGCGGGGTGCGCTGGAACACCGTGAGGTGGCCCGCCGTCTGGGCGATCACCGGGATCGACTGGACGCCGCTGGAACCGGTGCCGATCACGCCCACCCGCTTGCCGCTGAAGTCGACGCCTTCGTGGGGCCAGGCCCCGGTGTGGTAGCTCTGGCCGGCGAAGGTGTCACGACCGGTGATGTTGGGCACGTTGGCCGACGACAGGCAGCCGATGCCGGTGATCAGGTACTTGGCGCTCACCCGGTCGCCCTGGTCGGTCTCGATCTCCCACCGGGCTGTTTCGTCGTTCCAGTGGGCGGCCGTGACCCGGGTGTTGAACTGGATGTTGCGGCGCAGGTCGAACCGGTCGGCCACATGGTTGAGGTAGCGCAGGATCTCCGGCTGCTCCGGGTACTTGCCGCTCCACTCCCACTGCTGCATCAGTTCCTTGTTGAACGAGAAGCAGTACATGTAGCTCTCGGAGTCGCACCGGGCGCCGGGGTAGCGGTTCCAGTACCAGGTGCCGCCGACGCCGTCGCCGGCCTCGTAGACCTGCACGTCGAGGCCCATCTGGTCGCGTAGGGCGTAGTTGGTGTGGAGGCCGGCGAAGCCGGCGCCGAGGACGACGGCGTCGAGCTCTCGGGTGGGGGAGGAAGCCATGGCGGGCTCGCTTTCTGGTTATCGAACGGGTTGGACGTTTGGGGACGAATCGGGCAGGGGGGGCGGGCTCAGGCGGCCTCGGCCGACCGGCCGGCGGCATGGCGGGCCAGGGCCGCCTTCACGCCCTTCACCACCTGCTGGAAGCCGCGCTCGCTGCCGGGCAGCATGAGCAGGCTGAAGAAGCCGTGGGTCTGGCCTTCGTGGCGTCGGACGTCCACCGGCACCCCGGCGTCGGCCAGCTTGCGGGCGTAGGCCTCGCCTTCGTCGCGCAGCACGTCGTGCTCGGCGGTGAGCACCACGGCCGGGGCCAGGCCTCCCAGATCGGAGGCCCGCAGAGGTGAGGCGTCGGCCTCGGCCCGCCGGGCCGGGTCGGGGGCGTAATGGTCCCAGAACCAGACCATGGCCTCCTTCGTGAGGATCAGCTGGTTCTCGGCCGCGGTGTAGGAACCGGTGGCGAAGTCGGCGTCGGTCACCGGGTAGACGAGCACCTGGAGGGCCAGCTCAGGCCCGCCCCGGTCCCGGACCCGCTGGGCCATCACGGCCGACAGGTTCCCGCCGGCCGAGTCGCCCGCCACGATCAGGGGGGCGTCGGCCCGCCCGGTGATGTCGGTCCGGTGTTCGGCCGCCCACAGCAGGCCGGCCCAGCTGTCGTCCACCGCCACCGGGTAGCGGTGCTCGGGGGCGAGGCGGTACTCCACCAGCACCACGGCGCACGAGGTGCGCTCGGCCAGCTTGCGGGCCAGCGTGTCGTACTCGTCGATCGTGCCGATCACCCAGCCGCCGCCGTGGAGGTACACGATCACACCCCGGGCCCCCTGGGGCGGCACCAGCACCCGTACCGGGATCTCGCCCCCGTCCACCGGGACCGTGTGGTCCTCGGCCCGGGCCATGCGAGGGGCCGGGCCCGCCATCTCGGCGATGGCGGCGCCGAAGGCCCGGGCCTCGGTGGGTGAGAGCTCGTGCAGCGGCTTGCCTCCGGCGGCAGCCATCTGCTCGAGCAGCGTCGTGGTAGCGACATCGAGCGCCATGTGATCCCCCTGTGGACGCGGTGCGCGGTCCGTGAACCACTACTACCGCCCGCCGTCGTCCGGTGGCAAAACCGCCTCGGCCCCGCCGGGCCGAAACGACTCCCGTCAACTGGGCCCTGTCCCACCCCGGGAGTAGCGTGAGGACAAACAGCTACATCAACTGCGATCTCACGGGGGGACCATGGCAGTCACTGTCGCGACGAGAGAAGACGTCATCCAGGTGGGCGAGGTGCCGGTCACCGTGGTGCGGGGCGGCGAGGGCCCACCGCTCATGATGTTCCACGACGAGCTCGGCTACCCGGGCTGGATGACGTGGAACAACGAGCTGGCCAGCCGCTACGAGGTGATCGTCCCGCTGCAGCCGGCCTACGGCAAGACGCCCAAGGTCGACTGGATCCGCTCCTACCGGGACCTGGGTGGCCTGTACGCCCGGCTGATGCGGGAGCAGGGTTGGTCCGGGGCCCCCGTGATCGGGTTCTCGGCCGGGGCGTTCGCCGCCGCCGAGATCGCCGCCGGGTGCCCGTCGATGTTCTCCAAGATGGTGCTGGTGGGCCCGCTCGGCCTGCGCCCCACCGAGGGCGAGATCTTCGACTTCCTGGCGGTCACCATCCGCACCCACGTGGCCGCCACGGTTTCCAACGTGGAGGCGCCGGAGTACACCCAGATGTACGGGGGCGAGATGACACCCCTCCAGTTCGAGCTCTTCGAAGATGCCCGGGCCGAGACGGCCCGCATCGGCTGGGAGCCGTTCATGTTCAACGACAGTCTGCCCCACCTGCTGAGCGGCGTGGGCAGCCTGCCAACGCTGCTCGTCCGGGGCAGCGACGACCTCATCGCCCCCCAGGGCTGCATAACCGCCTACGAGGCGGCCATTCCCAACACCACGTCGGTGTCCATTGCGGGCGCCGGCCATCGGCCCGAGATCGAAGATCCCGAGGCGTTCCTGTCAGCCGTCAACGCCTTCCTGGGAGCCTGATCATGCACGTCGCCTACTTCACCGAACGTCCCTACCGCTGGGTGCCCGAAGACGTGGTCATCCGCAACAAGGCCTTCTTCGCCGTCCCCAACACCTACTTCGACCATGTGCGGGGGGCCGACGACTACAACTACTTCCTCGACGAATACTGCTACGCCGAGGAGCTGGGCTTCGACGGGGTGGCCCTCAACGAGCACCACGGCAACCCGTTCTGCATGGGCAACGTGATGAACGTCGAGGCCTCGATCCTGGCCCGCATCACCAACCGGGTGAAGATCATCCTGATCGGGAATCCGCTGCCGGTGATCAAGCACCCGCTGCGTATGGCCGAGGAGCTGGCCACGATCGACCTCATCTCCCGGGGCCGGCTCGTCACCGGCTGGGTGCGGGGGGCCGGGTCGGAACAGTTCTTCAACAACGCCAACCCGGCTTACAACCGGGAGATGTTCGAGGAGGCCCACGACTTCATCATCCAGGCCTGGACCCGGCCCGGCCCCTGGCGCTACGAGGGCAAGCACTTCCACTACCGGCACGTGAACCCGTGGGCCCTGCCGTACCAGAAGCCGCATCCCCCGATGATCATCCCCGGCGTGCTGTCGCCCGAGACGGTGAAGTGGAGCGCCGAGCACTCCTACCCCTACATCGGGCTCGGCACCTCGCTCGGCCCCACCGCCGACCTGTGGGACTACTACGCCGATACCGCGGCGGAGATGGGCTACCAGGCCGGCCCCGAGAACTTCGGGTACCTGATCCCCACGTTCGTGGCCGACACCGATGAGAAGGCCCAGGAGCTGGGCAAGGGCTTCATCTACGGCGGCGGCCAGACGGTGTTCTCGGCCCCCCAGTACACCCTGCCCCCGGGCTACAATTCGAAGGACGCCATCCGCCGGCTGTCCAAGCAGCCTGGTGGGAGCTGGCTGGGGGTGAACCGCAACAAGCTGATGCAGGCGGCGATCGACGACGACGCCCCGATCGACTACGAGGCCATCCGGGCCCGGGCCGAGGGCCAGCTCCGCAAGTCGCAGCGCAACTACCTCACGCTGTTGGGCTCACCCGACACGATCATCGACAAGGTCAAGACGATGCTGACGGTGCTGCGCCCCGGCACCTTCGTGTTCTTCGGTCCCCAGGGTCCGGTGCCCAACGAGGACCGTTTGCGCAACCTGGAGTTGCTGGCCAAGTACGTGATGCCGGAGATCAAGGCCTACGCCGAGGAGATCGGGCTCCGCAGCCCGTTCGAGACCCCACCCGGAGACCTCAAACTCCGGATGGGCGAGGCCCGCGGCGCCGTGGTCGATCGCGGCGCCGTCCCCACCGTGGAGGGCTGACGAACGCTCCGGCCTCGGCGCCCCGATTCTGCGTAACGAAACCGCGCCCTGCGCCCGATCTGCGTCGCGAGACCGCCGGAATCCGGCGAAAACGTGACGCAGTTCGCGGCCGGGCCGCGGTTTTCGTGACACGGTTCGGGGCGGCGGAGCGGCGTTAGTTGTCGCTGGCCAACGGGCGCCGGGGACGGGTCAGCTCGTTGCGCACGGCCCGGTTCACCTGCAGGGACAACAGCTCCCCGCGCTCGGCGAGCGCAGTGGCCAGATCCGCGTCCAGCGGTACCCAGATTGTCCTCTTCGGCTTCTCCATCGGCTGGCCAGAGTAGGACACTGCAACACCATGCACGGTGATGGTTGCGACAATCCCCGCAGGGCCGCGTGGCGCCACCAGCCGGCGGATGTGAACGACCGGCTGCTGTCGGAGATGGCCCCGCCGGCCACCGGGGCCGGAGCCTGACGGCTTTGTGAACGGCTGTGAACAACCGGCCCGACCCCTTGCTGCCCTCCGGGCTCCCCTCTAGGCTCCCCGAAGCTGCTCGACGTGACACATGGCTGGTTATCGACCCGGCGAGTCCTTTCGCCCATCCCGGCCCGGGCGTTGAGCGTGAGAAGCAGGCCGCCCACCAGGGCGGCACACCCATGGGAGAGAACCATACGATGACAATACGATCCCGCTTCGGCCGGTGGCGCTGGCTGCTGGTCCTCAGCACGGCTCTGGGCCTCATGGCCGCAGCCTGTGGCTCCAGCAGCGACGACGGCACCGACACGAGCTCGGGCACCGGCGACAGCACCAAGACCAGCGAGGCCACCGCCGACAGCACCGCGACCTCCGAGGCCGACGGCGCCGCCACTGACAGTGGTGAGGCGATCAAGGTCGCCTTCGTCTACGTGGGCCCGGTGGGCGACGCCGGCTGGACCAAGAAGCACGACGACGGCCGCAAGGAGCTGGAGGAGGCCCTGGGCGACAAGGTCGAGACCAGCTTCCTGGAGAGCGTGCCCGAGGGGGCCGAGAGCGAGGCCGTGTTCGAGCGCCTGGCCCGTGAGGGCAACAAGGTGATCTTCGGCACCTCGTTCGGCTACATGGACCAGATGCTGGCCGTGGCCGAGAAGTACCCCGACACCGTGTTCATGCACGCCACCGGGTTCAAGACCTCCGACAACATGGGCACCTACTTCGGCGCCGCCGAGGAGGCCCGGTACCTGTCGGGCATGGCCGCCGGGGCCATGACCAAGTCCAACACCATCGGCTACGTGGCCGCCTTCCCCATCCCCGAGGTGATCCGGGGCATCAACGCCTTCACCCTGGGGGCCCAGAAGGTCAACCCCGACGCCACCGTGAAGGTGGTGTGGACCTCCACCTGGTTCGACCCGACGGTGGAGAAGGAAGCGGCCCAGACCGTGCTGTCGGCCGGGGCCGACGTGGTGGCCCAGCACCAGGACACCCCTTCCGCCGGTGAGGCGGCCCAGGCGGCCAAGGGCTTCTGGGTGGGCTACAACGACGACATGAGCCGCTTCGCTCCCGACGCCTGGCTCACCGCCCCGGTGTGGGACTGGGGCCCGTTCTACATCAAGACGGTCGAAGCCGTGGTGGACGGGAGCTGGAAGTCGGAGCAGTACTACGGCTCCATGGCCGACGGCCTGGTCAACCTGGCTCCGGTGTCGGACACGGTGCCCCAGGACGTGCGGACCCAGATCGAGGACCTCCAGAAGGAGATCGAGGCCGGCACGTTCGCCCCGTTCACCGGTCCGGTGGCGAAGCAGGACGGCTCCGAGGCCATCGCGGCGGGGGCCGAAGCCCCGCTGGCCGACCTGCTCAGCATGAACTACTTCGTCAAGGGCGTCGACGGGAAGATCGAGGGCTGATGACGAGCGGCGACCACCCCGGGGAGACGGCGACGGTGTCGTCTCCGCCTTCCCGGGGGGTCGTCGCCCTCGCCGCCCGGCGGGTGACCAAACGGTTCCCCGGTGTGGTGGCCAACGACGAGGTGGACTTCGAGCTCCGGGCGGGGGAGGTCCACACCCTGCTGGGTGAGAACGGGGCGGGCAAGAGCACCCTGGCCGCGCTGTTGTGCGGTCTCTACCAGCCCGACGACGGACACATCGAACGCGGCGGCCAGCCGGTCCGGCTCCGCAGCCCCCGGGAGGGGCTGGCCCGGGGCATCGGCATGGTCCACCAGCACTTCCGTCTGGTCGAACGGTTCACGGTGGCCGAGAACGTGGTGCTGGGAGACCCGGCCCAGCCCGCCCTGCTGCGGCGGGCCGACATCGAGGCCCGGGTGGCCGAGATCGGGGAGCGGTTCGGGCTGCCGGTGGATCCCCGGGCCCGGGTGTCGTCGCTCACCGTGGGCCAGCGCCAGCGGGTGGAGATCGTGAAGGTGCTGTACCGGGGGGCCGAGGTGCTACTGCTCGACGAGCCCACCGCTGTACTCACCCCCCAGGAGGCCGAGGCCCTGTTCACCACGGTGCGGGCCATGACGGCCGAGGGCAAGGCGGTGGTATTCATCAGCCACAAGCTGGGCGAGGTGATGGCGGTCAGCGACCGGGTGACCGTGATGCGGGGCGGCCGGGTGACGGGCGAGGTGGCCACCGCCGCCACCTCCGCCCGGGAGCTGGCCGAGCTGATGGTGGGTCGACCCATCGAGGCCGAGGTCCGCCGGGGCTCGGCCGCCGGCGGCGAGGGTGACGGAACGGAAGCGGGGCCGGCGCTGGAAGCGGCCGGTGTGCGCCTGGTTCAGGGTGGGCAGACCGTGCTCGACGGCATCGACCTGGCCGTGTTCCCCGGTGAGGTGGTGGGTGTGGCCGGGGTGGCCGGCAACGGCCAGAGGGAGCTGGCTGCCGTCCTGGCCGGGATCACCGCCCCCACCTCCGGGCGGGTGCAGGTGGCCGGCACCGACGTGACGGGCGGGGGAGCCCGGGCCGCTCGCGGCGCCGGTTTGGCCTTCGTGCCCGAGGACCGGCTCGGTACCGGCCTGGTGCCCGGCCTGAGCCTCACCGACAACATGCTGCTGACCCGGCGCCGGGAGTTCCTGGTGAACCGGCGGGCGGCCCGGCGGGAGATGGCCACCGCCATCGAGTCGTTCGAGATCAAGACGCCGGGCACCGAAGCGGCGGCCCGGGTGCTGTCGGGGGGCAACGCCCAGAAGGTGCTGCTGGCCCGGGAGTTGGCCGGGCTGGGCACCGGCGCCGGACCCCGGGCCATCATCGTGGCCTCGCCCACCCGGGGCCTCGACATCGGCGCCGCCGAGATGGTGCGGGGCCTGCTCCACGACGCCCGTGAGCAGGGTGGGGCGGTGCTGATCATCAGCGAAGACCTCGACGAGGTGCGGAGCCTGGCCGACCGGATGGTCGTGCTCTACCGGGGCCGGGTGGCGCTGGAGGGCCCGACCGACGAGCTCACGCTGGAGGAGATCGGACTCGCCATGGCCGGTATCCAGCCGGAGGGGGCGGTGGCGCCCGGATGAGGTTGCGTCTGGAACGGCGGTTGGAGCAGCGGTGGTGGCATACCGTCATCGCCCCGGTGGGGGCGGTGCTGGCGGCCCTCGTGGTGGGAGCGGTGTTCCTGGCCATCGAGGGGTTCAGCCCGGTCACGGTCTACCGGGAGCTGTTCAAGGCCAGCTTCACCTCCGCCTTCGGCATCACCGACAGCCTCGCCATCGCCACCCCGCTGGTGGTCACCGGCCTGGCTGCCGCCGTGGCGTTCCGCATGAACCTGTTCAACATCGGGGCCGAGGGCCAGCTCTACGCCGGTGCCATCGGCGGCGCCTGGGCCGGCCTGGCCCTGGGCCCCCACCTGCCGGGACCGCTGGCGGTGGCGGCGGTGCTGGCGGCGTCGGTGGTCGGGGGCCTGGTGTGGGCCCTGCCCGTGGCGGTGTTCAAGGCCTGGTTCGGCACCAGCGAGATCATCACCAGCCTGATGCTCACGTTCGTCGCCCTGTACCTGATGCGGTTCCTCATCTTCGGCTCCAAGTCGTACTGGCGGGACCCGGCGGCCACCAACTTCCCCCAGGGCCGCAAGATCGCCGAGGCGGCTGAACTGCCCCCGTTCGGCACCTACCGCACGGGCTGGGGCCTGGTGGTGGTGATCGTGGTGGCGGTGGCTGTGTGGGCCTTGATCCGGTTCACGTCGGCCGGCTTCGACATGAACGTGGTGGGCACGTCGCCCGAGGCGGCCCGGTACGCCGGGATCTCGACGGCCCGGGTGGTGCTGATGGGGCTGCTGTTGTCGGGGGCCCTGGGTGGGTTGGCCGGCGGTATCGAGGTGGCGGGCCGGGCCCATGCCCTCGACCCCAACGGCTTGGAGCTGGGCCTCGGGTTCGCCGGCATCGTGGTGGCCGCCCTGGCCCGCTACAACTCGTTCGCCATCCTGCTGGTGGCGGCGTTCCTGGGCGGCCTGCGCAACGCCGGTGTTGCGCTGCAGACTCTTCCGGGGGAGCGGGTGCCGGTGGAGGTGTCGCTGATGTTGCAGGGGGCGATCCTGCTGTTCGCCATCGGGGCCGAGATCTTCGTCCGTCACCGGCTGCGGTTGGTCCGCTCCGGTATCGGTCCGGCGGCGGGGGTGGCGACGTGAACGACGGCGCCTTCGTGGCCCTGCTGGCCGCCTCGGTGGTGGCCGGCGTGCCCATCGCCCTGGCCGCCCTGGGGGAGCTGCTGGCCGAACGGTCGGGTGTGCTCAACCTCGGGGTGGAGGGGATGATGCTGATCGGGGCGGTGGTCGCCTTCCAGGTCGGCAACTCGTCGGGCAGCCTGTGGCTGTCACTGGTGGTGGGGGCGCTGGCCGGCGGGGCGCTGGCCCTGGTCCACGCCGTGCTGACGGTCACCCTGCGGGCCAGCCAGATCGTGTCGGGCCTGTCGCTCACGATCTTCGGCACCGGGCTGGCCACCTTCGTGGGCAAGTCGATCGAGGGGCTGCCGCTGGCCACCGACTTCCGGGCCGTGGCCTGGGGCCCGCTGGCCGACCTGCCGGTAGTGGGCCCGGTGCTGTTCGAGCAGGATCCGATCGTCTACGCCACCGTGGTACTGGCCGTGGCCATCACCTGGTACCTGCGGCGCACCCGGGCCGGGCTGTCGCTGCGGTCGGTGGGGGAGTCGCCGGCCACGGCCGACTCCATGGGCATCGCCGTGGCCCGGCTCCGCTACCTGCACGTGGTGATCGGCGGCGTGCTGGCCGGAGCGGCCGGGGCCTACCTGGTTCTGGGGCAGGTGCCGAGCTGGAGCCAGGACGGCACCACCAGCGGGCTGGGGTGGATCGCGCTGGCCCTCGTCGTGTTCGCCTCGTGGGAGCCGATGCGGGTGTTGTTGGGGGCGTTCCTGTTCGGGTTCTCCCGCCAGCTCAACTTCTACCTCCAGGCCAAGGGGGTCGACGTGCCGGCCGAGCTGCTGTCGATGCTGCCCTATCTGCTCACGATCGCGGTGCTGGTGGTGTGGGGCAGCCGTGATCTGCGGCGCCGGGTGGGTGCCCCCGCCGCCCTGGGTCTCCCTTACGTTCGCGACGAACGCTGACCGACGGCCCGACTGCTGGCCCCGGCCCCGCCGTGTGGCGATGACCTGGGCCGTTGACCCTGCCCCGTTCCTGGGGTACACACGTGCGGTGGTCGCGACATGAGCGCGGCGGGCGGGGGGCAGGACCGCTTCGAGGACTTCTACAACCGGCATCTCGACGAGCTGGCCCGTCTGGCCTGGCTCGTCCTGGGCGACGGGGCCGACGCCGACGACGTGGCGGCCGACGCCCTCATGGCCGCCTGGCGGCAGTGGGACCGGGTGTGCGCCAGCGACCGCCCCCTGGCCTACGTTCGCCGCATGGTGGTGAACATCGCCATCAGCCGGATCCGCACCCGCACCCGGGACCGGCGCCGGTTCCTGGCCCTGGTCCCCTGGGCCGCCGTGGATCAGGTGGTCGACGCCGACACCACCGCTGCCGATCAGGATCTGCGGGCTGCCCTGTTGGCCCTGCCGCCCCGGCGCCGGGCCTGCCTGGTGCTGCGCTACGCCTTCGACCTCCCTGAGCAGGAGGTGGCCGATCTCCTCCAGATCGCCGTGGGCACGGTGAAGAGCCAGACGGCCAAGGCGGCGGCCCAGCTCCGTCGGGATCTTGACCAGATCGAGGTGGCATTGGGTGAGGTCCGGCCCCGGCCCCCCCACCCCGGGGGTGCTGGGCGGCGGCCGGCATCGCGGGCCCCGGTGACCGTGCACCGGTCGGGTCGCCTGCGGGCCCGGCCCGAGGTGACACCGTGACCGTCGATCCCGAGCTGCACGATCGGCTCAGCCGGCTCCGGGACGCCCACCAGCCCGATCGGGAGCGGATCCGGGCCCGGTTCGAGGCGGGCCTGGCGGCCGACGTCGATCCGGCGTCGGCCCGCCGGAGGGTGGGCCGCTCCTGGGGTGGCGCCCCGGCCCGGGTCGCCGCCGCGCTGCTGGTCGTGGGTCTGGCCGCCACCGGCGTGGTGGTGTCGAACCGGGACCGCCCGGCCATCGTGGATGCCGGTGGGGCGTCGGATCCGGCCGGCGTGGCACCGCCCTATGTGCCCCCGACCACGCCGGCACCGGCCACTACGGTCCCGGCGGCCGGCCTCCCCCCGGGGACGGCAGTGGCCACCACCAGCCCGGCGGGTCCCGGCCCGGCTGCCTCCGATCCCATCACCGCGCCCGGCGCGGCGGGCGATCCCGCCGCACCGGCCGGTTCCGCGGCCACGACCACTGCCGGTTCTGGTCCCGCCTCGTCTCCGCCCCCCTCGACGGCGATGCCGGCCGGGGCCGAGCTGTGCCGACACAAGGACATCGCCGATCTGGGGCGGCTCCACCTGGTGAACGACCTGTGGGGCTCGGATCGCGCCACTTCGGGCAACCAGTGCGTCAGCGTCAGCGGTGGCCCGCCGGCCGCCGACGGCAGCGTGGCCTGGTCGACCCGGTGGTCGTGGGCCGGGGCACCGGGCCAGCCCAAGTCGTTCTCCAACGTCTACCTGGGCTGGGACTGGGGTTGGAAGGAGGCCGACAGCGGCTTGCCCCGGAACATGGCCGACCGTCCCGGGATCCGGTCACGGTGGGACTTCACGGTCACCGCCGAGACGCCGGGCCGGATGGAGGTGGCCTACGATCTGTGGTTCCACGACCGCCCCGACCCCGCCGGAGACACCCTGCCGGTGAGCGAGGTTCGGATCATCCTGTACCGCACCCCGATGGACCTCCCCGCCGGTGGGCGGCAGGGCACGGTCACGGTCGAAGGCGGGACGTGGGACGTCTACCGCTTCGGGACCGACTGGGACGTGGTCACGTTCTACCGGACCGCCCCCACCACCAGCGCCGATCTCGACCTCGGCCGCTTCCTCCACGAGGCCGCCCGCTACACCCGCCTGCCCTGGCTGACCAGCGTCCACGCCGGCGTCGGCGTCAACGACGGGGCCGGGCAGGTCGACACCACCCGGTTCTCCCTCACCCTGTCCTGAGGTTTTCTCGGGACGCGGGCAACCCCGGTTCCCCTCCCGAGCGACGGACGTTCGTGACCCACTCTCTCGTGCGCCGCTCCGTTTGGATCGCCTGCGCCGTCGTGACCGCCATCATCCTCACGGCCACGGCGGCCGTAGCTTCGCCCCGCCTTCGGGCCGGCGGCGACGACCGGGACAGGGCCACCGTGGCTGTCTCCGGACCGTCCGATCAGGCCAGGCGGACGTTCCACCGGACCGGTCGCCGGCGGCCCCGTCCCCCCGTCACGACCACCACCACGGTTGCGCCCTCCACGGTTGCGCCCTCCACGGTTGCGCCCTCCACCAGTACGTCGACCACCACCCAGCCCACGCCCACCACCCAGCCCACGCCCACCACCCAGCTCACGACCGCCACCACGGCCCGGCCGGCCACGACCACCACCACGGCCCCGTCCACCACGCCGTCGACGTCACCGCCTGGCGGCAACGGAGCCGCCCCCACCCACTTCAACACCCTTGCGGTTGGTGTGTCGCTGCCGTCGAGCGCCCAGTGCGCGGCCTGGGTGAACGCCGTGCCGGCCCCGGCCGAGGTGAAGGGCGTGAACGCCACGGCCAACGCCACCCGGGGCCAGGCGGTGGCTGGCGCCACCGGGCGGGCCACCCGGGTCGACGGCAACTTCACCGGCACCACCGAGCAGATCCTGCGGTGGGCCGCCTGTAAGTGGGGCATCGACGAGGACATGGTCAAGGCCCAGGCCGTGATCGAGAGCTGGTGGCGGATGGACACCAAGGGCGACCGGGGCACCGACCCCACCCGGTGCGCCCCGGGCCACGGCATCGGCGTCGACGGCTTCCCCGGCGAGTGCCCCGAGAGCTGGGGCCTGCTCCAGGTCCGCTACCCCTACAACCAGGTCGCCTTCCCCTGGGCCATCACGTCCAGCGCCTTCAACGCCGACTGGGCCTACGCCCAGTGGCGGGCCTGCTTCGAGGGCGATCTCACGTGGCTGAACACCGTGGAGCGGGGCTCCGACTACGCCGCCGGCGACGCCTGGGGCTGTTTCGGGACCTGGTTCTCCGGCCGCTGGTACACCCAGGGCGCCAAGGACTACATCGCAAGGGTCCAGGGCACCCTGGCCGAGCGCACCTGGACCACCCCCAACTTCAAGCAGCCATAGGTTGCCGCAGCCGTAGGTTGCCGCAGCCATAGGTTGCCGCAGGCCCGGCCGAACTTTGTAACCTTCTGCCGCCAGAGGCGGCACTTGGTTACAAGGTTCGCCCGTATGTCGCGGTTCGATCGCTGATCCGGGCGGGGTTTGCCGGCCGTTAGGCCCGCTCGACCTGGACGGCGGTGTCGGAGAACGTGGGGGCCCGGCCGATGTCGGCGTAACGGGTGGCGTTGAGGGCGTTGACCGACAGGCCGCCTTCGGAGCCCGAGGCCCAATGGCCCATGGGCATGGCCGCCACTCCCGCTGCCACCTGGTCGGTCACCCGGGCCACGGCCAGCACCGCCCCCCGATCGTTGAACACCCGCACCCGGTCGCCGTGGGCGATCCCCCGGGAGGCGGCATCGTCGGGGTGCAGGGCCAGGCGGGGCGGGCCCTGCTGGTCGAGCTGGCGGTCCATGTTCCCGTACTGGGAGTTCAGGAACGCATGGGACTTGGGTGAGATCAGGGCCAGCGGGAAGCGGGCATCAGCCCCCACCTCTACCGGCGGCCGCCACGTGGGGAGGGCGTCCACCGGGCTGCCGTCCTGGTTGCCGGGGATGCCCTGGCGGAACAGCGGGGCCACGAAGTTCCCCCCGGCCGCCATCGACGACACCAGCTCCACCTTTCCCGACGGCGTGAGGAACCCGCCCGCGGCGTGGGGGGCGTAGGCGCCGGCCTCCGGCACGTTGAGCCGCGCGTAGCCCTCGGTCTTCAGCCGGTCGAGGGTGATTCCCTCCATCTGGGGGGCCGACCAGTCGAGGGCCCGGGCCAGTTGCTCGTCGTCGGACAGCGAGAACCACGGGTCGTCGAGGCCCATCCGGGCGGCCAGCCGGCGGAACAACTCGTTGTTGGGCACGCTCTCGCCCACCGGCTCGATCATCTGCGGGTTGTAGGTGAGGTACAGGTGGCCCCAGGAGAACATGAGGTCGTTCTGCTCCATGGCCATCGTGGCCGGAAGCACGATGTCGGCGTAGCGGGCAGTGTCGGTCATGAAGTGTTCCGACACCACGGTGAACAGGTCCTCCCGGGCCAGCCCCGCCAGCACCGCCTGCTGACCGGCGATCACCACTGCCGGGTTCGAGTTGTAGACGAACAGTGAGCGCACCGGCGGCCCGTCGAGCTGGCCCGTCAACGCGTCGCCCAGGCGCCACTGGTTGACGATGCGCACCTCGTCGGCCCGGGGATGGGGGCCGTGCAGGTCGTCCCAGTTCACCGGGAAGGCCCAGATCGGCATCTGCAGTACGCCCCCGCCCACGTGGCGCCACGCCCCCACCAGCGCCGGGAGGCAGAAGATGGCCCGCGCCGCGTTGCCCCCGGCGGCCGACCGCTCGATGGCCACCCCGATCCTGATCATCGACGGCTCGGCCGCCGCGTATTCCCGGGCCAGGGTGCGGATGTCGTCGGCCGCCAGGCCCGTCTGCTTCGCCGCCCACTCCGGCGTGTACTGCTGCACGTGCTCGGCCAGCTCGGCCGCCCCCACCGTGTGGTTGGCCAGGAAGTCCTCGTCGGCCAGGCCCTCGGCGAAGATCACGTGCATCATGGCCAGGGCCAGCGCCGCATCGGTGCCGGGCCGGATCTGGAGGTGCCAGTCGGCCTTCTCCGCCGTGCGGTGCCGCATCGGGTCGATCACCACCACCTTGGCCCCGTTGGCCTGGGCCTGCTCGATGAACGGCCACAGGTGCAGGTTGTTCGACAGCACGTTGCAGGCCCAGATGACGATGTACTTCGAGTGGACCAGGCTCTCGGGGTCGACGGCGGCGGTGGGCCCCAGCGTCATGATGTAGGCGGTGATGGCACCGCCGTCGCAGAACGTGCGCTCTGAGACCGACGTGCCCAGGCCGTTGAAGAACCGGTCGCCCACCGTGAGCCCGTTGAGGATCCCCATGTTGCCCAGGTAGCTGTAGGGCAGGATGGCCTCGGGGCCGTCGGTGGCGATGATCTCGCAGTACCGCTCGGCGATCCGGTCGAGGGCGGTGTCCCACGAGATCGGGCGGAACTGGCCCGACCCCTTCGGCCCTACCCGTTCCAGCGGGGTGGTGATCCGGTCGGCCGAGTAGACGTGGTTGGGGTAGTCGGTCACCTTCACGCACAGCCCGCCCCGGGTGAAGGGGTGGTCGCCGTTGCCCCGCACCTTGTCCACCTTGCCGTCGGTGATGGTAACCACCATCGAGCAGGTGTCGGGGCAGTCGTGGGGGCAGGCCCCCAGGTGCGTGCGCGAGCCCTCGGTGACGGCCACGGCGGGTCCTCCTTGTGCGGGTGCCCGGCGGTGGGTCGAAGGCCGCCGGTGGTCCCAGTCTGGATCAGCGGACCGGCGCGCTCAACGGTCCATCACTGACCATGTAGGCCCCTCATGGGCCAGGAGGCTCAAGTTCGGACCGCCATCGTGCCGATACGGGATCAGCTGACGGCGGCTCCGGGGACGTCCCCGACACCCTCCCTCCCCTCATCCCCGGGGTCGCCGTCAGGTCCTCGTTTGGCCGATCAGCCCGGGAACGGGGGTGGATCGGCGGCGGTCAGAAGCGGCGGTCGTTCGTCTTCTTCTTGGGCGGCACCTTGAACGGCGCCTCGAGCAGGGCCTCGAACTGGGCGTCGTCGGGCTGCCTGGGCTCGTTGAGCCGCTGCAGGTAGAGCTTGAGCGAGGCCCGGGCGGTGGCGACGTGCTCGCCCTTGACCCCGACCGACCGGGCCAGCGCGTCCTTGGCCGCGGCGACGCGCTCCTTGCGCTTGGCCTTCTCCTCGTCGGAGATCTCTCGCTTGGGTTTCTCGCCGGCCTTGGGCGAGCGATCGGCCTTCAGATCTTGCTCGGTCGTCAGCTTGGCGCGGATTGCCATCGAACTCGGTCCTTCGTGTCGGGTGGGTCGACGATACACGGGCCCGGCGTCAACCAGCGTAGGGACCGTCGGCGTCGCGCCGCGCATCAGAGGCCGAGCTGGGCCCGGCACGGCTCCCAGCCGGTGACGGTCACCGGGAGGTCGGTACGGGTGGCCAGCCACCGTTCCCGGGTGAGCAGGAACCTGATCTGCTCACCCCGCCGGTCGCGCTGGGCGTTGAACTGGCGGCCGTTGGGCTCGTAGCCCACGGCCAGCGACACCCGTTGCGACGCCTCGTTGTCGACGAAGGCCGAGCTGGTGATGGCCAGTGCCCCGAGAACCTCGAAGCCGAACTGGACGACGGCCCGCCGCATCTCGCTACCGATGCCGCGACCGTGATGAGCCTGGCCCAGCCACGAGCCGGTCTGGGCTGTTCGGAGGCGGGGGAAGTTGTCGGCGTCGATGCTCTGGATGCCGACCGGCTCGCCCTCGCACCGCACCCCGAAGCCGAGCCGCCAGCTCGCCGCCGACAGATTGGCCCGGCTGCCCCAGTAATGTTGGAGCGACTCCCACTCGAACCGGGGCGACGGCACGTCGGTCCACGGCACACCAAAGGGCATGGCGGCGGGGTCGTGGATCCCCCGGCGCGACAGCTCCACCAACTCGGCCACGTCGTCGTCGGTGGGGAGGCGAAGCTCCAGACGGGGGGTGGTGATGCGCAGTCCGAACAGGGGCCAGAGGTCGACGAGGGAGGCCATGACGCATTGTCGCCGCTGGCCGCCCCCGCGGGCCGGGAAATTCAGCTCGCCGGGCGGTAGCTGGGGGGTGGCACCGGGTCGGGGGCGACGGGGCGGCCGGGGCGGGCCACCCCCCGGTTGTGGCGGCTGACCAGCTGGCGCCAGGCCACGGTCATGACGTCGGTGGCGCACAGCACCTCGGCCGGGAACCCGCCGCCGTGGCGGTAGAAGGGCTCCATCGCCTCCCGGGCGAAGATGTCGCAGTCGTTGAACCCGTAGATCCCGAGCGGCTCCCAGATGTCGTCGTAGTCCCTCTGGAACCGGGCCCGGTCGGCATCGGTGGGGCAGTGGGCCACGATCAGCTCCCAGTAGTCGTGGGTCTGGTCGTCCACCGGCACGTAGAACTCGAACTGGGCCAGCCCCCGCTGGGGGAAGTTCTCCACCTGGAGGCAGCACGGCATCCACATCGACGTGCGACTCCCGGCCGGCACCCCATCACCCAGCGGCTCCAGCCCCAGCTCCTCGTGCTCGTTGACCGGGAGGTAAGCGTCGGTGCCGAACTCGTTGCGCACCCCGTGGGGGCCGTCGCCGTCGTTCTCCAGCCAGCTCACCGCAGTCTGACCCACCGGCCGCATCCCCAGCGGCAGATTCCAGCCCTGCACCCGCACCAGGGTGGTGTTGCGGTGGATGAAGATGTGGCCCGGGTCGAACCCGTTCTCGCATCCCAGCCGCCAGTTCGACTGCACCCGGCGGCGGATGCCGAGCACCACGGCGTCGTCGTCGAGGACGTGGGGCGACCAGTGCCGGTGGCTCCGGTCCACCAGCGGCGGCAGGTCGGCCTCCAGGGGCGGGGGTGCACCGTAGTCGGCGTCGCCCACGAACACGTACACGAGACCGTTGCGCTCGACCACGGGGTAGGTCTGCAGCCCGACCGTTCCGATCAGGGGATCCTCGGGGCTGACGGCGATGGCGCTGAGCTGGCCGTCGGCCAGGCGGTAGGTGAAGCCGTGGTACCAGCAGGTGACGGTGTCGGCGGTGAGGCAGGTGGGTTGGAGCGACAGCTTCACCCCCCGGTGCACGCACTCGTCCCGTAGGGCGTGGACGTTGCCTCCCAGGCGGCGCAGCAGGATCGGCACCCCGGCGATCTGCAGGCCGACCAGGCCGTCGTCGCCCAGCTCGTGGGAGAACAGCGCCGGGTACCAGTGGTTCATCAGACCCCACGACGCCTCGACGTAGGGCTGGTAGGCGCTGGTGTCGTTCATCGGTGTTCCCCCGGGGTGAAGCCTTCGGTGGCGATCGACGCCGGCGCCAGGCCGAGGTCGACCAGACGGTCGAAAGCGGCGGCCACCATGGCCGGCGGCCCCGCCACATAGGCTCGCACATCGGGCCCGACGTCGTCCGGTTGCATCAGTTGCACGGGGTCGGTCACCGGCCCGTCCCAGGCGTCGGCCGGGTCGGGTCGGGACAGGCCGACCCGCACGGTGAGGCGGGGCATCCAGGCGCGGCGCCGGGCGAGCTCGTCGGCCGCCACCAGCCGGGACCGGTTACGGCAGGCGAAGCACACGACGGTGGGTCGGGTGGCGGCAAAGCGGCGGCGGTGCTCGTCGAGCAGCGACAGGATCGGGGCGATGCCGGTGCCCCCGGCCACGAACAGCGCCGGATGCCGGGCCGGGTGGAGGGCGAAGGCGCCGAACGGGCCCCGGACCGCCAGCCGGTCGCCGGGAGCGGCCCGATCGGCCAGCCACCCGGCCATGCGTCCCCCCGGCACCAGGTCGACGAGGAACACGAGGCGTCGGTCGTCCACCGGGGGCGACAGGATCGAATAGGCCCGCTCCACACCCCCGTCGGTACCCGGTACGGCCACCAGCACGTACTGGCCGGCTTCGAACCGGAGCGGGGTGTCGAGGTCGAGGACCAGGCGGCGCACTCCGGCCGCCGCCTCGTCCACGGCGGCCACCCGGGCGGTGAGCGTGCCGGCGGCCGGAGCCGCTGCCGGGCGGGGCTCGACCCGGAGGTCGCACGGCCCCCCGTCGGGCAGGGTCGAGCACAGCAGGCGGACACCGGCCCGGTGGGCGGCCGGTGGCAGGGACTGGACCCGGCCGGCCACGTCAGCCGTGGCCCCCGACACCAGCGTGGCCCGGCACGAGCCGCAACTTCCGGAGCGGCACTGGTGGGGGAGGGCCAGCCCGGCGGCCAGGGCGGCGTCGAGGATCGTGGCCCCGGGAGGCACCGGCAACGTCACCGGCGGCCCGTCACCCACCCGGATCGTGACCGGCACGGTGGTCATCTCGCTACGGTCACCCGGTCAGAACCCCCGTTCTGCGCGACGAAACCGCGCCCCGCTGGCGTTCTGCGTCACGTTGTCGACGGATTCCGCAGGTTTCGTGACGCAGATGGCCGCCGTGTCGCGGTTTTCGCGCCATCAGTTCGCCGGGGTCGGCGGGCGCCAGGGGCCGCGGGTCTCGGTCAGGGGGCGGTCGCACGTGTCGACGGCCACCCGGAGCAGCAACTCGATCAGGGCGGGGGCTCGGGCCAGGTCGACCACGTTCATCGGCATGGTGTCGGGCCCGGCCCAGTGGTCGAGGTCCCACCGCTTGGCCGGCAACCCGATGCGGATCGTCGGTAGGCCCCACATACGCAGGATCTCGGCGTCGGTGGCTCCGCTCAGCCGCAGGTACGGCCGGTGGGGGCGACCCTCGATGTGCTCCCACGCCCCGACGGCCGATCGCACGATCCAGTTGTCGGGGTCGGTGCGGGTGCCGGGGATGGCCAGGATCAACTCCAGCTCGGCCTCGAGGCCCGGGTTGGCCTCGGCCACACCGGCCAACACGGTGGCCAGGGCCCGCTTCACATCGAGCGGGTCTTCTTCGGGGGTGACGGCGATGTCGACGAACACCTCGCAGGCGGCGGGCGGGAAGCGGGGCTTGAACGGCCACCCGCCCCGGATGGCGCCCACCGCCCCCTGGGGCTCGATCGTGCCCACCGCCCGCTCGGCGGCGTAGGCCGGCAGCCAGGCTTCGATGGCCTGCACCACGGTGGCGGCGTCGGCGATGGCGTTGCGGAACGGGGTGAACTGGCGGATGCCGGTGTAGGAGAACGTGCCGCCCACCGTGATGCGGAACCAGGCCAGACCAACCTCCTCGTGGCTCACCGCCCACCCCGGCTTGGCGATGACGGCGAAGTCGCCCCGCACCCCCTGTTCGAGCAGGAAGGCCACGCCGGTGCCCTGACCGGTGTTGGCCCGGCTCATGCCGGGGCGGCTGTTGGTGGGCATACCGCCGGCCCCGAACCCCACCAGGACGTCGCCCTGCAGCTCGATCCCGGCCCGGTGCAGGCACAGGGCGGTGGCTGCGATGCAGGCCACGTAGGCCTTGGGGTTCTCGGCCCCCAGCCCGGCCAGCTCGGTGCCGTGCAGGCGGGCATGAGGCCGCAGCAGGTCGAGTGGCGTGCGGGACGCCCACGGCAGGTCCTCGTCGGGATCGCCCGACAGGTGGGTGTCGGTGGGGGCGTAGAGGAGGAGGTCGGCCCCGCCGCCCCGGCCCCGGTGGCGGGCCCAGGCGTTGGCCTGCTGCTCATCGATCGGTTGGAGGTGGGCCTCCACCCCCTCGGCCCGGAGCCGGGCCACCAGGTGTTCAGCGATCGGCCGCTCCTCGCCGGTGGGGCTCGGGATCTCCACCAGCTCGGCCAGCAGGTTGCGCAGCTCGTCGGCGTCGAACCGGCTGAGGGCCGTCGCCACCTTCGCCTCCCGCTCGGGCTCCAGCTCCATGCCCCCCGACACTAGACGCCGCCCGACGGGGGGCGGCAACGACCGCTGTGTCCTGCGCCTTCCCCGCTTCCTCCGCGGCGTTCTGCGCGACGGAAACGCGACACGCCGCCGATCTGCGTCGCAAAACCTGCGGAATCCGTTGAGAACGTCGCGCAGAACGACGGAGGGGCGCGTTTCCGTCACGCAGTTCGGGGCGGGGGCCGTCGGCGAGGGCGCGCTCAGTCGACCGGGACCGCGTCTTCGCCTTCGGCGAAGGCGTGCCACAGCTCCTGGTAGCGGCCGGGGACGGCCACCAGCTCGTCGTGGGTGCCGTCCTGCACCACCCGGCCGCCGTCGAGCACCACGATCCGGTCGGCCGTGCGGGCCGAGGGCAGCCGGTGGGCCACCAGCACCGTGGTTCGTTGCGACGACACGGCGGCCATGGCCCGCCGCACCGTGGCCTCGGCCTCCAGATCGAGGTTGGCCGTGGCCTCGTCGAGCAGCAGGATCGCCGGGTCCACGAGCTGGGCCCGGGCCAGGGCGATGAGCTGGCGCTGCCCGGCCGACAGCGACCGCCCCCGCTCGGTGATCCCGGTCCGGTAGCCCCGGGGCAGGCCGGCGATGAAGGCATGGGCCCCCACGGCCCGAGCCGCCGCCTCCACCTCGGCGTCGGTGGCCTCGGGCCGGCCGTAGGCGATGTTGTGGCGGACGGTGCCGGTGAACAGGAACGGCTCCTGGGGCACCACACCGAGTTGGCGGCGGTAGGGGGTGAGGTCGATGCGGCGGAGGTCGATCCCGTCCACTGCCACTTCGCCCGCCGTCGGGTCGTGGTAGCGGGCCAGCAGCTTCACGATCGTCGACTTGCCGGCGCCGGTCTCGCCCACGAGGGCCACCGTCTGGCCAGCCGGGATGTTGAGGTCGACACCTCGCAGGGCCTCGGCTCCGCCCGAGCCGGGGTAGGCCAGGTGCACGCCCCGCAGGCTGATCTCGCCCCGTAGGCGGCCGGGATCGACCGGGTCGGCCGGGGGCGGGGTGCCCGAGGGGGTGGTGAGGAGCTGGGTGATCTTGGCCGTGGAGGCCGACGCCTGCTGCCAGGTGTCGAACACCTGCGACAGCTGCTGGATGGGAGCGAAGAACAGGTTGAGGTAGAGCACGAAGGCGATGACCACGGCCGGTGTGGTGCTCCCGTTCGACACCAGCGTCGTGCCGGCAGCCAGCACCACCACGGCTCCGGCGTCGGCCAGGAAGCCGATGCCGGGGAAGTAGAGGGCGATCAGCCGCTGGGACGACAACCGGGCGCCGAGGTAGGTGCCGGCGGTGGCCCGGAACCGCTCGGTGTTGCGGGCCTGACGGCCGTAGGCCTGCGTCACCCGCACCCCCGACAGGTTCTCCTGGAGGTCGGCGTTGACGTTGGCGATGGCGTCGCGGGCGGAGCGGTAGGCCCGGGATGAGCGCCGCTGGTACCACCAGGTGGCAGCGATCAGGAATGGCACCACCGAGGCCGCGGCCAGGGCCAGCGAGGGCGACAGGAGCACGAGGAAGACGGCCACCCCGGCACACGTCGCCACCCCCACCACGGCGTTGACCAGACCCGTCTGGACCAGCTGGCTCAGCGCCTCAACGTCGGTGGTCATGCGGGTCATCACCCGGCCGTCGAGCTCGTTGTCGTAGTAGTCGAGCGACAGGCGCTGCAGATGGCCGAAGATCCGCATCCGCAGGGCCAGCAGCATCCGCTCCGCCGTGCGTCCGGTGACGGTCGCCCCGGCCCAGGTGACGGCCCAGTCCACCGCGGTGACGGCGGCGAATACGATCGAGGTGGCCCAGAGCACCGAGCGGGAGTCGGCCTCGATGCCGGCGTCGATCCCGTTGCGAATCAGCACCGGGCCCACAACGGTGAGGCTGGCGTCGGCCGCTACCAGGGCCAGGCCCAGAGCGAGCCAACGGCGCCAGGGGCGGACGAAGCGCAGCACCCGGAACGGCTCGGCCGGCTCGGCGGCGGCCGCCGCCAGATCGACGTCGGACTCGTCGTCGGCCGGGGGGAGCTTGGCCAGCTGGGCCAGCAGCTCGGGGGTGGGGGCGAGGTTGGCCCCGATGTTGCCGCCGCTGGGCCCGCCGCCTCTGCCGCCGCCCCCGCTGGTGACGGCCAGTGCCGGGGTGGGCAGCGGGCCGTCACTGCCGTCGCCGTCGCCGTCGGCGGCCGCCGGCCACGCCTCCGGCGTGACGGTGGCGATCTCAGCGGTGGCCAGCTGGTCGACGGGAGTGGGGGAGTCGGCGGCCGGCTCCGGGCTCAGGCCCGAACCGATCAGCGCCCGGTAGGGGGCGCTGCGGGCCAGCAGCTCCTCGTGGGTCCCCTGGTCGACCACCCGTCCTCCGTCGACCACGACCACCCGGTCGGCCAGGCGCACGGTGGAGGCCCGGTGGGCCACCAGGATCGTGGTGCGGCCCGCCATCACCTGGCGCAGGCCGGCGTGTATCGCCTCCTCGGTGGCGGTGTCGACGGCCGAGGTGGCGTCGTCGAGGATCAGCACCGCCGGGTCGGTGACGATGGCCCGGGCCAGAGCCAGGCGCTGGCGCTGCCCGCCCGACAGGGTGTGGCCCCGCTCGCCCACCACCGTGTCCCACCCGTCGGGCAGGGCGTCGATGAACCCGGCGGCGCCGGCGATGTCGGCTGCTCGCCGGATCTCGCCGTCGGTGGCCTCGGGGTGGCCGTAGGCGATGTTGGCCTTCACCGAGTCGGAGAACAGGAACGCTTCCTCGAACACCACGCCCACGTGGGCCCGCAGGGAGGCCAGCGTGGCCCGGCGCACGTCGATGCCACCGATGCGCACCGCCCCACCGGCCACGTCGTAGAAGCGGGGGACGAGGGCGGTGACGGTGGACTTGCCCGAACCGCTTCCGCCCACGAGGGCCACCACCTCGCCCGGGGCCACCTGGAGGCTGAACCCGTCGAGCACCGGCTCGGTGGTGGTGTAGCCGAAGGTGACGCCGTCGAGCTCCACCCGACCACCGTCGCCGTTGGCCCCACGGCCTTCGGCTGCTAGCAGCTCGTCGAGCGGGCGGGCGTCGGGGGCGTCGGCCACGGCGGCGTTGGCGTCGAGGATGCCGAGCACCCGGGTGGCGCCGGCCCGGGCCTGCTGGGTGGCGGCCACGATGACGGCCAGCATCCGGATGGGCGAGGTCAGCTGCACCAGGTACGACGAGAAGGCGAGGAAGGTGCCGAGGCTCACCCGACCCTCGATGGCGGCCCAGCCGCCGAGGGCCAGCACCGCCACCTGGGCGAAGGCCGGGATGGCGGCCAGGGTGGCTGTGGCCCGGGCCTGGAGGCGGACCAGTCGCACCCGGGCCTGGTAGAGCGAGGTCGACACCGCCCCCAGCCGTTCGATCTCCCGGTCTTCGGCCCCGAAGCCCTTCACGATCCGCACGCCCGACACGGCCTCGTCGACGACGCCGGCCACCTCACCGGCCCGTTGCTGGGCGTCCCAGGTGGCGGGGAACACAGTGGACCGCAGCCGCACCGCGGCCAGGCCGAGCAGGGGCAGGGTGGCCACCATCACCAGCGACAGCAGGGGCGACAGCCACACCATGGCCACCAGCGACAACACGATCAGCACCACGTTGCCCAGCAGGATGGGCAGGAACGACAGCAGGCCCTGGATGAGGCCGAGGTCGCTCGACGAGCGCGACACGAGCTGGCCCGTCCGCAGGGCGTCATGGCCGGCGAAGTCGAGCCGCATGAGGCGGTCGAAGATGGCGATCCGGAGATCGTTCTGCACCCGAAGGCCAACCCGGCCGCCCACCCAGCGACGCACGAACGCCAGGCCGAAGGTGATCACGGCCAGAAGGCCGAGCAGGGCGAGCCAGGGGCCGATGGGGCGGCGCTGGTTGACGAGCCCGTCGTCAACCACCACCTTCTGCACCACCGGCCCGAGCCCATTGGCCACCTGCCCCACCACCGCCGCCCCCAGGGCCAGGGCGATGTCGCGCCGGTGGACGGCCAGGAACGGCCACATCCGCCGGATCCATCCGCCGCTGGGGGCCGGCTCGATCCGCTCGCCGGGTGCCGTCATGCCTGCTCGGCCTCGGCCCGGGCCAGGGCCGCAGCCGCGGTGCCGGTGGGTCGGGGGCGGAACCGGTCGTGGGCGGCCTGCTTGAGGCAGCCCAGGGCGCCGACCACGCTGTCCCGCCGATCGGCCGGCACCTCGTCGACGAGGCCGGCCAGGGCCCGGCCGGCCTCGTCGAGGGCCCGGGCCAGGGCCACCGATCCGGCCGCCGTGATCCGCAGGGTGACGCCCCGGCGATCGCCGTCCACCAGGTGGCGCTCCACCCAGCCCCGGTTGACCAGCCCGTCGATCAGGCCGCTGAGCGTGGGGCGGCTCATCGCCGCCCGGTCGGCCAGGGTGCCGGCCCGCCCCGGGTCGGCGTCCACCAGCGACAGGATGCGAAGCTGGGCCAGGGTCAGCTCGCTCAGCTGACGCTCCAGAGCCCGGGCGGCCAGGGCCACGCCGAGCACGGCGTCGGTCAGTTGGTCCGCATGTCGTTCGGTAACCACATGATTAGGCTACCGAACAGTCTGCTGCCGTCTGCTACTGGGTGGCGACGGCGGCCCGGTCCTCGGCCGGCAGATCGCGCCATGGCTCCCCGTCGGCCTCGATCACCACCTGCGCCAGCACGCCCGGTGTGACCTCGGCCCGACCCTCCAGCTCGGGCGCGATCGGCGTCATCCGCTGGTAGCCCACCGTGAACGGGTCGACCCCGTAGGTGAGTGGCGTGGTCCGGGCCAACGGGCCCCGACCCACCGGCACGTCGCCGTACCACAGCTCCACCTCGCCCCGGAACGGCCCGTCGGGGGTGAACCGGGCCGACACCTCAACCGGTCCCGGCGGCAGCTCCACTTCGGCCGACACGGTGGTGAGCACCGTGCCCAGGAGGTTGTTGACGTAGTGGAGCCGCCGCCCGGCCAGGTACAGGGCGTACCCGCCGCTGTGGCCGCCGTGGCCCACCAGCACACCCTGGCACGGGGCGTCGCTGTCGGCCTCGGGCAC
>CADEDH010000006.1:136840-141795 GCA_902826025.1 uncultured Actinomycetes bacterium
GGCCACGTGGTACAGCTCCCACACGTCGTCGTCGAACGAGCGGCGGCCGGCGTCGGAGCCGTCATAGACCAGGCCGGCCGGCGAGTGGAACACCACCGCCTTCCAGCCGTCGTGGTAGATGGCCCGGGAGCCGAGCATCTCGTAGTACTGGGTGGTGCGGACCTCGGGGGCGTCGTCGCCGGCCAGGGTCGGGGCGATGCTGGCCCCGTCGAAGGGGGTCTGGGGCACACCGTCGATCTCGGCCGGGGCCTCGATGCCCACCAGGTCGAGCAGGGTGGGGGCGATGTCGATGGCGTGGACGTACTGGTGGCGGGTGCCGCCGGGGCGGCCCAGGCGGGCCGGCCAGTGGAGGATGAACGGGTCGCACACCCCGCCCTCGTGGGTGTCTCGTTTGAACCGTTTGAGCGGGGTGTTCCCGGCCCAGGCCCAGCCCCAGGGGTAGTGGTTGTTGGCTCGGGGTGTGCCCAGGTCGTCGATCCGGCGCAGGTTCTCCTCCAGGCTCTCGGGCACGAAGTTGAAGAAGTACTGCTCGTTGAACGAGCCCCGGGGCCCGCCCTCGGCCGACGCCCCGTTGTCGCTCATCACGATCACCACGGTGTTGTCGAGCTCGCCCAGCTCCTCGACGAAGGCCAGCAGCCGGCCGACCTGGGCGTCGGTGTGGGTCATGAATCCGGCGTAGACCTCCATCATCCGGGCATAGAGCCGGCGCTCGTCGGCACTGAGCGTGTCCCACGCCGGCACCCACGACGGCCGGGGCGACAGCTCGGTGCCCGGCGGCAGCAGACCGGAGGCGACCTGGCGCTCGAACACCGCCTCCCGCCAGGCGTCCCACCCCTGGTCGAACCGGCCCCGGTAGGGCTCGATGAACGAGCCTGGGGCCTGGTGGGGGGCGTGGCAGGCCCCGGGGGCGAGGTAGCAGAAGAAGGGCTTGTCGGCTGAGTAGGCCCGCAGATCGCTGATCCAGGTGACGGCATGGTCGACCAGATCCTCGGTGAGGTGGTAGCCCTCCTCCGGGCTGCGGGGTGGTGGCACCTGATGGTTGTCGGCGATGAGGTCGGGGTGGTACTGGTCGGTCTCGCCGGCCAGGAAGCCGTAGAACCGCTCGAACCCCTTGGCCAGCGGCCACCGGTGGCGGGGCCCGCCCAACGTCATCTCCGACGCCGGCGCCAGGTGCCACTTGCCCAGGGCGAAGGTGGCGTAGCCGTTGCGGACGAGGATCTCGGGCAGGAAGCCGTTGTGGGGCTGGATGTGGGCGTCGTAGCCGGGGAAGCCGGAGCTGAACTCCACGATGCGGGCCATGCCCGAGGCGTGGTGGTTGCGGCCCGTCATCAGGCAGGCCCGGGTGGGGGAGCAGAGGGCCGTGGTGTGGTAGTTGGCGTAGCGCAGGCCGCCGGCGGCCAGGCGGTCGAAGGTGGGGGTGGCGAGGTCGGCCCCGTAACAGCCGAACTGGGCGTAGCCCACGTCGTCGAGCAGCACGAGCACGATGTTGGGCGCCCCGTCGGGCGCCCGGTCGAGCGGGGGCCAGGCCGCCTCGGAGTCGGCGAACGTGCGCCCGATCTTGCCGGTGAAGTCTTCCCGCCTGCTCATCCGTGCTCTCCCCCTGGATCAGAACCTGGGGCGAGCTTAGATGACGGGTCTGGGACGGTGTCCCGGAGGCGATGGTCCGCCCGGCCCATGACGGCGTGTCGCCGTCTTGCTTACGGTCGGCGAGGACTTCCCCACCGCCTGCCCCCAGTTGACGGACTCCGTGTTCCGTCTCTACTCCGCCTACTTCCTGCGCGAACCCGACCAAGCGGGCTGGGCCTACTGGGTGACGGTCTACGGCTCGGCCCCGAACACCAACCTCGAGGTAATCTCGGACTCCTTCGCCCGTAGCGACGAGTTCCGCCTACGCTACGGCGCGCTGACCAACCAGCAGTTCGTGGAGCTGGTGTACGCCAACGTGCTCGGCCGCCAGCCCGACCCGGCGGGCCTGGCCCACTGGGTGGGGTCCCTCTCCCGGGGCTATCCCCGGGGGTCGGTGATGATGGCGTTCTCCGAGTCGGCCGAGTACGTGAACCGTACGGCAACCGTGCCGCCCCTGGCCGGGTACCTGATGCGGTACGACCGGGGCATGCGGTTCGACTGCAGCCCCGATCGTCCAGGGTGGGACTGACGGCCCAGCCCGTTCGGGCGGTGCCGCTCAGCGGATCGACAGCACCTCGGGGCGCAGCTTCACCCAGATGGCGATCCCGGCCAGGCCGGTGAGGTTGAACACGACCAGGGCGGTGGGGGCGCCGACCTCCTGGGCCAGCTCGCCCAGGGCGTACATGCCGACAGGCAGGGCGCCGATGGCCATCGACAGCAGGCCCATGGCCCGACCCCGCATCTCGTCGCTGGTGGACGTGATGGCCAGCGCCGTCTGGGTGGACCCGAACAGGCCCATGGCCAGCCCGGCGGTGAAGGCCGAGGCCACGATCACCGGGTAGCTGGCCACGGTGGCCAGGCCCAGGATGAGCAGGCAGGCCGCCATCGAGCCGAACACGTAGGCCTTCCCGGCATGGGGCCGGCGGGCCGCCACCCAGTAGGAGCCGATCATCATGCCCAGCCCGGTGGCCGCGGCGATCAGGCCCGTCATCGACGGGGTGGCGTCGACCCGCTTGGCGATCACCTGGATGATGGGGGTGAACGAGAAGTGGAAGAAGTCGACGAACACCGTCACGCCCAGTATCGACACCAGCGCCGGGTTGGCCGGCAAAGCCCGGAAGCCGTCAGCCACGGTGGACAGGAACGAGGGTCGACCGCCAGCGGGGGCCGCCTCCGTCGTCCGAGCCGGCGACGGCACACGCCACATGATGGCCACGGCCACCACCAGGCCCCCCACCACCACGAAGTAGGCCGGGCCCACGCCCAGGGTCTGGATCACGGCGCCGCCGATCAGGGCCCCCATGGCCAGCCCGGCGGCCGAGCTGAGCATCTCGAGGGCCATGGCCCCGGTCACGTGCTCGGCCCCCACCAGGTCGTAGATCATGGCCCGGCGCACGGTCATGTCGACCACCCAACCGATGCCGACGGCCACCATGAAGGGGTAGATCATCCATACCCGCAGTTGGTCCCGCAGGGCCAGGACGCCCATGAGCGAGGTGAGCGGGATCATGAGGGTGAGCTGGGCCAGCACCACCCGGCGCCGGTCGAACCGGTCCGACACGGCCCCGCCGATGAGGCCGGCGAACAGCAGCGGCCCCCACATGAAGGTGCCCGTGAGCTGCACCAGCCGGGGGGAATCGGTGAGGTCATTGGCCACGTAGGCGCCGAGGAACCCCATGGCCCACCGGCCTATGTTCCAGATCCATCCCGCCGCCCACACCTTGGGGAAGTGCCGGGCCCGCAGCGAGGCGAACGCGCCCCGGCCCTGCCCGGGCGCCGGGATCGAGGGGCCCGGGTCGGCGGCGCCGGCCCGTGGAGGTTCTGTGGTGGTCATGACGGCACCCCCGGTGCGTCGCCCGCCAGCCCGGTCGGTCGAGCGCGGTCGGCCTCCTGTCTAGCGCCCCACCGGCCCGTGTCCGAATCCCGGTGCCTGGCGCGCCGCCGGTGGCGTCTGGTGCACCGAGATCTGGGGTGCAGCGCCCGGCGGTATTCGCTGGAGCCACTCGCCGGTCGGTGCCAGGGTGGACGGGTGACCCCGCCCGGTAGTGCACCGCCCCCGGCGCCTCCCCCGTCGGGTGGACGCCTCGTCACCCTCGTCCTGTGCTCGGCCCGGCACGGAGTGCTGGGCGCGCTCGAACCGTTCCGCGTCGACGGGCCGGTCTGGCAGGAGGTGGGTGACGTCGTGACCGCCGCCCGGGCCCGGTTCGGCCTCGACGTGATCGTGCTGCGGCTGTTGCGGGGGCGGTCGAACCGGGTGCCGTTCGGGGGTGAGGTGGTCTATCTGGCCGAGATCGACGGCGACCTCCCACCGGGTCGTCAACCGGCGCTCCGCCCGGTCGCCGCATCGGGATTGACGGCCGATCCGCTGGCGCCCGCCACCGGCCGGGCCGCCTACGCCGAGCTGGGCGGACCGGCGGCTGAGCTGGCCTGGGCCGGGGCTCACCTGGTGGAGGCCGGCCGCCCGCTCACGGGCCGGCCTGAGCAGATACGGACGTGGAACCTGTCGAGCGTGTGGCGGATGCCGACCGCCGGCGGGCCCGTGTGGCTCAAGTCGGTGCCTCCGTTCCTGGCCCACGAGGGTCTGGTGATCGCCTGGCTGGCCCGGGCGGCGGCTGGTCCCGGCCCGGTCGCCATCCCTCCGGTGATCGCGGCCGAACCGGGGCGGGTGCTGCTGGGCCATGTGGGCGGCGAGGACCAGTACCACGCCCGGGGGCCCGCCACCGTCGGCTTCCTGCCCCCGCTGATCGAGTTGCAGGCCGCCGCCCGGAGTCGGCTCGTCGAGTTGGCCGCGCTGGGCGTCCCCGACCACCGTCACCTCGACCTCGCCGCCGCCGCCCACCGGCTGGCCGCCCAGGTGGACGGGGACCTGACGCCGTCCGACCGCCGGGCGGTGGGCCAGCTCCTGGTCGACCTGCCCGGGCGCCTCGCCGCACTCGACGCGTGCGGCCTGCCGCCCACCCTCGTCCACGGCGACTTCCACCCGGGCAACGTCCGGTCGGGGGAGGGGCAGCCCGTCGTCGTGCTCGACTGGGGCGACAGTTCGCTCGGGTCGCCGGCCCGGGACCTGGCCCACCTCCTGGCCCATCTCGATCCGGGCGACCGGGCCGGGGCCCTCGACCGGGCGTGCCGGTGCTGGCAGGAGGCGGTGCCCGGCTGCGATCCGACCCGGGCGGCCGCTCTGGCCGCGCCGGTGGCTGCGCTGGCGGCGGCCCTGGCCTGGCAGGGTTTCCTCGATCGGATCGAGCCCGACGAGCGGGTGTACCACGAGGGGGATCCGGCCGTCGGCCTGGCCCGGGCCGCCCACCTCGCGGCGGGCACGCTCGGTGAGT
>CADEDH010000006.1:141895-148356 GCA_902826025.1 uncultured Actinomycetes bacterium
ATGAGCGACGCCTGGGGTGAGCTGACATGGGCCGACGTGCTGGCCGAGATCGAGCGCCAGGGCCGTGACGCCTTCGTGGCCTCGGTGACACCCCGTGGCCGCCCCCACCTGGCCATCGTGTGGCTGGTGGTGGTGGACGGGGTGGTCCATTTCGTGGGCGACCGTACGTCGGTCAAAGTCCGCAATCTGGCCGCGGCCCCGGCCGTGGCCTGCCACTGGCAGGTGCCGGACGACGATCGCCGCCAGCTCCTGATCCACGGCGAGGCCTCCCTGGTGGAGGACCCGGTGGCCCGCCGGCACCTGTGGGACAGCGGCGCCTGGGGCGACCTGGCCCAGTGGTACGAGGGCCCCGACGACCCCCAGGTGGCCTTCGTCCGCATCGACGCCACCCGGGCCTCGATCGTGGAGCAGGCCGGGGCCGGCCCCCGCTCCCGCTGGCGGGCCTGACCCTCCGTCGATACCGCCTCCTAGTTGGAGCCGCCGGGGCGAGGCGTTCTAACTTCGAAGCCCATGAGCACGCAGAACGGGACCAAGCGGAGGATCATCATCATCGGGGCCGGGCCGGGTGGGATCTGCGCCGCCATCGGGCTGCGCCAGGCCGGCTACGAGGACGTCGTGGTGCTCGACAAGGCCGACGGCGTCGGCGGCACCTGGTGGCACAACAGCTACCCCGGCTGCGCCTGCGACGTGCCCACCCACCTCTACTCGTTCTCCTTCGAGCTCAACACCGGCTGGAGCCGGCCCTACGCCACCCAGCCCGAGATCCAGCGCTACATGGAACACGTGGTGGACACCTACGGGGTCCGGCCGATGCTGCGTCTCGGCACCGGGGTGAAGGGGTGCTACTGGGACGACGAATGCCTCGTGTGGCGGGTCCTCACCGACACCGGTGAGGAGCTGGAGGCCGACGTCGTGGTGAGCGCCATCGGCATGTTCAACGAGCTGAGCTGGCCGTCGATCCCGGGGATGGACAGCTTCGGCGGCACCCTGTTCCACTCCGCCCGTTGGCGCCACGATCACGACCTCACCGGTCGCAAGGTGGCCGTGATCGGCAGCGCCGCCAGCGCCGTGCAGTTCGTGCCCGAGATCGCCGCCCGCACCGACGCCCTCCACGTCTACCAGCGCACGGCCAACTGGGTGCTGCCCAAGGACGACACCCCGTTCGACGAGGGCACCCTGGCCGAGCTCCAGGCCAACCCGATCACGGTCCGCCAGCGCCGGTGGAAGCTGTGGCGGGAGCTCAACCACTTCACCCAGTTCGACGACGACGTGCTGCTGGGCAAGGCCGAGCGGGCCGGGCTGCGCAACATCGCTCTGGTCGAGGACCCGGCGGTTCGGGCCAAGCTGACCCCCACCGAGCCCTACGGCTGCAAGCGGCCCCTGATCTCCAACGACTGGTACCCCACGTTCAACCTGCCCCAGGTGGAGCTGGTGACCGACCCCATCGAGCGGATCACCGAGCGGGGCGTGGTCACCGCCGACGGAGTGGAGCGGGAGGTCGACACGATCGTCGTGGCCACCGGTTTCCAGGTGCAGCGGTACCTGTCGGCCTTGGAGGTCACGGGCCGCAACGGTGTGGACCTGAACGAGGCGTGGGCCGACGGGGCCCAGGCCTATCTCGGCATCACCACCAGCGGCTTCCCCAACCTGTTCATGCTGTACGGGCCGAACACCAACCAGGGGTCGATCATCTACATGATCGAGTGTCAGGTGGCGTACCTGGTGCGCCAGGTGCAGCGCCTCGACACCGAGGGCCTGGTGTGGCTCGACCTCAAGCCCGAGGTGCAGGTGGCGTACAACGACCAGATCCAGGAGGAGCTGGAGCGGTTCGACGTGTGGAAGCACGAGTGCAACCACTACTACCGGGCCCCCTCGGGCCGGATCGTCACCCAGTTCCCGGGCGACATGGCCAACTACCGGGAGCGCACCTCCCAGCCCGACCCCGACGCCTACGCGGTCGGCACCGGCCACCCCTTCGGCACCCGGGTGCGGATCGGGGCGTAGCGCCCGACGCCCGACGCCCATCGGGAACTGTGGCGCCCGGTGCTGCATTTTGCGCGGTGGCGCCACTGTTCGCCACAGTTTCCGCCATGACGACGACTGCCGGGCCGATGGACGGGGTGAAGGTGGTCGAGATCGGCCTGTGGCTGGCCGGGCCGGCCTGCGGGGCGATCCTGGCCGACTGGGGCGCCGACGTGGTGAAGATCGAACCCCTCGACGGTGACCCCTTCCGGGGCTACGCCTACCTCTTCGGTGGCGAGGCCAACCCGCCGTTCGAGCTCGACAACCGGGGCAAGCGGTCGATCGCCGTGGATCTGCGCCAGCCGGCCGGGCTCCAGGTGGCGCTCGACCTGCTGACCGAGGCCGACGTGCTCGTCACCAACTACCGGCCTGGCGGGTTGGAACGCCTGGGGCTGAGCTGGCCCGAGGTCCACGCCCACAACCCCCGCCTCGTCTACCTGTCGCTCACCGGGTACGGCCTGGAGGGCCCGGAGCGGGACCGGGCCGCCTACGACATGGGGGCCTTCTGGGCCCGGGCCGGGGTGGCGGCGTCGCTCACCCTGGAGGGCCAGCCCCTGCCCTATCAGCGAGGCGGGATGGGCGACCACATGACCGGCCTGGCCGCTGCCGGCGGGGTGGCGGCTGCCCTGTTCCGCCGGGAGCGCACCGGCGAGGGCACGCTGGTGGAGACCTCGATGCTGCGCCTCGGCATGTACCAGATGGGCACCGACCTGAGCGCCAACGTCCGCCTCGGCACCAAGACGTTCGCTACCCCGCTCCACGAGGCCGTCAACCCCCTCCTCACCGGCTACCAGGGGTCCGACGGCGAGTGGTTCTGGCTGCTGTGCCTGGAGGGCGACCGGCACTGGCCCCGGGTGCTGGCCGCCCTCGACAAACCCGCGCTGGGCGACGATCCCCGGTTCAACTCCATCGAGGGCCGGGGGGCCAACGCCAAGCTGGTGGCGGCCGAGCTGCAGGCCATCTTCGCCACCCGCACCCGGGACGAATGGGGCGAGATCTTCGACCGGGAGGGGGTGTGGTGGGCCCGGGTCCAGCACACCCACGACCTGGTGGACGACCCCCAGGCCGCCGCCGCCCGGGGTTTCGTCGACATGCCCCTGGCCGACGGCACCACCGTCCGCATGGTGGCCACCCCGGTGGACTTCGACGGTCGCTCGCCCCAGATCAGCCAGCCCACCCCCGAACTGGGCCAGCACACCGAGCTGGTGCTGCTGGAGTTGGGCCGCACCTGGGATGAGATCGAGGCCCTGCGGGAGGCCGGCGCCATCGCGTAGCCAGGCCTGGCCAGGCCCGCCTCCGGCGGGGGAGAATCGGGGTCACATATCAGTCACAGCAGGGGGGAAACGCCATGACTGAGACCACCGACGCCACCACCGAAGCGATGCTGGCGGGCTACCGGGTGCTGGACCTGTCCCAGTACCTGGCCGGAGCCGGGGTAACCCGGATGCTGGCCGAGCTGGGGCCCGAGATCATCAAGATCGAGCTGGCCCCGATGGGGGATCCGGGCCGGCTCATCCCGTGGCTGGTCGACGACCGCAGCTCGTTCTTCGTGCAGAACAACCGGGGCAAGGCCAGCCTGTGCCTCGACTGGGACCAGCCCGAGGGCCTGCAGATCATCAAGGACCTGATCCCACAGTGCGACATCCTGGTCGAGAACTTCGGTAACGGGGTGCTGACCAAGCGGGGCCTCGACTACGAGGCGGTCCGGAAGCTCAACCCGTCGATCGTGATGGTGTCGGTGTCGGGGTTCGGACGCAACAGCCCCTTCGCCGACCGGCCGGCCTACGACGGCATCATCCAGGCCTATTCCGGGATGATGCACATGACCGGCGATCCCGAGCGGCCGCCGTCGGCCGTGGGGTTCGCCGTGGTCGACACCACCACCGCGGTGCACGCCTTCGCCGGCCTGGGCTACGCCCTGCTCCACCGGGAGCGCACCGGAAAGGGTCAGCACGTCGACATCGCCATGGTCGACTCGATGTTCCATCTGAACGAGACCCTGAGCCAATGGCACGTGGCCAAGGGTGAGTTCACCCCCACCCGGATGGGGCGCCACCACCCGTTGGTGTGCCCGGTGGGCATCTACGACATGCCCGAGGGCTACGCCGTGCTCATGTGTCTCGACCGCCAGTGGCCGTATCTGGTGAAGGCCATGGCCCGGCCCGATCTGGCCGACGATCCCCGGTACGCCACCAACGCCGCCCGGGCCCAGAACCAGGACACGCTGGTGCCGATGATCCAGGAGTGGCTGCTGTCGTTCGACGACAACGACTCGCTGCTGCAGACCTGCCTCGACCACCGCATCCCCATCGGGCCGGTGCTGACCCCGATGGACGCCGTGGGTCACCCCCACTTCGAGGCTCGGGACATGGTGCGCCTCGTGCCCGACCCGGTGCTGGGCGAGGTGATGATCCCCGGCTACCCGTTCAAGTTCTCGGCCCAGCCCGATCTGCCCGACCTGCGGGCCCCGCTGCTGGGCCAGCACAACCGGTCGGTGCTGACGGGCGTGTTGGGCTACGACCCCGAGCGGATCGCCGCCCTGGAGTCTCGAGGCGTGCTCTACGCCACCGACCGCTGACGCCCTCCGCCTGCGGCCGGCGGGCCGCCCACCGCCGAACGGGGGCGGCCCGCCGGAAGCCGTACGCCGAGCCGTACGTCGAGCCGTACGTCGAGCCATGGGCCGACGGAGCGGTCAGCCCCCGTTGGCCACGAAGCCGAAGGGCTTGTCGATGGCGCCGCCGATGGCCCAGTCACGCTTGTTCTCGACGTTGTAGTGGATCCCTTCAGTCATCCGCATCCGCCACCGCTCGGGACCACCGGCCGACCAGTAGATGCCCTGGGTGCCGGGCGCGATGTACAGCGGGTACTTGCCCGACCACACGCCGCTCGACCGCGACTCGGGCGTGAGGTAGATGTCCGGGAACCCGAACACGTAGCTGCCGTTGCAGGCAGCCAGCCACCGAGCCGACGAGCGGTTGGCATCGAACACCCGGCCCACGTTGCCGTTGAGGTCTTCCAGGTTGAAGCTCTTCTGGGCGTGCAGGTCGTGGCTCATGCCGATGCCGAAGTGCCAGTTCTGGGCCCACTGGCTGTCGTAGGCGAAGGCCTCGTTGTAGGTGCAGCTGCCGTCGGCCGGGTCGTCGCCAGCCACCGGGTCGGACGGGAGAGTCAGCCTGGTGGCTCCCGGTCCGTGGCGGTTGTCGTCGGCCACCAGCGCTCCCGGGGCTTTCGCCGTCGTGACGGCCTGGTACAGATCGAGGGCGGTGGGCCCGTCGTCGGCCGTACCGCCGGAGCGGAGCGCGCTCAGGTAGGGAGTGGTGCCGAGCGGGGCCTGCTCGTACACGCCGATCACGTCGATGCCGGCGTGCTGGACGAAGGTGATGGTGTGCCCGTCCCGCTCGACCGTGGCCACCACCTTGTCGTTGGCGGCGGCGGGCGGGGCCGTCGTGGTGAGCGGCACCTCGTCGAGGAGCCGGCTGTCGGTGGGGCCGGCGGCCTGAGCCGTCCCGGCGCCCACGAGGGGGGCCAGGAGCGACAGGGCGGCGGCGCCCACGACGGCGCGAGCGACGCCGGGCGTGCGGGTCGTGCGGCGGGTGGGGGTGGAGGTGGAGGTGGCGGTGGACATGGTGAGCTGCCTTTCGGTTGGAGGCCGAGGCCCTGTGCCCCGCCTCGCCCCTCCTGACACCGGACCGGCCGCTCCCCTTACGCCCCACCCCAGAAACTCTCGACGGTCTCCGCCGCTCATCGGCCGCTCATCGGCCGGTCCGCACCTCCGGCCGGTCAGGCGGGCAGGGCCGGCGTGGCGACCGTCGTGCCGCCGTCGCCCGTTGCGGTGAGCCGCAGCGTGAGCCCGCCGGGGGCGCAGAACGTGGCTCGACCCGAGCCTCCGTCACCGTCGAAGGTCTGGGGTCGGGTGCCGGGCACCTCCAGGCTGGAGGTCGTGCCGTCGCTGGCCCAGGTGACGGTCCACGAGCTACCGGTACGGCACGAGCCCGAGCCGGCAGCGATCCGGGCATCGACCGAGGGCGGTGCCGCCGGTGGCGGAACCGGCGTCGGATCGGTGGGGCCCGGCGCCGGTGTGGGCCGCCGGATGGCCGCTCCCCGGCTGGTGCTTGTGCTTGTGCTGGTGCTGGTGCTGGTGCTGGTGCTGGTGCTGGTGCTTTTGGTCGTGGTGGGCCGGGTGGTGGAGGTTGTCGTGGGCCGGGTGGTGCTGGTCGTCGTGGAGGATCGGGTTGTGCCGGTGGTGGTGCTGCCGGGGCCGCCCGATGTGGAGCCCGGGGGCCGGATGGTGGGCTCGGGTGGGTCGGAGGTGGCGGAACCGACGGGAGTGGAGAGGCCGGGCGGGGGAGCGCCGGGGCCCGGGGCGATGGCGGCGGTGGGGGCAGTGGGGGCCGGTTCGGTCGACGGATCGGGCGGGTCGGTTGCGGCAGCGACGTCGG
>CADEDH010000007.1:0-78208 GCA_902826025.1 uncultured Actinomycetes bacterium
TTCTTCTCGCGTTCTTCTCACGTGGACGACCGAGCTGGCGGCCAGATCCTGTGGCCGCAGGAGACTGTTCGGCGAGATCGTCCCAGTTCGTTGACCAGCAGTCTGTCCGGCTGATGGTCCGGTGAGCCGGTCAGATCCGGGGAGGCACGGTGTGTTAAACGGCACGACAGGCGTGCTCGGGATCACCGCTACTCGGCCAGGCGTCGATCCCGTGCGGGCGGTGCCGTCGACCGAGGGGCAGACCCGGCCACTCCGGTTCGCGCGTGGGCGGTTGGCTGGCGGTCCTCGCCGTCTCGGGCGCTCTGGGGGAGGAGCGTGTGGCTGGGACCGCATCGCTGGCCGGTTCGCTGACGACGGCCTGGTGGTGTCTTGTGGTGTCGGCGCCGACGGACGGACCCCTGAGGGTCACCCGACAGCACGCAGGCACTGCCACCTGGCGGTCGCCAGTCCGCTGCATGAACTGGGATCCGTCGGGGTGCGACAGTGTGGGTGTGAGAGCCACACTCGGTCCGTTGTTCAGGTCCTTGGCCTTCGTGATGCTGAGCAGCGCGGTGGTGATGGTCGCCTCGGAGAAAATGTACTGGTACACAGGCGCCTACACGGCTGGCGCCTTGGTCGAGTTGACGCTGTTTTACTCGTTGGCCGTGATGGCTCTCCTGTACGTGATGGGTCGCTATTCGGTCGACACCACCGGTCGTTTGGTGTTGGCGGCGGGCATCTTCGCCCTGGTCACCGAGGGGATTATCACCCCAGTCGTCTACAGCGACGGGCCCCTGCCCGTGATGTTTTTGTACTTCTTGGGGTGGCACGGGCTCATCAGCGTCGTGTTCGTCTGGTACACGGTGCACCGCTGGGCGCTGCTGGGCCGTCGACGATCGCTGGCTGTCTGGTCGGGGGTGCTGGGTGTCGCCTGGGGGGTCTGGTCGACGAACTACTGGCGCCCTGAGACCATCGCCGAGCAGGCCGCTGAGAACCTGGAGGGCGAGAGTTGGGATGTTGGACAGTGGGCTGTGCCGAAGTTCGCACTGTTCAGCTTCGGGTTCACCGTTGTGCTGATCGGATGCCACTGGCTTCTTGGATTCGTGTGGCCCCAGAGATGGAGCCCGAGTCGTGGATGGACGATCACAATCGGTTTAGCGCTCGTGGCCTGGCTAGCCCTGTGGACGGTGGCCGTGCCGTACGCGCCTCTCAAGTTTCTGGCGTTCGCTGGGTTCCTGGTGTGGTTGTTGCACCGATCACGACCGGGTGCCGGCTCGGCCACGTTGCTGGCCCGCAACGCGGGACGAGTACGGTTGACCAACCTGAGCCCGCTGGTGTGCTTGCCTTCGGGCGCGGTTGCCAGCTATGCGGTGATGACCGGTCTCGACGTCAACGACAGGGTTCTCAGCGCGATCTACTGGATTCTCGTCGGAGCTACCTTTTCGGGTGGAGCTCTGACCGCAATGTGGGCCGTCGCCACAATCCGAGGGCGCAATCGACAGCGATCACCGGTCACGCCTTGATCCTCGGGCCGAACTGGATCAACGATCGATTGCACCGGCCGTAGGCGCCGACCGACGGTCATTTCCGAGCACATCAATCGCCCGAGATCGCCGGTGCATCTCTACTCCTTGCAGGTGATCTCTCCGAGCTCGCCGCGGTGGTGCTGATGGTGGTCGAGGTCGGCTTCGCCGGAGCAATGGGTGCGGTTGCGGTGGTGGTCACCGCTGATGGCACCCCATCGGGTTGCGCCTGCCGACTCCGAGTTCCTCACGGTCTTCGATGCGCTGCTGGCCGACCTCGTGGAGCGGGCCTGGATGCCAGCGATGTGGCTACTGGTCGTGATCGACTGCGCCAAGGCGCTGGCCTGGGGTTCACCGGGTCGGCTCCGGTGGCTTGGGCAGGTGGATGGTGAAGGCGCTGCCGCGGCCGATCTCCGAGGTTGCCTCGACCGAGCCGCCGTGCGCTTCGACGAGTTCTCGGGTGATCGCCAGTCCGAGCCCGCTGCCGCCGGTCTGGCGCGATCGGGATGGGTCGACGCGGTAGAACCGGTCGAAGAGATGCGGCAGGTGTTCGGCGGCGATGCCCTCGCCCTGATCCGTGACCGTAACGTGAACCCGGTCGGTGTCGTCGACGATGGCGATCTCGACGGTGCTGTCAGGGGGCGAGTGCCTGATCGCGTTGGACACGAGGTTGGTGATGGCGCGACGCAATCGCACGGGATCGCCGGTCACCGCTGCGGGGTTGCCGACCAGATGGACCCGCAGCGTCACCCCGATTTTGGTCGCCGCCGGTCGGAATGAGACACCGACGGCTTCGGCCAGCTCGGCGAGGTCGACAGGCATGTGTTCGAGCCGGAGCCCGCCGGCCTGGGCCAGTGACAGCTCCTGCAGGTCGGCGGAGAGCGCCTGGAGCTGCAGCACCTCGTCGTGCAGGGACGCGATAGTCGCCGCGTCGGCCGGGACGACGCCATCCTGGATCGCTTCGAGGTAGCCGCGCAGGTTCGCCAGCGGCGAGCGAAGCTCGTGGGAGATGTCGGAGGTGAGGGTTCGGCGCGCCGCGTCCTGTGCGCCGAGCGATGCGGCCATGTCGTCGAACGCGGCACCGAGCTCGGCGACCTCGCCGTGGCCGACAGGTCCGACCCGGGTTGTGAGATCGCCGTCGGACATCCGCCGCGCCGCCGCCGTGAGCTGCCTGAGCGGATCGGCGATCCGCCCGGCGACCACGACCGCGAGCGCTACCGCACCAGCCACGATCGCCGCGACGGCCGCCCAGAACCTCCAGGTCCCGCCCGACGTCAGCACGCCGCCGGAGGACTCGTCGCCGATCCCGATGAACAGCTGGAGCGGAGGAAGCCGTCCGCTGTCGAGACGATCGGCGTTCGACAGCCCGAGAGCGCTGTCGAGACACGCGTCGACCACGGCCTGATCGTCGGGGGCAGGCTGGCGCACCGGCACCGCCGAGGCAAACCCGTCGTCGTCGATCACGAACCTGACGGCGATACCGACCAACTCGTGGCACGCCTCGGCCGTGAACGCCTCGAACTCGCGCCGCTCGGTCGGATCGGTCGGTACCTCGAACTCGACGAGCTCGCTGAGCGGATCGACGAGGGTGGCCTGGTTCGGGAGTGGAGGCGCCTGGTCACCGCCATCACGGCGGGCCGAGTCGGCGAGGATCCTCCCGTCGAGGTCTGCGATGGCGACACGTTCGTCCCAGGCGGCGGCCAGCTCGTCGACGACCTCGGCCACGCCGTCCCAGTTGCCCCGGCCGAGACCGTGGAACACGATCGAGTCGCGGATCTCGACCTCGACGTCCAGGTCCCGCTCGATGGCTTGGCGGATGTCGGACCGGGTGACCTGCTGGACCACGAATGCCGTCACCCCCACCGACAGCAGGACGAGACCGACTCCGAGCAGGATGAGCCGGGATCGCAGCGACGACAAGCCGCGTCGCGTCATGTGGTCTCGTCGGGATCGGGCACCTTGTAGCCGACGCCATAGACCGTCAACAGGAGCGCCGGTTCGGCTGGGTCGATCTCGATCTTCTTGCGGAGATTGGCGACGTGCACGTCGATCGTTCGTTCCAGCCCGTCATAGTCGAATCCGAACGCCGCTTCGAGCAGGCTGCGACGGGTGAACACCCGACCGGGCTCCCCTGCCAGCGTCGCCAGAACGGCGAACTCCTTGGGAGTGACATCCACGGGCTGACCGGCGAGGCGCACCTCATGGCGGGCGCGGTCGATGCGGAGTGCGCCGATCTCGATGATCTCCGTCACCGTGGCGCGGCCGACGCGGCGCAGGAGCGTCCGTACCCGCGCCACGAGCTCGCGTGGACTGAAGGGCTTGGTGATGTAGTCGTCCGCGCCGAGATCGAGTCCGAGCAGCATGTCGTCCTCGGTGGATCGGGCGGTGAGCATGATGATCGGGACATCGCTGTCACGTCGCAGGACCCGGCAGACGTCGAGTCCGTCGACACGGGGCATCATCACGTCGAGCAGCACGAGGTCGGGCGCCCGCCGCCGCGCTTCGTCGATCGCCTGGCGGCCGTCACTCACGACGACCACCGCGTGGCCCTCCCGTTCGAGGTAGAGGCGGATGAGCTCGGCCTGCTTCGGGTCGTCCTCCGCGACGAGGATCCTGTTGCCCATGCGGCCAGTATCGCGCCGCCACCGCGAGCCGAGAACGGTCACACCCGATTGCTGTCGGTATCTGACCGCTTCTTCATCAGTTCCACACCATCCAGGCGCCACTGTCGATGCAGCCCACTCCCTTTCACGAAGGAACCGTCAACCATGCGCCTGGCCACCCCCGCCCGATCCGATCTGCTCGACGGGCACGTCACACCGACCGATCCCCTGATCGAGGCCGAACCAACCAGACGGGGGACGGGGCGACTCCTCGGCGTCGACGTCGCACGTGGACTGGCCCTCATCGCCATGTTCACCCAGCACGTGGGGCTGACCGACGCCAGCGGCGGCGGCTCGACGGGTTGGGTCGGCTGGTTCTTCACCGAGTCGTCCGGGCGAGCGGCCGTCCTGTTCTTCATCCTGTCCGGGGTCTCGCTGATGATGATCCACCGCCGCGGGTCACGGTCGGCCGACGCTGGCGCGCTGCGCCGTCGCGGCCTCCTGCTGCTCGCCGGCGGGCTCCTGCTGACCCAGGCATTCTGGGGCGCCTCGATCATCCAGCACTACGGCGTGATGTTCCTGATTGCGCCTTGGCTGCTACGGCTCGGCAACCGGGCACTGGCGGCGGTGACCGCCGGCGGATTGATCGGCGGTCCGATCGCCATGCTCTTCCTGCCCCGCTTGACCGACGACGTTGCCGGAATCTGGACCGGGGCCAGCGGCGCCTGGGTCATCACGACCGCCTGGGAGCTCCTCGTCGGCTTCTACCCACTCGTGATCTGGGCTGGCTACTTCACTCTCGGCATGCTGGTCGGCCGCCTCGATCTCACGTCGAAACGCACGGTGCTCAGACTGGCCATCGGGGCGACCTGCGCGGTCTTCGCCCTCGGCGGTCTGGCCAGTCTCGCCACCAACCGGATCGGCACCCCCGACCAATCCGAAACCTCGGGTTCGGCGATCGCCGCCGACCAACCGAAGCCAGCCAAGCCCGTCCTGCCGGCGACACTCACCGAGGAGCAACGCAACGCGATGACCCAGGCCGAGTACCAGGCATACCTCACCCAACTCGGCGCGTTCTACGACCTGAAAGCCACCAAGGGTGAAATGCCCGTCGAGGACTGGCGTTCGCTCCCGAGCACCGCAGGTCACTCCGGCAAGCTCGGCAACACGACCCAGACCTCGGCCATCGCGCTCGCCGTGCTCGGCTGGTGTCTCGCCGCCTGCCGGCTCAAGGGGGCGACTCGGCTGCTGCGCCCACTGGCGATCACCGGATCGATGTCGTTGACCGCCTACCTCGTTCACATCATCCTGGTCAACGACATCTGGGAACACCTCGTGGCCAACCGATCCTGGTCGATCGCAACCCAGGAGTGGGCCTTCGCCGGCCTCGTCGCCACCATGATCGGCCTCTGTGTCGTGTTCAAGCGCCTGCTCGGTACCGGACCGATGGAGCGCCTCCTGAAGCACCTCACGACCCGCTGACCACCGCCATCTCGCCAAGGCACTCGACCTGATCCCGGTGATGTCGATCGTTGTCCGTCTGGTCCGACCTGCGGGCAACGACCTCACCGCGTCGGCCCGGCCATCGGGGTAGGGAGTCCTCGGTCGCTCCCGCTGTTTCGAGGGGACCAGGGGACTTCGCCGGCGTCACTGAAGGCGTCGACGGCCGACACGGCATGGATGCGGGTGAGGGCTCGGGACCGCTCCGCGTCGTGCTGGCGCAGCGTCTCGAGGATCGAGCGGATCTCGGCCGCGCTGGCCAGAGGCCGCCCCGGGCGCCGCAGGGACCGGGTCCGAACGGCGTTGCACCGCCCGTGCAGCGACCGGACCATCTCGACGAGAATCTCGTTGACCGAGGCCGCTGTCAGCGGATCTCAAGGACTCGTGTGGCTTGAACACACTCTGGGGGATCCGGTTCTGGTGGTCACGGGTCGCGAGTTCGGTGACGGCCGCGACGGGAATCTGTCTTTAGATCCTAGGTGCGATGCGTCGGGAAGGGTCACGGTGAATCGGGCCCCGCCGTGTGGCGAGTCGCCGACGACGATCGAGCCAAACGTCGATCGCCAGCTTCCACCGGCCCGGTGCCACCTCGCGCATGGAACCGCTCCCGCGGTCCGCTCGTGGCGGTTTGGGCTTCGTCGTTGCGCCGTACTTCCTCAGCCGAAGGTGCTCAGCATGGATGCAGAGGCGTTCCTCGGCACACGCTTGCACGCGGTGACCGTCTGGCACCTCGCCGTTCGCCAGCTTCCACGCGATTGCAGCGGGGGAGCGGACACGACCGTCTACTTTGAACTGGCCCGTCCCGCTCGGATCGACCGCCCCTGTCCACACATGATGATCACCCGACCGGTCGACCTTGGACTCGAACAGCTCCAAGTTGATCCCCATGGCGGCGAGTCTAGGACACGGTCTAGGACACCCGGAGTGCCGGAATGAGCATCCTAGACCGGAAAAACCAGAAACCCCAGGGCGCTCGATCTCCTGCGCTACCTGGGGTTTCTTTCGTACGCCCCCTGGGACTTGAACCCAGAACCTGCGGATTAAGAGTCCGTTGCTCTGCCAATTGAGCTAGAGGCGCTCGTGGTTCCCCTCGGCACGCAGCCGGGGCAGGGCAACTGTAGCGGCTGGGCGCTCCGTTGCGCGCCCGACTTTCACGGGTCGTTGTTGGCGGCGCACGCATCTGGTGGTGCTAGGGTGTCGACCCTGCGGCGGGGTTGGCCGAAGTCGTGTGGTCACGCCCATGCATGCCATCCCACCCCACCAGTCGCCGACGAGCCCCCGCCTTACGCTGCGGAGTCGTACGGGCCCGGGCCTCGGCCTGCCCCGGTTGGCGATCGCCGCTCTCGCCCTGGTCATCGTGCTGTCCGGGCTGGTGCTGGCATCGCCAGCCGGGGCCCAGTCGGCCGACGACCAGACCTCCAGCGGGGCCCCCGCCGGTAGCGACGAGTCGACCAGCGGAGCTCCTCCGGCCGCTCAAGGACCGACGGTGCGCACCATCCTGTTTCCCGTGGTGGGCAAGGTGAGCTTCACCGACACCTTCGGCGCCTGCCGGTCGGGCTGCAGCCGAACCCACAAAGGCGTCGACATCTTCGGTGCCAAGCTCGCCCCCCTGGTGGCGACGGCCGATGGCACCATCGTGTCGGTCCGGCGTAGCGCCCTCACCCGCGCCGGCAACATGGTGACGATCAAGGACGACGAGGGCTGGTTCTACGTCTATCTCCACGTCAACAACGACTCGCCCGGCACTGACGACGGCGCCAACCCCCAAGGCTGGATCCTGCCCAACCGGTTGCGGGTGGGTGACCGGGTGAAGGCGGGCGACGTGATCGGCTATCTGGGCGACTCGGGCAACGCCGAGACCACGCCGGCCCACCTCCATTTCGAGATCCATCAGCCCGGGGTCGGCGTGATCAACCCCACACCCAGCGTGAAGGCGGCCCAGGACGCCGGTCGGGTGCGGCCGGTGGCGTCGCTGGCTTCCACCCCCGAGGGGCGGGCCAAGCACACCCGGACCGTGTCGAGCTGGTATCGCATGCTGCTCAAGCGGGACCCCAGCCAGAAAGAGCTCTTCGCTTGGACCGACCGCTTCGCCGTCGGCTTCGGCGACGAGAACGACCTGATCGCCGACATCACGATGGCCCCCCAGCGCCGCAACGCAACCGGCACCGTGCTACGCACCTTCCGCGTGCTCTTCAACCGCCGGCCGGCGGCCGACGAGATCAAGCAGTGGGAGGCCCGATACAGGGCGGGGGACCGGACCGAAGCCATTGCTCAGGGCCTGCTCGGCTCGGCCGACTGGACGGCCAAGGGCAACCTCGACGACAGCCAGTTCGTCGACCTGGTCTACCGCAACGCCCGAGGCAAAGCGCCCTCGGCGTCGGTCCTCCGGTACTGGCTCGACCAGCTGGCGGGGGGTCGATCGCGGGCATCGGTGGTGGCCAACTTCGCCGATTCGTTCGGGGTGAAGGATGCCACCTGGCACGAGCTCCAGGTGATGCTCGGCTACTACGCCGGGCTCGACCGGTGGCCCACCGAGGCCGAGGTGACCAAGTGGCGCAAGTATCTCGACGACGGCGGTCTCCTGCCCGACATGGTGGCCGTCATCCGGGCCTGACCGGCGCTCCATCGAACCTCACAGCACCCCGAGGGCACCGGGCGATAGAATCACATCGCCCCTGTAGCTCAGCTGGACAGAGCAAGTCCCTTCTAATGACGAGGTCGCAGGTTCGAATCCTGTCGGGGGCGCTTCGATGCGTTGCCCTTTCCGGTAGACCTGCGGTCCCGCTCGTCCCCTCCGGCTTCTGGGTGGTGCCCGCCGGTTGAGGGCGGCGTGGCCGCCATCGGCCCATCTGGTTCGGCGCGGGCAACCTCATCCAGCACGTGGGTGTCGAGCCCGGCCGGGAGCAAATCGACAGGGCGGAGGATGCTGGCTCGACCCCGGCACGCCGTGCCACAACCGGCTCCAGTCGCCGGGTCACTGGCCCGGGCGCCGGCAGCAGCAGCATCGGCTGGCCGACGCACCGGGTTCGGTACCTGGACGAAGACCACCAGCCCGATGGCACCGATGAGGGCGGACGCCCCGAGCACGATCACCCGCAGCGCGTGGAGCCCGGGCGGCACGACGACGATCTCCGGAACGCGCTCGACCTCCCGAGAGTCGATGAGGCCCGCGCCCCGCCTCTCCGCTCCGTTGCCCATGGATTTCCCTCCACCGTCGACCTGCCCTACACCTCCTCGTCCCGCCCCTCCCAACTTCCCGGACGACCGCCGCCCTACACCCGCCCTGCAACCGGCGACGGTGACTTCGGCCGGCTACCGTCGATCGCCGTGCCCCCCGCCTCGCCCGCCGTTGCCCTCGAGGTGTGGGGGGACGACGCCGATCAGCTGGCGGCCACCGCCTTGCGGGCCGAACAGCTCGGTTTCGCCGCTCTCTATTACGGTGAGTCGCCGCCCGGGGGCCTCAACCTCGAGTGCTGGACCGTGCTGGCCGCCCTGGCCCGGGTCACCACCCGGATCCGCCTCGGCCCCGTGATCGCCAATGTCCTGCCCACCTGGCGTCATCCGGCCCTGCTCGCGCACCAGGCGCTCACGGTGGCCCGCCTGTCGGGCGGCCGGCTCGATCTGCGCACCGGCGCCGGGGCGGCGTTGCGCTTCGGTCGGGCCTGGTGGACGACACCCCACGGCGTCGACTACCCGGCCTACGACCGGCGCCTCGCCGATCTCACCCGATTCCTGGACACTCTGGACGAGGCCCGTACCCACGCCCGCCGCCCGGCCGACGCCGCCGCCTCGACAGACACCGGCACCACCACCGACCGCCGGGACAGCCCACCCCCGATCCCGATCACGATCGCCGCCACCGGACGCCGGGCCATGACCCTGGCCGCCACCCGGGCCGACTGTTGGGAAACCTCGTTCGCTACCGCCGAAGAGCTGGACGAACGCCGGCGGCACATGGACATCCTCGCCGCCGGCCGGGCTGTCACCTGCTCGCTGGAAATCGACGGGTTCGTCGCCGCCACACCGGTCTCGGTCGACCGTCTGCTGGCCCGGGTTCGGGCCGACCGACAGGGGGAAGACCTCGGCCCCGTGCTGTCCCGGGCCCTGACGGGCACCCCCGCCGATGCCGCGGGCCGGATCGCCCAGCTGGCGGCGGCCGGGGCCGACCAACTCGTGGTCGCCCTGCACGACCCGCACGACCCCGGGGCGCTGGAGGCGCTGGCGGCCGCCGTCCGACTGGTGGGCGGCCCCTGACCGAACCCGCCTTCACGTGTGTGTTCCGAACTGGGCCGGTATGCATCGATCGCATTGATTGATATGTCAAATCGAGGTCATGGAGCGGCGCGGCCTGGGTATGGATCGACAGATGAGCCAGTGGATATCGACCCGTCCGACGCGGCGTGGACCAATCAATTATTGTGCGTGGTGCGGCGACGACCGCCCGGGAGCTACGAGGGTGACGTGACTCACGGACGAGCGGTGCTGCGCAAGGGCCGCCGGACCCAGACGGGCACCGAGCGAAACCCATTCACCCGGCCGATCGCGAGGGGTTACGATGGTCAGCCACCGACAGGAACCAGAGTCATGTCCAGGCAGCAGCACCAACTGAGCGTTGCGCCCCGGGGCTGGTCGTCCACCCCGACAGGAGCGCTGTGGAACCAGGTGATCCTGGTCGTGCTGTCGTTCGGGGCCTACCTGGGCGTGCGGGCCGCCGTGGGCGATTCCGCTTCCACCGCCATGTCCAACGCCCGTCATCTGCTCAAGCTGGAGCACGCCCTGGGGCTGGGGGGCTTGGAGCAGCGCGTCCAGCTGATGGTGCTGGGCCACCCGTCCCTGGTCGAGGTGTTCAACACGATCTACGTGTGGAGCTACTGGCCCACCGTGTTCGGGGTCCTGATCTTCACCTGGGCCCGCCGCCGCCACCTCTACCACAGCTACCGCAACGCCATCATGTTGTCGGGGGGCGTCGGCCTGGTGATCTTCGCTCTGTTCCCGGCGGCTCCACCCCGCTTCCTCGACGGGTTCGTCGACACGGTCGATGCCAGTCCGGGCAGCTTGATCGGTCACCCCTCGTTCTTCATCAACAAGTTCGCCGCTCTGCCCAGCTTCCACGTCGGGTGGGTGGCCCTCGCCTGCACCGTGCTGGCCCTGGGCACCCGGCGGCGATGGGTTCGGCCCCTGATGGTGGCCCCGCCACTGATCATGACGGCGACGGTGGTGATCACCGGCAACCACTTCATCGTCGACGCCATCACCGGCACGGCCATCTCCTTGCTGGCCCTCGGTGTCACCCACTGGCAGGCCGTGCGCCGCAACGCAATGGTCCCGCCGCCGCCGCCCACCGCACAGCCAGGTTCGAGCGATGCCGGGATCGACGGGATCGACTATCCCGAAGCGGCGGCTGTCGTCCAGGTCGGCTGAAGAATCACGCAGCCGTCGGCCGGCGGGGCACCGCCGCTGGTTTGATGGCGGGCCGCAGGCCCGGCGCGATTCAGCGTCGCCGCAACTTGAGGCCGATCGTGCGGTGGTGCTGGATGAGGAACCACACGGCCGCCATCAGCACGACGTTCTTGACGATGTACTGGCCGATCAGGCTGAGGCTGCCGGGCACGCCGCCCAGCGCCATCCCCGGAAACAGCAGGAACGGGGTGAACGTGCCGACCAGGTGGGCCAGAACGAGCCACAACACCCAGGTGTAGCGGGGGATCAGGTACACCCCGATGGCCAGCCCGATCTCCAGTAGCCCGAGAATCGTCACCCCCAGACGGAACGGGAGCAGGTGCAGGGTGAGCGCCTCCACCGTACGACCGCCCAGTTCCTCAGCCGGGCTGACATGGGGAAACAGCTTCAGCAGGCCGAACCAGTAGAAGATGAGGGCCAGCCCGCACTCGAGCAGGCGGGCGGCCCTGTCGACCCCGGGCGCCGCCTCGGCCAAGCCGCTGGCCCGCATCACCCAGTCCCGGGTCGCCTGGAGGTCCTGGCCCAGGTCACGGCGGGGGACCGGCACCGGCCGGCGCTGCACCGCCTCCCGCACCTGCGGCTGGCGCCACTCGTCGTGAGCGGCCCAGGCTGCGGCCTGCTCCTGCTCGTCCCAGCGCTCGGTGCCATCCCACGGCGCTTCGTCGTCCCAGCGCTCGTCTTCGTTCCAGCGCTCGTCTTCGTCCCAGTGCTCGTCTACGTCCCACCGCTCGGAGTGGGTCTGATCTGCCCCGGACGGCCCGCTTCGGCGCCCGTAGCCGTAGGGATCCTCGTCCCATTGCCCGCCACGGCCATGTCGATCGGCCTCGCCGCTGGCCCTTGTAGTCGCCTGGTTCGGCCCGGGTGCTCGTCGATGGGGCATGCAGGCTCCTATCCCTGTCCTACGTCCTGCCCCAAACTGCAGTGCGACGATACACGAGCGACACGCCGGTGTCGCTCACGCCATGTCAACCCATGCCGACCCGCCGGGGGAACAGGCGGGCTTTCGAGCGCCAGGCAGGTCCACGGACCGGGCATTCCGACCCATCGAGCCAGGGCCCGACGATCCGTACGATCAAAGCCCTAGTGCGGGGACCCGATCACGGGGGCGAGGCTCAACGGTGCGGAAAGAAAAACGAGTGGTGGACGTTTGCATGCGTCGGGCGCGCCCGGTGCTCCTGGCCATGGCGTTCGTGTCGGCGCTGGTACTGACGGTGGCGCCGGGCCGCACTGAGCCGGCTGATGCGGCCACGGTGCCGGTCGGGTTCTCGTTCGAGCCCGTCCTGTCGGTGCAGGACGTGATCTTCACCAGCTTCGCCTTTGCCCCCGACGGCCGGATCTTCCTGGCTGACAAGGCCGGCGTCGTGCGGGTCTACCAGAACGGCAGCCTGCTGCCCACGCCCTTCATCGACATCTCGGCCGACGTCAACGACTACTTCGAGCACGGTATGACGGGGCTGGCCCTCGACCCGAACTTCCCGGCCCAGCCCTACGTGTACCTGTACTACGTATTCGACGCGCCGGGGATGACGCCGGACGGCCCCGGCGCCCGGTTCGCCCGGATCGAGCGGATCACGGCCGACGCCGCCAACACCAACGTGGCTGCTCCGTCGGGCGCCCGCCAGGTGTTGTTCGGCGGCGGGGCCGACGCCACCGCCTTCGAGGGCACCGTGCCGTGCCGTCGAAACAACGCCCCGGTGGAAGACTGCATCTCGGTGGCCAGCTACCGCCACGGGACGGGCGATCTGCGGTTCGGACCCGATGGCGCCCTGTACGCCGCCATCGGCGACGGTGATCGCCTACCGACCGGCCCCCTTGATCTCACCGAGATGGTGGGAAAGATGTTCCGTATCAACCCGGCCACGGGCGACGGCTACGCCAGCAACCCGTGGGCCACCACCAACCTCGACGCCAACGTGTCCAAGGTCTGGGCCGTAGGGTTGCGCAACGCCTGGCGCTTCAGCTTCCACCCCACCACCGGCGAGATGCTGATCGGCGACGTGGGTCAGGACAACTGGGAGGCGATCTACCGGGGGGCGGCGGGGGCCAACTACGGCTGGCCGTGTTACGAGGGCGGTAACCACATCGGCCCCGGCTACGCCGCAACCGCTACCTGCCAGGCGTTGTACGCCGCCTCGCCCGGGATCGTGCCGGTCTACGGCTACGCCCACGGCGGACTTCGCTCGTCGGTGACAGCTGGCGCCTGGTACACGGGCACCTCGTACCCGCCGGAGTATCGGGGGGCCCACTTCTGGGGCGACTACGGCCGGGGCACCCTGTCGACCCTCCATCCCAACGGGGCGGGGTACACCCCGCTGCCGTTCGGCAGCGGTTTCGGCGGGGACAGCATCGTGAGCTTCGGCGCCCAGCCGGGAGGCGACATCCACATGCTGACCCTGGGCGGCTTCAACAGCGCCTCGATCAGTGGCACCCTGTGGCGGCTGCGGTACACCGGACCGGGGAACTCACCGCCCACGGCTTCGATCTCGGCCTCCCCCACGCAGGGCAACCTCCCCTTGGCGGTGACGTTCAGCTCAGCCGGCTCCAGCGATCCCAACGGCGACGCCCTCACGTACAACTGGAGCTTCGGCGACGGCACCACCAGTACCGCCGCCAACCCCACCCACACCTACACCACCAGCGGGGTCTTCAGCGCCACGCTCACCGTGACCGATCCCAGTGGGGCGACAGGACTCGCCTCCACTTCCATCTCGGCGGGCGACGTGCCGACGGTGACCATCACGGCTCCGGCCGATCTGTCGCTGGCCAGGGTGGGGCAGGTGGTCCGGTTCACGGCCACGGCCACCGATCAGTCGGGCGCGGACCTGTCGAGCCGGATCACATGGTCGTCGCGCCTGTACCACGGCAGCCACCTGCACCCCGATCCCATCCCGGTGACCACCGGACCGTTCGTGGACGTCCCGATCAGCGACCACGATGACGACATTCGTTTCCAGATGTGCGCCAAGGCGACCAACCTGGCCGGCGTGGCCTCGGCCGAGACCTGCCGGTCCGTCGTGGTGGAGATGACCCCGATCAGGATCGAGTCGACACCAGCCGGGCTGGGCCTTTCGCTCCACGGGACCACTGGCCCCACGCCGTTCACCCTCAACGTCAACACCGGCTCGGTACGTCAGGTGGTGGCCCCGCCCGTGATCGGCTGTCAGGCCTTCCAGTCCTGGTCCGATGGGGGTGCGGCCACCCACACGATCACGGTCGACACCGCACGGACGTTGACCGCCGTCTACGCCCCTGTACCGAGCTGTGTCGTCGGCGGCGAGCTCCGGGTGTCGACGGCGCCGACGCGGACGCCGTCGGATCCGCTGGCGGGGGCGACGCTGCCGACCACAGGATCCCGCTACCTGTTCTTCCAGGAAGCCGGGCCGTTCGTTTCGGTTGCCTTCTGGCTCGACAACCCGGCGATGACGGGTAGCGCGCTGCACTTCGAGTCGCTGGCTCCGTTCGACTACGTCGGCGGATCGGTCACCACGGCCTCAGCGCTGGACATGGCCACGTTGCCCCCGGGGTCGCACCAGGTGACGGCCCGGGGTACCCGGGCCGACGGAACCGTGTTCGTCACGACGGCCACCTTCACCGTGGGGGGGACGGGGGGCACGACGACCACGACCACTGCTCCCACCACAACGACGGCCCCGACCACCACAACCACGGCCCCGACCACGACAACCACGACGACGGGCACCCCCGGGGGCGAGCTCCGGGTGGCGGAAGCGTCGACCCGCGCGCCTTCGGCGGCGCTGACCGGTCTGTCCCTGCCCGCCACCGGCACGCGGTACTTCTTCTTCCAGGAGGCCGGCACCTACACCTCGGTGGCGTTCTGGCTCGACAACCCGGCGATGACGGGCAACCCGGCGCGGATCGAGTCGCTGGCGCCGTTCGACTTCGCCGGGGGCTCGGTCACCGCCGCCAACGGCACGTCGTTGTCCGGCCTGGCGCCGGGGAATCATCAGCTGACGGCCCGGGGCACGAGACCCGATGGTTCGGTGGTGGTGGTGACAGCCTCGTTCACCGTGGGTGGGGCCGCCACGACGACGACCACGGCGCCGACCACCACGACCACGGCGCCTACCACCACGACCACGGCGCCTACCACCACGACCACGACGGCCCCGCCGGCCGGGGTGGACGTGCTACGGGTGTCGGCCAGTTCCACCCGGGCGCCTGCCGTCAACCTGGCCGGTCAGACGTTGAGCCGGTCGAGCTCGCACTACGTCTTCCTCAGCGCCGGGACGCCGGGTTGTGTGCGAGTGGACTTCTGGCTCGACAACCCGGCGATGACCACCACACCCCAGCGGGTGGAGGCCACCGCCCCCTGGGACTACGCCGGCGGCGGCACCGCCACCGCCTTCCCCTGGAGCCCGACCAACCTGGGTGCCGGGACCCACTCGATCACCGCCCGCTGCACGGTGGCCACCGGCCCGGCCCGGGTCACCACCGCCAGCTTCACCCTCACCTGACAGCGTCGCCACGGTGAGGTGGCGGGCGGTGGCCGTTCGGCTGCCTGGTCTGGTGGCCGTTCGGCTGCCTACTCTGGTGGCCGTTCGGCCACTGCCCCGTCCGCTTCGAGTCGGGCCAGCGTCGCCTGATCGAGGCCGGCCAGGGCGGTGAGTACCTCGTGGTTGTGTTGGCCCAGCAGGGGAGCGGGGCGCCGGACGGTGGCCGGGGTGGCCGACAGCACCACCGGCAGGCGGGGCCACGGGTGGGTGCCGGCCTCGGGGTGCTCCACCGATACGAAGAAGCTGCGGGCCGTCAGGTGGGCGTCGGCCAGCACCTGGGCGGCGTCGGTCACCGGGGCGGCCGCCACCCCCAGCTCCTGGAGGCGGCCCGCCGTCTCGACGGCGTCGAGTTCGGCCGCCCAGGCCGCCACGAGCCCGTCGATCTCGGCCGCTCGGGACTGGCGATCCGCTCGGCCCAGAGCCTCCATCCCCACCGGCAGGCCGGCCTCGCGGCACAGGGCGGCCCACGCCGTGTCGTCGGTGACCGACAGGGCCAGCCAGCGATCCTCACCGGCCGTGCGGTACAGGCCCTGGGGGGCGAAGCAAGGATGCCGGTTGCCCGCCGGCACCGGGTTCCGCCCGGTCAACTGGGCCGACACCACGGCGTCGCCCACCATGTGCACGGTCGTCTCCAACTGGGACAGCTCCACCGTCAGGCCCCGCCGCCCGGGGTCGGCCCGCCGGGCCAGCAGGGCGGCCACTGTGGCCGCTGCGGCGTGGATGCCGGCCACCGGATCGGGCCAGGCCACGCCTCCCTTCCAGCCGGCTGACCCCTCGTAGCCCATCAGGCTCGACAGGCCGGCGTGGCCGTCGATCATCGGGCCGTAGGCCACCCGGTCGGCGTCGGGCCCCGTGCGGCCGTACCCCGGCATCGTCACGTAGATCAGCGCCGGGTTCAGCTCCTGGAGGCGGTCCTCACCCAACCCGAGCTGAGGCATCACCCGAGGGCTGTAGTTCTCGATCAGCACGTCGGCCCCGGCGATCAGCGTCTCCAGCGCCGCCTTGGCCCCCGGATGGGTGAGGTCGAGCGCGACCGACCGCTTGTTGAGGGCGTACTTGTTCTCGAAACCGATCCGGTTCCAGTGCCGCTCACCCGGGTCGTTGTCGGGGTAGTAGCGGGTGGCCATGACCGACGAGGCGTCGACGCCGGCCGGCCCCCGCCCCCACGGGGCCTCCACCCGGATCACGTCGGCCCCCAGGTCGGCCAGGATCCGGGCCGCCAGGGGACCGGCCCACACCCGGGTGAGGTCGAGCACCCGCACCCCGACCAGCGGGCCGTCGCCACGACCGGGACCGTCGGCAGTCGTCGACCCCGGCGCCCCGGCAGAGGGTGGCGACGCCGGAGCCGCGCCCCTCCACGTCAGCCGAAACGGCGGCCCCGGCAGTAGCACGGTCTCCCCACGGTTCTGGGGATCACCGGCGCCGCTGTCGACGTCGTTCGTCCCCCGAACCCGGACCGGGTGCCAGTAGCGGCGGGCGACGAGCTGGGGATCGGCCAACAGGTCGAGCGGGCGGTTGACCGGACTGGCCGGCACCCGCACCTCCTGCAGCCGCTCCACCACCTCGGCCACCGGCCGGGCCGCCAGCCAGGGCCGCAGGTGGGTGTCGAGCAGGGTGGGGTGATGCATCAGGTCATAGGTCGAGCCGATGCCGGGCTCGGCCAGCAGAGCCAGCAGGTCGGTCACCGCCAGCAGCCGTTCCAGCTGGTCGTCCCGGGGGACCACCAGGCTCACCGCTCCGTCGAGGCAGTCGTACCACCCGATGGGCTGGCCCGGCCCGGCGTAGCGGTTGCCCAGCCGGCGCAGCACGTCGCCGTTGTGGGTGTAGCGGAGCAGGGTGAACTGGTGGAGGGCGGCCATCACCTCGTGGTGGCTCACCTCTACCCGCTGCCCGGCGCCCACTGCCGGCCGGGCCCACAGGGCGGCCATCGCTCCGATGAAGCCGAATACGCCGGCGGCGAAGGCCGGCTGGCGGGGCGGGCCCTGCAGCGGCTCCCGCTCCGGGCTTCCGTTGAGCAGAGCGTGCCCGCTGATGGCGGCGTCGGTGAGGTCGGTCGACCGCCATCCGGCATAGGGCCCGGTCGAGCCGAAGGGCGACAGCTCCACCCGGACCACCTCCGGCCCCCATGTCACCGCCGGGTCGGCCGGGGCCAGGGGGCCAGGAGCCGAGCTGACGATCACCACGTCGGGAGCCAACTGGGCCGCCGCCCGCTGCGGTTCGTCGCTGACCGCGGCCCGGGCGCCGTGGTGCAGCCACAGCTCCCAGTCCTCGACGGGGTCCGGTCGGTCGGGCCCCGAGATCACCGTGACCTGCGCTCCCACCAGGGAAAAGAGGTGGGCGCAGTAGGCGCCGGCGGGTGAGCCGGCCAGTTCCACCACCCGTAGGCCAGCCAGCCCGTCCACTCGATCGATCACAGGATGATGCTGATGCGTCCGTGAGGCCGCAGCTCTTCGAGGGCCAGCACGGCCTTACGCATCCGTATCCGGAACCCGGCCGGGCCACCTCGCTCCAGCAGCATCTCGTACCGCCCGGGATAGGTGTCGACCGTGGACTGCCGGGCCCGGGTGACGATGAAGTTGGCCTGAACCGCCACCGCCCCGTCACCGGCGTCGGCGGCTCGCACGTTACCGATCAGCCGCCGGGTGGTGGAGTGGGGCGACTCGGCCCACGCTGTCTTCGTCATCAACGATTCCACCCGCTGCTCCAGGAGGAACCGGTCGTCCTGGACCAGGAACAGGTCGCGGAACGGATCCCCGTCGGGCCGGTCGGTGGCCGGGATCAGGTAGCTGCACTCGTCGGTGAACAGGGCCAGCCACTCGTCGAGACGCCACGTGTCGAGTAGGTCGGCCTCGTGGTAGAGGAACTCTTCCACCGCCGCCCGCAGGTCGGGCGAGGAGCTCATCGGGCCGCCAGTCCGGCTATGCGCCGGCCGTCCCGCTCGGGATCGAACAGTACCTCGGGCTCGGGCGGCAGCACCTCGCCCGTCATGAGCTCGTTCCACCGCCGCCAGAACACCCGCATCTGGGCTTCGGAGTTGATCGGGTTGCCGTTCATGCCTCGGGAGAGGTCGTTCCACGGGGCCGCCTGATGGGCGGCGAAGCCCTTCTGGCACCGCTCCAGGGCCTCCACGTCGTCGGGGGTGGCCAACCCGGCCGGGCCCCAGAACGTGAGGAAGTTGCCCATCCGGAGCTGGCGCAGCCGCTCGTCCTCGCCGTTGGGCACGAGTTGCCAGGCCGTTATCTCCATGTAGTCGGGATCGTCGGGATAGAAGGTGCGGATCGTGCACCCCATCACCAGGTCGATGATGAACAGGTTGGGGAAGATCAGGTGGTTGCGGCCACCCAGCATGCGGTTCGTCCACTCTTCGCCGTACAGCTCCACCAACCGGGCTCGCCGGGCCTTGTGTCGGGCCCGGGTCTCCTCGTCGGGGAAGGCCCGGCCCAGCGCGCCCATCACGTCGCCCCCACTGGTGTCAACCGAACCGGTGACGGCGTGTCCGTCGCCGAGGTCGAGCGGGCCCCGGCGGGCCACCCCGGCCGCCGCCGGGCCCTGCTGGCGGCGGGAGAAGTCCCGCCCCGATGCCTTGATCATCTCGATGTAGCGCTGGTGGGTGGTCATGGCGTGGTAGGCGTCGAAGCTGTTCTCCACCAGCAGCTTCCAGTTGGCCCGCATGGAGTACAGATGGGTGCCGCCGAGCACCGACATCCCCTCTTCGCTCTGGTCGGCCACCAGGTCGATCATGGTGCGGGAGTGGCCGAGATAGGTGGCCAGGTCGGGGCCGGTGGAGCTCCAGTTGCAGAACACGAACCCCCGGTAGCTCTCCACCCGGGGCGGCCGGGGCAGGCACATGTTCTGGCGGTCGAAGTTGGGGCCGTAGGCCTCATCGTCGGGCATGGCCACCAGGTTGCCGGCGGTGTCGAAGCTCCAGCCGTGATAGAAGCACTTGAGGAACCGGCCGTTGCCCTCGCTGCGGGTTTCCACCGCCATACCCCGGTGGGGGCAGGAGTTGACGAACACCCTCACCTGCCCGCCGGCATCCCGGGTCATGATCACGGGCCGCCCGCCCACCCGCCGGGTGCGGAAGTCGTGGCGCGAGGCCACCTCGCTCTCGTGGCCCACGTACAGCCAGCATGTGTCGAAGATGGCCGCCCGCTCCCGGGCCAGCACCTCGGGGTCCACCATGGCGGAGCGGTGGACACGGAACCGGGGCGTCTCCCGATCGTCGATGATGAACCTGTCGAACATGGTGACGACCCCTTCCGCTGCACCGACGCTCCCATTGTGCTGCGGCTCCCGACCGGCGGCCAGCGCAGCACGGGGCGCGCCCGAGTCAGCCGGCGGCCATGGCGGCCAGCTCCGTCACCGTGTTCCAGTTGCGGGCGGTGCCCATCAGCGCCGGTTTGCGGCGGGTGGCGGCGTCAACCGCCTTGGCCAGGGCCGAGCGGCCCATGCCGCCGGGCAGGTGCAGGTACAGGTCGTTGCCCCGGGGTGTGCAGCCCTCGGGGGCGAAGGCGGCGACATCGAATCGGGCCGTCGCCTGATCGGCCACCGGGCCGGGGCTGGGCCCGGGCCGGTAGAAGATGACGTGGAGGGCGGTACCCCCGGCCCCGGGATAGGGGTTGGCGGCCACCACCGCGGCCAGCTCCACCCCCGTGCGCACCACCACTGGTACCGCGAAACCGGCGGCCGCCCCGATCACCTCCTCCAGCCACGCCGCCACCGCGTCGGGGTTGGTTCCGGCTTCGGGCGGGACCGACACGACAGCGTTGCCGCTCTGGAGATAGGTGGAAACATCGGTGCAACCAGCCACCTCCAGCTCCCGGCGCAGATCGACCATCGCCAGTCGGCGACGGCCTATGTTGACACCTCGCATCAGGGCCACCCATCGGGGCACGAGCACCTCCCTGTCAGGTGTAAGATGCCGGTCCTATGAGCCAGACACCACCAGCATCCGGCGGCTGGACCGACCCCTACGGGAACGTGCAACCAGGGTTCCCACCGCCAGGCTACTGGCAGGCCAGCGACGGACGGTGGTATCCCCCGGAGTCCCGCCCGGCGGATCCGGCGCCACAACCGGCACCGTTCGCCTCCCCCAGCGGGTCCGAAGCCATGACGATGGCGGTCAACAATCCCTACGGCGCGCCGGCCCAGGCCCCCGGCCCCGGCTACGCCCCCGGGCCTGCCGGCCCCCCTCCCGGGCCCGCCGGCCCCTACGGCGCCCCCCAGGCCGGTCCCTACGGCGCCCCCGGCTTCCCCCAGGGCGGCCCGCCCCCGCTCGGCTTCCAGGGAGGCGGCCCCGGCCCAGTGCCCCTCGGTGGCCCCTCGGGCAAGACGTCACGCACCGGGGTTGTGGATCGCCCTGGCGGCGGCCGCCGTGCTGCTCGTCGGCGGTGGGCTGGGCGTGGCCGCCCTGGCCGCCGGCGGCGACGATCCGGACCCTCCCGCCACCACCAGCGCTCTCCCCAGTGCCACCACCACGCCTGGCGGCAGCACCCAGACGAGCCTGATCGCGCCCGGCAGCTCGGTGACCGACGGGGGCGGTTTCTTCTTCGGCGAGGACGGCCTGGCCGACGTGGCCAGCTGCACCCGGGTCGACGAGGACAAGGTGGAGATCGACCTGACCAATCGGAGCTCGAAAGTGGTCGACTATTTCCTGACCGTGGTGCTGGAAGACACGCCGGGCCAGCGGGTGGCGGACAGCACGGCCTTCATCGAAGCTGTGCGGCCCAACGAGCACGTGGTGGAGAAGACCTACATCTTCGAGGAGAAGGGCTCCACCTGCCAGGTGATCCAGGCCCAGCGCACCGAGACCACCACCGACGCCAGCCTGGCGGGCGATGTGAGCGCATGCACCGTGGGCGAGCCCGACATCCTGGGCGACGTGTCGGCCAGCCTGTCGGTCACCAACAGCGCCTCGGCCAACAGCGACTACACCGTGACCGTGTCGTTCGTGGACGATAAAGGCATACGTCGGGGAACGGGCTACACCTCGGTCGAGGCTGTCCGGCCGGGTGAGAACGCTCCGGGCGACGTGTTCACCACCGTCGCCGACGAGGGCACGTACACCTGTGAGGTGGTGTCCGTCAACCGGAGTCCGTCCTGATGAGTCGCCGATACGAGCGCCTGGCGTCGGCCATGGTGGGCACGCCCCTCCAGACGGTCGCCGAGAAGGTTCGAGTCGTCAAGAACGGGCGCACCATCCGCCAGGAGCCGGGATTGGCCGATGTGCTGGCCGAGACCCGACGTACCTATGAGCTGATGGCCAAGGTGATCCGGCCCGACACCACCTGTGTCGACGTGGGCGCCCACCTCGGCGTGATGCTCCACCGGATGGTGAGGCTGGCGCCCCAGGGACGCCATCACGCCTTCGAGCCCGTGCCCTACAAGGCGGCTTGGCTGCGCAAGAAGTTCCCGTCGGTCACGGTGCACGAGATGGCCTTGGCCGATCAGGACGCCACCGAAACCTTCCACCTCAACACCGGGTCGAGCGCTCTGTCGGCGCTGCGGCGGCCGAGCGAAGACCACGGCCCCACCGAGGCGATCACGGTGCCGGTACGCCGGCTCGACGACGTGATTCCCGATGACGTCACCGTGGGGTACCTCAAGGTCGATGCCATCGGGGCCGAGCTCCTGGTCCTCAAGGGGGCGGAGCGTATTCTGGCCGAGGACCGGCCGTTCGTTCTGTTCGAGGCGAGCAAGGAGACGCTCGACAACTTCGACCTCACCGCCGCCCAGGTCCATGACCACCTGGCCAACAAGGCCGGCTATGACCTGTTCTCTCTGCGAGGATGGCACGCCGGCGAACCGCCACTCACGGTCGAGCGCCTCGAGCAGGCCATGATCTTCCCCTTCGAGGCCTTCAACTACGTGGCCCTGCCCCGTCCCTGACGGCGGTCTGCAGCTCATCGAGGGCAGGGGCCACCAGGTCGGCCATGGCCCACAGGTCGGGCACGAGGTCGCGGTCGGTCACGAAGCCGAAGTCGAGCATGCCGTTGGTGGACACCACGGTGACGTTGAGGCCCACGCCATCGACGATGGCCGACACCGGGTAGTGGCCCAGGATCAGCGCTCCGGCCAGGTACAGCGGGATCGGCGGGCCGGGCACGTTCGACACCACCACGTTGAACGGGAGGGTGAATCGATCGGCCAACCGGGTGGAGGCGACGAGCCGGGCGGCCAGCGCCGCCACCGCCGGCGGCGCCACCTGGGTGAGGTCGGTGAGCATGGCGGCGGGAAGGGCGGCGTGGTGCCGCTTGGCTGTGGTCATGCCCTGGCTGATGGCGGCCAGCCGCTCGGCCGGGTTGTCCAGGTGGGTGGCCAGGGTGGTGACAGCGGGAGAGATGAAGTTGCCCAGCACTCCCTGGTCGGTGCCCTGGCGGACCGACAGCGGCACCATGGCCACCAGGGGTCGATCGGGGAGGGCGTCACGATCGTCGAGCCAGCGGCGGAGTACGCCCGCCACCACCGCCAGGACCACGTCGTTCACGGTGCAACCGGCGGCGTTCTTCACCTCTTTCACCTCGTCGAGGGGTACCGCCACGTAAGCCCAGCATCGATGGGGGCCGATGGCGGCGTTGAACGGGGTGGCGGGGGCAGCCCCGAACCGGCGCAGGAGGTCCCGGGCCGACTCGTCGCCCCGGGCTCCAGGACCCTGGCGACCGAACGCCGGGCCCAGCACGGGCAGGGCCCGGGCCAGTGACGAGGCGGCCCGCGCCAGGCGGGCCGGCGACGTCAGCATCGACAGGGTGGCCCGGCCCAGTACCTCGGCTCCGGTGGGCACCGGGAAATGGCCGGGGTGCGGCGCTGTCGTGGGGCCGGCCTCTCTGCCAGCCCTCAACTCGGCCGAGGCGGGGGCGGCGGAGGCGACGTCGGGTGTGAGGTCCACCAGGCCGGCCAGGATCTCCTGGCCCGAGATGCCGTCGATGGCGGCATGGTGGATCTTGGCGATCAAGGCCTGGTACCGGCGCCTGGGGCCGCTGCGCCGCCTTCCCCCTGCCTCATGGCCCGAGCCGGCTACGGCGTCGGCCGTCAGCCCGTCCACCAGGTGGCACTCCCACAGCGGACGGCGGCGATCGAGGGGACGCTCGTGGATGGCCGCCACGAGCTCGGCGAAAGCCCGGCGGCCGCCGTCGCCCGGGACGCCCACGTGGTACACGTGATTCTCGAGGTCGAAGTGGGGATCGGGGACCCAGTAGGGCCGGTCGAGCCCGAGCGGAACCTCCACCAGCTTCTGGGTGAGCGGCTCGAGGTTGGCCAGGCGGGACCGGAGATGGGCCATCAGGTGCTCGAAGGTCCAGGGCACGGGCGAGGTCGACGGATCGAGCACCAGCACCCCGGTGACGTGACCGACGGTGGTGGGGCTCTCCCAGGCCAGGAAGCTGGTGTCGATGCCGCTCAGCTGACGCATGGCAGGTCCGAGGGAGTGGCGAGGCCGGGATACAGGGGCCGGAGCAGGCTCGGGGGGGCGAAGGATCGCCAGTTGCAGCTCTCCCGGGCCACCCGGTCGGCCACGGCGTAGGCCACGGCCACGTTGACCCCGAGCCCGCAATGGCTGCCCCGCACCTCGATGTTCTCGGCTGTCGTGTGCTCCGTCTGGCGGCAGCTCTCCCAGGCGACGACACCGTCGGTACGGGTGAACAGGGCGGTGGACGGGCACGGCACGGCGTCGAGCTCCAGTTGGCCCCGGTGGCCCACGAAGCGCTGCCACCGGCCCAGCACCGTCCACACGGGGTCGAGCGAGGTGGGCTCGGTGCGCCCGATGTTGAACGGGCTCCCCAGCGTGATCACCTGGTCCACCAATTCGGGGTGCCACTGGGCCAGGGCCCGGGCGTAGATACCGCCCAGGGACCAGCCGACCAGGACCACGGGCTCAGCGGCCTGCTCGGCCGCCTCGTGCAGCCGACGCACGATGCCGCTGATCGTCTCGGCCGTAGGGCCCAGGTTGGTGCCCAGGCCCCAGCTCAGCGGCTGGTGCCCAAGGCGGCCCAGCAGGGCCCGGAGGGGGAGGGTTGAGCTGTCGCCAGCCACGAAGCCGGGCAGCACCAGCACGGGCCGGGACCGCCCCCGGGGGGCGGCGTGGAGCAGGGGAAAGGCACCGAGGAACAGGCCCAGCTCGGCTGGAGCCCGTAGCTCGCCCAACAACCACGCCGGGCGGCGTTCGGTGGCTGCTCTCATCGTTTGCTCCCGGGCGGCGGTGATCATCGTCGGCTCCTTGCGCCCAGTAGTACTACATCGTGGGTGGCCGTCATCGCCCGTTGGAGGGATCATCCCACCGCGCCACCGGCGGCTGCGCTAGAACACGTTCCATCGGAGTGACGAGGTGGCCGGCCGTATCCGGTCATTCATCAGCCGGTGACCACGGCAAACTGCGCTCCCCTGCGCTGTGGTTCCCTGTCGACGGGTCTGACACCCCATGTGACTTTGGTCACTCGAAGTTGCGTAATGGTTCCGTAACGTGGCTAAGGTCAACCCCCGACACACACCAGAAGGTCGGATCTGACGATCCGCCCGACATTGTTGGCGCCGGTGGCGGACCGGTGGAGACAAGGGGAGTGATACCGAGTGCGAACACCCGTGCGAAAGCTCTCCAGTTCAGCGCGGCCGGCGCGAGGAGCGCTGCTGGCCTCGATGATGGGACTCCTCATCCTCGGCTTCGTCGTTGCTCAGCGGTCCGATGGAGACCCGGGCTCGTCGGTGGACGCCGGTAACGGCGAGCAGGCCGCAGACATCGGCGGCGAACGGAGCGATCTGCGCCTCAATGAGCTGGCCCGAGGGGCGGTCGCCGGGATGGGCGTTGGCCACGATACGCCGGCCAGTGCCGTGGCCTCCCAGGTCGACGAAGACACCACTCTGGCCCCCGCCGGCCCCGCCGCCAGCGAGGTCTCGGTCCCGCCGGTCACCGAGGTGGCCCCCACCACCACTGCCCCGGCCACCACCCAGAAGCCGACGACCACCAAGAAGCCGACCACCACGAAGCCGCCCACCACAGAGGCCCCCGCCACCACGGTGAATCCCACCGACCCGACAGCTCCGGTCGATCCCACGGCGTCCACCGACCCGGCGGCCCCCACTGATCCCACGGCCACCACCCCGCTCCCGGCCGAGACCCACCCCGAGGGGTACGTCGACGCCGGCAACGGCGTGTGGATCCCGGCGGTGATGGTGTCGATCCGGCACTGCGAGTCGCACGACAACTACAAGGCCGTGAACTCCTCGTCGGGGGCGGCCGGCGCCTACCAGTTCCTCGCATCGAGCTGGGCCTCCTACGGCTTCGCCACCAAGTACGGGGTGAAGTCGGCCAAGGACGCCACCCCGGCCCAGCAGGACGAGGCGGCCCTCGCCGCCTACATCCGGTCCGGTACCAAGCCCTGGAACGCCAGCAAGTCCTGCTGGGGCTGACCGGCTGACGATCCCGCTCAGCTGGCCACGTCGTCGTCGGGCGGCCCCGGAGGCGGCGGGGTGGTACCACCGCCTTTGCGCATCACGTCGCCGACGCCCCGGGCCGCCTCACTCACGTCGTTCCCCACAGCGCTGAACGTGGTGACCAGGGCGTCCTTCAGCAGCGAGCCCATGTCGGCCACGTCGGAGCGGACCCCGGGGTCCTTGGCCGCCGCCCCGAAGGCCTCGATGGCGTCTTTCAGCTTGGCTCCCAGCTCGTCGATGGCGGCCCGGGTGCCTCCGGCCGGCTCATCGGCGGGGACTTCATTCCCGGCCTGATCTTCCTGCTCCAGGTGGAGACGCAGCTTGAGTCCGATGGCTTCGGCCTTCGCTGCCACATCCCGCCACGTGTCCCTGATCTCGGTCATGGTGCCTCCTCTGCTCGGGTGCCATTGCCTTCACACCGACACTACCCACACCGCTTCGCCCGAACTGCCCAGCGTTTATGACGACGAAACAGTGGCGAAACAGAGCTGCCGTAGGGTCCGGTCATGGCAGTCGAACTCGTGCGGTGGCCAGCTGAGGAGCACCGTCGGGCCGAGCTTCGTGACCGAGGGCAGCCCCGCATCTTGTTGGTCGAGGGGGGGACGCCGGCGCCGGTGACCGTGGACCCTATGGAGGATTGGATCCGCGTCCCGGTTGACGACCGTGATCTCCAGGCCCGGATGGAGACCCTGGTGCGCCGGGTCAGCACCCGGCCCGAGCTCGACGGCGACGGCGTGCTGCGCTCCGGGGCCGGTTGGGCCGCTCTGCCCCCCATCGAGGCCCGGCTCACCGAGGTGCTGTTGCTGCGGTTCGACAAGGTGGTCGGACGCGAGGTCCTGCTCCGCCACGGCTGGCCGGGCGAGGAGCCGAATCGGAACGTGCTCGACGTCCACGTGCTGCGGCTCCGCCGTCGCATCGAGCCGCTGGGCCTCACGATCCGGACCATCCGCAAGCGGGGGTACGTGATGTGCGCCCAGGTGTCGAGCGCTGAGTACTGAGTTCCCAGGTGCCCAGTACCAAGCGCCGGGCGGCGAGCACGAATATTCAGAAATCCGACAGATACGGGTCAACTAGGCGTAATCGCCCGCGAACGCGGGCGAAACGGGCCGCCCCTAACTTCGGTCATCGAGAGAGGAGCTAAGCGATGCAACTCGTGACAGCAATCATCAAACCCCACATGCTCGACGGCGTGAAGGACGCCCTCCGGGGCATCGGCGTGCAGGGCATGACCGTGACCGAGGTGAAGGGTTTCGGCCGCCAGGGCGGGCACACCGAGACCTACCGCGGTGCCGAGTACCGGGTCGACTTCGTGCCCAAGATCAAGATCGAGATCATCATCGACGATTTCGACTCCACCAAGGTGGCCGAGGCCATCCGGGGCGCCGCCCAGACCGGCCACATCGGCGACGGCAAGATCTGGGTGGTTCCGGTGGATGCGCTGGTGCGTATACGCACCGGCGAGATGGGCGCCGACGCCATCTGAGTGTGCCCTGCGGGCGCCTCGGGTTCGCTTCCGGCGAACACCGGAAACGTGAGCGGGGGCGGTCTAGCGCCAGGCTTGGCCGCCTCCCCACACGTTGAGCTTCTCCCCTGTCACATAGAAGGCACCTTCGGACACGAAGAACCGCACCGCGGCGGCTATGTCCTCCGGCTGACACACCCGGCCGAAGGGCATGATGGCGTTGAGGGTGGTGATGTCGTCGATTCCGGCCGCGCCCTTCACCAGGCGGCGGCCCATCTCCGTCTCCACCAGGCCGGGGGCCACGATGTTGACTCTGATACCGTTGTCCCGCTCCTCTTTGGCCAGGGTGAGAGCCAGCGCTTCGAGCGCTGCTTTGCCCATGTTGTAGGGGGCTCCGTTTGCGTTGTTGGACAACGTCGCCACCGACGAGATCGCCACGATGTCGGCCCGGTCGTGCGTGCGCAGGTGGGGAACGGCCACTGAGAACAGATGGTGGGCGCCCAGGGCGTGGGTCGACACCACCCGCAGCAACTCCTTGGGCTCGGTGTTCACCACCGATCGGCCCCCGCTGGCGATGCCGGCGTTGGCGATCAGGATCTGGAACCCGCCGAAGCGGTCGATGACCTCGGCCACCGCCCGCACGTTGTCGTCGGGGGTGCTGACGTCGGCCTGGATGGCGTGACCGGCCCGGCCCAGGGCCTCGATGGCGGCCACCGTCTCGGCCGCCGCCTCGGCGTCGCGCCGGTAGGTCACGGCCACGTCGACACCGTCGGCCGCCAGGCCCAGGGCGATGGCCCGGCCGATTCCGCGGCCGCCGCCGGTCACCAGTGCGACACGATCAGGCATGACGTTCTCCTTGGGGGTTGGGGGAGGGGGAACCGGAGCCCGGGTCGGGCGTGGGCTCCAGGTCGGCGCACAGGCCGAGGTGGTCGCTGGGCCAGCCGTGGTCGGCGCCGCCGATCAACTCGATGGCGGCAACGGCGAGCCCGGGATCGCCCGGCCGGCCCGGTGCCGGCCGCCGGGCCAGCAGGTAGTCGAAGCGGACGCCGGGCGGGTGGCCGGGCCCGTTGCGGTCGTCCATCCAGTCGGTGTCGCGGAAGTGGGGATTGGCCGGATCCATCGTGGAGCCAGGATCGTCGGGCCTCGTGCGGGCCCAGAGGTCGACCCAGTGGGGGGCGATGGCCAGCCCGAACTCAGGGCTGTGGGGGGTGAGGTTCAGGTCGCCTCCCAGCACCACCGGGCCGTCGGGCCACACCTGGTCGAGCCACCAGCGGAGGCGGTCGAGCTGGCGCTGGCGCACGGCGTGGTTGGACGCGATGTGGTTGAGGTGGGTGGCCACGGCCAGCACCTCGGAACCGGCGGTGGTGGCCCAGGCCACGCCCAACCCGACCCGGTGGACCCGGTCGTCACCCGAGGGCAGCGACACGGTGCCGATCAGCCGGGCCCGAGCCGGGTCGGCCAGCACGGCGTTCCCCATCTGATGGTCGGCGGCCGTGCCGTCGGTGCCCTGCGGGTGGAAGGGGCCGATCTCGATGCCGACGACGGCTAGACCGCAGGCCTCGGCCACCGATCGGGCCTGGTCGGCCCACGTCTCCTGCAGCAGCACCACGTCGGGCCGCTGTCCGGCGATGGCTGCCACCAGCCCGGGTTGGCGTTCCCGCCATGGGCCGAAGCACCACCACGTGTTCCAGGTCACGATGCGCACGCCGCCCGTTCTATCCGATCTGTCGGGCTGGGGCCGACCTGGCGCGCCGGGCGGCCGGGGTTCGGCGGCCGTTCAGAAGGCCTTGCCCGGGTTGAACAGGCCCTCCGGGTCGAGGGTGGCCCGAACCTGCCGCTGCACGGCCAGTTGCAGCGGATCGAGCTCCCGGTCCACGAAGTCCCGCTTCAACGTGCCCACTCCGTGCTCGGCGGCGATCGTGCCGCCCAGCTCCAGGCTCAGCCCGATGATGTCGGCGAAGGCCTGGCGAGCGGTGGCCACGGCGTCGGGGTCGTCACCGTCGAACTCGATCAGGGGGTGCATGTTGCCGTCGCCGGCGTGGCCGATGGTGGGGATCTCGATGTTGCGGCGCTGGGCGATGGCCTCGATGCCGGCCAGGAGCTCGGCCAATCGCTGGCGGGGCACGGCCACGTCCTCCGGGAGCCACATCAGGCCGGTCATGTCCATGGCCATGCCCACCCGGCGGCGGACCTCCACCAGCATGTCGCCCTCGGCCGGGTCGGCCACGTGGTACACGAAGCTGGCCCCGTTGGCATCGCACAGCCCGGCCATGGCCTCGATGGTCCCGGCGGCCGTGGCGCCCGCCGTCCCGTCGCCGGCGGCCTGTATCAGCAGCAGGCAGGCGGCATCGGTGTCGAGCTCCATGTGGAAGTGCTGCTCGACCCGGCGGATGCTGGCCCGGTCCATGATCTCCATCATCGAGGGCTCGTGGCCGTGGCGGAAGATCTCGGCGATGGCGGTGCCGGCCGGGGCGAGGTGATCGAAGTAGGCCACGGCGGTGGCCGGCGGGGGAGGGGAGGGCACGAGCTTGAGCGTGATCTCGGTGATGATGCCGAGCACCCCCTCCCCTCCCACGAACAGGCCGGTGAGGTCGAGCCCGGTGGTGCTCTTGATCGTGTGCCGGCCCGTGCGCAGCACCTCGCCCGAAGCCAGTACCACCTCCAGGCCCATCACGTAGTCCCGGGTGACGCCGTAGCGGACGCAGCACAGGCCGCCGGCGTTGGTGGACACGTTGCCGCCGATGCTCGACATCTCGAACGAGGCCGGGTCGGGCGGGTAGAACAGGCCGTGGGCGGCCACGGCCCGCTTCAGCTCGGCGTTGATCACGCCGGGTTGCACCCGGGCCATGCGGTTGGTGGTGTCGATCTCGACGATGGCGTTCATGCGGTGGAGCGACACCATCACGCACCCGTCCACCGCGTTGGCCGCCCCGGTGAGTCCGGTGCCGGCGCCCCGGGGGACGATCGGCACACGGGCGGCCCGGGCCGCCTCCACCGCAGCCACCACCTCGGCCGTCGAGCGGGGGCTCACCAGCACCGTGGCGGTACCGGCGTCCACGAAGGCGGCCCGGTCTCGGCCGTACACCTCCACCACGTCGGGGTCGGTCTGGATCCGGTCGGCCGGTAGCCGCTGCCGCAGCTCGTCGAGGACGGTCATGGTGGCCGACGATAACGGTTTGTGCCCGCAGGCGGCCGCAGCCGACGCCGGCGGCGATGTGCCGATACCGCCCGGGCACCCGGCGCAGCGGTTGCTACCATTCGCCGGGTCGGAGCCGGGTAGGGAGGGCAGCCGGGCATGGGAGTACCACAGGGAGCCGGCCAGCGTCGTCGTCGTCGATCGCCCAACATGGCCGTCGTGACGCTCCTGGTGCTGGTGGGCACGCTCATCGGGGGAAGCGCTGTGCTGTTCGGCCCTCAGCTGGCCGACGACCTGTTCAACCGGGAGGCGACGATCGGCTCGTCGGAGTCCGACGTCGGATCCGAGGCCGACGGTCCAGCCCAGGACGTGCTCACCCAGTTCGCCACCGCTCTTCAGACCGGCGACGTGTCCGCCGTCGCCTTCGCCGGGGCCGAGCCGGGTGTTCCGGCCGCCGAGCTGTCCGAGCTGACCCAGGGCCTCGGTTCCTACGAACTGGCCGTGCAGACCCAGCCCGTGGTCATGGTGTCCGAGACCGGCGGCCAGGCCCCGATCTCGCTCACCTGGACCTTCGCCGGGGGCCTGCAGTGGGAGACCCGCAGCCAGGTGGTCCTGGAGAAGGCCGACCCCGCCGGGTGGCAGATCCGGTGGGCACCGTCGATCCTCGAGCCCAGCCTCGGCCCCGGCGACCGCCTGGTGCGCACGAAGCTCCCTGGTCAGCGGGCGTCGATCCTGGGGGCCGGCGGGGCGGTCCTGGTGGATCAGAGCGAGCGGGTGGTGATCGGCGTCCAGCCGAGCCGGGTGAAGGACCTGTCCTCGCTGGCCCAGAGCCTGCAGGACATCCTCGGGGTCGACGCCGGACAGGTGACCGACGACGTGCAGGCGGCAGAGCCCGACGACTTCGTCGAGGTCGCCACCCTTCCCAAGGCCGACTACGACAAGGTGCGGGACCAGGTGTTTCCTCTGCCCGGCACCGTCTTCCGCACCGTGTCCACCCCCCAGCCGATCTACGAGGGCTTCGCCCGGGCCCTCCTCGGACGTTCGGGTGAGGTGACGGCCGACATCATCGCCGCCAACCCCGGCCTGTTCGAGGCGGGCGACATCGTGGGTCTGTCAGGTATGCAGGGGAAGTACAACTCGGTGCTGGCCGGCAAGCCGGGCCTCGAGATCGGGGTCAAGCGGACCGCCCCCGCCGCCGGGGGCAGCACCACCACCGTCACCGGCCTCACCACCACCTCGGCCATCCGCGATCCCGACGAGGCCGAGGTGCTGTTCCGGATCGAACCCACCGCCGGCCAGCCGGTGCAGACCACGATCGACCCCCGGGTCCAGAAAGCGGCGGAAGACGCCCTGGCCCGGGTGGACCCCAGGTACGAGAACAGCGCCCTGGTGGCCGTACAGGTGTCGACCGGGAACGTGCTGGCCGTGGCCAACGGGCCCCAGGGCAACACGGTCAACAACGCCATGGTCGGCCAGTACCCGCCGGGGTCGACGTTCAAGGTGGTCACCGGGTACACGGTGGTGCGCGACCGCCAGGGGCCCGACGATCCCATCGACTGTCCGGGCGACGTCACCATCCAGGGTCGCACCATCGGCAACGCCGAGAACGAGGTGTTCGGCACGATCCCGTTCCACACCGCGTTCGCCCACAGCTGCAACACCGCCTTCATCAACGCCACCCGGGGCTTCGACTACAACGTGCTCCACGACACGTCGGCCCAGTTCGGGCTGGGGGCCGGCTACGACCTCGGGCTCGACGCCTTCGACGGCGACGTGCCGGTGAACGACTCCGACGTCGACCTGGCCTCGGCCGCCTTCGGCCAGGGACGCATACTGGTCAGCCCGCTGAGCGAGGCGGTGATGGCGGCCACCGCCGCCGGAGGCGTGTACCGCTCACCCCAGCTCGTAACTTCACCGGCTCCGGCCACCCCTCAGACGACGGCCCCGCTCGAGGCCAACGCCGCCGCCATCCTCCAGCAGATGATGCGGGAGGTGGTCACCGACGGCACCGGCCGGGCGGTGGCCAACGTGGCCGGCGGCCCGGTGTCGGGCAAGACGGGCACGGCCGAGTTCGGCAACGACAAGCCGCCGAAGTCACACGCCTGGTTCGTTGGCTACCAGGACGACATCGCCTTCGTCGTGTTCGTCGAGGCCGGCGAATTCGGTGGCCTCACCTCGGCCCCCATCGCCGCCGTCTTCCTCAACGACCTGGCCTCGGGTTGACCCGTTCCCCGGGCGGGCGGGCCCTACCGGGCCTTCGAGTCGAGGATGGCGAAGGCGGGCACCGGACGGCCGGTACCGAGGGTGGCGAGCGGCGTCTTGATCTGGGTGGAGCTGCCGCCGTCGAGCATCACACCCTCGGTCACCCCCAGCGACAGGGCGTAGTCGGCCAGACGTGACGCCGGCAGCTGATGCGACGAGATCACCACGATCACCTGGTCGTTGAAGCCCAGGAAGCTGTGCGACGGGTCCAGGTTGGTCGGCCCCGCCGTGAGGTTCACCCCGGGGTAGGCATCGGCCCGGCGACCCTTGTGGATCAGCGAGACACCGGACACGGCATCGGCCGTGCATGTGTCGGGGGTGAAGATGCGCCACGTCCAGACGTGCTCCAGCAGGGCGGCGTCGTGGTCTCCGCAACCGGGCCGCCACGATACGATCTGGCCCCGTTCGCTGATGTCGGGCCCGCCCGCCGCCCGGCCCCCCGCTACCAGGGGGGCGATCGGGGTGCCGGAGAGCGAGAACCAGTTGGCGTTGACCACCACGTCACCGGCCACGGCCGGGGCGAAGGCCCGCCCGCCGGTGGCGGCCCGGAAGTCCACCAGTGAGCGGTCGGCCACCACGGTCACGGTCTCGCCCGTGCTGCCGACCCAGATCCCGGGACGGGCCTCGACCAGCCCCATCTGGGCGGCGATGGGGCAGAGGGGCGGGGGAGCGTACGGCCACACCTGGGCGAACTCGGGCGTGCCGACCATCCAGCTCAACACGTTGTACCGGCCATGGGTGATGACCATCCGGCCCCAGTAGTCCCGCCCGGCCGGGTCGGGGGCCCGTCCCAGAAGGTTGCGGTACACGGTGTCGACGAAGCCGCCGTCGTCCAGCCGGTCGTAGAGGGCGTGGAATTCGGGGCCCTGGCCCATCCAGTACGCCACCTGCTCGCCAGACTGGCCCCGGTAGCGCTGTCCCACCCAGTACAGGAGGCCGGGCCGATCGGCCGGACGGCCGAACATGGCTCGGTAGAGGCGGCCGGTGTGGGCGCCGATCTCACCGCAGGTGGTGGAGATCTCCACCGGGTTGGCCGCCTCGGCTGTCGCCGACCCGACCGCCGAGACCGAACCCACGAGGCACAGCGCCACCAGTACGAACACGATCCGCCGCAAAACCCCGCCTTCGCTCCCGTAGTCGGTCGCCGCCGAAGCCTGAACTCACGCTTCGTGACTAGGAGTCACTGAACGTAAAGGGCGCCGGTCGGGCCGGCGATGGACGGAACTCCCACCTGGCGTAGGTCGGATGGCCTAGGCCGGCCCCGGGGCGGGGTGACGGTGGCGCGACGGCGGTGGGTCATGGTGCGGGGTCCGGTGCCTGCCGTCGCAGACGGGAGCCCGACATCAACTATGGTCGTGTCAGGGGCTTGCGGGCGTTGCGAGTTCCGTTCAGAGAGGGGCAGACGGAGCAGATGAGGCGTGTAGGAGTCATGGGAGCGCTGTCGGTGGTGCTGGCCGCCGTCATGGGCCTGACCGCGTGCGCCAGCGGCGACAGCGGGGTCACGGGCGACACCACCTCGGTGTCGAGCTCCGAGGTAGGTATCTCCATCGTCGGTGCCGCCTTGTCGGTGTCGGCCGACCGTGACGCCGTCACCGTAAACAGTGAACCGCTGGGGGCCGGGGAGGCCCGTAAGGTGGCGGCCGGCGATGCAGTCGTCGTCGACCAGGGCGGAACCGCCCTGTTGTCGGCCGAGGCCGTGTTCGAGATCGAAGCCCTCCGCAATGCCCAGCTCACGGTGCCCGACCTGTCCTCAGCGGGCCCGGTGGTCGTGCCGCTCAGCGCCGGCCACGTGTTCGTGCGGCTCAACCCGGCGGCCAACGCCGCTGTGGTGATCGACGCCGGCGACCGCCAGTTCACCACCACCAGCCCCGACGCCGAGTTCGCCCTGTGTCAGGCCCCCGACGGGGCCAGTTGCCTGGCCGTGATCCAGGGCTCGGTGGAGTGGAAGGAAGACGGGGTGGCCACCGAGGTGTACCAGGGTGGCCAAGCCACCTTCGCCCCTCGGGGTAATGCCCCTCTGCCCACCCGCTGCGCCGACGAAGCAGCCGTGGGTGCCATGCAGCGCACCCTCCGGGGTGTCGACTTCGGCGGGGCCCTGGCCGACATCGTGGCCGACTGGGATGTGTGCCCCGGACAGGAGGAGCCGGTCCCGGCCGTGGCCACCCTGCCGTCGGCCGCCGGCATGGAGCATGTCACGGCCGCATCGGTCACCGTTGGCTCCCCCTCCGCCACTGCCGACGGCCCCAACCTGCTGGCGCCCCGCACGCTCGACGGTGCTGCCGACTACTACATCGAGCCCGTCACGGTCACCAACGCCCTGTTCCGGGCGTGGATCGTACGGGCCGCCGGCGATGATGCCGCCGCCTGGCGCCGACTGGCTCCGGCCGACTGGCTGGAACGGGCGCCCGGCGGGGCCGCCACCCAGTCCACCTATGCCGACGGCACAGCCGACCAGCCGGTGAAGGGCCTCACCTGGGCCACCGCCGGAGAGTACTGCGCCTCCCAGGGCAAGCGTCTGCCCACCGAGGTCGAGTGGGAACTGGCGGCGGTGGGCGACGTGCTCACCGACCTGGCCGACGAGTCACAGGATTGGGTGGACAAATGGGAGGCCTATGGCCCGGGTCCCTCCGACGCCACCGGGCGCCAGGTGCTGCGGGGCGCCAACGGCACCCTGAAGGCCGACTCCTACTACCGGGTGTTCGCCCCCGATGCCCCGGAGGCCACTGCGGCCCGGCTCTACGCCCGCATCCGGTGCGCCGCCGACCAGGTGGCCGTGGGGGGCCGGACGTTCCCGACGGTCATCACCCAGGACGACTTCAACGGCCTGGGCTGGCCGACCACCAAGGACAACGGGTTCGAGCTGGGCTATCACCCCGAGAACTACCACCTCGACGTCAGCAAGGCCCACGCCCAGCTGGCTGTGGTGCGGGCGTTGGAGAAGCCGCTGGCCGAGGGCCGGGTCGACGTCGACGCGTTCATCGAGCGCAACAACACCGGTACGAGCACCGGTGAGCACCGCTTCGGCCTGGTGGTGGGGGACAAGGACAAGCTCTACGTGCTGTCCGTCCAGCCCGACGAGCAGGGACGCACGGCGTTCACCGCCTGCTTCACCCCGATCGAGCCGGCTCTGGCCGACGAGCTCGGTCTGACCGCCGAGGCGCTTGCCTCGACCAACGCCGGCCGCTTCGCCACCTTCGGGCCCGACACCGTGGACTACAACCGGGACTGCAACGAGACCCCGGAGCCCAAGACGGTGAATGTCACGTCGATCGACAGCCCCGTCGAGCTGTCGGTGGTGCTGGCCGACGGGCAGGTGGAGGCCTGGGTCAACGAGGTGCTGGTCGCCACGTCGGGCGACGTCCCGGCGATCGGTTTCTACGGCTTCGCCAGCCAGAACTACAACCGGACCCGCTCCCATACCCACATCGACCAGGTGACCATCTGGGGTTCATGAAACCCGGCCACCGATTGGTGGGGACGACCGGCCAAACGGGCGCTGGTGAGCCGGGAGACCCCAGATCTCCCGACTCACCAGCTGTGCTGTGTTGATCCGCCGCTTCAACTCCAGCTAACCCGCGCCGGCCAGTCGACGACCCCGAATCCGTTTCCGGTCTCCGTGGTCAGTTCAATCATGAATGGGACAGCGGGGACGGACAACCACACACAAGGACATCCGAGGACGTCCCTGCGCCCAAGTCGTCCTGAGGCGATTCAGACCAGGATCAAGGCGGTGCTGAGCAGGTCTTCGGCCCGGGCCACGGCGGCCCGCATCTCCGGTTCGGCCACGTTGATGAACCGGCTGACCAGGTGCTCCGGGCCGTAGCGGGCCCGGATATCGACCAGGCGCTCGTCGATCGACAGTGCCTCACCATTGGGGCCGGTCGTGAGGTCGCAATACAGCAGGGCGTCGTGGGGGAGCCGGTGGTCGATGGGGAACTCCCGGGCCAGCAGCCCCTCCATCTGATGGAAGGTGGCCTCGATGTCGGCGCAGGAGTGGTGGGCCACGAGGCCGACGATGCGCTCGTCGAACCCGAGGCGCCGGAGGTGCCGGGCTCCGTCGAGCGGGTGGAACCCGGTCACCTTGACCTCGGGCGCGTACCCGATGTCGTGCAGGAAGGCCGAGGCCACCAGCAGTCGGGCCTCCTCCCGATCGTAGACAAGGCGAAAAGAGCGCGCCCGCTCGGCGACGGCTTGGACATGTTGCCATCGCGGCGGGAGAGTGCCGGCCAACAGTTGGCAGGCAAGTCCCTCGGCCTTGTCCACGCTGATCAAGGGTTGCCACCCTAGTCGTCGACCCGGGGGTGGGACGGCATCCAACGACATGATTGGCCATGGACTGGGAGGGTTCGCCCAGCGGACTCGGCGGCGGTGGGTCACGCTAGCGTCTCGACCATGGCTCTCACCTCACCCGACAGCCCGGGAGCGGTTCCGGTGACTGTATGGAGCCTGGCCATGACAGCTCCGCCACCGCCATCTCCGCAGTCTCCGCCGGCTCCCGATCCTGCGCTGCGGCTTGTTCAGCACGCCGATCCGGCGCCGGAGCTGAGCCGTGCGTTCTACCGCCTGGTAGGTGAGGGCTGGTACTGGGTGGACCGGGCGGGCTGGACCGACGACCAGTGGAGGGCCTGGGTGGACCGCCCCGAGCACCGGCTCTTCACCTGTTGGCAGGGCGACGACGAGCCCGTGGGCTACTACGAGCTGGAGCAGCAGGAAGCGGGCGCGGTCGAGCTGGTCTACTTCGGGCTGGTTCCGCGCCACCACGGGCGGGGGATCGGGCGCTGGTTGCTGGCCCGGGCCATGGCCGACGCCTGGGCCCTGCCCGGCACCACCCGGCTGTGGCTACACACCTGCTCGCTCGACGGGCCGAACGCCCGGGCCAACTACGAGGCCCGGGGGTTCCGGCTCGAAGGCGAGAGGGTCGAGTACCGGTTGGTGCCGGCGCTGTAGGTGGCCCAGGTTTACTGGATGCCGGTACCGGTGGTGTCGGTGCCGGAACGGAGCATGGCGCCGGGGCGGTTGGCCGTGAACTCGCCGTGGCGCACGATCTCGGCGCCGTTGCACAGCACGTGGTCGTAGCCGTCGGCGGCGCCGTAGAGCCGCCAGGCGCCTCCGGGCAGGTCGTGGCGGACCTCGGTGGGCCGCACGGCAATCGTCTCGGGGTTGATCACGTTCACGTCGGCGAAGTAGCCCTCGGTGAGCTGGCCCCGCTCCTTGATGCCGTACATCTTGGCCGGGGCGTCGGAGATCAGGCTCACCGCCTCCTCCCAGCCGATCACGGCGTGTTCCTTCACCGCCTTCTGCAGCATGGCGGTGGTGGCGTTGAAGGTGGCCAACAGGTCGAGGTGGGCGCCGGCGTCGGTGCCGCCCACCATCGTGCGCTGGTCTCGCCACACGTCCACCCGCATCTTCCAGGTCTCCTCGTCGTCGCCCCGGATCGGGGTGTACAGGCCGGTGAGGAGGCGGTCGTTGAGCACGATGTCGCACAGCACGTCGAAGGTCTCACGGCCCTGGTCCTCGGCGATCTCGCCGATCGTGCGGGCCTGGAACTCCTCGTTCTCGGCCGAGTGGACATCGCCCACGGTCAGGTTGTGCCACTTGGCCATGCCCCGCAGCGGGCTCGGGCCCTGGGCCAGCTCATTGAGCTCCCGGCGCTTGTCGGGGTCGGCCAGCATGGCCATCTTTTCGTCGTCGGGCAGGGCCATGGCCTCACGCCAGCCGTTGAGGGCGTCGAGCACGAACCCGCTCTGGAACGAGATCCGGCTCTCCACCGCGCAGGGCACGGTGAGGGCGATGATCCGCCCACCCCGCTCGGCGGCGTAGTTCGACGCCGCCAGGTTGTTCTCCATCACCGCAATCTGCTTGGGCGAGGTGCTCACTGCGATCAGGTTCCAGTTGAGGGGGCGGTTGGCGGCCGCCGACATCCTGGCGATCAGGTCGGTGTTCTCGGGGCTGAAGCGGCCCACGGCGGGAATGAACTCGAGCGAGGTGCCGTCGAACTCCGAGCACACCCGGGCCAGCTCCACCATCTCGTGCTCGCTGGCGTGGCGGGACGGCACGGGCCGGCCGGTGGGGTCGTTGTGGGTGGTGGCCCACGACGAGGAGAAGCCGAAACCGCCCTCAGCGATGCTCTGGCGGAGCAGGGCCTGCATGGACGCCAGCTCCTCGGGCGACGCCTCGTTGCCCACGGCCCGCTCACCCATGACCAGGCGGCGGATGGCGCTGTGGCCCACCATGAACCCGGTGTTGATGGCCAGGGTGCTGTCGAGCTCGCCCAGCCAGCTACCGAAGCTGGTCCAGTTCCACGGCACGCCCTGCTGGAGCGACGGCAGCGGCATGCCCTCCACCCGGGCCAACATCCGCATCAGGTAGTCGCCGTGCTCGGGTTGGAGGGGAGCGATGGTGAAGCCGCAGTTGCCGGCGATCACCGTGGTGATGCCGTGGAGGGGCGACGGGCTCAGTGTGGTGTCCCAGTGGGCCTGGGCGTCGTAGTGGGTGTGGATGTCGATGAAGCCGGGGGTGACCATGCGGCCGGTGGCATCGATGGTTTGCACCGCTTCACCCTCGACCGTGCCGATGGTGGCGATGCGGCGGTCCTTGATCCCGATGTCGGCCTGGCGGCGCGGTGCCCCGGTGCCGTCGATCACGGTGCCGTTGCGGATGATGACGTCGTACACGATCTGACTCCCTGGATGTTCGAGCCAACCCAGACTAGGTGCCCCCTTCCGGGGACCTGAAGTTTCGACTCTCGCGAAATGTCGAGGGGGTCGTCAGATCGACGCTTCGAGCTGGCGCCGTAGGCGGTGGGCGGCCCGCTCCTCCTTCACCGCCACGTCGCTCCACCGTAGGGGCTGGCCGGCGGCCACGTCGGCCGTCAGCTCCACCCCGTGGGCCAGTCCGATGGGTAGGCCGCCCAGGGCCCGGGAGTCGGCGGCCGGCATCAGCCGGCCCCACACGGTGTAGCCGCCCTCGCCGTCGAGCATCTCGCCCGCCCGCAGTGGCCGCTTGGCTACCGCCACCACGTCACCCAACCACGTGCGGGCCCGGCCCGTGGGCTCGGCCCGTAGGGCGGCTGACAGGATCGAGATGTTCAGCTCCAGGCCGATCAGGTGATACGGCTTGTACATGGCGGCGTACCGGCCGCTGGCGTCGGTGTGCATGCCGTACTGGGCGAAACAGGCGGCGGCGTAGGGGTTGGGGGCCTCCAGAACCACGTACACCCCCCACCGCAGGTCTCGGAACACCGGGCGGAAGTCCCGCTCCAGGCTCGACACCACCTCCACCTGGCCCTTGTGGTGCAGCAGGCCGCCCTCGGCGGCTGGCCGCAGCACGTGGGGCAGGTCGTCGACCCCGCACGGGGGGAACTCGAGGCCGCCCGGGGCGGGGGCCAGGCCGGCGGCGTTGGCGATGGCGCACATCTCGATGCCCGACTTGGTGCCGTCGAGGAAGGAGTTGAACATCTGGCTGTTCATGCCGGCGGCGGCGGCCTGCTCGGCTGTGAGGCCGTAGTGGTCCCAGATCGTGTCGGGCGTGGAGGCGTGGAACGTGGGGTGGTGTTTGGTTCCCTTGCCCGCCGCCACCACCTCGAACCCGCAGGACCGGGCCCAGTCGACCATCTCGCACACCAGGGCCGGCTGGTCGCCGTAGGCCAGGGAGTAGACCACCCCGGCCTCGGCCGCTGCGTCGGCCAGGACCGGGCCGACGAGTGCGTCGGCCTCCACGTTCACCGCCACCAGGTGCTTGCCGGCGCCGAAGCAGGCCAGGGCGTGGTCGACCCCCACGACGGGGTTCCCAGTGGCTTCCACCACCACCTCGACGTCGGGGCGGGCCATGAGTGCGTCGGCTGAGTCGGTGAAGGTGCAGGCGTCGATGTCGGCCGGTGACCAGCCCACCTCGGCGCAGGCCCGACGGGCCCGGTCGACGTCGAGGTCGGCGATGGCGGTGACCTGGAGGGGGGAGTGGGGCGCCTGGGCCAGGAACATGGAGCCGAACTTGCCGGCCCCGATCAGACCCACCCGTACCGGGTTGCCGGCGGTGGCCCGGGCCGCGGCCAGGCTATGGAGGTTCATCGGGCGACCGCCGGTCCGCCCGCCACCAACTCGGACAGGCAATCGTCGGCGAGGGGCTCGATGGGGGTGAAATCGCGGTGGGCGATCCACTCGGCCCGCTTGAAGCGGCGGATGTGGTTGTCGACCCGGCACAGCGACAGGTACACGATCACCCGGCCGAAGGGGCTGATGTTGGGCGGGCTGGCGTGCACCAGGCAGCCGTGGAACAGGAGCACCGAGCCGGCGGGGCCGGTGGGGGCCACGATCCCGCCCTGCTCGGCCAGCCGGGTGATCGTGGCCCGGTCGAGCGTCCACAGGGGATAGGAGGTGGTGGCCAGGTCGTGGCCGGCCTCATAGACGCCCTCCCGGTGGCTGCCGGGGATGAACAGCAGGGGCCCGTTGGCGGCGGTGACCTCATCGAGGAAGACGGCGATGTTCATGGCCAGCGGCTCGGGCATCTCGTCGTCGCGCTGCCAGGTGCCGTAGTCCTGATGCCACTGCCACACCTCGCCGTCGAAGGCGGCCTTGGCGTTCACCTTGTACTGGTGCATGTACACCTGACCGCCCAGGATCTGCTCCACCGGCCCGATGAGACGGGGATGGCGGCCGAGCCGACCGAACGGGTCGGAGTAGGTGTGGGCGGCGAAGGCGGTGCGGGGTGCGCCCGAGGATTCCCGCCACACCTCCTCCCGGTCCATGGCGTAGAGCCGGTCGGCCTCGCCCCGCAGCACAGCGGCCTCCTCCAGGCTGAACGTCCCGGGGAAGAACAGGTAGCCGTCGCGATGGAACTGGATGAGCTGATCGTCGGTAAGAGGCATGGTGTGTTCTTTCGTCACTGCGTCCTGGGGCGATGCTAGTTGCCCCCCTCCGCCCCCGCCCCTTGGGCCTCCGTGGCGACCTCGGGCCGGACCAAAAGTCCACCAGGGAACGAACTGGGTGGAGTTTTGGTCGCCATGTGACCAAAAGTCCGCACAGTTCGGCGCCGGGCGGCAGGGCGGCGCTGGCCTGGGTCGTACGGCGCATGGCGGGCGGGAGGGCCGCCCATGTCACCGTGACCGACAACACTTTACTTTCAGTGGGATTCGACCACTGAAAGTGAGAATCCATGCTGGGGGCACGTACGTGGAGCACGGGACGACATCGGCTGTTGAGCCTGATGCTGGCGGTGAGCGTGGTGGGCGGCACCGTGTTCGCCCCGCCAGCGGGTGACGCCGGAGCCACGGTCGGCCAGGGGTTCGTAGTGAGCCCGGCCGACCTGAACTACATCCTCCAACAGATCAAGATCGCCGAGGCCCATTCGGCCGCCTTGCTGTCGGGCACGAACCCCGACCCGGTGAACGATCCCGTCTACTGCCAAGCGATGGTGGGCACCGGGCCCGACCAGATCGCCAACCCGATGCTGTCGTTCGGGCTGCGCACGGTGGACGGCTCGTGCAACAACCTCCAGCCCACCCAGAGCACCTACGGCGCGGCCGACCAGACGTTCCCCCGCCTGACCGCCCCGTTGTTCGACCGGCCGGCGGAGAGCTCGACCGTGCCCGGCATCGGCCCCGTCGGTCCCCCCGGGCTGACCAACTACAACCAGACCAGCGGGGTGGTGGTCGACTCCGAGCCCCGTCTGATCTCCAACCTGATCTCCGATCAGACCTCCACCAACCCAGCCGCCGTGGCCGCTGCCGGCACCCCGGTACGGACCCAGGGCAACGAGGGCGTGGTCCCCTGCACTGCGCCCGGCGTCCCCGAGGGTTGCGTGCCCGAGCACGAGACGCTGAGCATCCCCAACGTCACCACCGACGTCGGTCTGTCGCCCCCCTTCAATTCGCTGTTCACCATCTTCGGCCAGTTCTTCGACCACGGCCTCGACAAGATCACCAACGGCGGCAACGGGTCGGTGTTCGTGCCGCTGCGGGCCGACGATCCCCTCATCGCCGGGCCCGACCACGAGCTCGGCACCACCGACGACCTGCCGGCCGACCAGCGGTTCATGGTGCTCACCCGGGGCAAGATCGTCACCGGGCCCGACGGCAAGCGCAACGCCGTCAACACCGACACCCCGTTCGTGGACCAGAGCCAGACGTATACCTCGCACGCCTCCCACCAGGTCTTCACCCGGGAATATGCCCTCAACACGGTGGGCGACCCGGTGGCGACCGGCAAGTTCCTGTCGTCGGCCGACGGCGGCCTGCCCACCTGGGCCATGGTCAAGGCCCAGGCAGCCTCCATGCTCGGCCTCGAACTGACCGACGCCCACGTCGGCAACATCCCGATGATCGCCACCGATCCCTACGGGCGCTTCCTGCCGGCGGTCACCACCGACTCCGAGACCAACGGGATGGCGCAGTACGTGACCACCTCCGGCCTCGTGCCGGGCAATCGGGTCACTCCGGTGCCTGTGCCGGTGGACGCCCGCTTCATCGACACCGCCTTCCTGAACGACATCGCCCATTCGGCCGCCCCCACGTTCTCCTCGCCCGGCGTGCTGAACCCTGACGCCGACGGCACCGCTGGCGGGAGCCTCGACCACACGGTGCCCACCGGCTCCTACGACGACGAGCTGCTCGACATCCACGTCATCTGCGGTGACGGCCGGTGCAACGAGAACATCGCTCTCCAGGCCATTCACCAGGTGTTCCACTCCGAGCACGACCGCCTCATCGACGACATCAAGCACACCCTGGCCAATGACACCACGGGCACCACAGCTCTGGCCGACTGGCAGTCGGTCACCGGCGCCGGTGGGTGGAACGGGGAGCGCCTGTTCCAGGCGGCCCGGTTCGTGACCGAGATGGAATACCAGCACCTCGTGTTCGAGGAGTTCGCCCGCAAGGTCCAGCCGGCCATCAACCCCTTCGAGCCCTTCGCCTTCAACCAGACCGACGTGGACCCGGCCATCACCGCCGAGTTCGCCCACGCCGTCTACCGCTTCGGCCACTCGATGCTGACCGACTCCATTCCCCGCCTCAACGCCGACGGCAGCCGCAACGACATCCCGCTCCTCGACGGCTTCCTCAACCCCGCCGCCTACCACGACGGCGGTAGTGCCGGCACCCTGTCGTCCCGGGACGCGGCAGGCGCCATCATCATGGGCCTGTCGGACGAGACGGGCCAGGAGATCGACGAGTTCGTCACCGAGACCCTGCGCAACAACCTGCTCGGTCTCCCTCTCGACCTCGCCGCCCTCAACATGGCAAGGGCCCGGTCTGAAGGGATCCCGCCCCTCAACCAGGTGCGGCGCCAGATCCACGCCCGCACCAACGACGCCCAGGTCGTGCCCTACGACAACTGGGTCGACTTCGGTCAGGCCCTCAAGCACCCCGAGTCGCTGGTGAACTTCGTGGCCGCCTACGGCCGTCATCCGCTGGTGACGGCCGAAACCACGATGGAGGGCCGCCGCCGGGCCGCCGACCAGATCGTGAACGGCACCGTGCTGCCCGGCCCCGACGGTGAGCTGGCCGAGGTGCCCGACCATGTGCACACGGTGTGCACCGCGCCCGACACGCCCAGCGGCTGTGACGAGAGCGCCGACAACGAGCCGGCCTCGATCCTCCCCGGCGACGACCTGGCCCTGACCAACCCCGATGCCGTGATCGGCGGCTCTGGCTGCGCCCCGCGGGCCACCACAGCCGACCCCTTCGACCCGGTCGACTGCGATGCCACTCTCGACAACGTGGTCGTCCCGGCCAACGCCGGCCCCGACGAGGTCGCGAACGACGTGCCCGATCTCTGCACCACCGGGATCAATACGCCGGCCGGCTGCGAAGAGACGACCGACAACATCGCCCCCCCGGCCGACAGCGCCGACTTCATGTTCTCCACCGGCGCCTGGGCCAACAGCGGCACCGCCTCCATCACCGGTGTCGATGACATCGACCTGTGGATGGGCGGCCTGGCCGAACGCACCAACCTGTTCGGGGGCCTCCTCGGCTCCACGTTCAACTACGTGTTCGAGAACCAGCTCACCAACCTGCAGAACGGCGACCGGTTCTACTACCTGGCCCGCACCCCGGGCATGAACCTGCGCACCCAGCTCGAAGGCAACTCCTTCGCCGAGCTGATGATGCGCAACACCAACGCCCACTCGCTCAAGGCCGACCCCTTCGCCACGGCCGACTGCAAGTTCGAGCTGAACCGCATCACCTGGCCCGCCCCGTCGACCGCCACCATCCGGGGCGCCGGCTCGGTAGCCGACGATCTGCAGTCGGAGTGCAACGAGAACAAGCTCCTGCTCAACAGCCCCACCTGGCAGGTCCGCTACCGGACTTCCAACTCCGTTGACCCTTCCGGCATCAACGGCCAGGGCGTCTACAACGGGACCGACTCGGCCGATCGGATCTTCGGCGGCGTGGACAACGACACCTTCTGGGGTGGGCCCGGCAACGACGTGATCGAAGGTGGCGACGGCGCCGACATCCCGCTCGGTGGTGACGGCAACGACATCATCACCGACCTGGCCGGCGACGACGTGCTCAAGGGCGGTCCCGGCAACGACGCCATCGACGGCGGCCCCGGGCTCGACATCCTCATGGGCGGCGAGGGCAAGGACCTGACCAACGGTGGGGCCAACCTCAACGAGACCTTCCTCGGCGGCGGTGACGACTTCGCCATCGCCGGCCAGGGCACCGACGCCGTGTTCGGCGACGGCGGCGACGACTGGGCCGAGGGCGGCGACCAGCCCGACCTCCTGATCGGCGACTCCTCCACCCTGTTCTTCGACGACCACAACCGCCCCGGGCACGACATCCTCATCGGCCAGGGCGGCGACGACGACTACGACATGGAAGGGGGCGACGACATCGGCGTCGGCGGCCCCGGCGTGGAGAAGAACGCTGGCGCCTCGGGCTGGGACTGGATCACCGGTGTCGGCGATCCCCAGCCCCAGAACCAGGACCTGGCCCTGGCCATCGTGAACGCCCCGGCGGCCAACGAGACCCGTGACCGCTTCAACGAGGTCGAGGCCCTGTCGGGCTGGGACCGAGACGACGTCCTGCGAGGCGATGACATCATCCCCAGCCAGGTCGGCGGCGGCGGCTTCATCGGCTGCGACGCCCTCGACGAAGCCGGCATCGACCGCATCGACGGGCTGCGGGCCATCATGCCTCCGCTCGACACGGTGACCACGGCCAGTGTGGTGGCCAACTCGACCACCAACTACTGCCTCCTCACCGGCGAGTTCGTCTGGGGCGAGGGCAACATCCTGCTCGGCGGCGCTGGCAGCGACACCCTCGAAGGCCGGGGTGGCGACGACATCATCGACGGCGACCGCTGGCTCAACGTCCGCCTCAGCGTCCGCACCGACCCGGCCGACCCTCTGACCGAGATCGGCACCGCCCCGCTGCTCGAGACCGTGGCCACCGGCCCCGGCTGGACGGGCAACCTGGCCGGCAAGTCGATCCAGCAGGCCGTGTTCGCCGGCCTGATCGACCCGGGCCACATCGTGGCCGTGCGGGAAATCGTGAACCCGGGGGCCGGCGACGACGTCGACGTGGCCGAGTTCGCCTTCCCGCAGGGGGAGTACACCATCACCCCCAACGGCGACGGCAGCGTGACCGTCACCCACATCACCCTCACCGGCGGTGGCGGTGGCGGTGGCGGTGGCGGCGGTGGCGCCTCCGACGGCACCGACACCCTGTGGAACATCGAGGCCCTCAGCTTCTGCGAGGTCCCCGGCGCCGACCGCGGCACCTGTGACCTCCGCTCGCCTCAGGTGTCGGTGACCCCGTCAGCCACCATCACGCCCGACCCGGGTACCACGTTCGACTTCGGGACCGTGGTGGTGGGCGACAGCTCGGCCACCGAGTCGGTCACCGTGCTCAACACGGGCCTGTTCGACCTCGACGTGAGCGACGTGTCGATCACGGGGCCCGACGCCGCCGACTTCGGGCTGTTCCACTTCTGCGGCCTCGTGTTCCCCGACAGCTTCTGCAGCGTCTTCGTGACCTTCAACCCCAGCCACGACGGCGACGAGACGGCCACGCTCACCATCACCCACAACGCACCGGGATCGCCGGCCACCTTCCCGCTCCGGGGCAAGGGATTCCTCTTCGTGAACACGCCGGCCTCGGGCACGGTGTCGATCGACGACACCACCCCCACCGAGAACCAGGTGCTCCAGGCCAGCTCCCAGATCGTCGACCCCGACGGGATCGGCCCCATCACCTGGACCTGGCAGGCCGAGACCGCCCCCGGTACCTGGACCGATGTAGGCACCGGCGAGACCTTCACCGCCGACGACCCCCAGGTCGGCCTGGCCCTGCGGGTGGTCGCCACCTACACCGACCAGGGCCTCATCCCGGCCCTGGAGACCGTCACCTCGGCCGCCACGGCGGCGGTGACCAACGTCAACGACCTCCCCACCGGGGTGCCGGTGCTGGCCGACGCCCTGCAGGCGGTGTGGCCCCAGGAAGGCTCGGCCATCTCGGCCAGCACGATCGGGATCGGCGACGGCGACGGCATGGTCGGTGTCACGTTCTCCTACATCTGGCAGCAGAACAACATCGGCGGCAACGGTGCCTACACCAACATCGCCGGGGCCAACGGGCCCACCTTCACCCCGGGCCAGGCCCAGGTGAACCGCAAGCTGCGGGTGGTGGTGCTCTACACCGACAACCGGGGAGCCAACGAGGTGGTCGTCTCGGCGGCCACCACCAACATCGTCGGCGACCAGTTCATCGGCGCCGCCGGGAGCGAGACCTTCAACGGCACCGTGGGCCGTGACATCGCCTTCGGCATGGGCGGCGCCGACATCCTGAGCATGGGGGCCGGCGACGACACCGCCATCGGCGGGCCAGGCAACGACACGATCAACACCGGCGCCGGCGACGACGTGATCCGCGTCGGCGTGGGCGACGGGTCCGACGCCGTGGCCGGCGGTGCCGGCACCGACCGCATCGAGGCCACGGCCAACGGCGCCGTGATCGGGCTCAGCACCATCGCCGGCATCGAGACGATCACGGCCAACGGCTTCACCGGGGTGAGGATTGCGGGCACCGGCGGTGGTGACACGCTGAACTTCAGCGCCGTCGCCCTCACCGGCATCGTGAGCATCGACGGCGCCGGCGGGGCCGACACCATCGTCGGCTCGGTGGCGGCCGACGTGCTCAACGGCGGTGGCGGAGCCGACAACCTGGCCGGCGGTACGGGGGCCGACACCCTCAACGGCGGTGCTGGCAACGACACCCTCAACGGCAACGCCGGCAACGACGTGCTGCGGTTCGAGGCCAACTCGGGCACCGACACGATCAACGGCTTCGACGCCGACCCAGCCGGTGGCGGCCAGGATCGCATCGATCTGAGCGCCCTCGGCGTCACTAGCGCCAACTTCGCCACCTCGGTGACACTGACCCGGAACAACAACAACACGACCGTCCGGGTCGGTACTGCCACCATCACGGTGGTCGGTGTGCGGCCGGGTAACAACCCCGACCGGCTGTCCATCACCGACTTCATCCTGGCGCCCTGATGGGCGCAAGCCCTGTGCCATCCGACCAGGGCAGACGTTTCCATTGCCGGGCCAGACGCGGTTTACTGGAGGCCGTGCGTGATCGTCGATTCGAGCAGCTGGTGCGGGCCCACCAGCATGCGGTGCGGGCCTACGCCCGTTCGATGGCGAGCACGCCGGCCAACGCCGACGATGCAGTGCAGGAGACGTTCCTGCGGGCCTGGCGGTACCTCGACTCGTTCCGGGGCGACGGAAGCTTCGAGGGCTGGCTCATCCGCATCTGCCGGCGCTGTGTGATCGACGTGGAGACCCGGGAACGGCGTTCGGCCGACGCCTCGGCCGCAGCGGCGGCCGAGGCGGCCTCCCACGAGGCCGAAGGCCCCGACGAGCGGGGCGAGACGATGGCCCTGGTGGCTGGGCTACCGCCCGACCAGCGTGAGGTCGTGGTGCTGTGCGGCGTGCTGGGCTACGACTATGAGAGCGCGGCCGCCGTGCTCGACATCCCGATCGGCACCGTGCGATCGCGCCTCCATCGGGGCCGGGCCGCCCTGGCCCAGGCGCTGGAACCAGAGGCCCGGAGGGCCACGGCGTGACCGCCACCCCCGAGCCGGAGTCGTCCGAAGCGGGGGCCGGGCGCGAGAACCAGGAGGCCCGGGTGATCAGCCTGTCCGAGGTCCGGGGCGCCGCCGCCGACCCGCTGCTGGCCCGCCTGCGGGCGCTGGGCGAGCCCGACGAGGCGGACGACACCGGAGAAGACCCGGCGGAACCCCTGCTCGGCCAACTCGGAGCGGCCCTGCCTGAGCCGAATCCACTCCTCCGGGGGCTGGTGGCCGTGCTCTCCGTGGTCCAGCTGGCGGTGGTCCTGCCCTGGCTGGTCGACGCCGATCCGTTCGGGCTGCTCGGCAGCTCCACCTCGTCGCACCTCACCCGGGACGGCGCGCTCGGTCTGGCGGTGGCGGTGGCCGGCATCATGGCCGCCTGGCGGCCCCGGTGGGCCATGCCCTGTTTCCTGCTGGGTTCGGCCGCCCTGGTGGCCCAGGCCCTGGCCGGGCTGTTCGACTCGACCAGCGCCGGCAGCGGGGGTACGGAGCTGGTCCACGTGCCGTCGGTGATCCTCACCTGCCTGATCGGGCTGAGCGGGATCCGTCTGAACCCGCTCGGACCGGCCGACCGCCGCCGTTCCTAGCCCTGCCTCATCCCCGCCGGTTCGGGTACGAGCAACTACCGGCCCGCCATCTCGGCCCCGGCAACGAGGGAGCGGAGCTTCTCCCAGGCCACCTCGGCCGCCACGTCGCCGAGGCCGGCGAAGGTGGCGAACCCGCAGTCGGTGCCGGCTTGCACCCGGTTGGCGTCGCCTATCACATCGAGCACCCGGTCGATGCGGTCGGCCACCACCTGGGGGTGCTCGATGTAGTTGTGGGTGGTCTCGATGACGCCGGCCACCACGCCCATGCTGGGCGGCAGGTCGGCCAGCAGACGGTACTCGTGGGCGTGGCGGGGGTTGGCGAAAGGCAGCACCAGCCAGCCCACCTGGGCGTCGAGCAGCAGGGGCAGGATGTCGGCCAACGGAATGTCGTGGTTGTGGGGACCGTCGTAGTTGCCCCAGCACACGTGCAACCGGATGCGTGACGGGTCGATGCCGGCCACCGCCCGGTTGATGCCGGCCACCACCCGCTCCACGAAGGGGAGGAAGTCGTCCAGTGGGCGGTCGGCGAAGCGGGTGTGGCGCTCCATGGCCAGGTCGGGGGCGTCGATCTGGAGGATGTGGCCCGACATGGCGATGAACTGGTACTCGGCTCCCAGCGCCTCGGCCACAGCGTCGAGATAGCCGTCGTCGTCGGAGTAGTGCCGGTTGTCCATGGCCGCCGCCACCAGCCCGGGCGAGACGGCGGTGAGAAAGGTGTCGGAGGCCCATCCGATGCCCGACCGTCGGCCGGCGTCCAGGGCGGCGGCGAACCCGTCGACCTCGGCCTGGAGGGGCAGGGGATCGGAGTAGGTCACCGGCCCACAGCAAGCCGGTGGGCGCAGCGGCGAGACCCGCTGACCGCCAGCGGCCTGGGCCCGCTTCATGGCCACCAGCGACGGGAACTCGGTGAGGTCGGCCATCACCGGGCGCCGGGTGGTGCCGTCGAAGCCGCTCAACCGCTCCCGCACGTAAGTGAGGAAGCTCTCCCGAGGGGCCTCGCCGTTGTTCACCACGTCGAGCCCCAAGGCCAGCTGTTCCCGCACCACGCTGGTTGTCGCCTCGGCCACCAACGCCTGGAACCGGGCCTCGTCCACCGGCTCGCCCCGACTGCGGGACGCGTACAGGTGATCCAGCTCGGTTGGGCGGGGCAAGCTCCCAGCATGGGTGGTGGCTATCGGCATCGGCGCTCCTCGTTCCGTCCGGCGGGCTCGCGACCGTCGAGGGGACCATCACAGTATCGGACGCAGCTCACCCCGGCCTGAGTGGCAGTTGCCACCGCCCCGAACCGGCCCGCACGCCCGTCCGGATCGGCCTCAGGCCGGATCCGGGCGCTCCTCCCGCCACAGGGCGCCGGCTGCTTCCAGCGCCGCCACCTCGTCGGCCCCCATCCCCAGCAGCTCGCCCAGCACGGCGCCGTTGTGCTCACCGGCAAAGGGGGCCGGCGGGTCGAGCTGGGGCTCCGAGCGTTCGCCGAAGCGGATGGGGAAGCCCGGAACGTCGAGCAGACCCAGCACCGGGTCCGGTACCTGCTTCACCATCGGGCGCTCGGTGAAGTAGGGGTGATCGACGGCCTGCACCGGGTCGAGCACGGGAGCGGCGGCGATGCGGTGCTCGTCGAGCACGGCCAACAGGGCGGCGTCGGAGGCGAAGCTGGTGCTCCACGCCTCCACCACGGCCAGGATCTCGCCTTGGCGCTCCCGGCGGGCCGGGGCGGTGGCGTAGGCCGGGTCGGTGGCCCATTCCGGCCGGCCGATGGCCTGGGTGAAGCGGGGCCACTGCAGGTCGAGGACCTGGATCACCACCCAGCCCTCGGGGCTGCGGAAGGTGCCCGACGGCACCACCGCGTCGAAGTGGCGGCCGGCCCGCTCCTGGCGCCACTGGCCGTCGGTGGCGCTCCAGCCCTGCACCGCGATCGAGTGCATGTGGAAGATCGGGTCGATCAGCGATACGTCGATCTGCTGGCCCCGCCCGGTGCGCTCCCGGTGGAAGAGGGCGTGGCCGATGGCGGCGAACAGGGTGAGGCCGGCGCTCACGTCGGCGATGGGGGAGCCGGTGTACATGGGGGGCTGGTCGGGCTCGCCGGTGAGGTGCATCATGCCGCCGACGGCCTGGCCGATGAGGTCGTAGCCGGGGAGGTGGGCCAGCGGGCCCGTCTTGCCGAAGGCGGTGACCGAGGCGTAGATCAGGCCCGGATGGGAGGCGCTCAGCTCGGCGTAGCCCAGGCCCCGGCGGTCGAGCACGCCGGGCCCGAAGTTCTCGGCCACAACGTCGCACCGGCCGGCCAGCTCTCTCAGCAGGCGAAGGGCCTCGGGATGGTGCTGGTCGACGGCCACGCTGCGCTTCCCCCGGTTCTGCTGCACGTAGTACGCAGAGCGGCCGCCCACCACCTGAGGGAGCTGACGGCTCTGGTCGCCCGTGGGTCCGAACTCCACCTTGATCACGTCGGCCCCCATGGCGGCCAGGAGCCGGGTGGCCGACGGGCCGGACAGGTACTGGGTGAAGTCGAGCACACGGACGCCGCTGAGCATGCCGGGCAGGCTAGGGGAACCCTTCGGGTTCCTTTAAGTTCGCCTTCGGCGAACTTAAAGGAACTCCGCAGCCTCACCCCATTTGGTAGCTGCCGGCGGGGAGCGGCAGCACGGGGTCGCCCTCGAAGATCTGCAGGCCGTTGACGGGAGCGAGCACGCGGTCGGTGCCGGTCTGGCCGCCCGAGCAGTTGCGGACGGCCTTGATGCAACCGTTCATCCACGTCTGCATGGCCTGTTCGTTCCAGCCGCCGAACCAGTCGGCGTGGAGGGTGGATCCGGGCGAGGCGTTGAAGCCGTTGTAGTTGTCCGACGACAGGTGCCAGCCGTCCACCGAGCCCGTGCCCTGCCAGTACAGCAGGATGCTGATCTGAGGGATGGGCGTCGGGTGGCTGGCTGGGCATGAGCCCAGATCATCCAAGGCGAAGGCGACGTGGCTCGCGTGGTCGGCCGAGTCGAGGTTGGTGCCGTCCCAGCAGTTGGGGAACTGGAGCACGGCGTTGACGAAATCGGTACCGCAGTTCGGGATGTGGTTGGAGACGTTGTACTCGCCGCCGCTGGGCCCGCACGACCAGTGCAGTCGCTGCGATGGTTCGAACGTCTCGGCCCGGGGGTTGCCTGCCACCAGCTTGAGGCCCTGGGGTGGGGCCACGGCGTTCCCGGGGTTCTTGGTCTTGTAGTAGACGACGATGGAGTGGGGGGCGATCACCGCCTCGTTGCCCTTGACCATTGCCGGGAACCAGTAGGCGCTGCGGTTGAGTTCGAAGCCGTTGCAGGTACCGCCGCCGGAGTTGACCAGCGAGTCGGTCGTGGTGAAGGCGTCGGTGTTGGTGTTGCCGAAGAACATGTGGAGGTGAGACCGCCCGGGTTGGCCGGGGAACACGATCGGATCGTCGTAGCTGATGTGGGAGTACTCACAGAGGATCCGGAACTGGCCCTCCACGTCCTGGGAGCCGTTGTCGGGTCGGTCGGTGGCCACGGTGAGCGCTCCCATGTCGAGCTGGTTCGACGGCACACCGGCGAACTGGCTGAACTTGGCCTGCTTGTTGCGCAGAGGCTCGAAGATGTTGGCCGGGGTAGACGAGTTGTTGGTGGTGCCGGCACCGACGTTGGTGTTGGCCGTGGCGTGGATCGGATCGCCCGAGGTGGGGTTGATCGCTCCTGTGCTCCCGGGGTCGGTGCTGCCGGCCGGGGCGGTATCGGCCGGCGCCGCCGTGTCGGCCGGGGTGGGGGTGGCCTGAGCGGCAGCGGTGGTGTCGGCGCCGGCTGTCGGCTGACCGGTCTGTGGCCCGGCGACGGGTAGCAGGGGGGCGGCCCGGCTCTGAGTCGAGGGCGTGGCGTCGACCTGCGGCTGGACCGTGGTGGAGGATCCGGGGGTGGACGATAGCTGGGCGGCGGCCGCCGGATCGGCCGGGGCGGCACTGCTGGCCGGCGCGGCCGTCGACGGCGATGGTGGGGGAGTCGCTGTGGTGGGCGCGGCGGTGGTGGGGGGCTGCACGGCGGCCGGGCGGGTGGAAGGCGGTGTGGCCAGCACTGTGGTCGACGGGGCGGCGGTGGTCGGGGTGGCGGTGGTGGGGGCCAGGGTTACCGGTTCCACGGTGGTCGGGGCGGCGGTGGTGAGGGACGGGAGCACGCCGGTGGTGGTGGTGGGGTCGGCTGTGGCCTCTGGTTCACCGCGGCCGTTTCCGGGCAGGTTGCCGGTGAGCTGCAACCCGGCCAGCCCGGCCAGCATCACGGTGCCCACGATGGCGGCTACGCCCCGGGGGCCGATGCGCCGCCATCGCGGCGGCTGGCCGAAGATCTCGACGTCGCCCGCACCGACCAGGGAGCCGGCCTGCCACGGCATCTCGTCGTCGGCGACCTCCGGAGCGTTCCATCCGAACTGGTCGAGTGGATCGTCCAGCAGGAGATCGTGGCTCGGCACCCCGAGGTGGCCCGCACGCGTTGAACTGCTCCCGATTGAGGGCACGTCATACCTCTCGATTCCACGTTCCGCCGCACGCCAACTGTCGGAATCCGGATCGCCGGCGCCTCCGCCGCGGTCCATTGCAACGGAAGCCGATGCGCCCGATCACACGGATGCATCCCGTCGTTCTGCCCCGGACAACCTAACGACCCCCGGTCTGATAAGCAATGATACCCATTCAAAAGAGCTCGTGACCAGGGATCGCGTCGGCCGATCAGGCCATCCCGGCCCGATGGCGCGGCCTGCGTCGCAGGCAGCCGGTAGCGTCACGCGTTGATGAATTCCTCTGAGGGAGCCCGTACCTTCCAGGCTTCGGGGATGGCCTACGACTCGTTCATGGGCCGTTACTCCCGCCGTCTGGCCCCCCTGTTCGCCGACACCGCGGGGGTGACAGCGGGCCAGCGGGCCCTCGACGTCGGTTGCGGGCCCGGAGCCCTGACCGGTGAGCTGGTGTCCCGCCTGGGGGCGGCGGCGGTGCTGGCGATCGACCCATCGGAGCCGTTCGTGGCCGATTGCGCCGTCCGTCACCCCGGCGTGCTGGTTCGCCACGGCACGGCTGAAGCCACCGGGGTCGATGACGCCAGCGCCGATGTGGCCCTGGCCCAACTGGTGCTCCACTTCGTGGCCCAGCCCGAGGCAGCGGCCCGGGAGCTGGCCCGCGTGGTACGGCCCGGGGGCGTCGTGGCCGCCTGCGTGTGGGACTTCGAGGATGGCATGGCGATGCTGCGCCTGTTCTGGGACGCGGCGCTGGCCGTCGATCCCGCCGCCCCCGACCAGGCCCGGACCCTGCGGTTCGGCCGGCCGGGGGAAATCGTCGAGCTGTTCGAGCAGGCCGGGCTGGCCGAGGTGACGGAGAGCACCCTGGAGGTGACCGAGACCTACACCGGGTTCGACGACCTGTGGGCAGGCTTCGAGCAGGGGATCGGCCCGGCCGGGGCCTGGCTGGGCGCCCAGCCCGACGACGTGCGCCTTCAGGTCCGCCGGGAGATGGCGGAGCGGCTGGGGGCACCGGATGGTCCGTTCAGCCTGGACGCCGTGGCCCGCTGCGCCACGGCCACCGTTTCCGCCCCGCCGCCGTAGCACCACACGCGCCCGACCGGCACGGAATCGCCCGGCCGTCGGGCCGTGCCGTACGCTCGGCCGCATCGAGCGGGCGTCCTCGACGACACAGGGCGCCGGGCGGAAGGGGACGAGATCATGGCCATCACATCCGACACTGATGCGACGACCGCTGGGCCGGGGGGTGAGGTTCGCCAGGTCGACGCCGTGGTGATCGGGGCCGGCTTCTCGGGGCTGTACCTCAACTGGCGGCTGCGCGACACCATGGGGCTCGACGTGCAGGTGATCGAGGCGGGCGACGAGGTCGGCGGCACCTGGTACTGGAACCGGTACCCGGGCGCCCGCTGCGACTCCGAGAGCTACATGTACTGCTTCGCCTTCGACCGCGACCTCATGCAGAACTGGGAGTGGAGCGGCAAATATCCCGAGCAGCCGGAGATCCTCCGCTACCTCACCCACGTGGCCGACCGGTTCGACCTGCGGCGCAACATCCAGTTCGGCACCCGGGTGATGGCCGCCCACTTCGATGAGACGACCAACCGGTGGGACGTCACCACCGACCGGGGCGACCGTTTGCGCTGCCGCTGGTTGATCACCGGGATCGGCTGCCTGTCGAGCGGGCAGATCCCCGACTTCCCCGGCCGCGACCGGTTCCAGGGCGAGGCGTACCACACGGGGTCGTGGCCCCACGAGGGTGTCGACTTCGCCGGCAAGCGGGTGATCGTGGTGGGAACCGGGTCGAGCGGCGTGCAGTCGATCCCCGTCATCGCCCGCCAGTGCGAGCACCTCACGGTGCTCCAACGCACGCCCCAGTACATGATCCCGGCCCGCCACGCCACGGTGGACAAGGCCGTCCTGGACGGGATCAAGCAGGACTACGACGCCATCTTCGACAAGGCCCGCCACTCGATGGGCGGCTTCCCCTACGACGTCACCGATCGCAGCGCCCTCAGCGTCAGCGAACAGGAACGGCAGGCCATCTACGAGGAGACGTGGGCCCAGGGTGGGTTCAAGTTCATCTTCGGCTCGTTCTCGGATCTGCGCACCAACCTCGATGCCAGCGAGACGGCGGCCGAGTTCATCCGGTCCAAGATCCGCCAGACCGTGCACGACCCCGACGTGGCCGAGCGGCTCACGCCTCGGGATCACCCGTTCGGGTCCAAGCGCACGCTGATCGACACCGACTACTTCGAGACCTACAACCGGCCCAACGTCACCCTGGTCGACCTGAACACCTCACCCATCGAAGAGATCACCGAGACCGGGATCCGCACCAGCGATGGGCTCATCGAGGCCGATGTGATCGTGTACGCCACCGGCTTCGACGCCATGACCGGTTCGTTCAACCGGATCGACATCCGGGGTCGGGGAGGGGAGCGGCTACGTGACAAGTGGGCGGCGGGGCCGCTCACTTATCTGGGGCTGTCGGTGTCGGGGTTCCCCAACCTGTTCATGATCACCGGGCCCGGGTCGCCGTCGGTGCTCACGAACATGCCGGTGGCGATCGAGCAGCACTGCGAGCTGGTGGCCGGCATCGTCGATCACCTGCAGGAGCAGGGTCTGGAGCTGATCGAAGCTGAGCCCGAGGCCGAGGCGGCGTGGGTGGAACACGTGAACGAATTGGCCCAACCGACGATGTTCATGCACGCCAACTCGTGGTATCTGGGGGCCAACATTCCGGGCAAGCCCCGGGTGTTCATGCCCTACTGCGGGGGCATGAGCACCTACCGCAACCATTGCGAGAAGGTGGTGGCCAACAACTACGACGGTTTCATGCTGAGCTAGGGGGCGGGTCTCACCGAGGAGGGTCGGGTGTCGGAACCAGGGAATTGGCCATCGGGAGCACAGCCGGGTGCGTACCCGGCTGAGCCGTACCCGGCGGCCGGTCAGCCACCCCCGTACTGGACGCCGACGCCGCCCGGCCCACCGCCAGGTCCGGCTCCGTATCCCGCTGCGCCGTACCCTGGCACCGACGGCCGGTCCACTGCTCCGTCGGTGGCTGCCTTCTCCGCCGTGGGCATCGCCCTCGGTCTGTCGATGGTGATCGGGCTCAGCCGCTGGCTGGTGGGCTACATGAACGCGACCTCCACTGCCGAGTTCCAGGAGTGGCCGTATCGGACCTGGCCCGTGGTCATCGAGGTGCTGCTGGCGGCGGCCGGTTTCGTCGGCGCCATCGTGTTCGTGAGCCTTCCCGCCCGCCGCACACCGAAGACCTGGGGGTTCCTGGCCCTGGCGGCCGGAGTGCTCGGCTTCGCCCTGAACGACGGGTTGTACCAGCTGATCTCGATCGCCGTGTGACGATCAGGAGCCCGGGTACGCCACCTTCAGCGTGGTCACCATGCCGCTGGCCTTGTGGCCGGGCAGATCGCAGAAGATCTCGTAGGTGCCGGGGGCGAGCTTCGGGAGCACGAGCGTGTCGGTGCCCCCGGCGTTGATCGGGGCGGTCTTGCCCAACCCGGTGACCACGATGTCGTGCACCACCTCGCCAGCGTTGGTGATGTTGAACGTCACATCGCCCGGCGGGGCATTGAAGTTGCCGGCGATGACGAACTCCGAGAGCGTCACATCGATGGTGCCGTTCGTCGCAACTCCGGGGCCGGTCGAGCTCTGGTGGGCCTTGTAGCCGATTCCGACGACAGCCAGGAACACCGCCACCAGGATGAGCGCTCCGTCCATCAATCCCGACCAGAAGGCCTCGCCGTCCAGTGCCCGGCCCGCGCCGGGGGTCTCGATCTCGGTCTCGAGCGTGTCGGTGTCCGTCATGGCGACGCTCCTAGGCAACAGGGGTGGGGGTTCGGGCCGCACGGGCCAGGGGATCCGGATCGGTGCCGTCGCTCGCGTCGAGCTGGCGTAGCACCCGGTGGACGACGTACAACACCAGCCCCACCGAGGGGCCGAAGACGATGGTGGGCAGAGCCGTCATCCGCCAGTTGAAGCTCCGTTCCTCCACGTTGAGCACGATGGCGCCCGAGGGGTGGAGCGAGCAGAACATGCTCACCCTGACCTGGCTGCCCAGGATGTGCTCGGCCGTGGCATGGGCCGGCGCCTTGTACGAGCCGATCATGTGGTCGACCTTGTCGTCGTTCACCAGCTTCAGGGTGTCGCCCGCCACGAAACTCCAGGTGACAGGGATATCCAGCGGGTTCTTGCCGGCGGCTATCCGTTCGCTGGTGCCGTCGGGGATGCGCAGGATGTGCTCCTGGGGGGCACGGGCACCCTGGACGTAGATGATCAGCGACAGAGCGCTCAGCGCCCACACGCCAGCGGTGGCGACGAGCAGGAAGCCGGCCAGGCGCATGCCCCTCGGCCACCGCCGGCGCGATCCGGAGGTTCGGTGACGCCTGCTCGGGGTTGACTGATCGACGTACCGGGTGTCCACGACGTCAGAACAGGTAGAGGGCGGGATAGATGATGACCCACATGAGGTCGACGAAGTGCCAGTACTTCACCACGCCTTCGACGGGCCAGGAGTTGGACGGCCCGAAGTGACCGAGGGCACCGAGGTTGAGCACGACGGCCAGGCCCAGCACGCCGGTGAGCACATGGAAGGCGTGCAGGCCGATCAGGGAGAAGAAGGCGGTGCCGTAGATCGTGCCCGGCGGGAAATTGTGCAGGGCCTCCCGCCATTCGAACATCACCCCGCCGATGAAGATCAGCCCGAAGACGATCGTGACCCGGGTGGCGGCCAGGAACGCCCGCCGGTGCCCGGTGGCGATGAACGCCTCGGCCAGGTAGGCGCTGATGCTCGACACGAGCAGCACGCAGGTGAGCCCGAAGGCCAGGGCCTGGTTCAGGTCCTCGGGCTTCTGGACACCGGAGGTGATGAAGCGGGCCGAGATGAGCGCCGAGAACAGGAACGTCTCGGAGGCCATGAAGATCCACAGGCCGAGCTTGTTCGATCTCGGCTGGTGCAGGAGCTCGGCCCGGCTGTGGGCGGCTTCCAGGGTGACGGCGGCCATCAGTGGTCACCCTTGCCGAGCACGGCGGAGAAGTGCATGAAGTACTCCAGGATGAGGACGAACTTGAGGGCGGCGAACGGCAGCAGCGGGAGGAGCGGATGCTCGACCTCCACCGCAATGGCGTACTCAACGAGGGTGAGCACGGCGAGGGCCACCATCACCAGCAGGCCGATCCTCAACCGCTGACCGAGCGGTCGGCCATGGATCTCGGTCGTCAGCTCGTCGAAGCGCTGTCGTTCGCTGGTGTCAGCCATGGGTAGCTCCCGTGGTGCTCAGGACGGCGTGTCGGGCCCCCGGCCGGCCGTACTCGTAGGGATGGCCTACCACCTCGGGCAGCAGGGGGAAGTTGTGGTGCGGCGGCGGCGACGACACCGACCACTCGAGGGTGGACGCGTTCCATGGGTTGTCCGACGCCTTGGGGCCCTTGACAGCCGACCACAGGAGGTTGCCGATGAACAGCAGGAACCCGGCGCCGAGCAGGAAGGCGGCGGCGCTGATGAACTCGTTGACCCTCTGCAGATCGGCCGGGTAGACGGCCACCCGGCGGTTCATGCCGTTGACCCCCACCCAGAACATGGGCAGGAACACGACGTTCAGGCCGATCGTCACCCACAGAGCGAAGATCTTGCCCAGCCGTTCGTTGTACATGCGGCCCGTGATCTTGGGGAACCAGTAGAACGTGCCGCCGAGCAGGCCCATGATCGAGCCGCCGATGATCGTGAAGTGGAAGTGGGCCACCACGAAGTAGGTGTCGTGGAGCTGGAGGTCGGTGGCGACGTCGGCGTGGAAGATGCCGGTGATGCCGCCGATCATGAAGTTGAACACCCAGCCGGTGGCCATGATCATCGGGGCCGTGAACCAGATCCGGCCCTTCCACATGGTGCCGATGGCGGCCAGGAAGACCACGCCGGTGGGGATCGAGATGGCTTCGGTGAGGGCCATGAACGGGGCGTGGAAGTAGTTGGCCATGCCGCTGGTGAACATGTGGTGGGCCCATACGATCCCGCTCAGGCCCACGATCGTGAGGAACGCCCCCACCACCGCTTTGTAGGCGAACAGGGGCTTGCGGGAGAAGTGGGTGATGATCTCGAGCGAGACCCCGAACGCCGGCAGCACCATGATGTAGACCGCCGGGTGGGAGTAGAACCAGAACAGGTGCTCGTAGAGCAGGGTGCCGCCACCGGCCTTGGCGTCGAAGAACGCGGTGCCGGCGATCCGGTCGAGTTGGATCATCACCAGGGTGGCGGCGAAATACTGGGTGAACAGCACGCTGATCAGCGAGGCCGAGAATCCGGCCCACACGAAGATGGGCAACCGGCCCCACGTCATGCCCGGGGCCCGCATGGTGGTCACCGTGGTGAGGATGTTGAGACCGCCCAGGATCGACGACAGACCGAAGGCGATGACCCCCATGTTGAACAGCAGCTGGCCGTCGCCCGGGGCCAGCACGCTGAGCGGCGGGTACGCCGTCCACCCCGCCTCGAACGAGCCGAGCAGGGGAGCGGACAGCAGCGCCACCGCTACTGGGGGGATGAGCCAGAAGCTGAGGGCGTTGAGTCGGGGGAAGGCCATGTCCTGGGCCCCGATCATCAGGGGAATCAGGTAGTTGCCGAACGACCCGAGGATGCCGGCCACGGCCACAGCCACCATGAGGATGCCGTGCATGCTCATGACCTTGTTGTAGGTCTCCTCGCTCATGAAGTCGGTGCCGGCCCGGGCCAACTCGAGGCGCATCAGCATGGCCATGATGCCGCCGATGCCCATCACGGCGATGAAGGCCACGAGGTACTGAACGCCCACCACCTTGTGGTCGGTGTTGAACCGGAAGTACCGGCGCCAGTCATCCTTGCCGTCGTCCTTGGGGGGCAGGCCGAACCATTCTCGGCCCCAGTTGTTCCAGCCGCCGATGCCGAAGATCCAGCCGATCAGCCCGGCGATGAAACCGACGGTGACCTCGATCGGACCGTTCAGGGGGCCGCTGGCGCCCGCCATGACCCAGGCAGCGACGGCGCCGAGCAGGTAGCCCCCGATTCCCCACTTGATCGCTCTGAAGAGTGGACGCATTGGTGCTCAGCCTTCCTGCCCGGCGGCGGCGCCCGCCTGTTGATCGTTCTGCTCACCGGCGGCCGTGGTGGCCGTCGCTCCTGCCGCCTGCTGGGCAGCCGCTGGTGGGTTGTTCTTCAGGTCCTCCACCCAGGCGTCGTACTCGGCCCGCTCGACCACCCGCACGGTCATGGCCATGTCGGCGTGGCTGAGGCCGCACAGCTCGGCGCACTGCACCCGCAGCCGGCTGTCGTCGGCGTTGTCACCCGTGCGTTCGGTGGTGACGTACATCTGCGTGGTGCGCCCGGGCACGGCATCGACCTTGAGGCCGAAGCCTGGCACCCAGAACGAGTGCAGGACGTCGGTGGAGGTGACGTCGAAGCGGATCCGGGTGTCGACCGGCACGACCATCTCGGTTGTGCTGGTGGCCCCGTTCTCATAGGTGACGGTCCAGCTCCAGCGCTGGCCCACCACCTCGATGGCCATGTCGGCCGACTGGGTGCCTCGGATGTCCCGCAGGCCAACGAAGCCGGGGTTGATCAGCACGGCCAGGTCGAGGGCGGCGGTGACGGCCAGCCAGATCCACACCACCCGCTTGTTGTTGCCCAGGTTCGGGCCGTCCTCGGTGGCACCGGGGTGGCGGAAGGCCACGATCGAGTAGCCGAGCATCGTCACCATGAAGGCGAACACCGGCACGGCCATCACCAGCAACAGCACGTAGGCCTCGTTCACCACGTGCGACTCGCGGGAGTACCCCTCGGGGAGCATCGTCCACGTGGTGACCACGAACTCGCCCAGAGCCGTCAGGGCCGCCCATATGGCGCCCACGACGAGCCATTCCCTCCTCACACCCAACACCTCCCGTGTCGACCTGAGCGGTGACACTATCTATAGTTTGTCGCTATAGGTACTGCAAGTTACAGGTGGGGTCGAAGGTGCCAAGTCCCGAGTACGGTTGGGAGCACACCAGGCGGAGGCACGCACGCTCGATGAAGATTGTGACGACACGGCGCTCGGACTACGGAATGCGGGCCGCTGTGTGCCTGGCCAGCAATGATCCCGAGGTGCTGGTCACGGCGGCCGAGATCTCACGGGAGATGGAGATCCCCCAGGGCTTCCTCCATCAGGTGCTCCAGTCGCTGCAGCGCGGCGGCCTGGTGCGGTCCAACGCCGGGCGGCGGGGCGGCTACGCCCTCACCCGTTCCCCCGAGGACATCTCGGTGCTCGAGGTGCTCGAAGCGCTGGAGGGCCCGCTCGATCTGGGAGAGTGCGCGCTGCGGGGCGGCCCCTGCCGCTGGGACGACGTGTGTGCCCTGCACGAGGTGTGGAGCGCCGGACGCAGCGCCTTCTGTGACCGGCTGGCGTCGTCCACCCTGGCCGACGTGGCCCGGGTGGACGAGCAGCTGAAGGAAGGCTCCTATCCCGTCCCGGTCGACGCCCACCGCCTCCACCGCAAACGGGAGGCCGAAGCCGAGGCCTGAACCCGCCGCTCTCAGATCATGGCGTCGGGCTGCTCCACGCCGAGCAGCACCTTGCCCTGGATCTCGAGGGTGGAGTCGAAGTCGAGCATGGCGTGGTGGGTGGCGGTGTTCACGTTGCGGAACACCGCCTGCATGGCGTGGCTGTTGTGGGCGGCGTTGGCGCCGGCCCCGGCGTACAGGCGGTCGGCCGCCCGGCGGCACAGCTCGGCGGCGTACGCCGCGTTCCACCGCACCTGGGCCCGGGCCTCGGGGGCCATGGGCGGCGCGTGTTCCATGGCCGCCTCCAGCAGATCGCAGTTCTGCTGGGCCAGCGTCCAGGCCAGCCCGATCTCGGCGTTGGCTTCGGCCACCCGGCGCTGGAGGCCGATGCTGTGCATCTTGGGTTCCCCGCTGTAGGCGTCGCGCCGGGTGCGGGTGGTCTCCACGAACAACTCCAGGCCCCGCTGACTCATGCCCACCAGTGAGCCCAGCAGCATGGTGGCCAGCGTCGCCGCCACCGGCAGCCGGTAGAGAGGCACCTCCACACCGGGCACCGTGCCCACGAACGCCTCGGCCATGGGTACCGCCCGGTGCTCGGGCACGAACACGTCGTTCAGCACGATGTCCTTCGAGCCGGTGCCCCGCATGCCCATGGTGAACCAGGTGTCGTCGATCTCGACGTCGGCCCGGGGCAGCACCACGATCATTCCCGGCGACGGCTCGCCGGCGGCGTTGCGGGTGCCCCGGCTACCCACCATCAGCCACTCGCCGTGATCGGCCCCGCTGGCGAACGGCCACCGCCCGTTGAGCAGGTAGCCCCCGTCGGCCTTCTGGCAGGTGCCCTGGCGGGACGGGACGCCGGGGATGAACACGCCGGGGTCGGGGCCGAACACCTCGGCCTGGCCCTGCTCGGGCAGCCGGCCGGCGATGAAGGTGTGGGCCTGGCACACCATCAGCACCCACGAGGCGGCCGGGCTGGCGTGGGCCACCAGCCGCTCAGCCTCGATGAGCTCCCGGGGCGAGAGCTGATAGCCGCCGTAGGCCGCAGGCGCTTCGATGAGGCTGAGGCCGGCACCGTGCATGAGGGCCACCGCCTCGTCGCTCACCCGGCGCAGCGACTCGGTGTCGGCGTCGGTCTCCCGCAATGCCTCGACGATCCCTGCGGCCTTCTCGGCGATGTCGATCATGGGAACAGGCCTCCCTGGCCGTGATGCGGATCTGGTGGTGACGCGGACACCGCCGATACTAGGAGCACCATCCCCGCCCACACCTCAACGGGATCCCCGGTTCAGCCTTCGCTGCTACCAGCTAGTAGCATCCGTCGATGGAGGCGTTCGAACCTGAGGTTCCGGCGCTTCGCTCCCGGGCCACCGGCGCCCCGGAGCAGCGGGGCTGGGCGGTCACAGACCGGGCCGGGTCCTCGCGGGCCGGGTCCTCGCGGGTGGTACCGTCGCAGTCGGTGCCATCGAACGTTGTCGCCGCCATCAGGCGGGTGGCCGCGCCGATGGCGGTGACGGTGGGGGCGCTGCTGGTAGCGGCCGTGGTGCTGGTGCAGACGACCCTCCTCAACCCGGCCACCTACCTCGACGCCCTCGAATCGGCCGACGCCTACGAGCGGGCTTACAGCGACGTGTTGACCGATCCCGGGTTGGCCGCCCGTCAGAGCGATCTCATCGGTCGGCTCGGCCCCTCGTCGCAGGCCGAGCGGCAGGAGGTGCGGGCCGCCACCGTCCAGGCGCTGCACCTCGTGTTGCCCCCCGACCGGCTACGGGCCGGCGCCGAGACGACCGTGATCCAGACCGTGGCCTACCTCCGGGGCGACGTGCCCCGCATGGACGGCGAGGTCACCGTGGCCGATCTGGTGGCCTGGTTGGGTCAGCCCCGGGAGGCGGAGCTGCGGGCCGCGCTGGCCCGGACCGCCGACCAGGTGGCCGACACGCTCGAGGCCTACGAGACGCTGGTGATGACGTTCGCCGACGAGCTGGCGGCCGGGCGGGTGCCCATGTCGGTGCCCGTGTACGGCGGCACGAGCTTCGATGCCGAGCGCATCGTACGCCTGGTGCTCGACCGTTTCGGCCCCCTGGTTGACGACCGGACCCGGAGCAGGATCGAGGACGCGGTGGGGGAGCGACGGGAGCGGGAGGCCCTCATCACGGCGGCGGTGTCGGTGCTGGTGGGCGAGGCCCGCACGCTGGCCGCCCAGCTCCGTGACCCGGGCACCACGAGCCGTGATCTCACCATGGTGCGGGCCGTGTCGGACCGCGCCGGGAACCTCGGTCCCACCCCCCTGGCCCGGCTGAACACCCTGCGGACCGCCGTCGGAGGGTTGGGGTGGAGCACGGCGGTGATCGGAGCGGGGCTGGTGACGGCCGGCTCCGCCGCCATCGCCCGTCGTCACCGGCGGCGGCCGGCGGCCGCGGTCACGGCGGTGGGCCTGAGCCTGGTGGTGGCGGGCCTGATGGCCGGTGTGGCGTGGGCTGTCGTCGCCCGGGGGGCGCTGACGCCGGCGGCGTCGCTGGCCGCCACCGGGACCGGGCCGGCAATCGCGGTGCCGGTTCCGGGATCCCCGGCTCCGACCCCTACCCCTGTCGTGCCGGCGCTGGCCCCCAGGGGCGATAGCGGAGCGGCCCAGCTGGCCGCCGACGTGGAGCGCAAGGTGCTCGACCGCTTCGATCGTCGGATCGCCGAGGGGGTGGTCGTGCTGGCCGGGCTCGGCGCCGTGCTGGCGGTGGGCGCCACCGCCGGTCGGCTCGGACGGCTCCGTCCGGTACCCGCTGTCGGCCTGCTCGGCCTGGCCCTGGGTAGCGCAACCCTGGCCGGCCCGCCGGCCGTTCTGCTCTCGGCCGAGCCTGCGGTGGAAGCGTGCAACGGCCACGTGGAGCTCTGCGACCGGCCGTACAGCGAGGTGGTGATGGCGGCCACCCACAACGCCATGTCGAGCCCGGGCCTGGTCCGGGTCTGGCCCGAGCAGGGTCGCGACCTGCGGGGCCAGCTCGATGGCGGAGTCCGGGCCCTGTTGATCGACACCCACTACTGGGAACCGGTGGTGAACCGCCGCCAGTTGGCGGCCGACGTGGCTCCCCCGTCGCCCGCTGCCGTCCTGCTGGCCCGGGCCCTCGAGCCGCTGACCGGGAGCCAGCCCGGGACCTGGTTGTGCCACCTGGCCTGCGGGCTCGGGGCCCGCCCCCTGGCCGACGGGCTGGGCGACGTGCGGGCGTTCCTCGACGACAACCCGGGTGAGGTGGTCACCCTCATCGTCCAGGACGGCATCTCGGTGGCCGACACCGAAGACGCCTTCCACCTGGCGGGGCTCGATCCCTACCTGTTCGACGGCGACGTCGATGACGGCTGGCCCACGCTGGGCGAGATGATCGGCCGGGGCCAACGCCTGGTCGTCTTCGCCGAGAGGGGGCGGCCCGGCCCGGCCTGGTATCGGCCGGCGTTCGACCATATCCAGGAGACGCCGTTCCGGGTCCATCAGGCGTCGGACCTGAGCTGTGGCGCCGGGCGGGGTTCGTCGGAGGCCGAGCTGTTCCTGCTCAATCATTGGGTGCTGGGCCTGGTGCCCGACCGGGCTGAGGCCACCGCGCTCAACCGCCGTGACACGATTGTCGAGCGGGCCGAGCGGTGCCGGGCGGAGCGGGGCCGGCTGCCGAACTTCGTCGCCGTCGACTTTGCTGAGCTGGGCGACGTCACCGGCGCGGTCGATGCGCTGAACGGCCTGGCCCCACCGGCCCGGCCCATCCGCTCCGGCTGAGCGACCCCGGCCGCCCCCGGGCCCCCTGGAACCGGGGGTCACCTCCGGGGATTGGACGACCGGGAGGGCGTCAGGGTCAGAATTGGGCCGGAGCGCCGACGGTCGGCGCGTCACCCGACGCCGAAGGGGAAGAGGTGGACACCGACGTCACCGAGGACCAGCGGGCGCTGCTCGATGTATCCGAACGCTTCATGGGCCAGACGTGCCCGCTCACCGTGGTCCGCGACCCCGAGGCTCGCAACGGTGCCTTCCTCGCTTCCTACCGCCGTCAGGCGGCTGAGCTCGGCTGGTTCTCCATGCTCGTGCCCGAGGCGCTGGGCGGGGGCAACATCTCCGGCAACGGGGTGCTCGACGCCGCCCTCATCGCCTACAAGCGGGGCGGGCTCCTTCAGCCCGGCTCGTACGTCGGCACGAATGTCGTGGCCTGTGCGGTGGCCGCCGCCGGGAGCGACGAGCTGCGTCGGCAGGTGCTCGGGCCGCTGGTGGCCGGTGAGGTGTCGGCTTCGTGGGCCGTGGCCAGCGCCGATGCCAACGGCGAGCCCGACGGCGGGGTGACGGCTGAGGTCACGGCCGATGGGGGCCTCGTGCTCAACGGGGCCAAGACGGCCGTGCAGGACGTCGAGCCGTTGTCGTGGCTGTTGGTCACCTGTCGCACCTCGGCCGGGCCGGCCCAGGCAGTGGTGGCGGCCGAGACCGCCGGCGTCACCGTCACCGAGCTCGACGCGCTGGACATCAGCCGGCGGTTCGCCGAGGTGCGCTTCGACAACGTGGCCGTTGCCCCCTCGGCCGTGGTCGGTATACCAGGTGCCATCGCCGATCTGCTCGGCCAGCAACTGGCGCTGGCTGCCGTACTCACGGCGGCCGAATCGGTGGGGGCGATGGACCATGAGCTCAACATGACCGTGGAATACGCCAAGGACCGGATCGCCTTCGGCCGACCCATCGGCTCGTTCCAGGCCGTCAAGCACGTGCTGGCCGACATGAGCCTGGCGGTGGAGATGGCCAAGGCGGTGGTGGGGGCGGCGGCCCGCTCCCTGGGCGACGACGACGGGTACGGCGAGGAGGCGGCCAGCATCGCCAAAGCACTGGTGGGGGAGTCGTCGATCGAGCTGGCCCAGAACTGCTTCCAGGTGTTCGGCGGCATCGGCTACACGTGGGAGCACGACCAGCACCTGTACCTGCGGCGGCTCACCACCGACGCCGGCCTGTTCGGCGACGCCGCTTGGCACCGCGAGCGCCTGTGCCAGCTGGCCGGGCTGTAGAGGGACGACGAGGACGAGGACGACGAGGACGACGAGGACGAGAGATGAGCAACGGCACCGACATCGAGACGTTCCGCCAGGAGGCCCGGGCCTGGATCAAGGCCAACCTGGAGCCCCGGCCCAAGGCGTCGGCCACCGGTCGGCCCGACCGGGAGGCCAGCACCCCCGAGGACATCGCCCGGGCCCGGGTCCTGCAGCGCAAGCTGTTCGACTCCGGCTGGGCCGGGCTGTCGTACCCGGCCGAGTACGGGGGCCGCGGTCTCACCGCCTTGCACGAGCGGGTGTGGCGGGAGGAAGCGCTCGACTACTACACGCCAGACTTCGGCGTCGCCGGCAGCGTCACCTTCGGCGCCATCGGCCGGTCGCTGGTGGCCCACTGCACGCCCGAGTTCTGCCGGCAGCACATCCCGGCGATCCTGTCGGGCGACGAGGTGTGGTGCCAGTTCTACTCCGAGCCCGAGGCCGGGTCTGATCTGGCCGGCATCCGCACCCGGGCCGTGAAGGACGGCGAGCGGTGGATCATCAGCGGGTCGAAGATCTGGTCGAGCGGCGCCTACCTGGCCGACTGGGCCATGTGCCTGGCCCGCACCGACTGGTCGGTCCCCAAGCACCGGGGGCTCACCTGGTTCGCCGTCCCCACGAACGCCAAGGGGGTTGAGGTTCGCCAGATCCGTCAGATCAACGGCAACGCCGAGTTCTGCGAGGAGTTCCTCGACGAGGTGGAGGTGACCGAGGACGACGTGATCGGCGAGGTCAACAAGGGCTGGGCCGTCACCCAGACCATGCTGGTGTACGAGCGGGGCGCCGGTGAGATGGGGGCCTCGATGGTGGAGCCCCGGGAGCTGGCTCCCGATCTGGTGGCCCTGGCCCGCAAGGTGGGCCGGGCCGAGGACCCGGCGGCCCGCCAGGCCATCGCCAAGGCCCACATCAACGACTACGCCCAGTACCACCTGGGCCACCGCATCGCCGATCGGCTGCGGGCCCAGGCCACCCCCGATCCGGCGGTGGCGGCCTACGGCAAGCTGGCCTCCGGTGTGCTGGCTCCCATCCGGGCCCGGCTCGGGATGGAGGTGGGTGGGCCGGCGGCGCTGGCCTGGGCCGCCGGCGACGAAGACGGCGGCCGCCCGGCACTGAACTACCTGAACGGCCGGGTCACGTCGATCGCGGCGGGGACCAACGAGATGCAGCGCAACGGCATCGGCGAGCGAGTGCTGGGCCTCCCCCGGGAGCCCAGCTTCGACACCAACAAGCCCTTCAACGAGGTGCTCGGGGCCGCCCGTAACTGGAATTCGAAGGTCGGCTGACCCGGCCCGTGGGCTGAGATCTCACCCGGCGCTCAGCCGAGGCGGGGATCGATGTGGATCTTGGGTCCGGGGCCGGCGCCGGCGGGGCGATCGCCCCGCAGCACCGCTGCCGTTTGGTCGAGGCCGACGATGGCGGCCACCAGGGGCCGGGGGTCGATCACGCCGTCGGCCAGGGCCTGCACGGTGTCGGCCAGAGCCGGAGAGGCCGAGAGGACGCCCACCGCCGTGACGTCCTTGAACGCCAGGATCCGGGTGTCGATCCCGCTGGGCCGGCCGGCCAGGCCGATGAGCACCAGCCGGCCGCCCGGCTCCACCAGGTCCAGGGCCCGGGACGGCAGATTGGCCGCATTGGTGGCGTCGACCACGGCGTCGAAGGCCAGGGCCGGCAGGGTGGCCGGCTCCCACGTGTGCTCGAAGCCGAGCGACCGGGCGAAGGCCAGGGACGCCGGCGTGACCCCCAGCAGGTGCACCTCGGCCCCGGCGGCCTGCAGGAACAGGGCCGTGAGCAGCCCGATCGTGCCCGGGCCAGCCACCAGCACCCGGTCGCCGGGGCCGACGTCGGCCGCCCGGGCCGCCCGCAGGGCATTGCCGGCCGGCTCCACCAGCGCTCCCAGCACGGCGTCGACGGTGTCGGGCAGCGTGTGGAGTGACCGGGCCGGCACGGCGATCAATTCGGCCAGGGCCCCATGGCGGCCACCCCGCACTCCCACCTCGGTCCGCTGCTCGCACACGTGCTGACGGCCCCGCCGGCACCGGTGACAGGTGCCGCAGCCCAGCATCGTGTCGCCCATCACCCGTCGGCCCACCCAGGCGTGGTCCACGCCGGGGCCCACGGCCGTCACCCGCCCGCACCATTCGTGGCCGGGCCGCAGGGGGAACGAGGCGTGGCCCTGGTGGAGGTAGGCCATGTGGCCCGAGAACAGCTCGGCGTCGGTGCCGCACACCCCCACCCGCTCCACCGCCACCACCGCCTCACCGGGGGCCGGCTCGGGGGCCGGGACCAGCTGAACGGAGCCGACGCCGGGCCCGCCGAGCACGAAAGCCCGCATCGTGGTGAGGCGTTGGTTCACCCCTCCATCATGGCAACCTGGAGGCCGGCCGGCGTGACGGTCGAGGTGGAGGAGAGGACGGAACGATGGTTGGTGGCGAGGCGACCGACGACGAACCCTGCGTGTGCGGCGGCCCGGCTCCGTGGGCCGGGTGCTGTGGGCCGATCCTGGCCGGCACGGCCGAGGCGCCGACGGCGGAGGCCCTCATGCGGGCCCGCTACAGCGCCCACGCCACCGGCAACGAGGCCTTCATCCGCCGGTCGTGGCATCCCGACACCTGTCCACCCAAGGTGGTGGAACCCAGCCTTCGCTGGCTCGGTCTGGAGATCCGGGCCACCACCGGCGGCCTGGCCCTCGACCGCACCGGTACCGTCACCTTCGCCGCCCGCTACGAGAAAGCGGGCCAGCCCGGCCTGCTGGTGGAGCGTAGCCATTTCATGCGCGACGGCATCCGCTGGCTCTACCACGACGGCGACCCCCTCCGAGCCTGAAGCGGGACGAGCCCCCATCTGCGCGACGGAAGTCGCCGCACCGCGGCGGACTGCGGCGCGATCTCGACGCCTTCCGGGGGTTTCGCGCCATCGGTTCGCTGCCGGGCGCGGTTTTCGTCGCGCAGAACGATCGAAGACGGGCGCGGTCAGGGGATGGCGGCGAGGAACGCCCGGGCGTCGACCATCATCTCGATGGTCTGAGAGTGGCCCATCTCGTAGCCGACGCTCGTCACGTGCCAGCCGGCGTCGCCCAGCAGGGTGGCCGACGCGGTGGCCCGGGCCACCGAGATGATGGGATCGGCCGTGCCGTGCTGGATGAGGGCGGGGGTGCCGGCCCCGGCGGCGGCGCTGAGCGTGAGGCCGGGCACGTCGGGCAGAGCGCAGCACATGGCCCACACCCCGGCGTAGCGGGGTGCGCCCTCACGGGCGGTGAGGGCCAGGGTGAGGGCTCCGCCCTGGGAGAACCCGCCGATGACGCACCGCTCCCGAGGGATCCCAGCGGCCTCCGTCTCCCGCTCGATCAGGGCTTCCACTGCGTCGAGGGCGGCCAGGAACGAGGCCGGCTCCGGCCCGTCGGGGCCCCGCTCCCACCAGCTGGCCCCGTCGCCCTCGGGCAGATCGTGGATGGCCCGGGGGGCCACGGCGGTGAACCGCTCGTCCGGGTCCACCAGGGGCACGTAGGCGGCCAGGTGGTGCTGCTCGGCGCTGTAGCCGTGGAACAAGAACAGCATCCGCCCGGCGGCGGGGCGGTCGATGCGGTAGACGGTGAGGTCGGCCATGGCCGCACCCTACCGGAGGTAGCCCCTTCGACCTGGTGTCCGGGAGAGCGGTACTGTGCGGCATGACCGACAACGACCCCGCGCTGTGGACGACCCGCCGCCAGGCCGATGCCATCCGGAGCCGGCAGCTGTCGAGCACCGAGCTCCTCGACCACTATCTCGACCGCGTCGGGCGGCTCAACCCGTCGATCAACGCCGTGGTGACGCTGGATGAGATGCGGGCCCGCGCCGCCGCCCGCGACGCCGATGCGGCCACCGCCGCCGGCGCCGAGGTCGGCCCGCTGCACGGCATCCCCCACACGATCAAGGACGCCATCGAGACCGCTGGCATCCGTTCCACCGGGGGGGCGGTGGAGCTGACCGACCACGTGCCGGCGGCCGACGCCCCCGTGGTGGCCCGGCTCAAGGCGGCCGGCAGCATCGTGTTCGGCAAGACCAACCTGCCCCGCTGGTCGGGCGACGGCCAGAGCTACAACGAGCTCTTCGGCGTCACCAACAACCCGTGGGACCTGACCCGCACACCGGGCGGCTCGTCGGGCGGGGCGGCCGCTGCCGTGGCCGCCGGGCTCACCAGCTTCGAGATCGGCACCGACATCGGCGGCTCGGTGCGAATGCCGTCGGCCTTCAGCGGGGCATGGGGCCACAAGCCGAGCTTCGGCCTGATCCCCACCCTCGGCTACCTCGACTCGGTGGGAGGAGGCCGGTTCGAGGCCGACGTCAACGTGTTCGGGCCAATGGCCCGCTCAGCCGACGACCTGGAGTTGCTGGTGGACCTCCTGGCCGGCCCCACGCCCGACCGGGCCCCGGCCTGGCGGGTGGAGATCCCGCCGGCCCGCCACACCTCCCTGGCCGACTACCGGGTGGGGGTGTGGCTCGACGATCCGGCCTGCCCCGTCGACGGCGAGGTGCTGGCGGTGCTCGACCGCGCCGTGCGGGCCCTGGAGGCGGCGGGGGCCAGCGTCGACCGGGCGGCCCGGCCCGACATCGACTTCGCCGAGGCGTCCAAGCTGGGAGCCCAGCTGATCAGCGTGGCCGCCAGCGTGAGCATGAGCGCCGACGACGCCGCCGCCCTGGCCGACAAGTCCCGGGGGGCGGCCAACAACGTACAGCGCCACCACACCTGGCTGGCCCGACACCTACGACGCACCGAGCTGCGGGAGGCGTGGGCCAGCTGGTTCCGCTCCTACGACATCCTGCTGTGCCCGGTGAGCGTCACCCCGGCCTTTCCCCACCAGAATGACGGCAACTGGCTCGACCGCAGCCTCACTGTCAACGGCGAGGCTCGCCCCTACACCGACCTGATCAAGTGGACGGCCATGGTGGGAATGGCCTACCTGCCGGTCACCACCCCGCCCCTCGGCCTCACCGCCGGCGGGCTGCCGGTGAGCGTGCAGGTCGTGGCCCCGTTCTGCGAGGACCGCACGGCCATCCACTTCGCCCGCCTCCTGGCCGACGTGGCCGACGGCGGCTATCAGGTACCCCCGGGCTGCAGCTGAGCCGTCAGCGCACCCAGCCCCTGTCCGTCTCCAGCTCTCCCGACGCCGGCCGTCACTCGTCGGGAACGACCATCTGGAGCCAGGAGTAGAAGGCCTCAACGTCGCCGCCCAAGGAGTACAGGACCCGATCGGCGGAGCCGAACTGGCCGATCGTGGCGTCGAGCTGGGCCAGCAGCAACGACGAACCGCACGACGCCGAGGCGTTGGGGATGGTGGTGGCGAGGGCCGGATCGAAGTCGACCCGGGCCGCCCGGTCTTCGATGACGACCGAGCGCAGCATCCCGCTGGTGGCGCTGGAGAACCAGCTGGTCAAGCCCTGGGCCTGTTCGGCCGGGGTCGGGCCGGCCAGCAGCTGGGCCAGGGCATCGGCTTCGGGTCCCTCCACCGTGGCGGTGCGGGACACGGCGACCACCTGATCACAGTTCGGCCCGACGTCGGCCGCCTGGAGGTAGATGTCGAAACCGGTGGCCGTGGCGGCGGAGGTCGTCGACTGCGCGGCCCGGAAGTACTCCCACTCGTCCACCTCGGTGCCGTCGGGCAGGCGGCACCGGCCCGACTGGCTCCCGTCGGCGGCGGTCACGATCACCACCTCGCCGCCCTGCTCCTTGCAGTAGACGCTCGCCGGGTTGGGGACGCCGACCGTGTCGTTGACGGTATCCGACGCCGCCGGGCGGCTGGTAGTGGTGGACGAGGTGGCATCGCTACCGCAGCCGGCGACCAGCAGCAGTGCTCCCATGGTCGCCCCGATCAACATCCGTGCCGGTCCCATCCGGGCTCCTCTCACGTTCCCCTCAGGTCAACCGTACGCTCCTGGCCCGGGGCCTCGGCAGAGTCCAACGGCAGGGTCCGGGTCGGGCGGGCGCCCGCTTCCCGGCGCCGGCCCGGTGGCCTAGCGTGACGGCCATGGAGATCATCGGCGTCGATCACGTCATCCTGGCCACCGCCGACCTGGACGGTGCCGCCGAGCGGTGGCAGGCGCTCGGTCTGCAGCTCACGCCGCCGATGCGCCACGCCGGCTCGTCAACCGAGAACTCGGTGTTCTTCGTGGGCGGACCCGACACCGAGTTCTACGTGGAGCTGCTCGCCGTCCACGACCGGCTCGGGGCCGAGAGCGAGGAGCGCCACGAGCTGCTCGCCGCCATCGACCGGGGCGGGCTCCACCGCCTGATGCTCCAGGTCCGCTCAGCGGCGGCAGCGCTCGCCGCCCTGGCCGGCCACGGGATCGAGGCGTCGACCCGCATCGTGCGGCGTGACGACGGCAGCCTGATCGGCACCGTGGTGGAGCCGGCTGGCCCCACCGGCGCCGGGTGCCCGATCGCCCTCATCGCCTACGAGGGAGGAGGGGAGGCCCGGCGGGCCCGTCACCAGGCCGCCGGCCTGTTCCGCCATGAGTTGCCGTTGGCCCGCCTCGACCACCTGGCCGTGATCAGCCACGACGTGGAGGCGACCTGCCACTTCTGGGCCACCGTCCTCGGTGTGGCCCAGACGGGCCGGGTGACGGGCCGGGGGATGGACATCCGCCAGCTCCGCATCGGCGATGTCACCCTCGAGTTGATTGGGCCCCACGGCGACGACAGCCCGGTACACCAGCGCCCGGCCGGCCTGGCCAGCGTGACCGCCTTCGAGGTCGCCGACCTCGACGCCGTGGTGGCCACCGTCCGGGCCCGGGGCTTCGATGTGGCCGACCCGGCCCCGGGCGTTCTGCCCGGGAGCCGTGTCTCCACCGTCACGCCAGACCAGTTGGGCGGCCTGGCATTGCAGCTGATCAGTTTCGATCAGGCCTGATCTGTTTTGATCAGCTCGTGGCGTCGACCAGCTCCTTGGCCGCCAGCCACTCGCTAGCCACATCGGCCGGGTCCTTCAGGTCGATCGTCACCTGGCGGTTGAGCTCGGCCAGCTCCCCGGTGGTCATGGCCGCGCTCACCTTGTTGACGAGGGCGTCGAAGTCGTCGCCGTAGGCCTCGGCCACCTCGGTGGACGTGACGGGAATGATGTTGTCGGCGTTGATCAGGCCCTTGTCGTCTTCCAGGATCACCCACCCCTTGGCTGCGATCGTGCCGTCGGTGCTGAACAGGATGGCCACGTCGATCTCGCCCCCTTCCAATGCGGCCACGGTGAGCGGGCCCCCGCCGTCGAGCGGGGTGAACCCGGCCGACAGGTCGAGCCCGTAGACCTTCTGCAGCCCGGGAAGGCACGAGGCGTTCTCCGTGCAGTCGGCCGGGCCGCCGAGGCGCAGGTCGTCGGTCAGGTCGCTGATGGCCTTCAGGCTCTTGGTCTCGGCCGTGTCGGGGGTGACGACGAACGAGTTGGAGTCCTGGGCCGGGGAGGCGTCGAGGGCCACCAGCTTCTTGGCCTCCAGCGCCGTGCGCAGGGCGTCGGACGTGGCCTCGGCGTCGGCCGACGCCTCGCCCTTCCCGCCGTTGAGGAACTCGAGGGCCGATGCGGCGTACTCGGCGGTGAAGTTGATGTCGCCCGAGTCGAACGAGGTGTAGACGACGTCGCGGAACCCGCCCAGAGCCTGCTGCTCGACGGGGTAGCCGGCGGCCTCCAGGGCCTGGCCGTAGACCTCGGCCAGGATGGCGCTCTCGCCGAAGTCCTGGGCCCCGATGGTCAGGGTGGGGCCATCGGGCACGTCACCCCCGGCCGACGTGCTCGACGAGTCGCTGCAGGCGGCGGCAACCAGGGCCACCGCTACCATCGTGAGGGCCGCTAGTAGGCGGGGTCTGCGCATTGTCTGTCTCTCCTTGGTTCCTACGATCGAGCTACCGTAGCCCGGAGGGCCAACGAACGACGCGTGGGATGATCCGGCCGATCACGGCATCAGTGGCCAGGGCGGCGGCGATCACGAGCAGGGCGCCCCCCACCAATTGGGGTCGGCCGGCGACACCCCGGGCCAGCCCCTGCAGGATCGGGGTGCCCAGGCACTCGTAGCCAACGAAGGCCCCCAGGGTGGCGGTGGCCGTGATCTGTACCGCCGAGAGGCGCAGGCCGGTGAGGATGAGCGGGAGGGCCAGGGGCAGCTCCACGCCGGCCAACACCTGGCGGTCGGTCATGCCCACGCCCCGGGCCGCCTCCACCACGTCGGGGGCCACCCCGGCCACACCGGCGTAGGTGTTGGTGAAGATGGGTGGGACGCCGAGGGCCACCAGGGCCACGCAGGTGGGCCAGAACCCGAGGCCGAACCCGTAGCGGATGGACAGGGGGAACACGAAGGCGACGATGGCGAACGAGGGCACGGCCCGGCCGACATTGACCAGGGCCACCGACAGCAGCGGCAGCCGCCGCCGGTGAGCCAACCACACTGCCGGGGGAACGGCCAGCCCCACGGCGGCCACGGTGGACACCAACGAGATCCACAGATGGGCCCGGACCAGGGCCCCCAGCCCGCGGTCGCCACCCCAGCTCGACGTGGCCGTGAGGTAGCGCCACACATCGCCGACCAGGGCCACCTGGCCCAGCACGCTCACCGGCCACCGCCCCGGCGCCGGGCCCACGGCGTGAGGGCCCGTTCGGCGTAGGCCAGGCCGGCGTCCACCGTGGCCGCCAGAAGTACCGACAGCACGGCGCCCAACACGATCGGGGTGGGAAAGTCACGGTCGAGCCCGTCGAGGATGAACGCCCCGTAGCCCCCGTTGCCCACTACGGCGGCCACCGTCACCAGCCCGATCACGGTGACGGCGGCGATGCGCAGTCCGGCCACGATGGTGGGCAACGCCAAGGGCAGCTCCACCGATCGGAGCCGCTGCCACCGGGTGTAGCCCATGGCGTCGGCCGCCTCCACCACCGCCGCCGGAACCCCGTCGATTCCGGCCACGATATTGCGGACGAAGATCAAGATCGTGTAACTGACGAGGGCGATCTCGGCCGTCCAGAAGCCGAGGCCGGTCACCGGGATCAGCATCCCGAACAGGGCGACGCTGGGGATGGTGTAGAGGATCGAGCCGATCCAGGTAATGGGGGCGAACGTGCGGCGATGGCGCACGGCCAGGGCAGCCAGGGCCGACGACACGGTGAACCCGATGGCCAGCGCCACCAGTGTGAGCTCCACATGCTCCACCGTGCGGGACCAGACGTCGTCGAGATGCTCCGACACCCATCCCCAGGAGACGAGCGTGTCGCGCCGGTTGGCCTGGGCCAGCACTGCCAGCATGGCGACGGCGGGCGCCGTCACCGCAGAGCCTCGGCCAGCGCATCGAGGGTGATCACGCATCGCGCAGGCGATGCGTCATCCACCAGGGCGCCCCCGCTGCCCGACCGGAGCACGGCGTCGAGGACCTCCCTCAGGGGCCAGGTGCTGTCGACCACGGGCGGTCGCCGGTCCGGCTCCAGCCCCTCGCCGACGGTTCGCCCGGCGGCCCCACTGCGGGAGTGGTGACGGAGGTCGGCCACCGCCACCAGCCCCACGGGCTCGGCGTCGCCGTCGATCACGAGCACCCAGCGGGCCCCCATGCCCTCGGCGGCGCCCAGCGCCTCGGCTGTGGTGGCCCTGACGGCGACGGTCGCCGCCGGCTCTGAGCGCACTTCGCCGACCCGGCGCAGCCCGAGGCGTCGCAGGCTCCGCTCCCGGCCCAGGAAGGCGGCCACGAACTCGTCGGCCGGGGCCCGCAGCAGCTCGTCGGGTGTGTCGTACTGGGCCAGCACCCCGCCCTCGGCCAGGATCGCCACCCGGTCGCCCAGCTTGATGGCCTCGTCGATGTCGTGGGTGACGATGACGATGGTCTTGCCCACCTGGGCCTGGAGGGCCAGCAGGTCGTCCTGGAGCCGGGCCCGGACCAGAGGGTCGACGGCGCTGTAGGGCTCGTCCATCAGTAGGATCGGGGGGTCGGCGGCCAGGGCCCGGGCCACGCCGACCCGCTGCTGCTGACCGCCCGACAACTCCGAGGGGTACCGGCTTCCGGCGTCGGCGGGAAGGCCGACGAGAGCCAGGAGTTCGGCCACCCGTTCGGCGATCCGGGCCTTGGGCCAGCCCAGCAGGCCGGGCACCACGCCGACGTTGGCCGCCACCGTACGGTGCGGGAACAGGCCGATCTGCTGGATCACATAGCCGATGGCGCGCCGCAGCTCGTGGACCGGCAGCTCGGCCTGGTCGCGGCCCAGCACCTGGATCGTGCCCGACGTCGGCTCGATCAGTCGGTTGATCATCTTGAGCGTGGTGGTCTTCCCGCAACCCGATGGGCCCACGAGGGCCACCACCTCTCCGGCGGCCACGTCGAGTGACAGGTTCCGTACGGCGGGGGTGGGCGCACCAGGATATTGCTTGGTCAGATCCCGGATCGACACCGCGACCCCACCACTCTCAGCACCCATCGGGCTGACGCTACCCCGAAGCACCCGTCCCCAACATGATCAGGCGAAATGCGCCGGATCGGCCATTGCGATCAGCCGAGATCGACCCCGCTGAAGCCCTCGTCCTTCACCTGCTGGATCTTGGCCATGTAGCGGGGGGCGCCGCCCTGATAGACGTTGTACCGGGTCTTGCCGTACTCGTGGCCGCTGAGGTTGGAGTTGTAGCCCGTGATCCAGCTCTG